>WTGI01000026.1 GCA_011523635.1 Acidimicrobiia bacterium
CCGTCATAACCCTGACACACAGCAGGCATATCAGCCATAGCCGTCGGAGCAGCCGCGGTGGTCGCCGGAGCAGCAGCCGTGGTGGCCTCGGTAGCGGCAGGGGCGGCAGTGGTCTCCGCCGGTTCGTCATCATCGCCGCCGCACGCGGCGGCTACCAGCGATAGGGCCAATACAACCGCCAACAACTTGAGTTTTCTCATCAATCCTCCCTCTGATCGCTGAAGAGATCCCCGTCTTCACCGGGAAACCGGCAAGCACAACCGGCATAGCCCCGGACATGAGCACCCGCAGGTTAATCGAAAGAAATCGGTGGTCTGTCTGTGGAACGGCGGTGTGGTATGGCGTCGGCAGCGGTGTTCCTCGCAAGGCCCGCTGACGAAGGCGTGCCCGCAGCGGCACGTTGAGGAAGCGGAACGCAGCGACGGGACACCGATGACCGTCAGAGCGCGCCAGGTTGTTTCACAGACAGACCACGCCACGCCGGAACCTCGCGGGTCCCGATTCCGGGTACCTTGCACGGGCTATTCTTCCGACCCAGACCACTACCGGGGAGGCCCAAGATGAGTGATGTCAGCTTCGTGGACACGCACGTGCACTTCTGGGAGCGTCCCCATCCCACTCTGGCCTGGGTCTGGCTGGAAGACGACTTCATCCATCCCCAGTTGGGCGACACGCTTCTCCTCAAGTCGATGAAGAAGTATGTGATCGACGAGTTCGTGGCCGACGTCGAGGGTTCGGGCGTCTCCAAGGCGGTTCACGTGCAGGCGGCCATCGGCAGCGAGGACCCGGTGGAGGAGACCAAGTGGCTCCAGGGGATGATCGACCGCAGCGGCTACCCGCTGGCCATCGTGGGGGACGCCCGCATGCAGAGCCCCGACGTCGAGGGGACCATCGAGCGTCATGTCGAGTACGCCAACTTCCGCGGCCTCCGCGACTTCGCCCAGGGCGACTACCTGGTCGACCCCGACTTCCACCGGGGATACGCCCTGCTGGAGAAGTACAACCTCGTCTACGACCTGGACGTCTTCTGGGAGAGCATGCACAAGGCAGCGGCCATGGCCGCCAAGTTCCCCAACATCATCCTGGTGGTCGACCACGCCGGTTTCCCGCAGGAGCGGACCGCCGAGTACTTCTACAACTGGCAGAAGGGCATCGCCGAGTTCAGGGGCATGGACAACGTCTACATGAAGATCTCCGGCCTTGGCATGGGCGATCACATGGCCGGGCGGAAGTGGACGCTCGAGACCATCAAGCCGTGGGTGGAGTGCTGCCTGGAGGTGTTCGGGGTGGAGCAGAGCTTCTTCGGCACCAACTGGCCGGTCGACAAGGACTACTCAACCTACCCGGTGCTCTTAGACGCCTACCGCGAGCTGATCTCCGGCTACAGCGAATCGGAGCAGACGGCACTCTTCTCAGGCAACGCCGAGAGGGTCTACCGCATCTAGTGGTCAGTGGTCAGTGGTCGGTGACAACTACTGATCACTAGGAGGTGGAGCAGAAGCGATGAGGAGAACGGCCCTGGTCACCGGATCGGCCCGCGGGATGGGCGCGGCGATATGCCGGGTCCTTCGCCAGGACGGCTTGCGCGTGATCGGCGCCGACATCATCGGGCACGAACACGATGACTCGGACCGCTACATCGAGATCGACCTTTCCGATCCCGCCCAATGCGAACGCCTCGTAGCCGAGGCCGGCGAAGTCGACGTGCTGGTCAACAACGCCGCCATCTTCTTCCACAAGCCGATACCCGAGTTCACCGTTGACGACTTCGACTACACGATCGCGGTGAACCTGCGCGCCAACTTCCTCCTCTGCCGGGGTGTGGTGGAGGGCATGAAGGAGCGCGGCTGGGGGCGGATCATCAACATCTCCAGCGTGGGCGCCCGCACGGGCGGGGTATCGGATTCTGCGGTGTACAGCGCCACCAAGGCGGCCATGATCTCGCTCACCAAGAACTTCGCCCGCAACTACGGCCCGTACGGCGTCACGTCCAACGCGGTGGCGCCCGGGTTCGTGGAGGGCTTCATGACCAGCCATGTCACCGATGCCGACCGCGCCCTGTACCTAAGCCAGATACCCGTGGGTCGATCCTGCCAGCCGGAGGAGATCGCCGACCTGGTCTCGTTCCTGGCCGGGGACGGCGCCGCGTTCATCACCGGCGCCACCATCGACATCAACGGCGGCTGGGTGATGACCTAGTCAGTGGTCAGTGGTCTACTAGCCGTCGGCTCAGGTCTCGATGGTGCAGACAGGGGTACCGACGGTCACCTCGTCGTCGATCTCGACCAGCAACTCCACGACCGTGCCGGATACCGGCGATGGAAGCTCGGCCTCTACCTTGTCGGTCTCCACCGTCATCAGGGTGTCGCCCTGGGACACGACGTCCCCCACCGAGACCGTCCATTCGAGAACCAGTACCTCGTCGACGGTCTCGCCGAGTTTCGGCATCTTCACGCTGCTACGGATATCGATCCCCTTGTACAGGTACCGGACAATCTACCAGTGGCCGGCTCGACCGATTCGGCGCGCCGGACCCAAACGTCCACGCCTCGGTTTCCGTCACGGGGCGTAGATGTGGCGGAACATGTCGTCCACCGTCGCCGGGTCGCCGGCCGCGGCGGTGGCCTCGGCGTCCACCACGCTTTGGGCGGCTCGAGCCTGGATCTCCTCGGCTTCCTCGGCCGTGATTACCCCTTCTCCTACGAGGCGGCTGCGGTAGGTGTTGATCGGATCGCGCTCGTACCAACGGTCGAGTTCACCCTCCGGCCGGTAGGGGGCGGTGTCGGCCCTCGAGTGGCCCGAGTAGCGGTAGGTCTTCATCTCGAGCAGGGTTGGCCCGTGGCCCGCCCTCGCCCTAGCCAGGGCCTCCCCCACGGCCGAGGCCACCACGTCCACGTCCTGGCCGTCGACCACGTGGCCCGGGATACCGTAGGAGACCGCCCGGTCGGCGATGTTCTCGATCGGGGTCGTCAGGTGGATGGCGGTGTACTCCCCGTACTGGTTGTTCTCGCACACGAACACCGCCGGCAGCTTCCAGATGGCGGCCAGGTTCAGCCCCTCGTGGAAGGCGCCGATGTTGGCGGCCCCGTCCCCGAAGATCGCAATCGCCGCGTCGTCCGTACCCTTCACCTGAGCCGTCAGGGCGGCGCCGGCCGCCACCGGGATGCCGGCGCCGACAATGGCGAACGTCGGGAGCAGGCCGATTGACGTATCGCACAGGTGCATGGATCCACCCACACCGCCGACCGAGCCGGCTCTCCGACCCATGATCTCCCCCAGCACCGTGACCGGGTGCATGCCCAACGCCAGGGCGTGACCGTGGCCGCGGTAGGTACACGTCACCGTGTCGGTGGGCCGGGCGGCTGCCGCGATCCCCACGGCTACCGCCTCCTGACCCTGGCACGTATGGGTGGTGCCGTGGACGGAGCCCTCGAAGAACATGGCCTTGACCCGATCCTCGAAGGCTCGTATCTCGCACATGGCCTCGTAGCGTCTGGCCCGGCCCGATTGGAGCCGGAGCCGCCGATCCAGTGATACGCCGGTGCCGCTCATGCCACCACCTCCCGGTTCTCCCACCAGTGGGCCGGGCGGGCTCCTGTTTCGAGAAGGGCACCGACCTGCCGGGCTATGTAGTCCGGACCGGGAAGGTAGCGCTGCTCCAGTTCCTTCCCAAACGGTACGTGGATATCCGGGCATGTGATGCGGACGGGCGGCGCCTGGAGATCCCCGAACAGTTCGCTCGTGACGAAGGCGGTTATCTCGCCTCCCCACCCGCCGGTAAGCGGGTTCTCCTCCACCGTCACCAGGCGCCCGGTCTTCGAGACCGACCGAGCCAGTGCCTCCTTGTCGTAGGGGACCAGGGTCTGAAGGTCGATCACCTCCGCCGACCAGGGTGCTCCTTCGGCGGCCTGCAGAGCAGCAGGGACCATCGCTCCGAGAGCCACCAGGGTGACATCGGACCCTTCCCTGGCGGTGGCCGCCCGACCGAGCGGGATGATGCCATCCTCGCCGGTCTGTACCGGCTCCCGTTTGGCGTACAGAACCCGGGGCTCCAGGAAGACGACCGGGTTGTCGTCACGGATGGCCGCCCGGAGAAGCCCGTAGGCGTTGTGGGCGCCCGACGCAACTGCCAGCTTGAGCCCCGGCGTGCCGTACATCCACGACTCCAGCGTCTGCGAGTGCTGGCACCCGAAACCGAGGCCCGCCCCGATCGAACCCCGCACGGTGAGCGGCACCGAGACCGTCCCCCGCGACAGGTAGTGGAACTTGGCCGCCTCCGTAACCAACTGGTCGAGCGCCACCCCGATGAACTCGATGAACATGATCTCCGCCACCGGACGGAGCCCGGTCGAGGCCGCGCCCACGGCGGCCCCCATGAAGCCCATCTCCGAGATCGGCGTGTCACGCACCCGCGAGGGCCCGAACTCGTTGAGAAGGCCCGCCGACGTCTTGAAGGGCCCTTCGGCCACCGCGACATCCTCGCCGAACACGACCACATCGGGGTTGCTGCGCATCTCGTCGGCCAGCGCCGTGGCGATCGCTTGGTTCATCCGCATCCTGCGCATACCGCTCCCTCCAACGTGTTGCGACCAGCAGGGTACTCAAAATGTCCAGTTGGCCCGACAGCCGGCATTGATACGCCGAGTCGAGGTAGTGGGCCAACCCATCCCCGTCCTTTCAAGAACCCTCCTGTACAGTGACCCGCCGCCCTCCCCGACACCGATGGATTCCTGGCAAAGGGGACCGGTCAGACCGAGGTGGCGCGCCACAACCGGTGGGCCTCGACTGCGAACATGACGGGGAGGACGGTGTCTATCACGTGCCAGACGATGGCATCCGAATTCCAACCCCAGGCGTACTCGAACCAGTTGGGGACGAAGGCCAGCGCGACCAGGACCGTTCCGTAGAACATCACGTTGGATCGGAGCCACGGGCGAAGATCCCCCGAACTGTCGCCTTCGTACCTGCGCTTCTCCCGCCAGGTGGTCACCATCATCAGCACCAGACCGGCGGCCATGAACACGTCGAGCACATGCCATACGTTGAGCGCGGAGCCGATGGTCTCTCCATCGGAGTCGTAGGCGTACAGCGGGAACACCATGAAGTGCACCGCCACCGCGACGGCAACGAGCAGGAGGTAGGCGCTTATCAACCTGTGTAGGGCCATCACTAACTCCGCATCATCCTTCTGTTACTGCATCCATGCCGGTGAGGTCGCGATGATCGTACCGACTCTCCCTCGCCCGCCACGCTACTCAGGCCTTGTTCCCGGCCTGCAGGGAATGAACGAAGCCTGAGCCATCTCGATCATTCTGGATGGTCCTGTGAGGCCGCGCAACTACCGCCCCGACATCGCGCTCGCTTCCGGATCCGGGCAGACACCAAGGCACCAGCGCATTCCACCGTATCCGCATAGGGACAGAGTTCTCACTTGTAGGTCTTGCAGGCCTCCTTGACGAACGCCACGCTCGCCACCGCCCGGACCGCACTGAGCGCGGTGACCATTGCTGAAAGAGGCGATATCCTCCTCGCGCCATGGGACGGCGAACGAGAGCAACTCGGGTTTGCATGCCGGGCAGGTGTTGAATCCCTCGGCTGCGATAGGGCGGCTGCGCGCGCTGGGCTCGCGCCGGCCCCTGCTCCTGCTCAGCGTTTCAGCAGTGGCCTTCAGCACCGCACCTGTTTTCATCCAGGCCTCATCGACGAGCGGTCCGGTGTTCGCGTTCTGGCGGTCATGGATCGGGATCATGGCGATCGTGGCCGGGGTCACGCTGGCCGGGCGCATCCGCATAGCCTTCCCGCGGGGCCGCGAGTGGAGGATTCCCTTCTGGACCGGCTTCTTCAATGCCGTTTCCATGACCGCGTTCATGACCGCCGTCAAGTTCACCTCCGTGGTGGACATCGCGTTGCTGACGATGCTCAACCCGGTCCTGATCGCGTTGTGGGCGATCCCGATGTTCGGGGAACGTCCAGGGCTGCGCTTCCGTCTCTGGACGCTGCTAGCGATCCTCGGGTCCGGGGTGGTCATCCTCGGAGGATCGACGGGTCCGGACGGCGACCCGGTGGGAATCGCCCTGGGCACCGTGTCGGTCCTCTGCTGGTCTTTCCAGTACGTGAGCATGAAGCGGGCTCGCGCAACCATGGACACCATCCCGTTGATGGTCGGCATGCTGGTGGTCAGCACCCTGTTCGTGTCCCTGTTCTGCTTCGCCACCGGCGCCGCCGTCTGGACCCTGTCCGGCGCGGACATGCTCCATGTGGTGGGAGTGGTGGTCGTGCCCGGAGCGATGGGCGCCATGCTGCTCTCCTGGAGCCTGCGCTGGGTGCCGGCGAACGTCCCGCCCCTCATGTACCTGCCGGCACCTTTCCTGGCAGGCGCCATGGCCTGGGTCTTCCTGGGGGAAGGCGTGACCCTGGTCCATGTGGCGGGCGGCGCGATGACGCTGGCCGGGGTGGTGGCGGCTCTGCTCAGCCGCTCGGGCAAGGCGCTGCTGGCGACCGAGTACGCTCGCCCCACGGCCTCCCCGCCCCCGGTCTGAAGGCGGTCATCGGCGTGCTTCCCAGAGTCTCCAGACTTCCTCGGCGGCCTCTTTTCGGGTCTTCCCGTCCATGTGGATGCTCATGTGGGCGGCTTCCTCGTACAAGTGCTTGCGGGCTTCCCAGATCTCGGTGTAGCGCGCGGCCAGGTCGTCATGGCCCAGCAGCAGGGGGCGGTTCTTGGTCTTACCCTTGGCGATCAGGGAAGCGATCGAGGGTTTGAGCCAGACCACCAGTCCGGTATCCCGCATCAAGGAACGGCTCGCCTTGTCGAGGATGGCCCCGCCGCCGGTGGCCACCACCAGCCGCTCCGAACGCCCGGCGATCCGCGCCACCTCCTCCGACTCCTTGGTCCGGAAGGCGGGCTCGCCATGCGTGGCGAATATCTCGGGAATGGTCATCCCGGCCCGCTCCACGATCTGATCGTCCGTATCCACCAGGGGGAGCCCGCTACGTGCGGACAGCCGCCGGCCCACCTTGGTCTTCCCGGAACTCATCATCCCGATCAGCCACAGCTTGGATGCCATTACCGGTTCGAGGCGGTGAGTATCTCCGCCAGGCGGTCGGCGCCGATGCTCCCGCCGCTCACGATGCAGGCCACGGGGCCGTCCCTCCGCTCTCCGAGAGCGGCGGCCAGGGACATGGCGCCGGAACCCTCCGCCACCAGCTTGTTCCCCAACGCCAAGCGGGCGATGGCGGAACGAACGTCGTCCTCGGACACCACGACCACCCTGTCCACCACCGAACTCACTAGCGGGTACATCTCGTCGACCACCACCGGCACCGAGGTGCCGTCGCAGATCGTCGCCGCTGCCTGTACCCATGTGGGTCCACCGGCTTCCAAGGCCGCTCCCAGCGAGGGACAGGCCGAGCTCTGCACCCCTACCACCTCTACGGCCGGCCGTAGCTCCTTGATCACGCTGCCTATCGCCGCCACCAGCCCGCCACCACCCACCGGTACGTAGACGGCGGTCAGTTCGGGAAGGTCTTCGAGTATCTCGATACCGATCGTTCCGGAGCCCGCCACCATCGATGGGTCACCCCAAGGGTTGAGGTAGCTGTACGGCTCCTTTTCCCATCCCCGGTCGAAGATGTAGTCCATGAGAGCCGAGAACGCCACCGGAACCGGCGTGACGCCGTAGGAGCGGACCCCATCGACCTTCACACGCGGGGCGCTGTCCGGCAGGAGACTCCTGGCCGGGACACCCAGCAGGCGGGCCGCGTACCCGAGGGCCTGGGCGGTATTGCCGGCGCTCTGGGTGCTGAGCCCTCTCTCCCTCTCGGCGGGGGACAGCGACCTGGCCCAGTTCAACACCCCCCGCAGCTTGAACGATCCGGCGGGCTGGAGGCATTCCGCCTTGAGCCAGACGGGCTCTCCTGGCTCCACGGTCCTGTACTCCAGCAGCGGCGTGCGCAACGCCACTCCGCTTATGCGACCCGCCGCCTCCTGCACGTCACGCATGGACGGTGGAGGAACTGGAGGACCGCCGGATCCGGTTCTTATCTGGTTCATTCGCTCACTCCTGCCATCGTGGCCACACGAGACCGGAAGGGTAGGGTATCCAGATTGACTGCTCGGGTGGTCCGCCACAAGGTGGTCAGCCAATCGCCTCGCGCAGCCAGGTGATGCTCTCGGCGACCATGCGGTCCTCATCGCTTCCGGGCGGGAGCGTGGCCAGTTCGACGCACATCAGGCCCTCGAAGTCGGCCGACCGGAGTTCGGCCAGCACGCCGCGAAGGTCTAGGTCCCCCTCGCCCAGAGATGTACACGGCCACCATCCTCCCGGGTCGCCGAAGTCGGCCTCCGACAGGTCCAGATCCTTCACGTGCACCATGTCGGTGGCGCCTGCGAGGAGGCGGCTGGCTGCCATGAGGTCGCTGCCTACCCGGACGACGTTGGCCGTGTCGAGGACCACGCCCAGGTTTGGTGCGTCCACCCGGTCGATCAACTCAGCTAGCGCAGGGACCGGGAGGGCGGTGTGGGTCTCGATCGACAACCGGACCCCGAGCTCCGCCGCGTGCCGGCACGCTGCCTGCACCCTAGGGATGAGTCGTTCCACCGAGATGTGCGGCGGCTCGCTTCCCCAGTGGGTGAAGGTGCCGACCACCAGCCGCACCAGAGCTAGCTCCATGGCGGCCGCGTGGTCGATGACCCGGAGGAGGTCGTCGAGCCTCTCGGCGGACCTCCCCATCTCCAAGCCCCCGGGATGGCCCCAGGCCAGCACGGCCTCGAGGCCCGCCTCGTCCAGGGTCAGGGCCAGACGATCCCGGAAGACCGCATCGTCGAGATCCAGGTAGCAGGTCTCCAGACTTACGCCGTCGACCCCGAGTTGGGCAGCCCGGTCGAGGAAGTCCCAGGTCGTCCAGCGGGTTCCCGGGTCCTCCTCACCCTCCCGTATCTCGCCGAAGAAGCGATGGTACGAGTAGGTGTCGATCCCGACCCGCATCGTTGCTCAGTCCACGCCGGGGACCCTGGCCAATCCTCCCGTGCGGATGCTGTCGTAGGCGGCCGCCACCACCTCGACGGACCTGGCGCCGACCTCTCCGGGCGACCGGTTGGGCACGTCCTTGCCCTGGGTGAGGTCGATCAGGGTGCTGGGCGGGCCGTCGCACTGGTACAGGCCGGCGTGGGGCGGTAGGTCGGGCTTGTTGTCCACACCGTCCTCGCGGAAGTGCCACAGGAAGTCCCGCTCCAGATCAACTATCAGTTGGCCTTCGGAGCCGTAGTAACGGACCTGGAGTTGGTGACGAGGCCAGGGCTCGTCGGCAATGTCGCCGATACCCGCCTGGCTGGGACAGCTGGCGCCGCTCAGGACCCCGGTGGCGCCCGACTGGTAGCGGATGCTGATGGCGTCGTGCAGGTCGACCCTGGCGCCCACGTTGTTCATCAGGGCGAACACGTCCTTGGCCCGCTCGCCGCTCAGCCAGAGAGCCAGACCCATGGCGTGGCTCAACTGAGCGGGGCCGTAGCCACCCCCGGACATAGCGGGGTCCGTCCACGTGTCCCAGTCGGGCATGAAGTCATCGGCCGAGCCCTCGTAGGCGCCGGTGGCCTTCAACAGCTCCCTGGTGCCCGAGGCCATCGCCACCAGAATGTGCTCGATGTCCCCTACCCCGCCGTCCTCGGTCATCATCCGCTTGGCCTCGATGACGGTGGGCCGGTAGTGCCAGCCGAACGAGATGACCAGATGCCGGCCCAGCGCCTTGGCTGTGGCGTCGAGATCCCAGGCGTCGGCAGGATCGATCGTGACCGGCTTCTCGCACAGGACGTTGGCGCCGGCCTCCATGGCGGCCTTGGCGTGCTCGTGGTGGAACACCGACGGGCTGCCGACCACCACCGCGTCCAGATCGTGCTCGAGGGCCTCGCGGTAGTCCTCGGTGATGTGCTCGAACCCGAAGCGATCCTTGAGCATCTCGAGCGCATCCCAGCCCTTGCGAACGGCCACCACCAGCTCCACGTCGTCCCGCGCTTGCAGTACGGGGATGTGGTTGCTCGCCGCCCAGGAACCGGCGCCGATCACACCTACCCGCACCCGATCGTTCGCACCCATGAACCCTCCAATCCGCTGTCGACACCGAGCCGTCAGAACAATAATCGCGGCGCCCGGCCGGTCACATTCCCGCAGCACCGGGCCAAATAGGCCCCTAGGGGATACTGCTGGTGGTCTGTCTGTGGAATGGCGGTGTGGTATGGCGTCGGCAGCGGTGGTCCTCGCAAGGCCCGCTGACGAAGGCGTGCCCGCAGCGGCACGTTGAGGAAGCGGAACGCAGCGAGGGGCGCCGATGACCGCCATAACACGCCTGGTCATTTCACAGACAGACCACTAGATTCGAGCGGGCACCCAGACGGTTTGGAGGAGGCTTCCATGGAACGAGCGTGCTTCACGTTCGAGATCTATCCGGACAAGGCCGACGAGTACAAGAAGCGCCACGATGAGATCTGGCCGGAGTTGGTCGAGGAGATCCAGAAGGCCGGGCTCAAGAACTACAGCCTGTTCCGCCGCGGTACCCAGATCATCGCCTACGTGGAGGCCCACCCGGATGTGGCCACCGCCTTCGGCAAGATAGGACCCACCGAGGTGAACGCCCGCTGGTCGGAGTGGTTCGAGGATGTGATCCTCAGCCTCGTGGACGAGGACGGCAACCTCTACTGGGCCGACGAGGTCTGGCACCTCGACTGAACGACTGCGCCACCCCTCGGCCGTGCGAGTATCATCGAGCGTCCGGGGGTCGGCCTCCCGCCAGCCACGGCGGGTTGGGAAGTAGGCGTCCCGGCGGGTAGAAACCGGGCCGGGCCGCCAGGGCGCCAGGAACCGCATTGACGAGCAGGGCCGCCGTGGTGGACACGGCCGGCATGCCCGGTTCCATCGTGACTTCCAGTTCGTTCTCCCCTGAGATCCGGATGCGGTCGCGGGTCTGCCAACCCACCTCGCCCGGCGCCACGTGCAGGGAGAGTTCGAAGCGGAGCCACTCCCGTTCCCCGACCCATGCCGTGGCCAACTGGACGACCCCTGCGGTCTCGGGTGGTTCGATCGTGTGTCCGGTGAGGGCATGGACACGATCAGCGAGCACCGGCTCGATCTCCTCTTCGAACCGCTCGATCTCCAACCCCATCCCCTCCGCGATGACGCGGGCGCTCTCCGCGAAGCCGATATGCCCGCGGACCCTGCGGGACCGGACTGCGTCCCTGAAACCTGCCTCCGTGTAGCCGATGCCCAGCGACCGGTGCACGCCCCGGCCGAACACCGACGCGTCAAGCGTGCGCTGGACCACGATCTTCGAGACATCCCAGGCGGCCCCGGCCAGGACGAGGGGGAGGGCATCGAAGGCGAAGCCGGGATTGATGCCGGCGGCGGCGATCACCACTCCGGCTTCCTTCGCGGTGCGCTGCAGCGAGGCGCCGGCGCCGGGTTGCTCCACATCCGGCCAGGCGAGTTCCTCGCTGGTGCTTACCACGTGAACACCCCTGCGGGCGCACAGCCGGATCAGAGGCAGGACGGAATCGAGTTCTGACCTGGTCGCTACGAGCGCGACTTCGGGGCGCGCCTCCTCGAGCATGGTTTCCGGATCCGTCCACACGCGAACGCCGGCCCAGGCGCCATCGGCCGACCTGCCTGCTCCCGAGGAAGGACTGCGAACCGCAGCCACCACGTCCATCCAGGGGCGGCGGCGGCACACCTCCAGCGCCGCGGTCGCCACGGTGCCCGCACCGAAGAAGGCGATCCTCACCCGCTCCGCGGCACCGGGGGTCTTCTGCGATGACTTCATCGGGCCTTCCCTATGCATCCGCCGGGATACGGGCCACGGCGCCGGTGGCCGCGCTCTCGTAGGCGGCGCTCAGTAGCTCGACGGTCCTGGCACCAACGTCGGTGGGAGATCGGTTCTCCGCGGCCCTTCCGAGGGCCAGATCAATCAGCACATCGGGGGGGTCCTCGCATCCGTAGAGACCGGCGTGGGGTGGCAGGTCGACCTTGACATCCCTGCCGTCGTCGCGGAAGAGCCACAGGAAGTCCCGCTCCAGGTCGGCCACGAGATGACCCTCCGTGCCGTACACCCGGACCTGAAGCTGGTGACGCGGCCACGGGGCATCCTCCTGGTTGACCGCGCTCCCCCCAGGTGGCGAAGACGCCCCCGATATAGAACCCGTGGCACCCGAGCGGAAGCGCACGCTGATCGCGTCGTGGAGGTCGACGGCGGCGCCCTCGCGGTTCATGAAGGCGAAGACCCGGGAGGCGCGCTGGCCGGTGAGCCACAACGCCAGCCCGAGGGCGTGGCTCAGCGCCGCCGGGGCGTACCCCCCGCCGGACAGCCGGGGATCGATCCAGGTCTCGACGGCGGGCTGGAAGAAGGAGTCCTGGCCCCGGTAGCTCCCCGTGCCGTGGAGGAGTCCGCGCAGGCCGGACGCCATGGCCACCAGGACGTGCTGGACGTCCCCGACACCGGGATCCTCCATCAGGCGCTTGGCCTCGATGGCGGTGGGACGGTAGTTCCAGCCGAGGGCGAGGACCAGGTGGCGGCCGAGTTCCGACGCGATGTCGTGGAGTTCCCAGGCATGCCCGGGCTCGGTGGTGAAGGGCTTCTCGCACAGCACGTGGGCGCCCGCCTCCAGTGCCGCCCTCACATGCTCGTAGTGGAGCCCCGCCGGGCTGGCCACGACAACCGCGTCCAGGTCGAGCGCCAGCGCGTCCCGGTAGTCGTGGCTGACATGTTCGAAGCCGAACCTGTCAGCCAGCATGGCCAGCGCCTCCCGGTTGGTACGGACGGCGCTCACCAGCTCGACATCGTCCCGGGCAGCCAGGATCGGGATGTGGTTGGCGATCGCCCAGGAGCCGGCGCCGATCACACCCACCCGGACCCGGCGACCCGATCCCATATGCCTATCCGTAAGGGTTGACGAACGGACTCTCGACCTCGAACGGCCTTCCCCCGTCGGCGAACTGGATCAGCTCGATCGAGATGTCATCCGGGTCGCGCAGGTAGCAGGTGAGGGCACCCTCGTACCTGCCCCAGGCGCAGCGGACCGGCTCGGCGGACACGAACACCGCATGGTCCCGCATCCGTTCGTAGTCCCGGTAGATGTCCTCGGTCTCCAGGCAGAGATGCGTGTTCCCGGCGTTGTAGGTTGCCATGTCCACGCTGCCGGGCGGCGGGTTGTGGTACTGGAGCATCTCGAGCACCGAACCGCCCGGCAGCGCCCAGAATGCGCCCGACATGTCACAGTTGGGATACCCGACGATCTTGCCCACGTAGTCCTCCACGTCGGCGGCTATCCAGGTGCCCTGCATGAACGGCTCCTCCTCGAGGAACCTGGTCCACCAGGGAACCGATACCTCCAGGTCGGTCACCGCCACCCCGACGTGGTCGATCGAAAGAAAACTCACCGGTCTACCTCCTGGTCCTGCCCGCACCACCGTGGGGCGATGGCGTCCATTGACAAGTTAGCCCCAATTATTCATGGTGGGGGTTTGTACAGGTGACAGGAATGGGTGCTCCGTGCTCCTGACCTGGAGTCATAGCCGTTTGGCAGCCCTGCCTTCCGGCCGGGTGTGAAATCAACCGCCAGGTGAAGGGTGCTGCTTCGCAAAGATGTGGTTGGAGTGGCCTGATCCGAGTCGGCGTGCTGGGGACAGGAGTAATCAGGGCTAGTGACGCTCGCCCGACCCTGCACCGCCCGGCGTACTATCTGAGCGGAACCGGTCACGAAACCGCTCCGCATGCAAACACCGGAATCCAGGAGGTCCAGGGATGCCCAGCTTCGACCGCTCAGACGTACCGCAGGCCGCCCTGGAGTTCGTGGTCATCGCCGACACCCATCACCTGGTCGATCCGGGCATGTATTCGACCAAGGGCGACTCGGTCACTCCGGAGATCGTGCGCGAGTGGTCGGACCGGGGTGACTGGGCGCTGGCCCTGGCCAAGGCCACCGGGTCCGAGTTGGTCTTCCATGTGGGGGACCTGGCCCAGGAGTACCCGGGATCCCAGTTCTTCGACACCGGGAGGCGAGCCGCCGTGACCCAGTTCGAGGAGTCGGGCATGGAGGTCAACTTCGCCGCCGGCAACATGGACATCGGGGACAAACCGGATCCCACCGTGCCCGCCGGATGGGTTGAGCCGGGATTCCTGAAACGCTGGGACGAGGACTTCGGCAAGTCGTTTTACAGCCGGACCGAGGGCGATACGCACTTCGTCGTCCTCAACTCCCAGATCATGAACACCACCCTCCCCGAGGCGATAGAGCAGCGCGAGTGGGTCGAGGCCGACCTCGCCGCCCACGCCTCGTGCCGGATATTCATTTTCATGCACCTTCCGCCTTACCTGGTCAACGAGGACGAGCCCGGCCTGGGCAGCTACGACGTGCTCGACAACCCGGACCGGACCTGGCTGCTGGACCTGTGCCGGCGCTACGAGGTCGAGGGCCTGTTCAGCGGACACACCCACTTCCAGGTCTTCAATCGTGCCGATGGCATCAGCCTGTACACGCTTCCTTCGACCACCACGACCAGGCCGGGCTTCTACGAGGCCTTCAACGTGTGTCCGCCCGACCGGGGATGGATCGACACCACCAAGCTCGGCTTCTTCCTGGTGCGGATCGCCGATGGTGCGACATCGGTGCATCTCATCCGGACCAGCGGGGAGACCCACGCCAACCACCCGGCCGGAGCGCGGATCCTGAGCGGCACGACCGTTGACCTGCCCCATTCTCCGGTGGCCACCTACCTGCGCCTGCCCATCACCAACCAGAGCGACGGGGCGATCTCCTATCCCAACCACGTGAGGCACAGGATCCGCGACGACTACCCCCTGCTCTCGTGCGTCGAGGCGGGTATCCGCCATGTGCGGTTCCCGATCCACGACCTCGATGTGGCTCTGCAGGCCGGGCGACTCGCCGTGTTGCGGAGCGAAGGGGTGCAGCTGACGGCCACCGTCCTGTGTCCGAGGCCAGGTGACATAGCTGCTGCCGCTCGCAAGGCATCCGAAGCCGACTTCATCGAGGTCCAGCTGACCAACCGCTTCCTACCGGAAGGCGAGGATCTGGAGGCCCTCGCGGAACTGCGGGAAGCGGGAGTTGGGGTTGCGATGGCCCCGCTGGCGCTGGAGGACACCGGCAAGGTGCATCTGCGCAGCCGGACCGGCTTCCGACCCCGGGAGCTACCACACCTCGACGAGATGCTGAACGAACGTGGCGTCCAACTGGACCGGGCGGTCTGCATGGTCGAAGACTCGGAGTCGGTGTGGAGCGACATCCTGAGCTTCGACACCCGCCTTCGCTCCGTCGGAGGCCTCGACTTCCTGGTCCCGCTGGAAACCGACGATGAACGTAACGCACTGGCGGTCGCCGAAGCCCTGTTCGCAGCCGCAACGATGCCCGGCTGCCGCATCTATGTCGATCCCCTACAGGATCTCGACCGCGTCACCAAAGTAGTGCACGGGCTCCTCGACCGGTTGTCGAACCCGCGGCCTGCCTTCCACGTAACCCGCGTGCTGAACACGGTGCTGTTCGGGGAAGGACGCAGACCGGGCACCTACACACCTGTGGGTTCCGGCGGGCTACCGGGTGCCGCAGACGTACGGGTAATCAAGGATCGGAGAGCCGAGTTCTGGCTGGTGCCCGATCAGGAGAGGCGGAGGGCTGCCGAGGCCCTGCGGCAGGAGATCGACGAGCACCAAACTCTTAGGCTCATCGACCCGATAGCCGGCATGTCCTGGCAGATGCCACGCGGACCCGTGGCTGACCTGGTGGCCTCCCCCGGGAGCGGCCCGATGCCGGTGGTTCAGATCCCGAAGTAATGTGCCCACCTGGTCGGATTGGAAACCGGCCTCGAACTATGCACAGTTCCATCTGGGCCTTGATATCCCACACCTGCCTTACTATAGTTTCTCTAGTAAGGACTAGCTGTTTTGATTAAGGAATGGATAGAAACAGAATGATCGAGTCCACTATTACGGCGAGGGGGCAGACGACCTTGCCCAAGGCTGTTAGACAAGCACTCTCGATCCAGTCGGGAGACCGTGTGCGGTACATCATCCAGAATGATCAAGTCCGCCTGCTCGGAGTGCGTCCCATAAACCGCTTGTACGGGGTGTTACAGCATCATGGCCCGGCCGCGACACTCGAGGACATGGATGACGCCATCGCAGAAGGAGCATCCAGGGCGTGACCGCTATCGACACGAACGTACTCGTGCGTTACCTCGTACGAGACGACGCCGAGCAGGCTGAGGCAGCCCGGGCACTGCTGGAAGGGTTGACGCGCGAACGCCCCGGTTTCGTGTGTCGCGAGGCTGTAGTGGAGGTGGTGTGGGTGCTTGAGCGAGTCTATCGGTTCGGACGAGTCGAGATCGCGGATGTACTCCTGGAACTACTTGCGACGGACTGCCTGGTGTTCGAGTCCGCCGACGATGTCATCCGCTCGGTGCTGCGCTATCGACAGGGAGGACCGGGTTTCTCGGATCTGATGATTCTCGCTGCGGCCAACCGGGCGGAAGCGCTACCACTGCACACTTTCGACGGCCGCCTCGCCAGGGTGGAGGGGGCCTCCCTGGTTCGCACCTGACCGTCGTTGACCGGAGGCCAGATCGGATGGGTTGGACAGAGACCACCCCAAACCGGCAGGCTTTCAATACATGAGGGCGCCGCCGGTGACGCTGATGGCGGCGCCGCTTATGTAGCTCGCGTGATCCGAGGCCAGAAAGACAACCACCGAAGCGACCTCGGACGGTTGGCCCAGCCGCCCCAGCGGGCAGGCGGCTACTCCGGCCGCCACGACCTCCTCGGTGTTGTCGGTGTGCTGCATGGGGGTGTCGATCGGTCCGGGAAGGAGGGAATTGACGGTGATCCCGTGCGGCCCGTACCACCGGGCGAAGTCGCGGCTCACCGACACCACGCCGCCCTTGGCCGCGACGTAGGCATGGGCCCCCAGCCTGGTGCCCCGGATGAAGCCTGGCGACGAGAAGTTGATGATCCTCCCACCGCGGCCCCCAGCGACCAGAGCCTGCCCGAAGGCCCTGCACAGGAAGAAACCCGCCTTCAGGTCCACGTCCAGTTGCAGGTCCCACTCCTCCTCGCCCACCTCGTCCAGGGGCTGGCGCCGCAGGACAGCGGCCACATGGGCGAGGGCCCACAAGTTCCCCAGCGATTCCGACGCCTCCTCCACCAGGCCGTCGAGTCCGGCTATGTCCCGGAGGTCGTAACGCTTTGCCGTGTGACGGGAGGGCCACGCCAGCCCGGCGACCGTCCGAGCGACCTCCTCCCCCTGAATGTCGACCGCGAACACCCGCGCCCCCGCCTCGGCGAAAGCCTCCGCGGTCGCCTTGCCGATCCCCTGGGCGGCGCCAGTGACCATGACGCCCCTACCGTCCAGCCCGGCGCCTACATTCCAGACGATGGTTCTGCTCCTGCCTCAGGCGGTGGCGCCGGTGATGTGGGCCACCACTTCCTGGCGGGTTGTCTCCGATTTGGGCAGGTCCGCCACCAACTGCCCCTGGCGGAGTATGAGCAGGCGGGTGCAGATCGACCACACGTGCTCCATGTTGTGCGAGATGACGATCATCGCCATTTCCGTCTCGGCCGATGAAACCATCGCCCCGATCATTTCCAGCACGGCGGCCGCCTCCTTGACACCCAGAGCGGCAGTGGGTTCGTCCAGCAGCAGGAGCCGGCCACCCCAGAACCCGGCGCGTGATATGGCCACCACCTGGCGTTGCCCACCCGACATGGTCTCGATATCTGCGTCGAGGTTCGGGAACCGAGCGGGGAGGGCTTCGACGGCGGCCCGGGCTCTCTTCCGCATCAACCTGCGGTTGAGTATCCCCAGCTTGCCGCGCCACCCGCCCCTGACCACTTCGCGGCCAAGGTAGAAGTTGGCTGGGATGTCGAAGATGTCGACCAACGCGAGCTGCTGGTAGACGGTCTCGATTCCCTCGTCGCGAGCCTCGGCGGGAGTGGAGAACACCTTGCGGTCGCCGTGCAGGTAGACCTCGCCGGCGGTCGGGATGACGGCGCCGGCCAGGCATTTGACCAGGGTCGACTTGCCCGCCCCGTTGTCGCCGAGGAGCCCCACGATCTCGTCCCGGTCGAGGGTGAAGCTCACGTCGTCCAGGGCGCGTATGGTCCCGTAGTGCTTGGACAGACCCCTGATATCCAGCAATGGCGCACCCGGCACGGTGACGTAGCTCATGGCACGGCTACCCGAGCGCGTCGCGGACGTACCTCTCCCCGGAACATCACACATCCATCCTGACTTCCGCCTCCCGCCGTCCCAACTGGTCGAACACCACCGCACCCAGCAGCAGGACGCCCCTGGACACCTCCTGCCAGAAAGACTGGACCTGTAGCAGGACGAGACCGTTGTCCAGCACCGCCAGGATGAGGATCGCCACCAGGGTTCCGATCACCGAGCCCCTCCCGCCGTACAGGCTGGCGCCGCCCACGATCACACCGGTCAGGGCCAGGAACTCCATCCTCTCCCCGGTCGTGGGGGACACCGCACCCACCTGGGACACGACGATCATGGCGGCCAGGGCGACGGTCGCTCCGGTGAGGACGAACGCGATACCCACCTGCCGCTCGAGCGGGATCCCCGCCAGCCTCGCCGCCTGGGGGTTGGCGCCGATGGCGTACATCTGCTGGCCGTACTTGGTGAGGCGCATGACCACGTAGAAGATCGCCACCACCATCAGCAGCACGATCACGGCTACGGGTATCTCAATCCCCCACACCTCGAAGCGGGTACGTCCCAGGAACCTGAACCCTTCGACGCGGACGGCCCGCCCGTCCATCACGAGCTTGGAGGCCCCGCGGAAGGCGACGAGGGTGGCGAGCGTGGTGAGGATCGAGTTGACCCGGAACTTGATGATCGCCACCGCGTTGATGCCTGCGATCGCCATGGCGGCTGCTATCGCCGCGACGACTCCCCAAGCCATGCCGTGGTCCCGGGCGAACACCGCGAAGACGGCGCCGGCGAACCCGATGGCGGATCCCACCGACACGTCGACCTGCCGGGCCACGAGCAGCAGGGTCATGGCGCTTCCGATGATGCCGATCACCGCCCCGTTGACCAGGACGTTCACCAGGTTGGTGGAGGTGAAGAAGAACGGGGACCGGATGGTGAAGAAGACGCACAGCAGGATCAGGACGCCGACACGCGCCTGCATGGCCGTGAACCGCACGCGCGACGTCAGCTTCGAGATCACCCCACCGGCCGGGGTGGCGCCCCGGCCCCGGTTAGAACGTGCCTTGGCCACTGCTTAGGAGCGTGCTGAGTAATCCACCAGCGGCCTGCTGGTCGCCGGCATGCTCCCCGGTTCAGCGAGTAGCAGGCCATCAGCAATCGTCATTAGTCAGCATGCTCCTAGCGCGGTGCCTCGCTGGTGGTCATTACCCGGCTGCTTCGGGGTAGGCGTCGGTCAGGTTTGAAGCATCGAGGAACTGGTGGTCGATGAAGATCTCACGGCCCGGGTCATCACCCTTCGCCAACGCTATAGCCGCCGGCACCGCCAGGCTCCCGTACCGATCCGGGAAATACGCCACATCACCGATCCACTGCGGATTGTTCAAAATGTCCGGCCACGCCGAAGCATCCGCCCCATGACCAACGATGAACACATGCTCACCCCGGCCCTGAGTCTCAGCCGCCGCGAACGCAGAAGCCGCATCAGGATCACCGAAACTCGACATCACCAGAATCACCGTCGCGTCAGGCACCGTCGTCAAGATATCCGTGAACTGGCGCCGCACGTTCTCCAACGCATCCGAGCCGCCCTGACGCTTGTCCACAACCCGGAACTTCGAATCAGGAACCGCCCCGCAGACACCCTCGAAGCCCTCACGCGAACCACCGGCCCGCTGAGCATTGATATCAGGCGACGACAGGTTCTCGATCGACACGTACAGATCGAAATCGCAACCGAACTCCGACTGAGCGAAATCACCCAACCCGGCCCCGGCCACCAAACCGGCCTCGTAACCGTTCGACCCCACAAACACCCGCTCACACGGACCCTGAGGCACATCCATCGTCACCGTCGGCAGATCACCATACGCCTCGCAAACCGCCTCAGCAGCATCAGGGAAGAACTGCCAGTTGATCACCGCGTCCAACCCCTGAGCATCCAAAGTCCGAGCACACTGGATAGCCGTATCCGTAGAGAAATTCGCATCACACTCGAACAACTCCACACCAGCCGCAGCAGCCGCATCACGAATACTCTCCGTCACGATGAACACGAACGGATCCGCATCACCACCCGAGATATAACCCAACTTGATCGGCTCATCGGTGGTCATCGCCATCTCATCAGCCATACCGGCTGCTTCGGGGTAGGCGTCGGTCAGGTTTGAAGCATCGAGGAACTGGTGGTCGATGAAGATCTCACGGCCCGGGTCATCACCCTTCGCCAACGCTATAGCCGCCGGCACCGCCAGGCTCCCGTACCGATCCGGGAAATACGCCACATCACCGATCCACTGCGGATTGTTCAAAATGTCCGGCCACGCCGAAGCATCCGCCCCATGACCAACGATGAACACATGCTCACCCCGGCCCTGAGTCTCAGCCGCCGCGAACGCAGAAGCCGCATCAGGATCACCGAAACTCGACATCACCAGAATCACCGTCGCGTCAGGCACCGTCGTCAAGATATCCGTGAACTGGCGCCGCACGTTCTCCAACGCATCCGAGCCGCCCTGACGCTTGTCCACAACCCGGAACTTCGAATCAGGAACCGCCCCGCAGACACCCTCGAAGCCCTCACGCGAACCACCGGCCCGCTGAGCATTGATATCAGGCGACGACAGGTTCTCGATCGACACGTACAGATCGAAATCGCAACCGAACTCCGACTGAGCGAAATCACCCAACCCGGCCCCGGCCACCAAACCGGCCTCGTAACCGTTCGACCCCACAAACACCCGCTCACACGGACCCTGAGGCACATCCATCGTCACCGTCGGCAGATCACCATACGCCTCGCAAACCGCCTCAGCAGCATCAGGGAAGAACTGCCAGTTGATCACCGCGTCCAACCCCTGAGCATCCAAAGTCCGAGCACACTGGATAGCCGTATCCGTAGAGAAATTCGCATCACACTCGAACAACTCCACACCAGCCGCAGCAGCCGCATCACGAATACTCTCCGTCACGATGAACACGAACGGATCCGCATCACCACCCGAGATATAACCCAACTTGATCGGCTCATCCGCCATCACCGCAGTCGTCTCGGGCGCCGCCGCCTCGGTAGTGGCGGGGGCTTGGGTTGCCACCGGTTCCGGGGTCTCCTCGTCGCCACCGCAGGCCGCGGCGAGTAGGAAGAAGACCGACACGATCACCAACCCGGGTCTGAACCGGTACCACGTCCCTCCGAGCATTTCTACCTCCCATAGCGCTGGTGCAAGGCTTCGCTAGGCCGCCTAATGCGACCAATTGACCGTAGCAGGGACCTTCGAAACGGGGCCGTCCAGAAGCGTTCTAATCTCCCGGCCGCCGGCCACCGGACTCAGCGGCGGCGTCCCCGGTGGTAGAGGTCTACGAAGTCGTTGACGGAGTAGCGGGCGACGGCCTCCCCTATGACGTCGAGAGGTAGGTCGTCGAGGAGGCGGAAGCGGACACAGCTCTTGCCCATGTCCATGCGCTTGCCCGTAGCCCGGTACGCCTGCTCGAAGGCCTCGCGGGCGGCCGGATCGGCGTAGACGCCCGACAGGTAGACGGCCATGTGCCGCTTCTGCGACGCAAGCGCCGCGTACATGAGCGGCTTCCCGTTGTAGGTGTCGGGCTGGATCGCGAGCGGCACCTCGTAGGAGATCATCCCCCAGCGCATCTCCTCCTCGTACCCGTCCGGGAGGTGGTCGAGGATGACCGCCCGCACCGTCGAAATCGCCTCCCGCCGGTCCAGGGGAAGGCTCGCCAGGTATTCGTCCACGGTCACGGCGTCCGATCTCATCGAGCAAGAGCATAGAACCACTGTCTCCTTTGGACCGGATGGCGGTATCCGGCGAGGAGCCGGGGAATGGTATCGGCCCTAATGGGAACGACCTGTTGTTGCTGGTTCCGCACAGACTTACAGTTTGCAGATACGCTGCCCCGCTAACGGCGCCGGTTCCCCTCCGTTCAACTGTCGCAACCGGACGGGGTCGCCGTAGTCGAGTCTCTCGGACACGAACTTCCAGGACCAACCCCCGAACGCCGAAACGCAGGTGACGGCGTCAAGCGGCCTGACGGCGGCCTCCCCGACCGTCAACGCGGCGTTGATGTGGCGGGCAATGGCTTCGACAAGTTCAATCCCTGATGCCTCGTTGGGATTCAGATCGGTTAACACAGTCAAGGCGTACGCCCCGCCGGTGGGCGTGTACACCACTCCCGTAGTTCCTGCACGCCACGACCCGCCACCACGTACCGGATAGAAGCCGTTCTTCAGTGCTGCCCTGTGGTTGGCAGGCAAGCCGGCGGTAACGCCCCAGCTTTGGATCATGCCGACCGAGGACATCCACTCCCACGCTGTCTCCCTGGAAGACCGGTTCAGCGGCCCACCGCCTACCAATGTTCGGCCGACAAGTCGGGTGCGATCGGCTGCGGTGGTGACCGTGGCGCCGTATCGATCAGAGTGAACGGTGTCGGTCAAGCCGAACCGGGTATCCAACTGCTCCATGCCGTTGGCGCCGCCAACAGCGATGTAGAGCTCGGACGCCGGCGGGAAATTATGGCTGTGATGCATCATCAACCTGACGTTGTTCCGTTCCCTGATGGTCAACTCCCGTCCGGTCTCCTGCGTCAACAACAGGAGACCCGCCAGGATCTGGGCTTTCATGACACTTGCGGCAGTCAGCCGCAGTTCAGGGTTCAAGCTATACACGCATCCGGTGCGGTAGTCGTGCACGGAAGCCGTGAAACGGCTGGTCGGATACGAAGCAGTCAGTTCGTTTACGAAACCGCTCTCGAACATGCTGCTGCAACGATTGAACAGCACATCACAGCTGACCGGTACCCAACGGCCAGGTCCTGCCGGGCTACCCGCATCTACAGGACCACTCGACACCAAAACGTCTCTACGACCCCGGAAGAAGTGACCCGGAATCTCTTCGCGCGATCTCGGAACGAGAAAACCGGTGTCAACTGCACTGACCGGTTCGTTGCTGCCGACATCCCAACCATGCCCGATGGGTTCGCTTGGCTCAAACGAAGACTTGGCCATGACAGACAGAAAACAAAATGCTTCGGGGTGAGCCTGGGGCCCTGTTCCGGTTGCGCCAAGCGGAACGGCAACAAGCAGCATCAACAAGGTCCCCGCAACCACGCACCACACCACAGGCTTGGTCACGACGCCCCTCACCCACTTGCCGGCAACCGTTGGCGTTCACAGTACCGCCCGCACCTGAGCGACGCCGGCGGTCCCGGCGCCGACTTCCTTACAGGTTGAGACCGAGGAGCTGCTCGGGGTTGGTCCTGACCATCTTGCGGATGTCGTCGGCCGGTAGGCCCAGGTCCAGAAGGCAGGCGATGAACTCGCGCAGGCCTTCGACCGGCGCCGGCAACGTGTACCCGCCGAAGTCTGTCGCCAGGATGCAGTGATCCGTCCCCACCTGCCGGATCTGTTCGGCGGCCTTCCGGATGCCGCCGCTCGCCTCACCCGTCATCTCCTCGTCCGCCGCGTACTCCAGCTCGACGTAGTAATGAGTCTTGGGGATCGACGTGGTGTGCGTGTAGGCGCCGAGGGTGTACTCGATGAAGGCGCCCCTCCGGGCCATGTACCGGAGCTGGTCAGTCGAAGCGACCTGGGTGACGGCGGTGGCCACCAGCACGTTGCCGATGCCGTACTCGCCGGCCAGTTCGACCAGGCGGATGGCCTCCTCGGGCGAGACGTGGCCCGTGTTCAGGAAGACACGGGGGTGGTCCGAGATAACGCTCAGGATCGTGTCCAGTTCAGGCCCGACCGGCCCTTCCACGGGGATGCGGATGGCCCGATCCAGCTCCTCCCGCCTGAACTCCGGGTACAGGTCCTTCAGGGGAGTGAACTTCCCGTCCACGATCCGGCCCTCCCTGGAGGCCTGGTAGTAGGTGGAATGGGCACCGAGGCTGATGAACCTGGCGCCGTCGCCGTACCCGATCGCCGTCTTGACGGCCCGAGGGTTGAGGCCGCCGTACGCCGTATTGAGGATCAGGCCACCGTAGACCCTGAAATCGGGCACGGCCCGGTTCACGATCCAGGCGATCCCGCTGGTCATCTGGAAGACATCCATGAGGACGATGGCCCCCATACCGGCGTCCCGGGCCTCGATGGCCGCCTCGATGGGGTCCAGCCGCCTCGGGCTGCTGGGCAGGTGCGGCGTGGCGTGGACGTGGACGTCTATGGCGCCCTCGAGCAACTGCCGGGACAACTCGAAGGAACGGTTCTCGGGCAACAGCATTCAGCAGTCCTGCCCGGACGTCGCGCCTGGCTGGTTGATCAGGTGCGTGGCGGCGTTGTCGAAGTGATCGAACATGGCCGCCCGGATCTCGGCAGGAAGCGGACGGCCCGTGCCGTCGGCGAGGGTTGCCGCATCAAGAGAGGCCGTCATGTGAGCCATCCACGCGTCGCGCTCGGCCGGGCCGATGGCAAAGGGCATGTGGCGCATCCGCAGGCGGGGATGGCCGCGCTCCTGGCTGTAATGCGACGGCCCACCCCAGTACTGGGCCAGGAACCCGGCCAGCCGTGCCCTGGATCTGCGCAGGTCCCGCGGATACATGGGCCGGAGCAGCGGGTCTCGCTCCACGGCGTCGTAGAAGCGGTCGACGAGATCGTCGAAGAACGCCTGTCCTCCCACCGCCCGGTACACGGTGGGAGGTGCGTTCGTCGCCTCGCGCAGCGATCCGCGCAGGATCACCCTCGCCGACTGACCCCCGTCACCGACCACGTTGTCCGGCTCGCTCATCTTCTCAGAATAGGAGGGGTCCGCGATGTTCGGTGCTCATCGGCCCGAAGCAGCTGTTGAAGGGATGCGGAAACCGGTGTCGAACGCTGGGCCTACCAACCGGTTGCCTACGGCGCCGGCTCAGATGGGGAAGAAGACCGGTACGAGGGCGACCACGATGCCCAGGACGACAACGGTCAGGGGGGTACCGACCCGGGCATAGTCGATGGCCCGGTAACCACCCGCACCCATGACGAGGAGGTTGGCCTTGTGGCTGAACGGAGTCATGAAGGCGGCCGACGCGGCCAGGCTCACCCCCATCATGGCCGCGTACGGGTTCATGCCCAGCTGAGCAGCCGTTTCGAGGGCGACCGGCGCCAGAAGGACCACCGCGGGAGCCCCGTCGAGTGCCTGGCTGAGGAGGCTGGCCAGGACCACAAGGGCGATGAGGATGACGAGGTGGCCCATCGGTCCCAGCCATTCCCTGACCCTGCTGACCAGCAGCAAGGCTGCGCCCGTGCTCTCCATGGCGATCCCAACCGGGAGTACCGCCGCCACCAGGAAGATGGTGCGCCACTCGATGGCCCGGTATGCCTCCTCCATGGTGACGGTGCCGAACAGCAACACCAGGCTGGCGGCGATGAAGGCGGCCACGTGGATGGGCTGGATGCCCAGCACCACCATCGCGACCATCAGCAACAACGCCCCCAGCGCTATCGGGGCCTTCTTGGGACGGCGAGGCCGCATCCCCGCCGGTGAGAGCACTACGAAGTTGGGGTCAGAACCGAGCAGACGGATCCGGTCCCAGGGACCCTGCACCAGTAGCCCATCACCGAAACGGAAGGCCAGATCGGCCAGGTCCTCGTAGATGGCGCGGCCGTCCCTCCAGACCGCCAGCAACTGGAGGCCGTAACGATCCCGGAACTGCAGCTCGCGCGAGGTCTTGCCCTCGATCGCCGAGCGGGGCGCCAGCGACACCTCGACGATGCCGAAGTTCTCCGAATCGAGTTCTCCCTCACCCACCCGGGAATCCACCTCGACGTCACCGAGCCGGACCAACCGCTCGAACCGGGCCGGTTCGCACGCCACCAGCAGACCATCGCCCGCCTCGAGCACATCTTCGGGACGCACGTCGAGACGGGTGACGTCATCGCGAATGATCCCTCCGACCGTCACGCCCACCAGTTCGCTCAGCCGGCTCGACCCGACCGTCGATCCCGCCAGCGAAGAGCCCTCCGGGATCCGGAGCACCGAGAGATGGCCCTCAAAGGACCGCATCGCCGACAACCCCAGGTCCTTCACCAGGAAGTTCGGGTCGGGTTGCATCTCCAGCAACTGCGAACGGCGCCCGATGGCGATTACATGATCCCCGGCCTGGATCGTCCTGGTTGCCAGGTTCTCCCGCAAGACCTCCCCGTCCCGCTCCAACCCCACGATCACCGTCTCGTAACGTGCCCTGAAATGCGCCTCGCGCGGGCTCTTGCCGGCCAGGTCAGACGAGGCGGGAACCTCGAACCTGATGGCCGTGAATCCTCGCATCGGCCTCGGGAGTTGGCGGGTCGAGGTCGGCCGGAGCTCCACTTCCCCGACCCGCAACAGGTCTTCGAGGTCCGACAGCCTGCCTTCCACGAGAAGAACGTCACCGCCCCTCAGAAGGGTGTCGGCCGCCGGGGACAGGTGCTTGGCCCCCCGGTGTATGGCTACGACCTTGATGCCCAGGGCGCCCGACAGGTTGGCGTCGGACAGGGTGACGCCGTCCATCGCGGACGGCTGGGGAATCCGGATCGTGAACAGCCGCTCCTCGAGGTGGTAGATGTTGCTCAGCTCCGCCGCTTCCGACTCGGCGTGACCCACTTGATGGCTGGGCAGAAGCCGCCGACCGACCGTGATCATGAACAGTATCCCGGCGGCGAGGAGCACCAACCCGATCGGAGTGAAGTCGAACAGACCGAACGGGGTCATGCCCCGCTCGGCGATGATGCTGGCGGCAACGATGTTGGGCGGGGTGCCCACCATCGTTGTGGTACCACCGAGGATCGACCCGAACGCGAGGGGCATCATCAGGCGGGAGGCCGGTAGCCCCGCCCTCCGGGCGATTCCCGCCACTGCCGGCATCAGGACCGCGGTGGCGGCGATGTTGTTCATGAACGCTGAGAGGATGCCCGACACCAGCATGAGGGTGATGATCAGCGGGACCTCCCTGCTGCCTACCAGGGTGTAGACCTTGGACGCCACGATGTCGGCTATGCCCGTGTAGAGCAGGGCGGCACTGATGATGAAGATGGCCAGCATGGTGATCACCGCCGGCGAGGCGAAACCGCTGAAGGCTTCCGTGGGCCCGACGTAGCCTCCGACGATCAGCACCGCCAGCCCCAGGAAGGCGGTCAGATCCACCGGTAGCTTGGCGGTCAGGAACAGGTAGGCCATCACCACCAGCAGCAGGATCAAAAGTCCGATCTCCCAGGTCACGAGCCAACTCCCGCGGGACTAGCCGGGTCATCAGGCGCTGCGAAGTACTCCATCGTTCTGCCTCCGGTGTTTCCGGCGCTCCGGCTCACCCGTCCGATCAGAACGACCAGAGACGGGGGATGAAGATCACCGACAGGATCCAGAAGGTGATGCTCAAGGGCACGCCGGTACGCAGGAAGTCCGTGTACTTGTAGCCACCCGCGTTGTAGACCATCGTGTTGGTCTGGTAGCCCACCGGTGTGGAGAAACCGGTCGAGGCGGCGAAGGTGATCGCCATCAGGAAGGGCCGCGGGTCAACTCCCATCTGCTCCGCAGTGGAGATCGCGATGGGCGCCAGGAGCACCGCCGCCGCCGCGTTGGTCATCGTGTCGGTCATCACCGAGGTCATCAGGTAGATAACCGCGAGCACGGCCACCGGCCCCATGTCGCCTACCACCCCCACGGCCCGCTCAGCTATTGACCCGGCCGCGCCGCTGGTCTGCATGGCTATTCCCAGCGGGAGGATTCCGGCGAGGAGGAAGATGACCTGCCAGTTGATGGCCTGGTAGGCCTCGTCCAGCCTCAGAACACGGGTCAGCAACATGGCCAGGCAACCGAGCAAGGCGGTCACGAGAATGGGGAAGACGTCGAAGGCCGCCAGGCCGACGACAGCGACGAGGATGGCTATCACCAAGGGGGCCCGGTGCCGCAGCACTGTCCCGGGGACCTCGTCGAGCACGATGAAGTCGCTGTTGCGTCGCAGCGCTCTGATCTCCGCCTCGTGTGCCTGGATCAGGATCACGTCACCGAGGCTGAGGCTGACCGAACTGAGCTGGTCGTGAATCGTCTCGCCCCTGCGCTGCATCGCCAGCACCAGCGCCTTGTAGCGGTTCCGGAAGTCCAGTTCCTTGAGGGTATGGCCGATCAACTCGGACCCCGGAGCGACCAGAGCCTGCACCAGGCGCAGGTCCTCGGTCTGCAGCGTCTCGTCGCGCAGTTCGAAGTCGACATTCAGTTCCAGGCCCATTGAATCGCGCAGGCGGATCAACTCGTTGATCTCGCCGCGCACGAGGAGCACCTGGTCCGGTTCGAGAACCTGCCTGAGCGGCGCCCATCCGGCATCCCCTATGTGCAGAACTCGTAGGACCGTAACGTCGTGTTCCTCGCCGAGGCGGCTGCCGCGGACGGTCTGGCCGACCAGCGGCGAGTTCTTCCGCACCCGCATCTCGGTGACGTACTCGCCCAGGTTGTAGGTGCTGGCGAGTTCGCTCACCTGGCGGTCGGGCAGCAGCCAGCGCCCGAACAGCAGGAAGAAGGTGACTCCGGCCGCGAAAAGGATCAGGCCCATCCGGCTGAACTCGAACATGCTGAACGACCCGTACCCGGCCTGCTCGGATATGGAGCTGACCAGCAGGTTGGTGGAAGTACCGATCAGCGTGCAGACGCCCCCGAACTGCGAGGCGTAGGAGAGCGGGATGAGCAGCTTGGAGGCGGAGATCCGGCGCCGGTTGGCGAGGATCGTGACCAGCGGGATGAACACGGCCACCGCGGCCGTGTTGTTGACGAAAGCCGACATCACGGTGATCGTGCTCATCACTACCACGAGCGCGGTGTAGTGGTCCTTGCCGAAGCGCACCATGAGCCGGCCTACCGCAGCCGTGGCGCCGGTCTTCTGGAGACCCGCGCTGAGGATGAACATGGCAGCCACCGTGAGGGTCGCCGGATTGCTGAATCCGGAGAACCCCTCCTGCGGCGTGACCAAGCCCAGACCCAGGAGGGCCCCCAGGCCGAGCAATGCCACCATGTCCAGCGGGTACTTCTCGGCAACGAAAAGGGCGACGGTCCCGACGAGGATGGCGAGCACCAGGATCGCGTCCAGCGACATAAACCCTGCTATCTACCGCGCGATCGAACGGATGGGAGTGGGGTCATCACTTCTCCCTTGCAGGTTCCACCATCGCGGCGCCGGGGCCGGCGGCTCGCTTCGGCACCTGGAATCCGACTCTCGATACCTTATCACGGGCTGCTCGCCGCCGAACGCGCCCGCCGGTGTGTCAGAATCGGACCGAGCCATGACGAGGACAGGTATGCCCGGTGACAACGCTCCCCCACTCAGAATCGGATTGCTGGCCGTCTACTTCGGGCTGTTCGACGCGGCCATGCCGCCCGAGTTCCGGCAGGAGCGCACGGCATTCGCCGACGCCTTGCGGACCCGGCTCGAGCAGTTCGGATCGGTCGTCTACCCGGGGGTGGTAGACAATGACGAGGCGGGACGGGAGGCCGGCCTGCTATTCACGCGCTCTGACGTCGACGTGATCGTCTTCGCACCCACCATGGCAGCCCCGCCCAGCTACGGATGGGAAGCGATCCGGAATCTCCCCCGGGTGCCGGTGGTGGCGGTCGGGGCGCAGGAACTCATCGAGGTGCCGGACGACTACGCCACCGAGGAGGCCACCCGCAGGAGCCTGACAGTCGGCCTGGTCATGTTCACGAACGTGCTGGTCCGGATGGGCCGGCAGTTCACCACGTTGGTCTCCTCGGTGATCGGGGACGATCTCGACACCGTCCTCGGCGAGACGCTGCGGGCGGCGGATGCTGCCGCCACGGTCACCAAGTCCCGCCTGGTCACGATCGGCAAGCCCATCCCCGGCTACATGGACGTCGAGGTCACCGGCGAGCAACTGATCGGTCTTGGGGTCGAGGTCATCGACGTCGACCCGCCGGGGATCGCCGCGGCGTTCGGGGCGGTGGGCGACGGCGAGGTATCCGCTCTGGTCAGCGAGCTTCGGGACCGGTTCGATGCCGGCCGGGTTGACGATCAGGTCCTTGCCCGCTCCGCCCGGCTCGCTCTGGCTATGAAGGATCTGTGCCACCAGAACGATGCCAACGCCGGGGCGGTCAACTGCCACAGCGACGCTCTCCGCTGGAACCCGGAGGTGGGCGTGACCGCCTGCCTGGGAGTGGCCCTTTGCGCCGAGGCCGGGCTGCCCTTCGCCTGTACGGGGGACATACCCACCGCGATCGCCCTGGCCATCGGGAAGCGCCTGGCCGGTTCGGCCCTCTACTGCGAGCTGTACCAGGTCGACTTCCCGGGGAACTGGATACTGGTGGCCAACGGCGGAGAGGGCGACATCACCATCCGGGCGGCGCCGTCCGGCGTGACCCTGCTTCCCGAGGATCATTACATGGGCGATCACGGACCGGGGACCGCGGTGGCGTTCGAGCTCCCGGAAGGTCCGGCCACGCTGATCAGCCTCAGCCCGCTCGATCACCGCGACGGATGGGTCCTGGTGGGCGCCGAGGGCCGGATCCTCGACTCCAAGCACCATGCCATGGAGGGCCCCAACGGGATGTTCCGGTTCGACTCTGGACAGGTGGCCGAGGCCTACGCCCGATGGTGCGAGGCGGGCGCCACCCACCACGCCGCCGTGCTGCCGGGCCACCAGGGCGATGTGCTGCGCCGGACCGCCGGGATGCTGCGGATGACCTATACCGCCGTGTAGGAGGGTGCTCCAAAAGACGGGGATGGGTTGGGCCGCGACGCTTCTACCTGGAGTTTCGTTCTCGGCTAACGGGTCAACGGGACATTTTTCAGTACCCTCCTAGCGGCACGGCAACAACCGTGGACGACTGACACCTCCAGGAACGGGCCATCCGCCGGCTTGCTCCCGGCGCTCCTATACAATGTCGGGGCCAACCAGAGGGTTGAGGAGGCAGACGTGTGTTTCGACCAGGACTCCGCTCCTCCCATTCCCAGGGGCGACCGGGAGGCACATGGTCGTGATCTGGTGCTGACCGCTCGGGACGGCAACCGCTTGTCCGCATTCGAGGCCACCGGAGCCACGCCGTCGACGGCCGCGGTGGTGGTCCTGCCAGACGTGCGGGGCCTGTTCCGTTTCTACAAGCAGCTGGCCCTCCTGGCGGCCCACGCCGGCCACGACGCCGTTGCCATCGACTACTTCGGACGCACCGCCGGGCTCGGCGAGCGACCCCACGAGTGGGACTTCTGGCCCCATGTCCATGACACCACCTTCGCCGGCATCCGGGACGACGTGGCCGCAGCCGTCTCCCATCTCCGGGCATCCGACCCGGACCGCGCCGTCTTCACCATGGGGTTCTGCTTCGGCGGATCCGCTTCCTGGCACCAGGCCGCCAACGGCCTAGCCCTATCCGGCGCCATCGGCTTCTACGGCAGACCCCGCCGACCGGAGGAGACGGCCGGGGCCATAGACCGGGTGGCGGGCATGGCCTGCCCGATACTCGCCCTGATGGGCGGAGACGATCCCAGCATCCCGCTCCAAGAAGTGACGGGGTTCGAAGACGCGCTGGCAGGAGCCGGCGTCCCCCACGAGGTCGTGGTATACCCCGGCGCCCCACACTCGTTCTTCGACCGCCGTTACGCCGAGTTCGCGGAAGACTCGATCGACGCCTGGGCGCGGGTACTGGCCTTCATCGCCGCCAATTCATCCCGAGATGGGAGGTAGGACATGCCGGACGCGATCGAAACCCGAGGTCTCACCAAGTATTACGGTGAGACCGCCGGCATCGTGGACCTGGACCTCTCCGTCGAGGTGGCCGAGGTGTTCGGGTTCATCGGCCCCAACGGCGCGGGCAAGACCACCACCATCCGCCTGCTCCTCAACTTCCTGCAGCCGACCAGGGGTTCGGGAACAGTGTTCGGCTTGGACATGACGGCCGACTCGGTGGCCATCCGCAGCCGCGTCGGATACCTGCCCGGTGATCTGGCCCTCTACCCGTCGATGACCGGACGGGAGTTCCTCCTCTACTTCAGCCGGCTCCGGGGTGTGGACACGGCCGCTGCCACGACCCGGCTGGCCGACCGGTTCGAACTCGACCTGGACCGGCGGATCAAGGAATACTCGAAGGGCAACCGCCAGAAGGTGGGATTGGTGAACGCGTTCATGCACGAACCGGAGTTGTTGGTCCTTGACGAACCTACCGGCGGTCTCGATCCCCTCATGCAACAGGAGTTCGCCACCCTTCTCGGCGAGGTGCGGGCCGAGGGCCGTACCGTGTTTCTGTCCTCGCATTACCTGCCCGAGGTGGAACGGATGGCCGACCGGGTGGGCATCATCCGGGAGGGCCATCTGATCGCCGTGGACACCCTCGACGGGTTCCGCACCAGGATCCAGTCCAACCTGTCGATCGAGTTCGCCCGCCCGGCCGACCCGTCCGGCTTCACCGGCCTCCGGGGAGTCATGTCGGTCGAGGCCCACGATGGCGGCAGGCTGTTGCGGTTGAGTGTTTCAGGACCGCAGGACGCGGTGATCCGGGCCGCGGCGGACACCGGGGCGATCGCTATCCACACCGAAGAAGCCGACCTCGACGACGTCTTCCTCTCCTACTACGGGCCAGGGGATCCCGAATCCGGACCGGGAGGCTGAGAGCGTTGACCACCGCCATCCTGGTCAAGAGCCTCCGGGACCGGCGCCGGGCCCTGATCGGTAACAGCCTCGGCCTGGTGGCGCTGGTCGTCTGGCTGGGCGCGTTGTTCCCGATCCTGCGGGACAACCAGGGCTTCAACGACATCATGGAGCAGGTCCCGCAGGAAATGTTCGCCGCCGTCGGTGTCGACCTGGCCACGTTCCTCACCGCGGCAGGGTTCCTGTCCGCCGAGTTCTTCGCGCTGTTCGCACCCCTCCTGATCCTCATCTTCGTGATCAGCGCGATGGTTGCCGAGACGTCCACCGAAGAACGGGACGGGCTCATGGACATGGTGCTGTCCAATCCGGTATCACGGCGCCGGGTCTTCCTCGAGAAGGCAGGCGGCGTGGCGGCGGCGACTCTGCTGATGGTGGCCGTTATCACCGCGGCGCTCCTGCTCGCGAACCCCGTCTTCGGACTGGACCTGCCCGTGGCGGGTGTGGTGGCGGCCGGTCTGTCGCTCTGGCTCCTGGGGACGACCTTCGGCGCAGCGGCCCTGCTGGTAGGAGCCTTTACGGGTCGATCGATTACGGCCGGCGGGATGGCCGGGTCCCTGGCCCTTCTGGCCTGGTTCGTCACCAGCTTCTCGGGCCTACTCCCCTGGCTGGAGGGGGCAGGAGGGCTAAGCCCGTTCACCTGGTACCGGGAGCCCAACCCGCTGATCGCAGGTTTCGGCGCCGGTCACCTATGGCTGCTGATGACCACCGTGGTGCTGCTGGTGGTCGCGGTGCTGCTGTTCGAACGGAGGGACATCGCCACCGAGAGGGCGGCGGTTCCCGAGATCAAAGTGCGACGGCGAATACGGTCCCGGGTTCGAAAACCCCGAGCGGCGTGGCTCCTCACCGATCCGTTCCGCAAGGTCATCTGGGATAGGCGCCGGTCGGTCTGGGCGTGGGGCGGTGGCCTCGGCCTGCTGTCGCTCGCCATGTTCTCGGCGTGGCCGGCGCTTGCGCAGGATGCCGACGCTCTGGCGGCGCTGGTCACCTCCATGCCCCGGGAAGTGTTCGTCATGTTCGGCATGACCAACCCGGAGGCGATCGTCACCCCGGCCGGGTTCGTCTCATCCCGGAGCTACCAGTCGATCGGCCCGATCGTGGTGATCTTCTTCTGCGTGCGGGGCGTGTCGATGGCTCTGGCCCGCCAGGAGGACTCCGGTGTGCTCGACCTGGTGCTGGCCCAGCCTGCCTCCAGAAGTCGGATCGTCGCCTCCAAGCTGGCGGCTGTCGCCCTCTCGGCCGGGCTGGTGGTACTGATCCCCACCGTCGTGGCCCTGCTGGCCGACGGCCGGTGGGAGACCGGCCTCGGAATCGGACCGATCCTGGCGGCGGGCGCCGGGCTCTACCTACTCGGCCTCTTCTTCGCCGGATTGGCGCTCCTGCTGTGGGGGATCAAGGGCACGTCCCTGCCGGCCGTCCGGATCGCCGGCATCGCAGCCCTGGCCACCTTCCTGATGAACGGCCTGGGCGCTCTGGCGGATGGCCTCCGACCTATCCGGTTGGTCTCGCCCTTCTACTGGTACTTCGGAGACGATCCACCCCTCGCCAAGGGGTTCGAGCCGGCCTATTTCCTGTTGCTGGCCGGGACGGTCGCTATGGCGTGGCTGGCCATAGCCCGCTTCCGGCAGCGGGACACCAGCGTCTGATAGCCGTTTAGAGGCCTCTTTGGAGCAGGGCCTCGAGCCTGGCAAGCCTCTCGCCGTGATCTTTGAGGGTCGCGACTACCTCGGACCGGAGCGTCTTCATATCTGACCGGAGCGCCTTGATGTCGGACCGCAACCAGAGGAACATGAGTCCCAACAGGACCCCGACAACACTTATGACCGACGAGAGCAGCGCTTCCATATAGGATAATATATCACAACATCATTCCAAGGTTCAATACCCGGTTTTCGCGTTCTCTTCGCTCCTCTCGATCCGGGGCCTGATCTGTCGCCCTCGGCCCGTGAGATGAGTATCCGGACCAGTCGTCTAAGAGACCCGGGCGAAGCCGATCCCGAGGAAGCGGGCTACCACGCCCACCTCAGCAGCCAGGAACCCCGGAGCGGCCGCGCTGTGATGGTTGGCGCCGGCCAGCGCCCAGCGACCCCACGCCTCCGCTACCGGCCCACCGCCTGCGAACCGGAAGGCGCCCCCCACCGTGGGACTGTCCGGAAACGACCTGCCGGTGATCTCCCCCTCGGCGGCGATGAGCCGGAACCCGCTCGGCTCTTCGTAGTGGGGGGTGAATCCCACCAGGGTGGCCGGGCCGGGCGGCAGTTCGAACCAGGCACTGAGGCCGGTGAAACGGTCCGACCGGTACCAGGGGTTCGGCTGCAGCCGGGGACGGGTGCCGTCACCGCACCAACCGAGATCGTGCTCCCCGGAGTTTGCGATCGCGACCTCACCGGTCTCGAAATCGATCGCCTCGATCTCGTGGTAGAGCGCCGCTCCGCCCAGCCGCTTGGCGACCAGCATGGCCACCGCGGTGAGCACGTCGCCGGCGCAGGCCCACGGCACGCCCCGCGTCGTCTCCCGGCCGATGCCGAAGCAGGGAGTGACTCCCGGCTCGTCGGCGAACCTGATCTCCGCCACGTGGCAGTTCATGGCCCCGGCGTCGATGTTGCGGGCCCGATCCAGCTCTTCTACCGCTGCGGCCAGGCGCAAGGAGCGCGTCCTGCCCTCCCGATCTTCGGTCGCGTCCTCGTACCGGCCCGCCAACTCGGCCTCCAGTTCCGCCACATCGGACACGCCCTGGTAAATGGTCCGAATCTCGGCCGGATCGACGGGGACCAACTCGATCCCGGTGGCGGCCCTCAGAACATCGTCATAGACATCAACGCAGGCGTATCCGTCGATGGGCCTACCCACCCGGGCGATCCGCGCCGATGCCAGCGAGCGGGCCACCCCAGCCGCGCCGACCGTTCTCACCAGCTTCTCGACGACCGCCGCCTCGCTCATGCCGCCCACCACCAGTTCGAAGGGCCTTCCCGACCGGACCAGCAGGTTGGTCAGCATGGGCGTGCCCACCGTTGCGCCCATCGTGGTGATGTCCGACTGGTCGAACCCCGCCCCGAGCCTCCGGGACCGCTGGACCGCCCACACCACCGCCGACAGGTCCCCCAACCGATCGAGCGCGGCCATGGCATAGGTGGGAGGAACAGCCATCGACTGCGCCACCACCAGTACCTGCGCCCCGGCGGCGCCGATCTCATCCGCTGCGGCCGCCCCGGCCTCCGGTGAATCGACCAAGCCCGACCACACCACATCGACGCCCGCCCCCTGCAACCGCTCGACCACCTCGTCAAGCAGGTCCCGCCGTTCGGAGCGGAAGGATGCGCCCCCGGCACTGGACTCCCAGAACTCCCAGTACGGAAGTATCACGGCAGCCGAGACCCTGGCCCTCATGGTGTCCTCCGTGGCATGGCGGACAGGGTAGGGCACGGAAGGCCTCCGGCGTGACCGATCCCTACTTCGACGGTCGTAACCGGCTACGTCCGTAGCCGTCGGACTCGTTATCCCACTTTCGTGCTATCTTTATGCCATGCCACGGATTCGAGTAAGCACGACCGTAAGCGACCGACTGCTGGAACAGGCCAGAGCCGCCTTGCCGGATCTGAACAACGCCTCCCTGCTCGACCGGGCGTTGGCCGCGCTCTGCGCGGAGCTGCAAGCCGCCGAGATCGACCGGTCGTACGGGATCTACGACGCCCTGCCACTGGAGACCGAGGATGAGTGGGGCAACCCGGTCGCCTTCCTCGACGCGGTCGGCTCCACATGAAAGGCCTACCGCAGCGAGGCGAGGTGTGGTGGTGCGAGGTTCCGGACAAGCACCGGCGGCCGGTGGTCATACTGTCGCGAGACGCGGCCATAACCGCATTGCACCGCGTGATCGGAGCGCCGTGCAGTACGGTGATCCGCAACCTCGCCACCGAGGTGGCACTCGAGCCGGGCGATGACCCGGTACCGCTCCCGAGCGTGGTGCGGCTTGATTCGACCTTCAACGTCTCGGTATCCCATCTCACCACGCGGCTCGGCCGGCTCAGCGGCGAGCGGATGCGCCAGGTCTGCACCGCTTTGGCCACGGCCGTAGACTGCCGGTAGCGTGATTCCAAGGCCGCGGAAGACGATGGCTCCCCAACGCGATATCGCAAGGAGGCAAGCATGACCGAGACCCGTATCGAGTTCTCCGAGGCGGTCGGCAGAAGGATCCGCCTCGGCAGTTGGGAAGACCAGAAGATCTCCACCTACCGGAAGATCCGCGAGGCTGTGGCCGAGGAACGCTGGGACCATGCGGCAGATCTGGCGGATTACTTCATCGACGAGGCCAGCGTCTGCTTCATCCTCTACCGCCAGTGGATCAACGACCTGAGCAACTTTCTGCAGAACAACGGCGTGTCTCCTGAAGAAGTGGCCGCCATCAACGCCGACATCGTTACCAAGATCGTCCTCCCCGACGGCTCGCCCTGGAACGCGCACCGCCACTGGGACAGTTTCAAGCGGGCACAGAGAAAGCTGCTCTCCCACCTCTTCCGGGCCGAGCCCGACCAGGCACTGGCCGCACTGGACGCCATGAAGGAGACCTGGCGCCAAACCCACGACAGGGACGTCGACCACACCTACGGCCTCATGTCGGAGATACAGGAACGCTTCGGCGGCCAGGGCATCGTGGATATGTACAAGGTCGTGCTGGAGCCCTTGTTCGCCTGGCGCTACGAGAAGTTCGACATCGACAAGCATCCCTGGGACGAAGCCCTCGAAACGCTGATGAACGTGGCGTGCGAGTCCATGCGGGGCCACCTGGTGGGGCCGGAACGCACCGGCGACTTCGAGCTGATCGAGACAGACGATCGCTTCATCCTGCGGTTCGACCCCTGCGCATCCGGCCAGCGCACCATCCGGGGAGACTGGATCGAGGGGACCCCCGCCCGGATGGAGCCCCCGTACAACTGGGGCGTCAGCCAGGAGGAGGCCTCCTGGAATCACTACCAGAAGGGGGTCTGCCTCTACTGCGCGCACTGCATCATCCTGATGGAGGAGATGCCGATGGACCGGTTCGGCTACCCGGTCCGCACCGTGGATCCGCCCATCTACCCGGACACCGATCCCGATCCCGATGTGCGGCAGAAGTGCCAGTGGGAGATGTTCAAGGATCCCACCCAGACCCCGGAGGAGTACTACACCAGGGTGGGCCGCAAGAAGCCGGAGGTCTTCGGCTCGTCGAACTTCGATGCTCCGCCCATGCCGGACGCCGGCTCGCTGGGACTGCCCGGTACGGGATAGCCGGTGCGCGCCGCGGTCCTCAGGAAATACGGTGGGCCGCTCGAACTGACCGAGATGCCCGATCCGGTCCCGGGTCCGGGACAGGTCGTGGTCGACATCCGGGCGTGCGGTGTCTGCGGCAGCGACCTGTTCCTCCAGAAGGGCGGCTTCGATTCGACCTTGCCGGTCATCCCCGGGCACGAGGCGGCCGGGGTGGTGTCGTCCCTGGGGCCCGGGGTCGACACGGTCAACACCGGCCAGCCGGTGGCTCTTTACTACATCGACTACTGCGGGACGTGCCGGATATGCGTATCCGGGCGGGTCAACATGTGCCTGGGGGTGCGCCGCATGGGCGTGGAGTTCAACGGCGCCTTCGCCGAGCGGGTGGTCATCCCCGCCCGGTCGGTCATTCCGGTGAGCGAACGCGACGACCCGGCCGCCGTCGCGGTACTCACCGACGCGGTGGCCACGCCCTACCACGCTCTCGTGCGGCGAGCCGGCGCCCTGCCCGGCGAGACGGTGGTGGTGTTCGGCATCGGGGGGATCGGAGCCAACGCCGTCCAGTTGGCCAACTACCTGGGCTGCCGCGTGATCGCGGTGAGCCGCTCCGACACCAGCCTCGAACTGGCCATGAGCATGGGGGCCGAGGTCGCTATCAGGACCGGCCCCGGCATCGCCGAGCGGGTCCGGGAGGCGGCCGGTCCGGGAGGGCCCGACGTCATCATCCAGACGGTCGGGTCGGCAGAGGTCTTCTCCCAAGCGATCGAGTCTGCCGGCATCGGATGCCGGGTGATCGCGGTCGGCGCCACGCTGGACACCTTCCCGGTGAATGCCATGGACCTGATCTGGAGGGAAGCCGCCCTCGCGGGCTCCCGTGGCTTCACCCCGCGGGACATCCGGGAGGTACTGGACCTCCACCGCCAGGGCGCCATCACCACCGACCACCTGGTCCAGAACCGGCGGCCGCTCGATCAGGTGAACGACGCTCTGGACGATCTCCGGACCGGGCAGGTGGTCCGCTCGGTCATCGGCTTCGGATCGGGTTGGTGAGCGCCATTCCGGGGCCGGACGAGCGCGCTCGGGCGATGACGGTGCGGGGGCCCGTTCCGGTCTCCGAGCTGGGTCCCACCCAGATCCACGAACACCTCCACATGGATTGCCGTCCGATCCTCCGCATCCATGGCTACCCGGTGGTGTCGGAGGCGCCGCTGACCCTCGAGACCGCCGCCGAGGCCCGGTGGAACCCGGGCGGGTTCCCCGACAACTACCACCAGACGGACTCCGATCAGGTCGTGGCCGAGTTGGAGCCGTTCCTCGCCGCGGGAGGTCGCACCATCGTGGACGTGACCCCCAGCCACCTGTCACGGGATCCCGGCATCCTGCAGCGGATAGCGGAGCGGAGCGGCGTCCAGGTCATCATGGGAGGCGGCTACTACCTGGCCGGAAGCCACCCACCCGGCACCGCCGCGCGGACCACGGAAGCCATAGCCGGCGAGCTGATCGACGAGTGGCGCCACGGCGTGGGCGACACCGGTATCCGCCCCGGGATCATTGGGGAGATCGGAACCGGCAACCCGGTGCACCCGGAGGAGGAACGTGTAGTCCGGGCCGCGGCGTGGGCCCACCTCGAGACGGGCCTGCCGATCAGTATCCATGTCCACCCGTGGGGCTTCGAGGGCGGATACGTGCTCGAAGTCCTCGAGTCCGAGGGGGTCGACGCCCGCCGGGTGATCCTGGGCCACATGAACACGGCGATCGGCCATCCGCCCTACCTGTTGGACCTCCTGGATCGGGGAGCCAGCCTCGGCTTCGATCTGATGGGCTTCGACCACTCGCTGATCGGCCTGGGCAAGTACCCGCCCAGCGACTTCGACGTGGTGGCGCGGATTGCCGACCTGGCCGAGCAAGGCTTCGCCGACCAGCTGTTCGTCTCCCAGGACATGGGCGGGGTGAAGACCCGCCTGCTCGCCTACGGGGGCTGGGGATACGCCCACATCCTCGATCACATCGTCCCGTTACTCCGGAGCGCTGGCTGGGGCGATGGGGAGGTGGAGAACCTTATGGTGGCGAACCCGGCCCGGCTGCTGGAGATTCCCGGCCTGGCCTCGGATACCGCCGGCGACCGGCCATGACCGCCACGCCGTCGACCGCGGGCGGCCCGGACCTGCCGGACCGCTCCTGGCACCTGGGCGCTGGGCTGGAGGGCCGCGCCGTGATCGTCACCGGCGCAGCCGGCGGTATCGGGCGCGCCACCGCCATCTCCATGGCCGCGGCCGGCGCCCGGGTGGCGGCCATCGACCGCGACGAGCCGGGTCTCCGATCAAACCCTCTCTGAACTCCCTGGGGGCGGTCACCTGCCGGTGGTTTTCGACCTCTCCGACACATCGGCCATACCGCAGCTGGTCACCTCTCTGGTGGAGCAGCTAGGCGACCTGTGGGCGCCGGCCAAAGTGGCCGCGGTGCTCCGCCGGCGCAGTCTCTACGAGGTCGACGACGAGGATGGAACCTGCAGATGGACGTCAACGTCAAGGCATCCTTTCTGCTGAGCCGAGGCGGGAAACGCGATGGTGGCGGCCGGCGGCGGCGGGCGCATCATCAACTTTGCTTCGATGGCCTGGCTGACCGGGCCGTTCCTGGGAAGCGACGCCTACGTAATCGGCAAGGCCGGGATCGTCGCCATGACCCGTGGCCCGCTCGTTCGGTCCGCACGGGATCCTGGTCAACACCATCTCGCCGGGCCAGATCGACACCCCGATGCAACACCTGGACAACCCTCCCGAGTTGTCCGAACCCACGACCGCTCAGTGCCCTCTGGGCCGGATGCGCCGTCCGGAGGAGGTGGCGGCGGTGGCGGTCTTCCTGGCCTCCCGGCACGCCAGCTTCGTCAACGGCGCCACCATCAACGTGAGCGGCGGACTCATCATGTACTAGCGTGCCCTCGACGGCTATGCCGTCGCTATGGGGAAGGACTGCGGGCCGGAACTTGCCCGCAGTGTCGCTCAGCCGACCGTCACGCCCGCCCGGCGTAGCTGCTCGACCGCGGCATCCCCGTCACCGGGGTCCAGGTTGACCGCGGCGGTGGCCGCGAGGAGCACGGTGGTGTCGAACCCTTCCCTGGCCGAGTCGAGGGCCGTGTCCTTCACGCAGTAGTCGAGAGCCAGCCCCACCACCACGACCCGCCCGCAGCCCGCCTCCCGGATCATGGAGGCCAGCGCGGTGGGGATCTCCTCGCCCGACACCGGATCCCGCATCGTGAATCCCGAGTAGCCGTCCTCCCCTCCGGTGCCCTTGCGCACGCTGGGGCCTTCGACGCGGAGGTCGGGGTGGAAGTCGGCGCCGGCGGTCCCGGCCACGCAATGGACCGGCCAGATGCCCCCGTCGATGGCGAAGTGCGGGGTGCGCTCCGGGTGCCAGTCCTGGGTGTAGAACACGGATGCGCCCGCCGCCGACGCCAGGGAGATCTGGTGGTTCACCGCCGGTACAACCTGCGTGTCCCCGCCCCGAACGTACAGGCTTCCTCCCGGGTCGGCGAAGTCGTTCTGGACGTCCACCACGACCAGCGCGGTGTCCGGTGCATAAACGGTCACATCGTCAGGGTACCTGCTCGGTTAACGTGGCGGCGTGCTCACCGAGGGCATCCTGGCCACCGATCATTACCAGCTGACCATGGCTCAGCTCTACCACAGCCATGGCCTGGCCGACCGGGCCTCCCAGTTCGACTACCACTTCCGTCACTATCCCGACTACGGCGACCACCAGGCCGGATACTGCATCACCGCCGGCCTCGGACCGCTGGTCGATTGGATGGAGCACACCTGGTTCGGACCGGCCGAGGCGGACGCCCTGCGTACCGTGCGAACCAGTTCCGGCAAGCGCCTCTTCGGCGAGCCCTTCATCGAGTGGCTGACCGGATCTGACGGGTTCGCGTCCCTCTCGATGTGGGCGATTCCGGAAGGCCGGGTGGTGCATCCCAAGACGCCGGTCGTGACCGTCGAGGCGCCGCTGGCCGTGGCCCAGCTACTAGAAACGCCCCTGCTGAACCGGCTCAATTACGCCACGTTGGTGGCCACCAAGACCTCCAGGGCGGTGGAGGCGGCGGGAGGGACGGCGGTGCTGGAGTTCGGGATGCGACGGGCGCCCGGTCCGGCGGCCGATTCGGCCACCCGGGCGGCTCTCATCGGCGGCGCCGCGGGTTCGTCCAACTTCGCCACCTCCCACCGGCTGGGCTTTGTCCCTCGGGGCACCCACGCCCACTCGCTGGTCCAGGTGTTCATCGCCGAATCGGGAAGCGAACTCGAGGCTTTCAGGTCCTACGCCGACCTCTACCCGGACGACTGCTTGCTGCTGGTCGACACGATCAACACTCTCGAGTCGGGCCTTCCCAACGCCATCACCGTGTTCGAGGAACTGAGGCGGAAGGGCCATCGACCGGTAGGGATCCGGCTCGACTCCGGAGACCTGGCCTACCTGGCGGTCCGGGCCGCAGCCATGCTCGACCGGGCGGGCTTCGATGACGTGGCGATCGTGCTCTCCTCCGATCTGGACGAGCTCACGATCTGGCAGGTACGCAACCAGATCCTGGAGGAGGCCGGCGACTACGGGGTGGATGCCGGGAGCCTGCTGGACCGCCTCGTCTACGGAGTGGGAACCCGCCTGGTCACCTCGGACGGCTGCCCGAGCCCCAGCGGTGTGTTCAAGCTCGTGGCGGTCGAGGACTCGGGCGGCGAGTGGACCGCGGCGATCAAGATCTCCGAGACGCCCGCCAAGGTGCTGGAGCCGGGCCGCAAGCGGCTGTGGAGGATCTATGACCATCGGGGAACGGCCACGGCCGACCTGATCACCCTCGACGGATTCGACCCGAGCGTCCGTCCTATCCACCTGGTCCACCCCAACCATCCCGAGGTGGGCAGGACCCTGACCGCCCGCCAGGTGTCCCAGGTGGAACCGCTCCGGGTGAAAGTGCTGGACGCCGGCCGGCGGGTTGCCGGTGACTCCGGCGATCTCCAAGCGGCAAGAGCACGGCGCTCAGCGGATCTGTCCCGCCTTGATCCCGGAGTACGGCGGCTGGTCAACCCCCACACCTACCATGTGTCTTTGAGCCCGGAACTGTCCAACCTCAAGCAGGAGCTGATCGTCGGCCTCCAGATGTGACCCTGCTCCGCCTCGGCCGGTAGCCCGGTCAGGTCCCCGCGCCGTGGGATCAAATCCGACCGGCTCGCGTACGCACCGGACGGGTCCGACCAAGTGGTATCCGACCAAAAGTCGCGAAAATCGTGCCTCCGGCCCAGGGCCCGCCCCCACCACCACCGTTCCGGTTGGAGCGTGGCAGGCCATGCCCGGCCCGGCGGCCGGATCGGCCTTCGCTCCATGAGTCAAAGCTCTGTTCCCTTCGTCTGACCGTTCCGATCGGTTCCGTGCCTCGGTCAGTGTCGGTGCTTAGCGATATACAACTTATAGGAGAGATATGACAAGTCAACCCCTAATCGAGAGAACGCGAAAAAAATTGGCCGTGCCTGGACCGTTCACATGCCGGCAGAAGTAGCCCTCACGGGTAGTGATCGGGCAGATCGTTCTCGTACAGGACGGCATCGCCGGGGCGCAGGTGCTCCCGGACCCAGCTCACCGCTTGCTCGCGGTTGTCGACCAGGACCACTTCGACCGGGCCCTCCCGGGCGCCGAGGAGCAGTGCCCTGCGGTTGGCCCTGCCCACTATCACCAGATGATCGGCGACCTCCGAGGCGGCCGCGGCAAACTGACGGTTGGCGTCATGCTGCCGGGGGCCGAGCTCCACCATCCCGGGAGTGACCACCGCCCGGCGGCCGGTCGGTTCTCCCGATCTCGTCAAGACATCGAGAGCTCGGGCGGCGCCGGCGGGATTGGAGTTGAAGGTGTCGTCGATGATCTCGAACCCGGCCTCCGACCGGCCGGTCGCCTGGCGATGGTCCGCGGGGGCGAGCCGGCGGGCCCGGTCGGACACCGCGCCGGGAGGAACCCCCAACTCCAGGGCCACCGCGACCGCACAGGCCAGGTTGGCGGGGAACGGGCCGGCCGGGATCGGCTCGCCGAGCGCCTGACCGTGCGCCAGGATCGTCAGGAGGTCGCCATCCCAGCGAACCCGCACGCTTGTGGCACCCTCCGAGGTTCCGCATCGCCACACCTTCCGGTCCCCCATGCGCCCGGCCAGTTCCGCCAGCGCCGGATGGTCCACGTTGATGATCGCCACCCGGGCCCGCCCGAAGATCTCGGACTTGGCCTCGATGATGCGCTCCTCCGACTTGAACCTTTGCAGGTGTACCGGCCCTATGGCGGTCAGGACGGCGATGCTCGGGGGGATCCAGGAGCAGGTGTCCGCGATCTCTCCGGGCTGGTAGGCGCCCATCTCCGCCACGAACACCTCGGCGTCATCGGTCAGGGTCTCGTTGATCGCCCGGGCGAGGCCGAGGCGATTGTTGAAGCTGGCCGGGCTGGCCACCACCCGCCTGGTGCCGGACACCAGGTCCCGGACGTACCACTTGGTGCTGGTCTTGCCGTAGCTTCCGGTGATGCCCACCACCACCGGAGCCACCCGGTCGAGCGTGCCGCTCGCCCGGACCACGAACTTCTGCGATAGGCGCCGCTCGATCGGGGCAGCCACCCACAGCACCAGATCCGGGATGGCGTACCACGAGACCACGGCGGCAATGGAGAGGGCCCCGGGCCATCCCCCGCCCAGGACGAGGGTGATCATCCAGCCGAGCAGGACGGTTGCCAGACAAAGGAGAACCACCCCCACCAGGGCGGTGCGCCTGAGCCGGGCGGTCCAGTTGAGCGGTGACGTCCGGCCGCGGTAACCGAGACCGATCGGGAAGACCACCATCCCGGCGCCGCCCAGCAGGGGCCAGAGCGAATCGGGCGCCAGGGCATAGCCGGCCAGGGCGCCGGCCAGCATCACCTCCTCTAGGACGTTCACGGGCCGGCCGGCGATCCACACCCGGCGCATGAAAACGATCGAGCCGGCCAGGTAGTGCTCCCGCTGGGCCACCCGGAGCCATTTGATGGCGGCGAGGGCGATGGCCGCCAGGCTCAGCACCGGTAACAGCCAGGTCATATCAGGGTCTCGATGGCCGCCCGGATCCGCTCCGGGGCCTCTCCGGGAAGGTCGTGGCCACAACCATCCACCACTTCCATGTCCGCGTGCTGGAGGAGCGCTCCGGCGCGGTGCGCCACCTCGGGCGGGACCTCCGAATCGGCCGATCCCCACACCAGCCTCACCGGACAGGTCACCTCGGGCAGGCGGTCCTCGTAGCTCTCGTTCACCACCCTCACCAGGGTGTCGCGCATCACCCCGGTCGCCGCCCGGTAGTCGGCCGATCCGCGGCGGCGCTTCTCCCGTTCGAGACGTTCATCGCTGACCAGACCGGCCCTGTTGGCCATACGCACCAGACGGTATGCGACCGAAGGCCGGCGAGCGGCTCTGTCCAGCCGGTGGAGCAGGGGCACCCCCACCAGGACCAGGCCGGCCACCAACTCGGGCCGGGTCGCGGCCAGCACCACGGCCACCCGGCCCCCGAACGAATGCCCCACGAGGATCTGGGGCCCGGAGAGCTGCTCCAGCCAGGCGGCCACCATCCGGGCGTATCCGGCCGCGCCGGTGGCCGCGGCAGGCGGAGGCGTGGCGCCGAACCCGGGCAGGTCGACCGCCACCGCATCGAGGTCCTCCAGAACGCGCCGGAAGTCGCGCCGGTCTCGACCCCAGCCATGGAGGGCCACCACCCGGATCGGTCCCGATCCGTAGCGCTCTCCGAACAACAAGCCATCAGCAAGGCTGGTCAAAGCCATCGGGTCTAGCTCTCCGTGGTCGAGTCCCGGATCGTTCTGGACAGAACGCGCCACCGGTTCTCACGGCAGGTTACCGAGGGAGCCATCCGGCCCGGTTCCTTACGTTCGCAGCGAGCCCCCGGCTTTGTCTCAGGTCAGACTTGATATATTTACGCTTAGATTTTCTGGGCATAATCCACGCGCAAGCGGCGTTGAAACAAGTGGAAGGTAGTCCGGCCCCGGAGAGGCGGAACAACGATGGACGCAGGACGGTTCACCCAGAAGGCACAGGCGGCCCTGGTGGCTGCCCGCGACGACGCCACCGCTCGCCATCATCAAGCGGTCGAGCCCACCCACCTGCTCGTGGCGCTCCTCGGGCAGCCGGACACCGTCACGCTTCCCCTGCTGGCCCGTCTCGATGTGGCGCCGGCCCTGCTCCGGCAGGGCGCCGAGGCTCTTGTGGACTCCCTCCCGCAGGTTTACGGCGGCGCCGAGACCGGCTACGCCCGGGCCACCATCCGCATCCTGGAGGAGGCCCAGACCGGGATGGCTGAAGCCGGCGACAGCTACACCTCCGTCGAACACCTGCTGGCGGCCCTGGCTGCGTCCGACACCCGGGCCGGAAACCTCCTGCGGGACTCCGGTGTCACCCGGCAAGCCATCTCCGACGTGCTGACGGAGGTGCGCGGCGCCCGGCGGATCACCTCCGACAACCCCGAGGACACGATGGCCGCCCTGGAGCGGTACGGGCGCGACCTGGTCGCCGAGGCCGGGGCGGGCCGGCTCGATCCGGTCATCGGACGGGACGACGAGATCCGCCGGATCATCCAGGTGCTGAGCCGGCGCACCAAGAACAACCCGGTTCTCATAGGAGAGCCCGGCGTGGGCAAGACCGCCATCGCCGAAGGCCTGGCCCTGCGCATCCTCGACCGCGACGTCCCCGAGGGTCTGAAGAACAAGCGGATCGTGGCGCTCGATCTGGGCGCCATGGTGGCGGGCGCTAAATACCGAGGGGAGTTCGAGGAGCGCCTCAAGGCCACGCTCGACGAGATCAAGGCCGCCGAGGGCCGGATCATCACCTTCATCGACGAGATGCACACCCTTGTGGGCGCCGGCGCCGCCGAGGGGGCGATGGATGCCTCCAACATGCTCAAGCCGCTGCTCGCCCGGGGTGAGCTCCGCATGATCGGCGCCACCACGCTGGACGAGTACCGCAAGCATGTGGAGAAGGACGCCGCCCTGGAACGGCGCTTCCAGCCGGTAATGGTGGCGCCTCCCAGCACCGACGAGACGGTGGGGATCCTGCGGGGTCTGAAGGAACGCTACGAGGTCCATCACGGGGTCCGAATCACCGACGGCGCCCTGATCGCGGCGGCGGTGCTGTCGGACCGCTACATCACCTCCCGGCACCTGCCCGACAAGGCCATCGACCTGATGGACGAAGCCGCCTCCCGGCTCCGCATCGAGATCGACTCCATGCCCGAGGAGATCGACACCCTGACCCGCCGCCTCCGCCAACTCGAGATCGAGGCAAGCGCGCTGGGCAAGGAGTCCGACGCCGGTTCGAAGGCCCGGATGGGGGCTGTCAGGCAGGAGATGGCCGAGATCACCGAGGAGCTGGACCGCCTGACCACCCATTGGCAGCACGAGAAGGACGAGATCGAGGCGATCAGGTCGGTCAAGCAGCAGATCGAGGATGCCCGCATGGAGTCGTACCGGGCCACCCGGGCCGGGGACCTGCAGCGGGCCGCAGAGCTGCAGTACGGGGAGCTCCCCCGCCTGGCTCGGGAACTGGCAACCCGCGAGGAGGCCCTGGCCGGTCTGCAGGCCGACATGTCCATGCTCAGCGAGGAGGTCACCGAGGAGGACATTGCGGCGGTGGTGAGCCGCTGGACCGGGATTCCCGTCTCGCGCCTCATGGAGAGCGAGATGGCCAGGCTGGTCCACCTCGAGGATCACCTCCACGAGCGGGTGATCGGCCAGGATGCCGGGGTCTCGGCGGTGGCAGGCGCCATCCGCCGGAGCCGCTCCGGCCTGGCCGATCCCAACCGTCCGATCGGATCTTTCCTCTTCCTCGGTCCGTCCGGGGTCGGCAAGACCGAGCTGGCCAAGACCCTGGCCGCGTTCATGTTCGACGACGAGCGGGCCATGGTGCGGATCGACATGTCCGAGTACATGGAGAAGCACTCGGTCAGCCGGCTGGTCGGCGCGCCGCCCGGCTACGTGGGCTACGAGGAGGGCGGTCAGCTGACCGAGGCGGTCCGGCGACGCCCCTACTCGGTGGTCCTGCTGGACGAGGTTGAGAAGGCCCATTCCGAAGTGTTCGGTGCGCTCCTCCAGGTGCTCGACGACGGGCGGCTCACCGACGGTCAGGGCCGGACGGTGGACTTCACCAACGCGGTGCTTATCATGACCTCCAACCTGGGCTCGGAGCTGATCACCCCCGACCTTCCAGCGGAGGCGGTGCGCAGCCGGGTCATGGAACGGGTACGGGGCCACTTCCGTCCCGAGTTCCTCAACCGGATCGACGACATCGTGGTGTTCTCCCGGCTGTCGGCGGAGGATCTCCGCCGGATCGTGGATCTCCAGTTCGCCCGGCTCGCCGAGCGCATCGAGGCCCGGGACATCACCGTGAGCCTGTCCGACGAGGCGGCTGGATGGCTGGCCGCTGAGGGCTACGACCCCGCCTACGGCGCCCGGCCACTCAAGCGCCTACTCCAGACAGCCCTGGTCGACCCGCTAGCCCTGGGCCTGCTAGAAGGCCGGTTCCGCCCCGGCGACACCGTGACGGTCACTGCCGGCGCGGAAGGGTTGGTCCTAGCGGTCGAAGACATGCCGCCGAGCGACGGTTCTGGCGCGCAGACATAGGTCGGCTCGTACCGGCGCCGTCCCCAAAACGGGTCAACCGGAAGCGTCACCACTAGCGTGAGCCGGATTGCGATGCGATGGAATCAAGTCCCCGACCGCACGAAGACCGGCATACGGCGCTGGTCGCTGTTCCTGGTAGCGGCGGTGCTCGTCGGCGCCTCCTGCGGGACGGATCAACTTCCGGACGACCTCGACTACCTGGCCTGGGAAGTCTGCCGGCAGGTGAGGGTCGAGGGCATGACGGCCGATGAGGTGAGTGGGATCCTGGTTGATGCGACTCGCCACGGCGCCGTCATGGACCGGATCGAGGCGGAGTGCGGCGAAGACATCGCCGCCGTGTACCGGGACAGCGGGTAGGCGCGATACCGGCTATACCGGGCTCGGAGCGGGCGCCAGCCGGTTCCTGATCCAGTCCAGGTCGGCGTTGTGCTCAGCGATACCGCCCGGGGTTTCGATGATGGTGGGCGCCCCGGCCTGGTGCACGATCTCGGTAAGCAGGTCTCCGGGGATGTGCCCCTTGCCCAGGTTGGCGTGGCGGTCCCGCCGGGAGTCGAACCCGTCCCGCGAGTCGTTCAGGTGGACCAGGTCGATCCGGCCGGTCGCATCGAGGACCCGCTCCACCACGCCTTCCAGGGGCTCTCCCCCAGCCCAGACATGGCAGGTATCCAGGCAGAACCGGGGTTCGAGATCACCGATGACCTCCCACAGCCGGGCCAGGTCATCGATACGGCGGGCCTGGGCGTTGTCGCCCGAGGCGGTGTTCTCGATGATGATGGGAAGGTCGGTCTCCAAGCTCTGCAGAGCCTTGCGCCAGCGTGGAAACCCGTCCTCAACCGGCTCACCACCGGTTACGTGGCCACCGTGCACCACGACGCCGGCCGCGCCGATCTGCTCGGCGGCATCGACGATGTTGGCCAGAGTCTTGCGGCTCGGGATGCGGATCCGGTTGTTAGGGCTGGCCAGGTTGAGCCGGTAGGGGGCGTGGACGTAGATGTCCACCGGTGAGTCCTTCAACTCCCGAGCGTCGAGCCGCGGTGCGGGCTTCTTCCACGATTGAGGCGGGCCGAGGAAGATCTGCACCAGATCCACGCCACGTGATATGGCTTCGGCTACCGGATCCTCACCGGACACGTGGGCACCGACATCGATCATGCCGACCCGTCCTCAGAGGGACCGTCGACAACCGGATCAGCAGTCGCCGACGGAGGCGTCGGGTCGGGGCCGGTCTCGTCCGGCGGCGGGCGGGTGCCCGTAGCTGCGAACCCCAGTAGCCGGTCGGCAACGCTCTGGGGATGCCGTCTCCAGTCCGGGGCGCTCACGGAGAGTGTGGAGGGCTCGATCCACCTAGCGCCCCAGGGGTTGGGTCCGATCCGGCCCGGGTCCGCCAGGCGGATCAGCAAGGCCGGGACGTCTCCGTAATCGTCCGATACCGTCGTAGCCGACACGCTGTCCACGTCACTCCACGGGATGGTGACCGCCCGCCGGAAGGGTCCCCTTACCGCCAGCGCCAAGCCGTCCCGGTCTGCCCGGAGAGCCGGTCTCCGGCTGACGAGCCGGACGAACGTCCATACGACCAGGATTACACCCACGATCAGGAACATCGCCGCCCATCCCATGTCCCGCGTCTCGATCCCGGGAAGGTCGTCCTCGTTCGGGTAGATCAGACCGAGGATCGTGCGCGTGGGCGCCCATCCGAACAGCAGACCGCCGCCATGAAGGATCAGGAGCGCTCCGACCAGCGCTAGGGACCACCTCCCGCCCAGTCTTCTCCTAACCGTCAGGACGGCGTGCCAGTCAGGTTCGGTCTCGAGTGGGGCCGCAGGAGCTTGGGACATGGACACCTGGTCAGGTTACCGGTTCCGGGTCCGAAGATCGGTGCGGGACCATCGGAACGACGGCCGGCGGCTCCATGCGTGATCCACCTGGCCGCTCCTCCCGGCGGACAGCCCACGACATGTCACGCACCTGACCCCGACCTCTCGGGGACTCTTGAGGCTGAGAACGTCAAATGTGACGCCTGAGCCCGAGGTTGGCGGCCGCCGGACGGCTTCGAGGTCTAACTCGTGCCGGAGGTGCTGCTGGTGAGATCGAAGGTGCTCACGCGCTCGGGATCGGGGGAGTAGTGGGTGTAGGTGATCCGTCCGTAGAGGCCGGCATCTAGAGCCTCCTCGAATACCGCCTGCGTTACCGACCGACCCTCGAGCAGGAACCTGTCCTTACCCGTATAGCTGATGGTCCTGGGCGTCGGATCAGCCACCACTATCCGATTGCGGAGGGTGTCGGCGACGCGGATGACAACGCCCAAGCCGGACGCATCGTTGCGCTCCGGCCTCGCCCAGAAGTGCCGGACGGAAACGGGCGCCAGGTCCGAGCCGGCCAGCCGGGCCGTAATGCGTTCGGCGGCCGCATCCGAGCTGCTCCACAGGTAGCGCAGAGTCGCGATACCCCTCTGATCGGTCGGTCTGGACACCGCCGTACTCCCTATTCCGTCCGGATCGTCGGATGTGAATTCGATCCGGGCGTCAGGAACGGGGTTGCCGTACTGATCGGTTAGCGAAGCCCTGATCAGGTTGGTGGGACCGGGCGCCGACTTCGGCAGCGTGTGGTACCGCACCGTCTGTGCCAGCCGGAGGGTGCTCGTCTGCGGCGCCGCGTCGGACCATGTGAACCAGGCGTCCCTGGACTCGACGGCATCGTGGTTGACCACGCCTGGTGTGGTCCGGTCCAGGACATCCAGAAAGCCGGCATCCACGTCCAGATCCATCCTGACGGTGTCACCGACCCGTGCCGAGCTGGGATCGCTACCCGTGAACGACAGCTCCACCCTCCCCTTGTCATCCGTTAGATAAGTCCTGACTACCTTCCGTTGCCGGATCCCGTTGATCTCGAAGGTGGTACTCACCTGAACACGCACCCCCTGGTCCTCCACTGCCTGGCCATCCTCATCCACCAACCGGACCGTGACCTCTATGGTCTCGCCCATCGGAGCCACGATGGCGGTGGGAGGTAGATCGTCCAGGACACCCACGGCGACAGCACGCTTCCACACGGACACTCGAACCATGTCGCTCGGAACACCGCCGAAGACGAATGTGTCACCGGCGGAGCCGGTCCATGCCCAGAACGCCAAATGATCGGTGGGCTGGAGAACGGCCAGCAGATTGCCACGATCGTCGAGCCGCTGGTCGAGCGGGTCGATCCTGCACACCGACTCACCGAACACCGCCTCCACGTTGTCGACGCAGAGGCCATCGCTGTCGAAGGAGGCCATGGGCCTGGACAGCGGCGTAGTGAACATGTCCACGTAGCCATGTGCGACCGGCCGGCGATTGCTGTCCCGCACCGACACCTGCACGATGAGGGTGTCGCCCGAGGACACCCGATCGGCCGCGGCGTGCATGGTCACGCCGGCAGGCCGGGCATTGGTGTGCGCCAGCATCCGGGCGATGAAGACAGCCATCTGCGCTCGCGTCACGATCGAGGAAGGCGAGTAGGTGGTCGCCGAAGTACCGGACGTCACCCCCATCTCGAACAGGACCCGGACAGCGTGGCTCGCGTTCTCGGTGAGGTGGCCGATATCCGAGAAGATGGTGTCGTCCGGTGTGACGCCACGGGCGCTGACCCCACCCGGCCCGACGGCCGAATGGCGGAGGAACCGATGCAGTAACAACGCCATCAGGCTGCGGTTGACGAGGGAGTTGGGCGAGAAGGTGGTGGCCGAGGTACCGCGTGTTATACCCAGGCTCGCCAGCTGGTTGATCGCGTCCTGAGCCGATGGCCCGAGGCCCCCGATGTCCTGGAAGCCTTGATCGACCGGTGGGCTCAGGTCGACCCCGGCAAGGGGAGCGGCATTTACCAAGAACAACGCCATCTGCCAACGGGTGACGGGCGAATTCGGCGTGAAGATGTTCGGCGCCGTCCCGTGTGTGATGCCGTAGTAGGCCAGGCAGTCTATGGCGGATTCGGCGAACAGGCCGAGCGTGTCCAGGAACCCGGCCGACTTGGTTGCGGCTCCGGTACAGGCTGTCCCGGCGGGCAGGTGGTCGGCGACGCCGTCTGTTGCCCGGGCAGGAACGGGACCGAAGGCGGTCGCGGAGGCGATCAGCGCTCCCGCGAGAAGCGCCGCAACGGTGCGCCGGCCGGGCCCGGTCGCCCTTCCTCCCGCTACCTCGACCCGCAACTCCAACCTTCCATCCTCAAGAATCCGTACGTGAGCATGCTCTCCTCGACCAGGTGCGCGGCCGGCGAGATTGCTCGGTCGGGTAAGGCTAGCCTGCTCCGGGCGCTCTCAACGAGACAGTCTTGGGAACACCGGATTCCCCGGCCATAGCAGCGACTCGGCCCAGGCGCGACACCCGCCCAGCCGGTACGTAGGCGCTCGCGATGCTGCGGTTGAGGTGGCATGGTGTGCCTCCGACCGGGAGGGGACTACGAAGAGTCAGGGCAAGGAGCATTCCCGAGAGGGAGGAGGCATGGGTGGCCGGCCACGCCCTTGGCCTTGGGTTCCAGCGCCTGTCATGGGCCGACCGGATGTTTTTCGGTACCCTCCTAGGTACCCCACCGGGAGGAGAGCCGCCTTGCCCTCGCCGCTACGAGCCGGGCTTCAACAGATCCTGAGGACGAAGGCGCTGAGCCACCGCGACGAGGAGATACAACTGGCGTGCGGGGCCATGTCGAGAGACTTCATCGACGGCAAGGAGGCCTTTGCCGCGTGGCAGGACCTCAAGGTCGCATGCGAAGCCATCGTCGAGGCCGTCGGCGCAGCCGGGATCGAGTTCGACGCCGCGGGTGGTCCCACATTGGGCGCCGACGCGCTGGCGGTGGGCATCGCTGCCGTGAGCAACAAGCGCTGGTTCATCGTTCGTAAACGGCAGAAGGGACGAGGAACCGCGCGCCGCATCGAGGGGTTGCGGATCGGCCGCGGCGACCGGGTGCTACTGGTCGAAGACGTTGTGACAACCGGCGGATCCGTCCTGGACGCTCTCGACGCGGTCCGGCAGACCGGCGCCGAGGTGGCGGCGGCGGTAACGCTGGCGGACCGCGGCGACACGGCCACAGACGCCTTCGCCGATCTCGGCATCCCGTACTTCCCCATGGCCACATATGCCGACCTGGGTATCGACCCAGTCGTCCCGCCTCCGATGGCCGAGGCGCCATCAGCTGAATGACCAGGCGCGCGGCCCGGCCTCTCCACCATGCATGATGATCTGACTTCGGCCGTCGACGAGCTGTTCCCCACGCTGAGGAGCGACCTGGAGGAGCTCGTCCGGGTCGACTCGATAAGCGCTCCCGGATTCGATCCCGGCCGGGTACGCCACGGCGCCGAGGTATCCGCCGCCCAGCTGGAGCGGACAGGCCTGGCGGGGGTAAGGATCCTCGAACTGGACGGCTCCCACCCGGCCGTCTTCGCCGAGATCGGCCCTCCCGGCCCCGACGCACCCACCGTCCTGCTCTACGCCCACTACGACGTTCAACCCCCCGGGCCCGCCGAGCTGTGGAGCACTCCGCCTTTCGAGCCGACCGAGTCCGGCGGTCGCCTGTACGGACGGGGCACGGCCGATGACAAGGTCGGCATCGTGCTCCACACCGGAGCGATACGGGCACATGAGGGCCGCCCGCCCGTCGGCGTGAAGGTATTCCTAGAAGGCGAGGAGGAGATCGGTTCCGCCCACCTGGACGGGTTCCTGGAGCGATACCGGGACCTGCTGGCCGCCGATGTCATCGTGGTGGCCGACGCCGCCAACTGGTCGGTCGGGGTGCCCGCGCTGACCACCTCGCTGCGGGGGTTGATCGACTGCACCATCGCGGTCCGCACCCTGGAGGCGGGGGTCCATTCCGGAATGTGGGGAGGAGTGTTCCCAGACGCTCTCTCCGTACTGGTGCGCGCGCTGGCTTCCCTCCATGACGAGCGTGGGAACGTGGCGGTGCCCGGCCTGGTGCGCGGGCAGCGCCCGCTCATCGATGCCGATGAGGACGGGGCCCGCCGGGATGCCGGGGTGCTGGCAGGCGTGGACACCATCGGGGTGGGATCGATCACGGAACGCCTGTGGGCCGGTCCGGCCCTGTCGGTACTCTCGATCGACGCTCCTCCGGTGGCGGGCTCCATCAACCAGCTGGTGCCGGAGGCCCGGGCCAAGGTATCGGTCCGGCTGGCGCCCGGGGACGACCCCCACCGGGCGATGGACTCCCTGGTACGCCATCTGGAGGGGGCGGTTCCGTGGGGCGCCGCCGTCGAGGTGGAACGGGGCGCGTCCGCCCATCCCTTCTCGCTGGATACGTCCGGCCCCGCCTACGACGCCTTCCAGGCCGGCTTCCGCCACGCGTACGGACGCGAAGCCGTCTACACGGGCATCGGCGGCTCCATCCCCTTCGTGCAGGCCTTTTCCGACGCGTTCCCGCGGGCCGATCTGGTGCTGACCGGAGCGGGCGACCCCACCAGTTACATCCACGGCCCCAACGAGAGCCTCGACCTGGGAGAGTTGCGCAGGAGCGCCGTGGCCGAAGCGGTGGCCTTGCGGGCCTTGGCAGGCTGAGCCGCCGCGCGGCGCGCCGGTCAGACCCCGCCGCCGAACGCCAACTGGCGCCAGGCCTCGAACAGGACGATCGCGACCGCATTGGAGAGGTTGAGGCTCCTGCGATCCGGCAGCATCGGGATCCGGAGGGTCTCGGTCACTCCGTCGTGGCCCAGGATGCGCCCGCCCAGCCCGACGCTCTCCGGACCGAACAGCAAGCCGTCCCCCTGCCGATAGGCCACGTCGGAGTACCGCTTCCGGCCGCCTCCCGACATGGCGAACAGTCGTGCCGGCCCGGCCGCCTCCAGGTATGCCTCGAAGTCGGCGTGTTCCATGACGTTCGCAAACTCGTGGTAATCGAGCCCGGCCCGCCTCAGTCGGGTGTCATCCATGGAGAACCCCAGCGGGTGGACCAGATGCAGGTCGGCACCGGTGTTGGCGCACAGACGGATGATGTTGCCGGTGTTGGGCGGTATCTCGGGCCGGTAGAGCACTACCCGGAACATGCCCGGGGTCCTGGTCTCAAGAGAACGCGAAAATCGCGCCGAGCGGGCTTCGCCCGCCGGGCCCTCCC
>WTGI01000053.1 GCA_011523635.1 Acidimicrobiia bacterium
CTCCCCCACCGCCGCCACCTTGGTGTCGAGCGCGTCCCGCCATACCCCAGGGTGGGGCGCCTCGACTACGTTTCACTTCCGCGCAGGCCGGTCGACGTCCGGACCGGAACGCTGGTACTTACGGTTATCCAATATAGTAGAGCGAGGGTGTGACACAAACACGTCGCCTGCGCGGCTCAGCGCTCTGGATGACGAGGGAAGTGCTCCAGATCGGCGGAGCGGGTGTTCCGATCCGCGCGCCGTCCAGCGGAGGGGTGGTTCCGAAGCAATATACTGACCAGCGCACGCATGCCGGGCGCGTCGCTGCCCGGATGGGACCGCGTTCCCAAGGCGCCCACGTCAGCAAAGGAGAGGCCCGAGCCTATGGACCTGCACGATCCGTTCTACGACCTGTTCCCCCGCAGGTCCTTCCCATCGATCGAGCCCGGGAGGACCGCCCTCCTGACGATCGATCTGCAATACCTGGATGCCCATGAGGACGGCTGGATCGGTCGCATCGCCAAAGCGGCCGGGAAGCCGGAGATCATGCAGGAGCGCTGGGACCTCATCAACGGGATACTCCCCAACGTCCGGCGCTGCCAGGACGCCTTCCGGGAGGCCGGGGAGGAAGTGATCCATGTCCGGGTGGCGTATCGCACAGCCGATGGAAGGGATGCCGGCAAGGCCTTCATGCCCACCGCCGACCTCGAGCCCGTTCCCCGCGTGCCCATGGACGACGAGCTCCTGCCGGAGGTCAAGGCGATGGGTGACGAGATGATCTTCTCCAAGACCTCATCGAGCGTGTTCAACACCAGCAACATCAATGACGTCCTGAAGCGCATGGGCATCACCAATCTGGTGTTCACCGGAATCGTGACCGAGGGCTGCGTGGAGTTGTCCGCCCGGGACGCGGCCGACAGCGGCTACACGGTGTCGCTGGTGAGCGACGCGTGCACCTCATCCACCAAGGAGTTGCATGACAACGCCTTGGTCCGGATGACGGACGGCGGCTTCATCGCCGCGCGGACCACCGAAGAGATCGTCGGGGAACTCGCCGACCCACAACCATCCGCCCCCTACCGGCCTGCGTCGATCCCGACGCCCAACAGCTAAGGAGCCGACCAAATGGCAGAAGGCACACTCACCCACATTTCCTCTCCCGAGGAGCGGGAACGACGTCATCGAGTACTGCGCGAGGCCATGGCCGGGGCGGGGATCGACGCCATGATCATCTGCAGCCGGGGCGACGAGTTCGTCAGGGGCCGCGTCCAGTACGTGAGCGACATCTTCCAGTGGGCCGGTTGGGGGATAGCCGTCCTCCCGCAAAAGGGGGAGCCCACTTTCATCGGGGATCCCCTGTGGGGCCTCTCACGTGTGGCGCTGGTCAATTGGATCCAGGACTTCCGGGCCACCCAGACTCCGGCGGTGGAGATTGCCGGGATACTCTCCGACCACGGCATCTCCGACGGGACCATCGGGATCGTGGGGCTGTCGGACATAACCCCCGCTGCCCACTACATGGCCTTCCAGGAGGCGTTCGGGAAAACCGCCACGCTGGTTGACGCCACCGACATCTTCGACGACATCAAGGCCGTGAAGAGCGACGAGGAGATCGAGAACCTGAGGGAGACCTCCCGGATCATCCGCCAGGTGTTCCGGAGCCTCGAGGGTCACATCCGGCCGGGAGCGATCGAGCGGGACGTGCTGGCCGAGGCTCACCGCCTGGTCCGCCAGCACGGTTGTCTCGACGGGATCGCCCAGATGAGCCGCCAGCCCCACCGGGCCTACACGTTCGGGATGGACGCCGAGATCGAACGGGACGATGTCATCTGCATCGACCTCGAATGGGGCGGCCCGTCAGGGTACTGGGTCGAGGTGCGCCGCACCTACACCTTCGGCCGTCCGTCCGATCAGGTGCTCCGTTACTGGGATACCCGTGTAGAGACCCTCGACGCATGCATCGACGCCATGAAGACCGGCAATTCCTCCGAGGAGGTGCTGGCCGCCCGCGACCGGGTCCATCGCAAGTACGGGCAGGGCGGCTTCGACTCGGTCGCCTATACCGCGCACGGCATCGGTCTCGACTCCCACGAGGTTCCATGGGTGCCCGGCAAGGACCGGGAGATGAAGACCAACATGGTCATCAACCTGCATCCCCAGATCACCTTCGACGACCCGGCCGAGGGGCTCGCGGTGGGCGGGATATGCCTGTCGGACAACGTACGCGTCACTCCCGACGGCGGCGAGCGGCTCACCTACGACTACGACGATCTGGTCGACCTGGATGCATAGCCGGGCCGCCCTGGTGGTCGAGTCGGGGCGGGTCAAGGTCACTGGGATCACCTTCGGTCCTCCCAGGGAGGGGGAGGTGATCCTGAGGATGGAGGCTGCCGGGGTCTGCCGGACCGACTACAAGGTCTCCAAGGGGCTGCAGTCGGGACGCCAACCCCGCTACCCGATGCTGCTGGGCCACGAGGGCGCCGGAGTGGTGGAGCAGGTCGGGTCCGGCGTCACCCATATCGGGGAGGGGGATCGGGTGGCGGTCGGATGCCGGGTGCCTTGCGGGTCGTGTCCGATGTGCCGCCGCAACGATCCCAGGCGCTGCAACTCCTCGGGTGCACGCCCTCCCGCGGTATCGCTGGACTCCGACGGGACCGGCGTGGAGGTGCCGATGGGCCTCGGAATGTACGCCGAGCGGGTCCCGGTCGATGCCGGGGCCGTCTTCCGGGTGAGTGACGACATGCCGCTGACCTCCGCCTCGCTGCTGGGTTGCGCGGTCATGACCGGCACCGGCGCCGTATTCCACACGGCCCGGGTCTGGCCGGGCGCTACTACCGCCATCATCGGGTGCGGCGGGATCGGCCTCTCGACCGTCCAGGGCGCCAGCCTGGCCAACGCCTCGAAGGTGATAGCGGTGGACATATCCGATCGCAAGCTGGACTGGGCGCTGTCCATGGGCGCCACCCATGCGGTCAACTCGGCCCGCGAGGACGCGGTCGAGAAGGTTCGCGCCCTGACCGGCGGCGAGGGGGTGGACTTCTCCTTCGAGGCCGTGGGATTGGGCGCCACGCTGGAGCAGGCACTCGGGATGCTGTCATACGGGGGAGTGGCCACCATGATCGGTGTACCCCCGGTAGGCTCGGTCGCCGACCTCGATCCGTCGGCCTTCTTCCGCAACACCTCGACCCTGATGACCACCCACGGAGGGGAGGGCATACCCGCGCAGGACTTCCCCGTTCTGGATTCGCTCTACCGGTCGGGTCGGCTGAACCTGGACGACATGGTCACCCACACCATCCCGCTATCGGAGATGGAGAAGGGCTTCGAGAACCTGGAGACCGGCTCGGCCCTAAGAACCGTGGTGGTTCCCGGCTGACCACAGTTGAGCCGGTTGCCCAAACACCGGCCGGTGTGGAACGGGCGAAGACAAGGGGGTTGAAACCCTCCCGCGGACAAGGCATGTTGGGGGTGAGGTCCAACAGGCAAGGATCGATCGACAACGATCTCGTCATCGGCAGAGCGCTCCCGGATGCGGACCACTGGTATCCTCGACAGCGGATGGAGGAAAGGCATGACCACGCCGACTTTCGACACCCAGGCCAGCGTTAGCAAGCTCCGCTCCGCTGGTATTGACGAGCCCGCCGCCAATAGCATCGTAGAGGTTGTCTCCGCCGCGACCAGCCCGCTCGTAACCCGCGACATGCTCGCGACGGAAATCGCCGGGCTGAGGGCTGACGTGTACCGGGCCTTGTGGATACAGGGCGTGGGCATCGTGGCGGTGGTGGGCGGGATCGTCGGCATTGCCCAAGCCGTTGGCTGAATGAGGCCAGCATGATGTATCGGGCCGGCATAGACGAGCGGGCCCCGGAGAGAGTTGTGAAGGCCGCGTCCGAAGACACCAGTCCATTGTTGACCCGCGACATGTTCCGGGCGTGCATTCACCGTGCTCTGTGGATACAGGGCGCCGCCATCGTCGTGGCCATCGGCGGCATCATCGGCATCGCGGAGTTCCTCGGCTGAATCCGGGATACCGGGGGGCGTCCTAAGCTTCGGAACCGGATGGAGAAACCTCTCGGACAACCCTCGGACGGGGCGGAGGCCCTCCCTGGCGGCGGCTGGAGGGCGTGGAGGACTTACCCCGGCCTGCGTTGGGTCCTCGCCGTGGTGGTGGGCGCGGCGGTCGCGACGGTGTTCGGGGTGGCGGCGTTGTGGCCCACCGATGAGGGGATAGAGGCCGCCACCGCCAGCGCCGACGAGATCGGGCTCGTGACCGACCGGTACGGTGCCACCGTCGAGGAAATCCGTGACGGTCCCTGCAGCTACTCGACCGCCGAGAGTCCCTACGACTGTCGCCAGGTCACTGTCGTGCTCGACGAGGGTCCGGCCAGGGGCTCGCTGGTAGCTCTACCGGAGCTGGACCTCGCCTTCAGCGCGACGACACCGTCCCTGAGGCTCGGCCAGAAGGTGATCATCGGCTACGAGCCGTCCACCGACTTCTACTTCTACGCCGATGCGGACCGTCGGACCCCGCTCGCGTGGCTGACTGCGTTGTTCGCCGTAATCGTGATCGCGCTGGGTCGACGACGCGGCGTGCTGGCCCTGGTGGGTATGGCGGGCACGCTGGCGGTGCTCCTCGCCTTCATGGCGCCGTCCATCCTCGACGGCAACGATCCGCTGCTGGTTTCGGTGGTGGCGGCGTCGGGGATCGCGTTCGTGAGCCTGTATCTCGTACACGGATTCAATCCGATCACCACCGTGGCCCTCGCCGGAACCCTCTCGTCGCTCGGGTTGACGCTGGGCCTGTCCTGGGCGTTCTTCGAACTGGCAGCGTTCACCGGGTTGGCCACCGAGGAGGGCCTGGTCTTACCGCTGATCGCCGGGGGTTTGGACGTCTCCTCCTTGATCCTCGGCGGCGCGGTCATCGGCGCCCTCGGAGCGCTGGACGACATCACGGTCACCCAAGCCGCTCTGGTGGCCGAGCTCCGCTACCGGAACCCGAGCCTGGGCGTCTATGAGCTGGTCTCGTCCGGAATCCGGGTGGGCCGGGAGCACATCGCCTCGACGGTCAACACCCTCCTGCTGGCCTACGCAGGGGCGGCCATCCCCCTGCTGATGCTGTTCGTGGTTTCCGATCAGTCCCTGGTGATGGTGGCGAACTCCGAGATGGTGGCCGTGGTGATAGTTCGCACGTTGTGCGGATCGATCGGGTTGGTGGCGGCTGTGCCGATCACCACCATCCTGGCCGCTCTTGTGGCGTCAGGCACCGGCGGTCCGAAGGACCCGGCCCGCTCCGAGTCGAACCGTCCGGAACCGCCCCTTGGGTAGGATTCGCGATCACCAACCTTTATGGAGGGCTCCGCCGTGGTAGTACCCATGTCCGATCTGGCCGCCGAGTACGGGTCGTTGAAGACCGAGATCCACGATGCGATCGACCGGGTACTGGCCAGCGGTCTCTACGTCCTGGGTGAGGAACTCGAGGCCTTCGAGGAGTCCTTCGCCACCTACGTGGGCGCCCGCCACGCCATCGGGGTGGGTTCCGGTACGGCCTCGCTCCACCTCGCCCTGGCAGCGCTCGACCTCGAGCCCGGCGACGAGGTGATCACGGTTCCCAACACCGACACGCCCACCGCGGCGGCGGTGACCCACGCCGGAGCGAAAGTCGTCCTGTCGGATACGGACGATCACACCTTCACCATGGATGCCGCCCGGTTGGAGGAGGCGATCACGCCGCGGACCCGGGTGATCCTTCCGGTCCACCTGTTCGGCCATCCAGCCGATCTCGACCCGATCCGCGCGGTGGCCGACCGCCACGGGATCGTGGTGTTGGAGGATTCGGCCCTTGCCGTGGGCGCCGAGTACAAGGGCCGCAAGACCGGGACTTTCGGGCCCCTCGGGTGCTTCAGCCTGGCACCGGGGAAGATCCTGGGCGGGTACGGCGACGGGGGAATCGTGGTCACCGACGACCCTGACCTGGCGCACCGCGTCACGGTGCTCCGCAACTACGGTCACGCTCCCGGCCAGAAGCTCTCGGGCAAGGACCTGACCGGGGGCCACGGCTGGACGGTGCTGGAGCAGGGTTACAACCAGCGCCTCGACACCCTCCAGGCGGCGGTCCTGGCCGCCAAGCTCCCGACGCTGGAAGACCGGATCGCAGGCCGCCGCCGCGCCGCCGCCCTCTACAGGGAGGCCTTCGCCGGGACGCCCGTGACGGCTGCCCACGAGGCGCCCTGGGCGCGCCATGTCTATTTCGCCTACAACGTGCTGGTACCCGCCCACCTCCGCGACCAGGCTCGCTCCCATCTCGCCGCCCATGGCATCGCCACCCGGCTGTACTACAACCCCCCGCTCCATCTCCATCCCGCCTACGAGTGGATGGGTCTGCGGGCCGGTTCGTTACCGGTCGCCGAGCGAACCGCCTCGCAGATGATCGGGCTGCCCTGCTTCCCCCAGATCACCGAGTCCCAGGTCGAGCAAGCCGCCTCGACCGTGCTGGACTTCTTCGCCGGCACGTAGCGGCCGCCGCCTCGGGCCAACCGGATCGGCAAGGCTTCGGCTCGGTCCTCGACGGAGACGGTCGAGGCGACAAAGGCGTTATCGCAATGGCTCCAGCGGCCGGCCCGGCGGTATGCTCGGACTCATGAGTCCATCCTTCACCACCTCCGACGGGGTACGCATTGCCTACCAGGAGGTGGGCGCCGGCGACCCGCCCATCGTCTTCATCCACGGCATCTACGGAACCCGCCACGCGTTCGGCAACCAGGAGGAGTACTTCTCTCCGAACCATCGCTGCATAGCGGTGGACCTGAGAGGCCACGGCGATAGCGACAAGCCTGACCAGGTCTACTCGATGGCCCGGTATGCCGACGATGTGGCGGAGTTGATGCGCCACCTCGCTCTTCCGCCCGCGGTCATGGTCGGTCACAGCATGGGCGGCCAGGTGGTCATCTCGGTGGCGGCCCGACATCCGGAACTGGTGAGGGCGGTGGCCAGCCTTGATTCGCCGAGCAACATTCCGGGCTGGCAGAAGCGTTTCCACTCGCCTTTCGATCATCTGATCACGTTCGACGGTCCCTACCGGGAAGGTGTGCACCGGTTCCTGGCGGCCGCCTACCTTCCCACCGACGACCCGTCCTGGGTGGGGGGTCTCGAGGAGCGGCTGGCCGGGATACCGGATCACATGATCGTCAGGGCCTGGGACGCGATGAAGGCCTACGAGCCGAGCGACACCCTGCGCCGGATGACCTGTCCCTACCTCTACGTCGATTCCGGCCAGCCCGACCTGGACTTCGACCTGCTGCGCGAGCACTGCCCGCAGGTGGTGGTCGGCAAGACGGTGGGGGCCGGCCACAAGGCTCTTCAGGATGTGCCGGATCAGATCAACGCCATGCTGGACCGCTTCATCCGGCATGCGGAGGGGATCGCGGCGGAGATGGTACGGACCGGGGGAGTGTTCCGGTACAACTTCCCGGCCCGTTAGCCGAGACAATGCACTGTTCGGGCGAAGCTCACTCTTGCGGACTGGGGTTACCACCAGCCGGGCACGAGGTCGACCGCAACGGAGACCCTCGGCCGGAAGGCCGTTTCGATCCGGCTGGCCGGACACCCGTGACACCCGAGGCCGTGAGATGAGGATCGTTGCTTTCTTCAACAATAAGGGCGGTGTAGGCAAGACTTCATTGGTTTACCATCTCGCTTGGATGTATTCGGGCCTCGGCCGGAATGTGGTAGCCGCCGATCTCGATCCGCAGGCGAACCTCACGGCCATGTTCATAGATGACCACAGTCTCGAACCACTGTGGGAGGATCAGGGTCGGGCCACGATCCACGGCGCGATCGAACCGTTGCTGGAGGGTACGGGCGATGTCGGTTCGCCGCACCTTGCGGAGCGGAGCCTCGGCCTGCATCTGGTGGTGGGCGACCCGAAACTGGCGGCGGCCGAGGATGAGATCTCCCGCCAATGGACCGGCTGCCTGGACCGGAAGCCACGCGCCTTCCGGGTCGTGTCCGCCTTGTGGCGCGCTTTGCGACGGGCGGCGGCCGAGGCGGAAGCTGATCTGGTGCTGGTGGATGTCGGGCCGAACCTCGGCGCGCTGAACCGGTCGGCGCTGGTTGCGGCGGACTACGTGGTAGTCCCGTTGACGTCGGACCTGTACTCCCTTCAAGGACTGCGGAGCCTGGGGCCTACCCTGCGTGGCTGGCGGGGCCAATGGGCGGAGCGGCAGGCTCACAATCCGGTCGAGGACCTGGCCCTACCGGACGGCGCCATGCGGCCGATCGGCTACGTGGTCATGCAACAGGCGATCCGCCACGATCGTCCCGTCCTGGCATACCAGCGGTGGGCGGATCGTATCCCTGGCGTTTACTCGCAAGAGGTCTGCGGTCGAGATCCGCAGTCTGCCCTGACCGTAGGTGACGACCCGAACTGCCTGTCCATCCTCAAGCACTACCGGAGCCTCATGCCGATGGCGCAAGAAGCGCGTAAGCCGATGTTCGCGCTGGAGCCGGCAGACGGAGCTATCGGCGGTCACACCCGGGCCGTCCGGGACTGTTACAACGACTTCCGGGAGCTCGCCGAAGCCATCCTCGACAGGGTGGACACCGGGTAGCCCGGTAGGCGCCCGAGCCGGGGCAACTATGCTCACCCGGATGCCCCACCCAACCCGATCGGTAACGCTCAGCGACGGTATCCGGATGGCCTATCACGAGGTCGGGTCCGGTGATCCGGCCATCATCTTCATCCACGGCGCCTACAGCAACCGGCGTGGCTTCGGCAACCAGGAGGAGTACTTCTCCCTGAACCATCGCTGCCTGGCGGTGGACCTGCGCGGTCACGGCGACAGCGACAAGCCGGACCAGTTGCTCACGATGGAGCAGCACGGGCACGATGTGGCTGAGCTCATCCGGCAACTAGAGCTTGACAAGCCGGTTCTGGTCGGCCAGAGCATGGGCGGCCAGGTCGTCATCTCGGTGGCCGCCTTCTACCCGGATCTGGTGACGGCCGTGGCCAGCCTGGACTCTCCCAGCAACATTCCGGGCTGGCACCAGCGGTTCCATGGTCCCTACGACCATCTGATGACCGAGGACGGACCCTTCCGGGAGACGTTGATCGCCTTCCTCAGCGCAGCCTACCTGCCGACCGATCACCCGTCCCGGCTCGGGCAGATGGCCGAGCGCCTGGCCGAGGTGCCCGACCATGTGATCCTCAACAGTTGGGCCGGCAAGGTGGACTACGACCCGACCGACATACTCCGGGCGGTCAAGTGCCCGTACCTGTACATCGACTGCGGCCAGCCCGATATAGACCTGGCGTTGCTGCGTGAGCTGTGTCCTCAGTTGGTGGTCGGCAAGACGGTGGGTGCCGGCCACAAGGCTCTCCAGGATGTGCCGGATCAGATCAACGCCATGCTGAACCGGTTCATCGGGCATGCGGAGGGGATCGCGGCGGAGATGGTCCGGACCGGGGGAGTGTTCCGGTACAACTTCCCGGAGGTCTAGTTCGACCGGCCCGCGCGATGGGAAAGACCCATGCGCGCCAGGGCTAAGCTCGATCGCATGACTACCCAGACCATCACCACCCCGGACGGTGTACAGATCGCATACCACGAGGTCGGCTCGGGCGATCCGGCCATCATCTTCATCCATGGCGGCTTCGGAAACCGCACCGGCTTCGGGTTCCAGGAGGAGTACTTCTCGCCCGACCATCGTTGTATCGCGGTGGACCTGCGGGGTCATGGCGAGAGCGACAAGCCCGACGTGGTCTACACCATGGAGCAGCACGGTGACGACGTGGCGGAGCTCATCCGGCAGCTGGGTCTCGAGAGGCCGGTGCTGGTGGGCCAGAGCATGGGTGGCCAGGTGATCATCTCCGCGGCTGCCCGCCACCCCGAGCTGGTGGGGGCCATCGCCAGCCTCGACTCGCCCTCGAACATCCCCGGCTGGCACCAGAGGCACCATGGTCCCTTCGATCATCTGATGACCGCCGAGAGCGACTTCCGAGAGACGCTGCGCATGTTCCTCAGCGCCTCCTACCTTCCGACCGACGATCCTTCCCGGGTCGCCACCATCTCAGAGCGGCTCGCCGAGGTGCCCGACCACGTGATCCTCAACGGATGGAAGGGGATGATGGGGTTCGACGCCGAACCGATCATGCGAGGCGTGAAGTGCCCCTACCTGTACATCGACTGCGGCCAGCCCGATCTCGACCTGGATCTGGTGCGGGACCTGTGTCCGCAGGTGGTGATCGGCAAGGTGGTGGGGGCGGGTCACAAGGCTCTTCAGGATGTGCCGGACCAGATCAACGCCATGCTGAACCGCTTCGTCCAGCACGCCGACGGGATCGCGGCGGAGATGGTCCGCACCGGCGGAGTTTTCCGGTACAACTTCCCCAAGACCTAACCGGTTTCTCACCGAAGGGCGGGATCGGCCGGTCTTGCTCCTCATTTGTGTCACACCCCCGCCATACGGTGTTGGATAACCTTTGACCCGAGCCTTCACACTTGAGGGCCAGCACCTTGAGCGGACGGAGACGCGTTCTCTGACCGGGCGGCCGGCCCGTGTGTAAACGAAAGATCGGGTTGAAGCACCATCGGTCCGGTTGGACGTCGACTGGACCGCGTGGGGAACATCAGGTCGAGCAACTCCTACCCAGGGGAGGCGGGATGCACTCGACACCAGGGTGGTGGCGGCGGGGGGGAGAGAGGGCCCGACGGACGG
>WTGI01000003.1 GCA_011523635.1 Acidimicrobiia bacterium
GGTGCGGCTACCGCTGGAGCGCCTAGGGTTGCCGACCCGCGTCGACGCCGCCATCCCCGACGCCGTCCTCCGGCTGGTCCATCGGGACAAGAAGCGCACCGCGTCCGGCCTCCGTATGGTGCTGCTGCGCGCCATCGGGGATCCCTCGGTCGAGTACGTGGATGAGGCGGCCCTTAGGCTCGGCCTGGCGGCGGTCGGCATAGCGGGTTGAACTCGGCGCGAGCGGACCGCGCGGTTTGCGGATTTCGGGCCCGCTGTCGGGTGTGGGTCTGGCGATCCTCCGTTCCTTCACGCCGTCGCCATCCGGCAACAGACCTCGCGTCGATGCCGGCATTCTCACGTACATTTCTGCCCACCGCCCGGCCGGGCCAACCGGCGGATTCTGTCCCGGCCCGTCGTTGCCAGAAGACGCTCCGCCATTCACTCCCGGAGTCCGATTCGTCACCGATTAGGACTCATGCCGCATCTGTTGCTGTGTGCCCTCGGTAGGATGGGTCGCGGCCGGGTAGGCGCGGCCTGGCCTAGTGGCTCGAGGACCGATCCTACTCGAGCCAGGTTGCCCCAACGGTAAATGCGAGCGGCCCGAAGCAGTTATCGGTCCCATCAAACGCGGGAACTCGGGACTGACGGACCGCGTGTCTGAAGTTGGAAGTCAGGAAGATCGGTGCGAAGGCATGGTGAAGACACTGTGGCCGACGAAGCGGCTGTCGGCAGTGGAAGGTCTACGAGATGCAGGCGCGCCCGCGCGCCTGCCGGTTTGGTGACGACATGGCGGTCTTGAAAGACACCGGCCGGGAGCAGGCCGATAACGAGACCCTGGGCGGTCGCCTCTCCAGGCTGACAGAGGCAATCCTGCGGATCAGTGAAGACCTAGAGCTCGACACCGTCCTTCAGGAAGTCGCCGACGGTGCCCGGTTGCTGACCGGTGCCCGCTACACGGCTCTCACCACTCACGACAAGTCAGGAAAGCCTCAGGACGTGCTGATCTCGGGCCTGACCGACGAGGAGACCGAGCGGATACTGGCCTATCACTCGGGGCCGGCCGTTTTCGGGTACCTCAGCTTGCTGCGCGAATCGCTGAGAACACGGGATTTCATCGCCCACATCGAAACGGCCGGCTTTCCCGACTTTCCCGTGAAGATCGGGACATTCCTGAGTACACAGATCCGGGTACGGGACAGGCACGTGGGAAACATCTACATCGGTGAGAAGGAATCCGGCGGGGAGTTCACCCTTGAGGACGAGGAGACCCTGAGGATGTTCGCCGCGCAGGCAGCGATGGCCATCACCAACGCACGCCGTTACGGTGAAGAGCAGAGGGCCAAAGCCGACCTCGAAGCCCTTCTCAACACTTCTCCGGTGGGCGTGCTGGTCTTTGATGCGCACACCCGGGGCGTGGTCAAGATCAACCGGGAGGCGTGCCGCGTCATCGGTCACCAGTCCGGGGAGGAGAAGGACTTTGCTCGTACCCTGGGAATGGTCGAGTTCTTGCGCATGGACGGGACGGTCATGCCGTCCGACGAGGTCCCGTTCGAGCGGGCACTACATTCCGGCGAGACCGTGCGCGCCGAGGAGTCGGTGATCGTCCGTCCATCCGGTGACCAGGTAACCACCCTCATCAACGCCACACCCATCCGCTCTGAAGACGACCAACTCGTCGCTGTCGTGGCAACCATCCAGGACATCACCCCCCTCGAGGAACTGGAGCGGCTCCGTACCGACTTCTTGGGAATGGTCAGTCACGAGTTGAGAACCCCGCTGACGTCGATCAAGGGCTCTGCCGCCACCGTGCTGGGTGCCTCATCGCCGCTCGATCCGGCCGAAATCCGGCAGTTCTTCCACATCATCGAAGAACAGGCCGACAACATGCGGGACCTGATCAACAACCTGTTGGACCTGAGCCGCATAGAGGCAGGAACCCTTTCGGTCGTTGCCGAACCGACCGATGTGTCGGCCGTAATCGACCAGGCGCGGAACGCCTTCCTCAGCGGCGGATACCGCAACAGTATCGATATCAACGTGACACCAGGCTTGCCGCGGGTCGCAGCAGACGGCAAGCGGATCGTCCAGGTGCTGCACAACCTGTTCTCCAACGCGTCGCAATACTCCAAGGACTGGTCTCCCATCCGGGTGACAGCCTGGCTGCACGAAGCCCACGTCGTCGTATCGGTGTCAGACGAAGGCACAGGTATAGCCAGCGAGCACCTGCCTCGCCTGTTCACCAAGTTCTTTCGGATCGACGCGGGAGGAGACCACCGGGTTGGCGGCAACGGCCTCGGCCTGGCAATTTGCCGGGGCATCGTGGAGGCCCATGGAGGCCGCATCTGGGCGGAGAGCGATGGGGAAGGGCTTGGAACGCGGTTCCTCTTCACGATCCCGGCTGTCGACGAAGCGGTCGGCGACCGTCTACTCGACCCGAACGCCGGGTCCGCGCATCCAGTTGAAGCGCCACGAGCGAGCGACCGGATCCTGGTAGTGGACGACGACCCTCAGATACTGCGCTACGTCCGCAATACCCTCGCCGATGCGGGCTACATTCCGGTCGTAACCGGTGACGCGAACGAGGTGGTCGACCTGCTCGACTCGGAGAGCCCGCGACTCGCGCTGGTGAACCTGGTCCTGCCCGGAGTCGACGGGTTCGAGTTGCTGAGACGCATCCGCGCCGATTGCCACACCCCGGTCATCGTCCTGTCCGGCCTCGGGCAAGGCCATGGCATCGCCAAGGCGTTCGAGCTAGGAGCCGCGGACTACGTTGTAAAGCCGTTCTCACCGGCCGAACTCGTGGCCAGGATCGGAGCAGCTCTACGCCAGGTGGCCGCCTTTCCGCATGCCGGGATCGAGCCGTACAAGTACAGCGACCTAGCCATCAACTATCTGGAACGTTCAGTGACGGTGGCAGGCAAGCCCGTTCGTCTCACGCCCACCGAGTACAAGCTTCTGTTCGAACTCTCCCGTTATCCCGGACGGGTGCTGACGCACGACCAGCTGCTGAAGAGCGTATGGAGCCAGGACCGCCCGGCGGATCAGCGCCTCCTGCGCTCGTTCATCAAGAACGTGCGCCGGAAGATCGGGGACGACGCTAGGAACCCCTCCTACATCTTCACGCAGGCCGGCGTCGGTTACCGCCTCGCAAGACCCTAGTTGCTAGTTGCTAGTTGCTAGTTATATTGGATTATACTGCTCACCATACCACCGAGCACTGGGAGCCGGACTACGGACCGGTCTCCTAGAATCGCCCCATGGTCTCCACCAACGATGTCAAGTCGGGCATGGCGCTCGACCTGCCGGACGGGTTGTTCCTCATAGTCGAGCAGCAGCACGTCAAGCCCGGTAAGGGGCGGGCATTCGTCCGCATGAAGCTGAAGAACCTGGTCACCGGCGCCGTGGTCGACCGCACCTTCCGCGCCGATGAGAACGTGCCGCAGGCGATCATCGACCGCCGGGACCACCAGTTCCTCTACCGCGACGACATGGGCTATCACTTCATGAACCTCGAGACCTATGCCCAGTTTGCGGTTGCCGAAGAGGACGTGGGCGAGGCGGCCAACTACATCACCGACGGCGCGACCGTGATGCTTCCCCTGTACGAGGGCAATCCGATCGGAGTCGAACTGCCCGCCTCGGTCGAGTTGGAGGTCGCTATGGCGGAACCCGCGGTCCGGGGTGATCGGGTGTCGGGCGCCACCAAGCCGGTCACGCTCGAAACCGGCCTGGTGGTCCAGGCGCCGCTGTTCATCGAAGCCGGTGACACCATCAAGGTGGACACCCGCTCCGGCACCTACATTTCCCGGGCTTGACGGTGGCGGGATATGGTCGAGCACGCTTCCAAGTCCGCCCGCGACCCGCGGGCCGCGGCGCTGGCCGCTCTCTACCAGGCCGACCTGCGGAGTGACGTAGACCCGACCGCCGGACTCACCGGCAAGGCCAAGCGCTACGCAGCGGGCGTCAGGATCCATCAACGTGATCTCGACCGGCGGATCGAGTCGGCCTCGGAGCGCTGGCCCCTGCACCGGATGCCGGTGGTGGACCGGACCATCCTGCGCCTCGCCCTGTACGAGCTTCTTCACGAGTCCACTCCGACGGCGGTCGTGCTCAACGAAGCGATCGAGCTGGCCAAGAGGTACTCGACGAAGAGGAGCGGCTCCTTCGTCAACGGGGTCCTCTCCGCCCTCGCCGGGCAGGTGCGCACCGAGGATTGAGCCGGTCGGATGGCCCGGCCTTTCCGGCGGGTTCCTGCCGACAGGTCTGACTCTTTCGGGCCAGGTGGCTGGCCGGCCGGCCAGGTCGCCCGCCGTCGCTCTGCACACGCCGATCCGTGAAGAACGCGAAAATCGACGGCGCAGGCTTCGCTCCGCCGGGCCCTCCCCCTGCCGCCACCCCCTGGTGTCGAGCGCGTTCCGTCCTGCCCCGGGCCGGGCTGCTCGACGATCTGACCTCATGATCCGGCCGACGTCCGAACCGGACTGCTGGTATTTACGGTTGTCCAGCAACGTAAGGCGTGGCTGTGACACGAACCGGGGCGTGATACGGCTGATGCCGCCCCTTCGGTGGAGAGACGTCCGGCGGGTGGGCATCGTGTGTCCCCGGACCGGCGTACTTCCGCAGGGACTCATGAACGAAGGTCCCGGATCTCGGGACGCTCCGATCCTGCTAGCGTTGCCCGAACCTTTAATCCGGTCCGGTGAGGCCGGGAAGGAGACCTGAGTTCGCGCCAAGCGGCGCCCGCGCCGCGGCGAGTACGCTCCGGCGTACCTTCCCGTACCGCTTCCCCTCACCCCGTCCGGTTGACACGCGGCCCGAGGAGGACGTGGTAGCTGATGCCCATGGTGATGGCCGACGCCGACGTCAGGCGGTCGCTGACCCGCATCTCTCACGAGATCATCGAGAAGTCGAGGGACGTCCTTCCGGTTCTGGTGGGGATCCACACCCGAGGCGTGCCGCTCGCCCACCGTATCGCGGCGGTCATCGAGGAGGTCGGGGGCGCCCGGGTGCCGGTGGGCGCCCTGGACATCGGCCTGCACCGGGACGACCTGTCGACCAGGCCCACCACCCCGCTGTCGGGGACACAGCTTCCGGTCGACATCACCGCCCGGACCGTGGTGCTGGTCGACGATGTCCTCTACACGGGCCGCACCGTGCGGGCTGCGCTGGATGCCTTGAACGACTTCGGACGGCCGGAGGCGGTGCGCCTGGCCGTACTGGTGGACCGGGGACACCGCCAGCTCCCGATCCGTCCCGACCACGTCGGGCGCAACCTTCCGACCTCTGTGGCCGAACGGGTCTCGGTGAGGCTGGGCGAGATCGACGGGGGCGAGGACGGGGTGTGGGTGGAGGGGGCACGGAGTTGAACTTCCTCACCACCGAGGGCCTAACCCGGAACGACCTCGAGGAGATACTGGACCTGGCTGACGAGTTCACCCGGGTGCTGTCCCGCCCGATTCCCAAAGTCCCCGCTCTCCAGGGCAAGCTGGTGGCCAACCTGTTCTTCGAGAGCTCCACCCGGACCCGGCTGTCGTTCGAGCGGGCCGCACGAGCACTGTCGGCCGACGTGATGAGCTTCTCCGCATCCGGTTCGTCCCTGTCCAAGGGGGAGAGCCTCAAGGACACTGCGCTGACCATCGAAGCCATGGGTGTGGACCTGATGGTGGTGCGCCACCGGGCCGCCGGCGCCCCATGGCGGATAGCCGGATGGACCGGGTGCCAGGTCATCAACGCCGGCGACGGCGCCCATCAGCATCCCACCCAGGCCATGCTGGACGCCCTCACCCTGCGTCGGCGATTCGGCGATCTGGACGGGCTGCGGGTGGCCATCGTGGGCGACATTCGCCACTCGCGGGTGGCCCGGTCCAACGTGTTCGCCCTCACCACTCTGGGCGCCAGCGTGACTCTGGTGGCACCCAGGACCCTCCAACCGGTGAATTGCGAAGGCTGGCCGGTCGAGACGACCGACGACTTCGACGCGGTGGTGGGGTCGGTCGACGCCGCCTACCTGCTGCGGATCCAGACCGAGCGGGGAGGCGCCTCGGTGTTTCCCTCGTTACCCGAGTACGTATCCCGCTACGGCATGACCCGCGACCGCTTCGCCCGCCTTCCCGCCGATGCGGTGGTGCTCCACCCCGGGCCGATGAACCGGGGTGTGGAGATCGACGACGTGGTGGCCGGTCATCCCCGGGCGCTGATCCTGGACCAGGTCACCAACGGGGTGGCGGTGCGGATGGCCATCCTGTTCCGCCTGCTAGGGGGTAAGGGATGAGCGGGATCCTCCTGGCGGGAGGTGGTGTTCTCACCCCGAGCGGCCGGATCCGGGCCGACGTCCTCATCGAGGACGGCCGGGTGACCGCCGTGGGGCCTCACCCGGAGGTCACGGAGGGTACCCGTGCAGGCCGGCAGAGCATCGATGTCTCGGGCCTGGTGGTAGGGCCCGGTTTCGTGGACCTCCACACCCACCTCCGGGAGCCGGGCCAGGAGTGGAAGGAGGACATCGCCTCGGGATCCCGGGCGGCCGCCGCCGGGGGGTTTACCGCGGTGGTCGCCATGCCCAACACGGATCCGCCCACCGACTCGGGCCACCTGGCCCGCTACATCACCGACCGGGGCCGGCAGGTGGGGCTGGTCGACGTGATCCCGGCCGGATGCATCACGATGGGGATGGAAGGCCTCCGGCTCTCACATCTGGACGACCTGTTCGCCGCCGGCGCGCGGGTATTCACCGACGACGGGGTCACGGTGGCCGACTCGGGCCTCCTCCGGCGGGCCATGGAGTACCTGCACTCGAGGGGAGGGGTGATCGCCCAGCATGCCGAGGACCCCGGCCTGGGCCGGGGCGGGCACATGCACGAGGGCCGGGTGTCTTCGTTGCTCGGCATGGGAGGTATTCCGGCCCAGGCCGAGACGGTGATCGTGGCCCGTGACCTGGCCCTGGCCGAACTCACCGGCGCCGCCTATCACGTCCAGCACGTCAGCTGTGCCGGAACCCTCGACCTGATCGAGTCCGCCCGCCACCGTGGGGTGAACGTGACCGCCGAGGTGACCCCGCATCACCTCTGGTTCTCCGACCGGCAGGTGTTGTCGATGGATCCTGTGGCCAAGATGTATCCGCCGCTCCGCTCGTCCGCCGACATCGAGGCGCTCCGCGACGGGCTCCGCGACGGCGTGATCGATGCGGTCGCCACCGACCACGCCCCCCACGCCGCCCACGAGAAGGACGTTCCGTTCGAGGAGGCGCCCAAGGGGGTCACCGGGCTGGAGACGGCCTTCTCAGCCGTCCGCACCGTCCTCGATCCGGACCCCCGGCTGCTCTTCGAGCGGATGTCGGTCACCCCGGCGACGATTGCCTCGCTCGAGGACCACGGCAACTGGATCGAACCCGGGATTCAGGCCAACCTGGTGGTGGTGGACTGGCACGAGCAGTGGACTCCCGAGACATTCCTTTCCAAGGCGGCCAACTCCCTGTTCACGGGGGTACCGCTGGCCGGCCGGGTCCGTTACACGTTCCGCGATGGGCGGCTCACCCATGACTCCGCGCAGCTCGACATGGCCGCGCCGTCTCCCGGACCCGGAGCGCTCCGATGAGCAGCGGGTTCCTGGTCACCGCCGACGGGGAGGTATTCGAGGGCAGGACCGTGGGTGTGGAAGGGGTCCGGGTCGGAGAAGCCGTGTTCAACACCTCCATGACCGGTTACCAGGAGGTGCTGTCCGATCCTTCCTATGCCGGCCAGGTGGTGGTCATGACCTCGCCGCACATCGGCAACTACGGCGTCAGCGACTACGACGACCAGGCTGCCCGGCCCGCCGCCCGCGGCCTGATCGTCCGTTCGCTGTCGCGGAGGCACTCCAACTGGCGTGCCGAGGGAACCCTGGCCGCCTACCTGCGGTCCCACGACATGGTGGCACTGGCCGACCTCGACACCAGGCGGCTCACCCGCCACCTGCGGGATCGAGGGGCGATGCCGGTAGCGGTAGGCGCCGGAGTCGGGCCGGAGGAGTTGGCGGCACTGGCGGCGGAGGCCCCCCGCATGGAGGGGCAGGACCTGGCTACCGGCGTATCCACCCCCGAGCCGTACCGATTCGATCCCGACGGCGATCCGGTGGGCCGGGTGGTGGCGATCGACCTCGGCATGAAGCGCGACATCGGCAGGCGGCTGGCCGCCCGAGGGCTGGAGGTGCATGTGCTGCCCGCTACCTGTACCGCCGGGGACATTCTCGGCCTGGACCCGACCGGGGTCTTCCTGACCAACGGGCCGGGTGATCCCGAGCCGCTGGAGCACAACATCGACACGGTGCGGGCGCTGCTCGGCGCCGTTCCGGTGTTCGGCATATGCCTGGGCCACCAGGTGATCGGCCTGGCCCTCCGCGCCACTACGTTCAAACTCCCCTTCGGGCACCACGGCGGTAACCACCCGGTCCGCCGCCTGGAGGACGGCCGGGTGGAGATCACCGCCCAGAATCACGGGTTCGCGGTCGACCTCTGGTCGCTGACAGGCCGGGAGGCGCCCCTGCGGGAAGGTCTGGCCGGCCCCGACCTGCTGCCCCGACGGGTCACGGGAGACTTCGGCGAGGTGCGGCCCACCCATCAGAACCTCAACGACGGGACGCTGGAAGGGCTGCGGTGCCTGGACATCCCCGCCATGTCGGTCCAGTACCACCCGGAAGCGGCTCCCGGTCCCCACGATGCACTGGGACTGTTCGACGACTTCCTGGACCTCATGGGGCTCGGGACGGAGGGCCGCTGATGCCCAGGCGCGCCGACATCGAGAGCATCCTGGTCATCGGTTCCGGCCCGATCGTGATCGGCCAGGCCTGCGAGTTCGACTACTCGGGTACCCAGGCGGCCAAGGTGCTGAGATCGGAGGGCTACCGGGTGATCCTGGTCAACTCCAACCCGGCCACCATCATGACCGACCCCGAGTTCGCCGACGCCACCTACCTCGAACCGATCACGCCCGCGATCGTGGCCCGGATCCTGGAACGCGAATCACCCGATGCCCTGCTCCCAACCCTCGGCGGGCAGACCGCCCTCAACGTGACCGCCGATCTCGCCCGGTCCGGCGTGATCGACAGGCTCGGTGTGGAACTCATCGGCGCCGGCTTCGACGCCATCGAGCGGGCCGAGGACCGGGGATTGTTCAAGGAGACGATGGCGGCTGTCGGCATCGAGTCGCCCCGCTCCAGCTATGCCCGATCGATGGATGAGGCAGTAGCGGCGGCGGCGGACATCGGCTACCCCGTGATGGTCCGCCCCTCCTTCATCCTGGGCGGGGGCGGCACCGGCGTTGCCGGGGACGAGAAGGCCTTCCTGGAGATCGCCCGGCGCGGCCTCGCCGCCTCCCCGGTGAGCGAGATCCTGGTGGAGGAGTCGGTGGTGGGCTGGAAGGAGTACGAACTCGAGGTGATGGCCGACCGGCGCGGCAACGCGGTCATCGTCTGCTCGATCGAGAACCTGGACCCGATGGGCGTCCACACCGGCGACTCGATCACCGTGGCCCCGATCCAGACCCTGTCGGACCGGGAGTACCAGGAGATGCGGAACGACTCCATCACGTGCCTCCGGGCCATCGGTGTCCAGACCGGGGGCTCCAACGTGCAGTTCGCGGTGGATCCGGCCACCGGACGCCGGTTGATCATCGAGATGAACCCCCGCGTCTCCCGATCATCCGCCCTGGCGTCCAAGGCCACCGGGTTCCCGATCGCCAAGATCGCCGCCCTCCTGGCGGTGGGGTACACCCTCGACGAGATTGCCAACGACATCACCGGCGCCACCCCGGCCAGCTTCGAGCCGGTGCTGGACTACACGGTCGTCAAGATCCCTCGCTTCGACTTCGCCAAGTTCCCGATGGCGCCCGACCGGCTGGGCACCTCGATGCGATCGGTGGGAGAGGCCATGGCCATCGGGCGCACCTTTCCCGAGGCCTTGCAGAAGGCGCTGCGGAGTCTGGAGACCGGCCGTCACGGGCTCAACGCCGATCCGGGGGAGAGGGAGCTGCGGGCCGTGTCCGAACACGCCCTGGACGAGGCGGTGGCGATTCCCAGTTCCGGCCGGATTTTCCAGGTGGGGGAGGCGATCCGCCGAGGTCGGAGCGTGGCGAACCTGGCCCGATCCACCGGCATCGATCCCTGGTTCCTGGATCAGATGGCGGAGATCTACGAGCTCCGGGCCGATCTGGAGGCGGCGGACGCGCCCCGGGCCGACCTGGTCCGGGAGGCCAAGCGGATGGGGTTCTCGGACGCGCAGCTGGCGTACATCTGGGGGGAGCCCGAGACCGGCATCCGGGACTTCCGGCGAGCCTCCGGCATTCGCCCCACCTATAAGCGGGTCGATACCTGCGCTGCCGAGTTCGAGGCCCACACGCCCTACTTCTACTCCACCTACGAGGACGAGAGCGAGGTGGAGGCCACCGGCCGGCCCCGGGTGGTGATCCTCGGATCCGGTCCCAACCGGATCGGCCAGGGCATCGAGTTCGACTACTGCTGCGTGCACGCCTCCTTCTCTCTCAAGGAGGCCGGGTACGAGACCGTGATGGTCAACTGCAACCCCGAGACGGTCTCCACCGACTACGACACCTCCGACCGCC
>WTGI01000034.1 GCA_011523635.1 Acidimicrobiia bacterium
CCCCGACGCCGCCCGCATCAAAGCAGCTGTCGGGAAAGTTCTGAGTTCGTAACGGTTCAACCCTATCCCCATCCCGGCTGGTCCTTGGTCGTCTCGTGACCAACGAGGCTCTGCCCGACGCGTGGGAGCCGGTTCGTCTAGCCTCAGTTAGCAAAGTTCAGCCCAGAAGATCGCACGATCCTGCGTCCGCGCAGACGTGTCGGCGGTCCGCGAGCTGGACCAAGCTCCATGAGGCGGGAGGCTCCCATGAGACTGCGACCCCTTTACCGCATGATTGCTTGCCTACTGGCCATCGGGCTGGTAGCGGCGGCGTGCGGCACCGACGAAGAAGAGGCCCCGGAGACGACTCAGGCGGCCACCCAAGCGACCACCCAAGCCACGCAGGCGCCCACGACGACCGAGGCCGCCATGGAAGGTCCCCAGCGCGGCGGCACGCTCGTCTTCGCCCGCCAGCTGGAGACCAACACGCTCAACCCGTTTGAGTTGTCCGACAACGGTCAGATCTACGCCCACGAGTTGATCTTCGACACCCTGGTGTACGCGGATCCCAAGGGTGGCACCTCCATCATCCCGGCCCTCGCCGAATCGTGGGAGGTCAGCGATGACGGCCTCGACTGGAGCTTCACCCTCCGGGAGAACGCCATGTTCAGCAACGGTGACCCGGTCACGTCCGAGGATGTCCAGTACTCGCTGGACCGCTTCGCCAATCCGGAGATCAACACGATCCTTCCGTTCCTCGCCCTCGGGTACACGGGTACCGAGATCATCGACGACCGCAACTTCATCATCCATCTCGACCAGCCGATCGCGGCGTTCCTGGAGAACATCAGCATCTTCCCGGCCTACATCGTTCCGAAGGCCGTGCTGGAGGCCCAAGGCGACGCCTTCTGGGAGGACCCGGTCGGCAGCGGACCGTTCAAGCTCAAGGAATGGATCCGGGGCACGAGTATCAGCTTCGAGCCGAATCCCTACTACTGGGAGGAAGGCAAGCCCTACCTCGACGAGTTGCGCTACGACTTCATCGTGGACGACAACACGAGGGCGCTGAAGCTCGACTCGGGCGAGGCGCAGGTGATGGAGAGCGTGCCGTTCACCCAGATCGACGCGGTGGGAGCGATGGACGGCGTCACGGTGCTGGTGCGGGAAGTCACCCGCCAGGAGCCGGTGTGGATCAACAACAGTGCTCCCCCGCTCGACGAGCTGGCAGTTCGCCAGGCGCTGAGCTACGCCACCGATCGGGACGCGATCAACGCCGCGGTGTTCGGAGGGGTCGGAACGATCCCGAACCACCTGATCCCGCCGCTCAAGTACAACGCGCCGACCAGCGAGGTGGCCCCGTTCGAGTTCAACCTGGACAAGGCGAAGGAACTGATGGCCTCGTCCTCGGTTCCCGACGGGTTCAGCGTCACCTTCCAGTTCCCGGCCGGATCGGGCCAGCACAAGTCCCTGGCCACCGTCCTGCAGGCCCAGTGGGCCGAGATCGGCGTGGATCTGCAGCTGGTGGAGTTGGACGAGAGCACCCTGGCCGACAACCTGTTCAGCTACGGGTACGAGATCACCATGCCCTTCCTCAAGTGGACGTCGGACGTGCTGGTTCCCGACGAGTTCGCCCTGCTGATGACCGATCCCACCGAGGGTGGCCTCGACGGGTTCTTCAGCGCCTGGGGCAACGAGGCGTTATGGGCCATGGTGGAGGAAGCAGTTGCGGCCACCGAGGAGAGACGGCAAGAGCTCTGGCCCCAGATACAGGCTGCGTGGGTCGCCGACATGCCCTGGCTGAACATCCTGTGGCTGCCCCTGGCGACGGGCGTACGTGACGGCGTGCACGACGTAGACCAGGACGCTCTCGGCGTGTACCACTTCGAGAACACATGGATCGAGCAGTAAGGAACGCCCCGAGAATCCACAGGCAAGGCGGCTGACCCGGCAACGTGTACCGTTACCTGGGTCGCCGCCTGCTGCACAGCATCCCGGTGGTCGCGGCGGTCATAGTCGGCGCGTTCGTCATCATCGTGCTCGTGCCCGGAGACCCGGCCCTGAACATGCTGGGGTACAACGCCACGCCGGAGAGCCTGGCGATCCTGCGTCGCGATCTGGGTCTTGATCGTTCGGTACCCGAGCAGTTCATCGGCTTCCTCAGGGGTGCGGTGGTCGGTGACTTCGGCGAGTCGATCCTCAAGAAGGAACCGGTCCGCGACGTGATCGCCTCCCGTGCGGTGATCAGCTTCGCCCTGCTGCTCTACAGCGTGGTGATCGCGGTGCTCGTGGCGGTTCCCCTGGCGATCCTGTCCGCGGTGAAGAAGAACCGCTGGCAGGACCATCTCATGCGGCTGGGAAGCATGGTCACCTTCGCCATGCCCTCCTTCTGGCTGGGGCTGCTGCTGGCGCTGTTCTTCGCCATCCGGCTGGGCTGGCTGCCGGTGGCGGGATACGACAAGACCAGCGTCCTCACCATCCTGCGCAGCCTCACCTTGCCGGCAACCACCATCGGGTTGTTCCTGGCGCCGATCCTGGCCCGAACCCTGCGCTCCAGCATCATCGAGGTTCTGGACCAGGAGTACGTGGAGGCTGCCCGGGCCAGGGGGTACCGCGAGTCCAGGGTGATCGGCCGCCACGTCATGAGGAACTCGCTGATCGCCACGGTCACGGTGCTGTCGCTGATCATCGGCTTCATGATCAGCGGGTCGGTGATCATCGAGAACGTCTTCGCGATCCCGGGCCTGGGGTCGCTGATCGTCGACGCCGTGCTGCAGCGTGACTACCCGGTCATCCAGGCACTGGTGCTGTTCTTCGGGCTCACTGTCATCGTCATCAACCTGGCGGCCGACCTGACCTACGCGGCGATAGATCCGCGCGTGCGGCTGATAACCAGATGACCATCGCCAGCGAGGCGCCGGCGCGCCAGGAACGGTTGCTGGTGGCGACCCGCCGGCTACGGAGGCGGGCCCTGTCCGACCGGCGGTGGTCGAACGTCGCGCTCTACATCGGCGGGTCGATTGTGGTGCTGGTCGTCCTCGCCGGACTTCTGGCTCCATGGATCTCGCCGTACCCGCCCAACGAACTCGACCTGACAGCAACGCTCCAGCCGCCCTCCGCCGAACACTTCTTCGGCACCGACGAACTCGGCCGGGACGTCTTTTCCCGCGTGCTGCACGGGATTCGACTGGATATGGCGATCGTGCTCGTGATCACCTACGTGCCCCTCCTGGTGGGAGTCACCCTGGGCATGATCGCCGGTTACTTCGGCGGCTGGGTCGACACGGTTGTCAACCGTGCGGTCGACATCGTGATGGCCTTCCCGTTCCTGGTCGTCGTGATCGCGGTCGTGGCCATCACGGGACCCGGTCTGGTCGGCATCTTCATCGGCGTGCTGTCGGTCGGCTGGGCTCTCTATGCCAGGCTGGCCCGGAGTGAGATGCTGGTGATCCGGGAGCAGCAGTACATGCTGGCCGCCAAGGGCCTCGGCTACTCCACCTCCCGCATCCTCGGCCGCCACGCCGTGCCCAACCTCATCCGGTCCCCCCTGGTGTTCTCGGTGGCCGACATCGTGCTCAACCTGCTGCTTATTGCCGGTGTCTCCTACCTCGGTCTCGGTGTCCAGGCACCGACCGCCGAACTCGGCGTAATAGTCGCCGACGGACAGGGCCACCTCCGGGTCGGTTGGTGGATCACCACCCTGTCCGGTCTGGTACTGGTAACGATCGGAGTCGGTTTCAGCATGCTCGGCGACGCGCTGGCCGACCGGCTGGGAGAGGAGTTGCGATTGACGGTGTAGGCGGGTCCCCGCTCCTCGAGGTGGAAGATCTCCATACCGGCTTCCCGACCCTGGAAGGCCTGCTGCTCGCCACCAACGGGGTCAGCTTCACCGTGGAACGGGGTGCCACGCTGGCGTTGGTGGGCGAGTCGGGATCGGGCAAGAGCATGACGTGCCGGTCGATCATCGGGCTGGTGCCGAAGCCCGGAGAGGTCATCGACGGGCGGGTGGTGTTCAACGGTCGCGACCTGCTCGGGCTGAGGCGTGCAGAACTCCGCAAGGTGCGCGGGGGCGAGATAGGGATGGTGTTCCAGGATCCGACCGCATCGTTAAACCCTGTCTACAAGGTAGGCAACCAGATCGTCGAAGTGCTCAAGATCCAGCGCGGGATGGGTACCAGGGAGGCAACCCGACGGGCGATCGAGCTACTCGACCGGGTAGGCATCGCCTCGCCGGAGACGCAGTTCCATTCGTACCCCCACGAGATGAGCGGCGGGATGCGGCAGCGGGCCATGATCGCCAGCGCCATCGCTGCCGAACCGATGCTCCTGATCGCGGACGAACCCACGGCGGCCCTCGACGTGACCGTGCAGGCGCAGATCATGGCGCTGCTCAGCGAGCTGCAGCAGGACACGGGGATGGCGATGATCCTCGTCTCCCACGACTTCGGGGTCATCGCCCAGCACTGTGACCACGTCGCGGTGATGTACGCCGGCTACATAGTCGAGCAGGCGCCGGTCCAGGAGATATTCGACCATCCGAGCCACCCCTACACGCAGGCGCTGCTGGCATCGATCCCGCATCTCGACGCCGTTAAGCGGTCGGAGATAGTTCCGGTCAAGGGGCAACCCCCGGAGCTCTCCAGGCTGCCTTCCGGCTGCCCGTTCAGCCCCAGGTGCGGCTTCGTGAGGGATGGCTGCGACTCGGTTCCGATGTCGCTGCAAGCGGTGGGAGCCGACCACGTCACGGCCTGCCCGTACGTGACCTGGCGCGACCGTGGGGCCGGAGCGCCGGACCATCGGGACACGCCGGCGTGACCGCGACACGTCCACCGGAGGAGTCGAGCGGGGACGTCCTGCTCCAGGTCGAAGGCCTCACCAAGGGCTACCCGGTACGCCGTACCTTGATGGAGCGGATGAGGAGAGCTCCGGCCCGGCGTCTAGTCGCCGTGGAGAACGTCTCCTTCCGGGTGCGCCGCCGTGAGGTGATGGGCATAGTCGGCGAGTCAGGAAGCGGTAAGACCACCCTCGGCCGGTGCCTGATCCGGCTGGTCGACCCCGATGCCGGAAGCGTCCGGTTCGACGGTATCGACGTACGGTCCATCGAGGGAACCGAATTGCGGCAACTGCGCCGCCGGGTCCAGATGGTCTTCCAGGATCCCTTCACCTCTTTGAATCCCAGGCTCACGGTCGGAGCGGCGATCCTCGAGGCCGGCAAGGTGCATGGCCTTGTCGACGCCGGCCAGGACGATGCCTTCGTGGCCGGGCTTCTCGAGAGCGTCGGGCTCTCGGCCACCCTCGCCGACCGGCGTCCCAGGCAGTTGAGCGGCGGGCAGCGCCAGCGGGTCGCCATCGCCCGGGCTCTGGCAGTCGGCCCGGACATGCTGGTCGCAGACGAGCCGGTGAGCGCACTCGACGTCTCCATCCAGGCCCAGATCATCAACCTGTTCCGGGACCTGCAGGACCGCCTGGGGCTCACGATGATCTTCATCGCCCACCAACTCTCCGTCGTCTCCCTGGTGGCCGACACGGTGGCGGTCATGTACATGGGGCGGATCGTGGAGCGCGGACCGATCGAGAAGGTGTTCGGCCGACCCGAGCACCCCTACACCCAGGCGCTTCTCGCCTCGCGCCCCGACCCGGATCCCCGTCACAAGACCGAACCACCGCTACGCGGGGACGTACCGTCACCCCTCGACATGCCCCCCGGGTGCAAGTTCTCCACGAGGTGTCCGTTCGTCGAGGACATGTGCCGCGAGGCCGAACCCGCTCTCGAGCACACCGAGTCCCGCCACCTGGTAGCTTGCTACGTAAGGCCCCCGGCCCGGGAAGGCGGGTACCAATGAATTCGCATCCTCGCTACACGGGGAGCGTTCGCTCGGACCGCGTCGGCGCGGTAACCGGTTCGCCGTCCCCGAGTAGCTGATGCGGCCGCCCGACTTCGAGTTCCGCTCAGCCGGCACCGTCGAGGAAGCCATCGCAGCCCTGGGCGGCGAGGACGGCACCACGGCGCTGGCAGGCGGGCAGAGCCTCATCCCCATGATGCGTTTCCGGGTAATCCGGCCGTCGGTCGTGGTCGACATCGGCAGGATCGAGGGCTTGGGTTCAATCGGGTCAACGGACGGGCTCCTGGAGGTGGGCGCCCTCGTGACCACCGCCCGGCTGGCTCGCAGCGCAACCGTCCGCTCGCTATCACCCTTGTGGGCCGAGACCGCCTCGGCCATCGCAGACCCGCTCGTCCGGAATCTCGGCACAGTGGGCGGCAACCTGGCTCACGCCGACCCGCTCAACGACCTGCCCGCCGCCCTGGTGGCGGCCCGGGGACATGTGATCGTCGTGGGGCCGAGCGGGACGAGGACCGTCAGCAGTGACGATCTCTTCGTCGGGCCTTTCGAGACCTCGCTCCGACGAGGCGAACTGATCACCGGAATCCGGCTACCCCGGGGATCGGGAGGCGCCTACGAGAAGATGAAGAGGGCGGCGGCCGACTACGGAGTGGCTGCGGTCGCGGTCCAGCTCGCTATGGACGAAGGTGGACGTGTCACGCGGGCCGGCATCGCGGTGACCGGCGGGGCAGATGTAGCCGCTCGCGCTGCCGAAGCCGAGGATCTCCTGGTCGGGTCCGATCCCCGGCCGTCGACAATCGCCCGTGCTGCGTCGGCCACCGCTGCATCGGCCCTCATGGTCACCGACGACCGGGGCGGCGCCCGGTACAAGCGAGAACTCGTGAAGACACTTGCCCGGCGCGCCATCGAGCGCGCCGCCCGCCGGGGTGATGGCACATGAGGGTCACGGTCGCGGTCAACGGCATCACCCACCAGGTCGACTGCCACCCGTCGACGCTGCTAGTACATCTGCTGCGGGAGGAACTGGAGTTGACCGGCACGCACGTGGGATGCGATACGAGCAGTTGCGGCGCCTGTACGGTCATACTCGACGGGATGGCGGTCAAGTCGTGTACCGTGCTTGCCGGCCAGGCAGACGGCCGCGAGATCGAAACGGTCGAAGGCCTCGCGGACGACCACCGGCTCTCACCCCTGCAGCAGGCCTTCGCCGACAATTTCGCCCTCCAGTGCGGATTCTGCACCTCCGGGTTCCTGATGGCCGGCACCGCCTTCCTGCGCGAGAATCCCGAACCCTCCGAAGCTGAGGTAAGGAAGGCCCTCGAGGGCAACCTCTGCCGTTGCACCGGCTACCAACACATCGTCGACGCGATCCTCTCCACCGACACATCGGGAGACCAACGATGACGGCTATCGGCGCCCCTCTGCCCCGCAAGGAGGATGCCCGGATCCTGTCGGGCGGGGGCCGGTACGTGGACGACATCACGGTGCCACATACGGTCCATGCCTGCTTCCTGCGGAGCCCCTTCCCCCACGCCGACGTCTCGTCGGTCGACCTGGAGCAGGTCCGACGGGCGCCGGGGGTCGTCGCCGCCTATTCCGGACCCGAGTCGGCCGGGTCAATGCCCCTCATTCCGAGCGCGGCGGCTGACGACTCGCCGCCCCGGACCCCGCTCACCGGAGACCGCGTCCATTACGTGGGAGAGCCGGTGGCGATGGTTCTGGCGGCCGACCCGAGGAGCGCGCTCAACGCCGCCGAGCAAGCGGACGTCGACTACGGGCCCCTCCCCCACGTCCTGGATCCGTGGGAGGCGCTGTCACCGGACGCGCCGCTGGTGCATCCCGACCGGGGAACCAACAAGATCGGCGAGATACACAAGGTGCTGGGCGATCCCGACGGTGCGTTCGCCCGGGCCGACCATGTGGTGTCCCGGCAGCTCGCGGTGCAGCGCATCTCCGCCTCACCGATGGAACCGCGGGCCATCCTGGCGGTGCCGGAGCCGGCCACCGGCCACCTGACCGTGTGGCTCTCCTGCCAGGCCCCCCACACCCTGCGAACGTGGCTGGGTCACATCTTCGGCCTGGACGAGTCCAAGCTGAGGATCGTCGCCCCCGATGTGGGCGGCGGGTTCGGCAGCAAGCTCAACCTGTATTCCGACGAGCTGGCGGTCATCTGGGCTGCACTGGAGTTGGGTGTCCCGGTGAAGTGGGTCGAGACCAGGACCGAGAACTTCACGGCCGGCGTGCACGCCAGGGACCAGATCCACAACGCCGAGCTCGCCCTCGACGCCGGAGGGAAGATACTGGCCCTCCGTAGCCACTTCGTCGGTGATCTCGGCGCGTACTTCCACTTCTTCACACCGGTCGTCCCGGACCTGACGATCGACACGCTCACCGGTAACTACGACATACCCAGCGTCGACATCAAGCTGGAGAAGGTGTTCACCAACAAGATGTCGATCGAGGCGCTGAGAGGTTCGGGAAGGGCCGAGGCAACCTTCGTGCTGGAGCGGATGATCGAGGAAGCCGCCCGGGAGCTCGACCTGGACCCGGTGGAGATCCGGACTCGCAACCTCGTCGCACCGGATCAACTGCCCTATGAGACCCCGTTCGGGCTCACGTATACCGGAGGCGACTACCCCGCTCTTCTGAGGCGGGCGGTGGAGTTGGTCGGATACGACTCGGTGCGGGCTCGTCAGGCGGAGGAGCGCCGGCAGGGGCGGTACATCGGCGTGGGTCTCGCCACCTACAACCTGCTGTGCGGCTTCTCCCCGTCGGGCCACGCCTGGAACCCCATGAAGTTCTTCCCCGGCCACGAGTCGACGCTGATCCGGGTGGACCCCCAGGGCAAGGCGGTCGCCTACTCGGGCCTCTGCCCGCAGGGGCAGGGTTCGGACACGATGGTCGCCCAGATCATCGCGGACCAGCTGCAGATCCCCTTCGACCACATCACGGTTGTCCACGGCGACACCGAGACCATCCCGTTCGGGGGCGGCACCCACGGCAGCCGGGGCGCGGTGGTAGGCGGCCACGCCGCGCTGGTGGCGGCTCAACGCGTTGTCGAGAAGGCACGGCAGGTGGCGGCGGCCATGCTCGAGGCGGCTCCCCAGGACATCGTGTTCGCGGACGGCTCGTTCACCGTCGCCGGCAGCCCTGCGTCCACGGTCTCGTGGGAGGAGGTGGCCGACGAGGCACACTTCCTCAAGCGCTGCGGGCCGATGTTCGAACCGGGGCTCGAAGCCACCGCCTTTTACGACCCGCCCGACGTCAACTTCGCCTTCGGCGCCAACGCAGCGGTCGTCGAGGTTGACCCCGAGACCGGAAAGGTGCAGATCCTCCACTTCGTGTCGGTGGACGACTACGGCGTCGGGATCAACCCCGGGATAGTCAACGGCCAGATACACGGCGGGATCGCCCAGGGAGTCGGCCAGGCCCTCTACGAGCAGGTCAGCCATGACGAGGCCGGCCAGGTGCCGTCGGCCAGTTTCGCCTCCTACCTACTCCCGTCCGCGATGGAGATGCCCCCTCTGACGATGGACAACATCGTCTCGCCCTCTGACACCCCACTCGGCGTGCGCGGTGTCGGCGAGTCCGGGACGCTGGCCTCGCCTCCCGCCATCGCGAACGCGGTCGCCGACGCCCTCGCTCCGTTCGGAGTTCGGATCGACCGGACCCCGCTCCGTCCGGACGTGGTCTGGGAGCTAATGCACCCTGAATGATCGACGCTCATCGGCCAGGACGACCAACCGGATCGATCCCTGCCATCCACGCCACCGACTCGATATTCTCTTTGTCGTCCCCTGAGGAGCATGCCATATGGGAGATCCCTCCGATGAGCGGGATCTGACGCAGAGCCGGGCCGTCGCGGCCCGCGACGAGGCGGTCATCACGCCGTCGATGAAGTACCGGTTGTATCCGTTCGTGGTCGCTCGGTCGGACGGCGTCCGCATGTGGGACAAGGACGGCAACGAGTACCTCGACTGGATGGCGACCGGAGGCACCGCCGCCGCGGGATACGGTCACCCGAAGGTGCGGCAGGCGGCGATGGACGCCATCAACAACGAGTACAGCGGTCCGCTCGTCTGTTACATCCACGAACCGGCCGTCGAGCTGGCGGAGCGCCTGATCGACATCTTCCCCGGAGACTTCGCCAAGCAGGCCTGGTTCGGCGTATCCGGCTCCGACGCCATGGACGTGCTCGCCAAGGTGGCGCCCATCGCATCGGGAAGGCCGCGCCTGATCTCCTACATCGGCGCCTTCCACGGTATGACGATCGGCTCCGGCGCCATCTCGGGCCACGGAGCGCTGACGCGCCCGATACCCGGCGGCCACATCACCAAGGCTCCGTATCCCAACCCCTACCGGTGCGCCTGGGGCCCGTGCGATAAGAGCGAGTGCTCCCTCAGATGCCTCGACTACCTGAAGAACGACCTGCTGGTCAACGTGTCGCCCTCGGACGAGACGGCGGCGATCTTCGCCGAGAGCATCCAGTCGGACAGCGGCGAGATCGTCCCGCCGGACAACTACTTCCCCGCCCTGCGGGAGCTGTGCGACGAGCGGGGGATCTGGTTGATATTCGACGAGGTCAAGGTGGGCCTGGGGCGGACGGGACGCATGTTCGGCTTCGAGCACTTCGGGATCGAGGCGGACGCGGTTGGCCTCGCCAAGCCGTTGGGAGGAGGCTTCCCGCTGTCGGCGGTGGTAGGCCGCCAGGAGATCCTCGATGTCGACCTCTACACGGCCTACACGCTGGGTGGCTCACCGCTGGCCTGCTCCGCCGCGGTGGCCGTACTCGACGTGATCGAGGAGGAGGGCCTGGTCCGCAACGCGGAGGAGATGGGCAGGTACCTACGCGACAAGCTCGACGAGATGAGAGCCGACCACCCGCTCATCGGCGATGTGCGCGGCAAGGGCCTTCTCATCGGGGTCGAGTTGGTGAAGGACCACCGCACCCGTGAGCCTGCCGAAACGGATGCGTACCGGCTCGCCTACCGCTGCTTCGAGCTCGGCCTAATACTGCTGGCGTTCGGCAACGTGATGGAGATCACTCCGCCGCTGACCATCACCCGGAGCGACGCCGATGAAGCATTGGACATCTTCGACCGCGCCCTGGCCGACATAGAGGCCGGCCGGTTCGACGACAGCAAGTTGCCCGCTTTCTTGGGCCATTGATCGCCGCACCATCGGCGTTTCGGTCCAGGGGTTTCATACCGCTAGCCCGGCACAACCTTCCGGCGCTCGGTAACGGCTCCCGAGCCCTCGTCGCAACGCGCTGATCTTCTTCCGGTTCGTCGGGTCTCGCATTCCCATCATCGGACCCACTCGGAGGGCCCGGATTCACCTTCCTCGCTTCTCCTAGACGGCATCGTCCGTCGCGGGCTGTTCCTGGGTGGTTTCTCAGATGTTTCCCACCTGGTCTTCAGGTGATTCACAGGTTGGGGTCAAAAGATCCTGATCAGTAATCGAACCCTCAGTGATGAAAGGAGAAATCATGAGGAAGAAGATCATGGCTTTGGGGCTGGCGGGAGCGCTGGTCCTGGGGACAGGCGCCATCGTGTGGAGCGACGGCGGCGATCAACAGACACAGCAGGCCATCCATGCGGAGGTCGGGGAAGGCTCGGCTGAAGGGGCCGGAGAGGGAACGGAGACCGGTGCCGGCGGCGGTGAGGAAAACACCACCCAGTACGGACTCAACGACACCTTCGACCAGGTCCGGGCCGGGTCACGGCTCATCATGAACTACGACCCGGCAGCCAACGCCTTCATCGGGACGGTGGAGAACACCACCAACACCACCCTGCAGAACGTGCGGATCGAGATCCACCTCTCCAACGGAGTGGAACTCGGACCCACAACCCCGATCGACCTGGCACCCGGTGAGATCGTGGACGTCCGCCTGGACGCCACCACCCAACCCTTCGACACCTGGGTCGCCCACGCCGAAGTGGGAACCCAAGGCACCGACCAGGGAACCGGCGGTGCGGGAGGCGGCGAGGGTTCCGAGGGATCAGGCGGTGAAGGAAGCGGAGAGGGTCACGGCTCCGAGGGCGGCGGTTCGTAGAACCTCAACCCACCCTCCTCCCAACTCGACCCCGGCACAGCCGGGGTCGAGGCATTTGCAGCTCTTATCGCGCGGTGGTCCCGCCCCAAGCAGGACCTGTCGGGTAGCGGAACTCGTCGAGTGACACCCTCCGGATCTGGGAACTGAATCCTGGCCGGGTCGGGGCGGCATAGGACCCATGGGTTACGACCGCCGGATCCACGAAGTGTTCATGCAGGTGATCGACGAACTCGATGGATCGTCCCTCCATCTCGGCGCCGATGGCGATGAAGTCGAGCATCGCCAGGTGCTGGACCAACTCGCACAGCCCTACCCCTCCCGCATGCGGCACTACCGGGACCCCGAACCTGGCCGCCAGCAGGAGGTTCGCGATGTTCTCGTTCACCCCGGCCACCCGCGTGGCGTCGATCTGCATGATGTCGATCGCTCCGGCTTGGAGTAACTGCTTGAACACGACCCGGTTCTGGACCGCCTCTCCGGTGGCGACCTTTATGGGAGCGACCGCTCGCCGGATGGCGGCGTGGCCGAGAATATCGTCCGGGCTGGTGGGCTCCTCGATCCAGTAGGGAGAGTGCGACGCCAGCTCGCCCATCCACTCGATGGCCTCGCCCACATCCCACTTCTGGTTGGCGTCGACGGCGATCAGCACGTCAGGCCCCACAGCTTCCCGGGCCAGCCGCAGGCGCCGCTGATCGTCTTCGATGGAACCGCCGACCTTGAGCTTGATGAGGGTGAATCCGTCATCGACCGCCTCACGGCACAGCCGCACCAGCTTGGAGTCCGAGTAGCCCAGCCACCCCGGGCTGGTTGCGTACGCCGGAAACCCGTGCTCAAGCAGCAGGTTCTCCCGGGCTGCCTTGCCTCCCTCGGCACGACGCAGCATCTCGACCGCCTCATCCTCGGTCAGCACGTCCGACAGGTACTGGTAGTCGACGGTCGCCGCCAGTTCCTCCGGCGAAAGATCGGCCAGATACTTCCACAGAGGCTTGCCTGCCACCTTGCTGGCGAGGTCCCAGACGGCCGTGTTGATGGCCGCCGCGGCCATATGGACGACGCCCTTCTCGGGACCCAGCCAACGCATCTGGGAATCTTGGGTGAGGAGGCGGGAGAAGGACCTTGAGTCGGCCACGATCTCGTCCAGGTCGAGACCGACGACCAGCGGGCCCAGCGCTTCGAGCGCAGCCACCTCGATCTCGTTTCCCCTACCGAGGGTGAAGCAGAACCCGTGGCCCTCTACACCGTCACCGGCATCGGTCCGGAGGATCACGTACGCGGCCGAGTAGTCGGGATCGGTATGGACCGCATCCGACCCGTCAAGGTGCTCGGACGTCGGGAACCTGATGTCGAAAGCCTCTGCGGCGGTAATCCTTCTACCCACTCAGACCCGCTTCATGATCGGTGCCCGGTCAGTGACCAGACGCGGGAACGTAGCCCTCGAGAGGTTGGACCAGGATGCCGCCATCGACCACGAGGAAAGCCCCCGTCACGAAGGCGGACATGTCGGAGGCGAGGAACAGCACCGCCCTCGCAACGTCGTCAGGATCGCAGAGGCGGCCGAGCGGAGTCCTCTCCTTGATGCCGTCCCACTGCGCCTCTACGTCTATCCCTTCCGGCGCGCCTGCGGTCACCAGGGCGATCGCCCCCTCCGTCATGGCCGCGCCCGGGCACACGGCGTTGACCCGGATGTTGTGGCCCGCCAGTTCGATCGCCATGGACTTGGTCATTCCCCCAATCGCGTGCTTCGAGGTCGTGTAGTGCGACAAGCCCTCCGCAGAGGTGTTGAACGCGTCGACCGAAGCGATGTTGACGATGGAACCACCCTGGCCGTCGGCGATCATCCGCTGGGTGACGGCCTGGGCCATCTGGAAGGTGCCGACCACGTTGACCGATACCGTGTCGGCGAACTCATGGGGCGGCATGTTCGAGAAGTAGTAGTTCGAGAAGATACCGGCGTTGTTGACCAGTATGTCCACCCGGCCGGCCCGCTCCGCCGCAGCCTCGACCAGCGCGTCCACTCTGTCCCGGTCGGCAATGTCGACGCTTTGCGCGACAACGTCGCATCCGAGACCTCTCAACCGCTGCGCCGACTGCTCGGCGCCCTCCACATTCCTATCAGCGACGAAAACCGTGGCGCCGGCTTCGCCGAGACGGCGCGATATGGCAGCACCGAAGCCCTGCGCCGCCCCCGTGACGATGGCGCACTTCCCTTCGAGGCTCACTAACTCGCTGATACTGGGCAGTGCCATCTCGCATCCTTAGGTCGTCGGTTCAGGCTGCCGGACGATCTTACCGCCGAGGCGGCCGGTCACACCCGACCTGTCCGGTTACTGTTCGCTGATGACGACAGGTCCGCGCGGGCGTTTTTTCACCCGCCTGAGGGAGTGGGCGGCAGCTGCTTCGGTGATGGAGGGCCTGCTCACCTAGCCGAGTTCGGAACGAGGGGCAACGATGAGAATCGGGTTCGTGGGCACCGGGATCATGGGTCGGCCGATGGCCCGTCGCCTCCAGAAGGCCGGGCATCAACTGTTCATCGTCAGGCACCGAGCCGCTCCTCCCCAGGAACTCCTCGATGCCGGCGCCGTACTAGTGGAGTCGGCCACGGGGCTGGCCGAAGCCTCAGACGTGGTGTTCACGATGGTTCCCGACACAGCGGCGGTGGAAGACGCTCTATTCCGGGAGCAGGGAGTGGCAGCCGGTTTGAGTCCGGGAAAAGTGGTGGTGGACATGAGCTCGATCTCGCCGTCCGCCAGCAAGGTGTTCGCGGAACGTATCCGGAGACTCGGTTGCGAATACCTGGACGCACCGGTGTCGGGTGGTGACATGGGCGCCAGGGACGGGACCCTGTCCATCATGGTGGGCGGTGACCGGGACGCTTACGAGAGGGTCAAACCCCTCTTCGACGTGGTGGGCCGGACGGTCACGCTGGTGGGTGGAGCCGGCGCGGGCCAGTTGTGCAAGGTCGCCAACCAGATGATCGTTGGCATCAACATCGCCGCGGTCAGCGAGGCGCTGGTGCTGGCGTCCAAAGCGGGCTTGGATCCGGTACAGGTCAGAGAGGCACTGCTGGGCGGCTTCGCATCCTCCCGAATCCTGGAGGTGCACGGTCAACGCATGATCGACCGTGCATTCAAGCCCGGCGGCCGCATCGAACTTCACCAGAAAGATCTGGGCCTGGCGCTGGCTGAGGCGGAGCAACTGGGGGTTGCAACGCCGATGACCACGGTATGCCGGGATCTTATGGATGCCTGTGCAGCTCAGGGCGGCGCCGGATGGGATCATTCTGCACTGATTCGCGCCTACGAGTTGCTGGCCGATCATCAGCTGAGCCCCGTTTAGCTCCTTACGCATCAACCCGAGCGGCATCCCGGTCACCGAGAAGCCGGAGGGATGGTGAGGGAATAGCCGAAGTTCGGGGAGGGGACTTCGGGGATCACCGGCCACCGGCCCGAGACCCGCCGAAAGGCGCCCATCAGCGGCTCCTGACGCTGAGCCGATAGTGAGCCACTAGTGCCCCGTTGACCTCATGAGTAACGTGGGCTCTACGATGCGTTTGACCGAAAGGCAGCTCGGCGGCTGGTCTCTCCTGCTTGGGACTGCGGCAGTGGCGGTGGGCTATGCGCTCTCGCCGGGCCGCGGCGCGGTCGACACCGTGCCCAGCACGAACCTCACCGACCTCACGCTGGCGATGGCGCGCAACCAGGAGCTTTCCTACACCGTCCCTCTCTTGATCCTGCTGGGCGGCCTGCTCATGTTTCATGGCCTCTTGACCATGCGACGGCACACCGACCCCCTGGCGCAACTCGGTCTTCTTGGGATGGTCTTCGGCCTGGTGTTGCAGATGGTGATGCGAGGCCTCGACTACATGATCACCGGTCTGGGAGTGGCGGCGCTGGAGACCAGCGGGGAGCAGGCACAGGAGTGGCTCCGATCGGCCCACGAGATGCAGCGCCTGGTGTTCGGGCTGCAATTCACCTCCATAGTGGTGGGTTTCACCGGAGCGGCGATCATGGCGCTGGGACTGGCCCTACGGCCTGAGCCCTTGCGCATACCCCCCGTGCTGAACTTGATCGTGGCGGTGCTGGCCGTGGCGGCGCTCGGGCTCTTCATCGCCGCGTGGCATTCGAACACATTGGAGTTGGCGCTGGCGCCCGCCTTCGCAGGCATGTCGCTCGGCGGGATTGTTTACATGAGCTTCTTGGGGTGGAGGTTGACCAGGGCAGGCTCGAACTGGGAGCCAGAGAACCAGTAGCCCATGGTTGACGAGGGGACTCTAAGACAGATCGAGCAGCGGGTCCTGTGGCTGGCCGTACGGATGGTCGACTACGTCAACCGCGACCGCAGCACCGAGGTCAAGGTGGGAGGTCACCAGGCATCGTCCGCCTCGATCGTCTCGGTCATGACCGCCCTGTGGTTCAACCACATCGGCGGCGACGACAAAGTGGCGGTCAAGCCCCACGCGTCGCCCGTCTACCACGCTATCAAGTACCTGACCGGCGAACTGGACCGCTCCTACCTCACCCGGCTACGCCGGCTGGGCGGCCTGCAGGCCTACCCGTCCCGCACCAAGGACCCCGACGTGGCCGACTTCTCGACCGGCTCGGTCGGCTTGGGGGCGGTGGCTCCGCTGTTCTCGGCGGCCACCCGGCGATATGTCGACACCAAGTTCGGCCCGCGGGATCCGGCCCGTTTCATAGCGCTGGTGGGCGACGCCGAACTCGACGAGGGCAACGTGTGGGAGGCGGTAGCGGAGCCTGCCCTGGCCGGCCTGGGCAACGTCATGCTGGTGGTGGACGCCAACCGTCAGAGCCTCGACCGGGTGGTGCCGGACATTGCGGTGGGGCGGATGGCCAGTGCCTTCGCCGCGGCCGGATGGCACGTCACCCAGGCCAAATACGGGAGGCGCCTCCAGCAGGTCTTCGACCTGCCCGGCGGCGCGGTGCTGCGTCAGCACATAGACGGGATGTCCAACGAGCACTACCAGAGCCTGTTCCGGTTGCGCGGCTCCGACCTCCGCGAGCTGTTCCTCGAGGGCGCCGCCCGAGGCGTGGCAGAGTCGATCGCCGGTGTCAGTGACGAGGACCTTCCCTCGGTGGTGCACGATCTCGGTGGCCATGACCTCGTGGAACTGGTCAGGTGCTTCCGGGAGTGTGACTCGGAGCGGGACCGGCCGAGCATCGTATTCGCCTACACGGTCAAGGGCTATGACCTCCCGTTCGCCGGCGACCCGCTCAACCATGCGGCCCTCCTCAGCCCGTCCCAGATCGACGATCTGCGCTCCAGGGTGGGGTTGACCCCCGAGACCGAGTGGGACCGGTTCGATCCGGACAGTTCCGCCGGCCGGGTGTGCGAGGGAGTGGGCGGGGAGATCAACAACCTGCCGACGCCACCCCGCCCCGTCCTGCCCCTCCCGGCCGGCATCGGCACGTTCGGCCCTACGGCCACGACGGCCCGGCCGGTCTCCACCCAGGACGCCTTCGGCAGGGTGCTGGCGAGGCTTGCCGACGTCGACGGGGTGGCCGAACGACTGGTGACCACGTCGCCGGACGTGGCGATATCGACGAACCTCGGAGGGTGGATCAACAAGGCCGGGGTCTTCTCCCCCGAGCACCGGCCCGACTACTCGGCCACCGAGACGCTGTTGCGCTGGAAGCCGGGTCCGGATGGGCACCACATCGAGTTGGGGATCTCGGAGATGAACCTGTTCATGCTGTTGGGCCAGTTGGGACTCTCCCACGATCACCACGGTGAGATGCTGCTGCCCATAGGCACCGTGTACGACCCGTTCGTCCTCCGGGGTCTCGATGCGTTCATCTACGGCACCTACAGCGGCAGCAGGTTCGTGGTGGTGGGCACCCCCTCCGGGATCAGCCTCGCCCCCGAGGGCGGCGCCCACCAATCGACCATCACACCATCCGTTGGGATGGAACTGCCGGGCGTCGAATTCGTGGAACCCGCCTACGCCCAGAGCCTGGAATGGCTGCTGATCGATGCCCTCCATCGCCTGTCGGATCCCGGCGGCGCCATCTCCTACCTCCGCCTCAGCACCCGGCCTATCGACCAGGGCCCCTTCCGGAAGGTACTGGATTCGATGGGAGAGGACCGCGCCCGCGCCGACGTGGTGGCGGGCGGTTACCGGCTCCGGGACCCGTCGGACGTGTCCAACGTCCCGGTGGTCCTAGCCGGGAGTGGCTCGGTGATGCCGGAACTCGTGGCGGCGGCCGAGGAATTGGAGGAAGAGGGAGTCGGCGCCTCGGTGCTCTCGATCACGAGCCCGGACCGCCTCTACGCCGGCTGGATCCGCACCCTGCGTCGATCACGGTCCCGGCTCACCCCGCCGACGGACGACCATCACCTCGCCACCCTCATCCCGCCGCGGCTCCGGCGCGCGCCGATCGTCACCGTGCACGACGCAGCCTCACACACCATGGCCTGGCTGGGCTCCGTGTACGGGCAGCGGGTGGTCCCGGTCGGGGTCGACGACTTCGGCGAGTCCGGGACGATCCCGGAGCTGTACGAGCGGTTCGGTCTGCGGGCCGACCAGGTGGTCAACAGCGCCCTGGTCGCTCTGGCCGCCAACGGGGATCTCTAGGGATAGTCCGTGGTCGATCCAGGACCAAGGCGGAGGCACCCGCAGCGCCGCCTGGGACGGGCGGGACCACTCCAGTAGGTCAGGGTAAGCGAGTTTCGGTTCGCCCGTCCTCCGGCGTCCAGGCACTCACTACCAGGAACCGATCCTCCACTCGAACGAGGACCACGCGGCTGATGTCGGCCGTGAACAGCGCCATGGTCGAGGGATCATCGATGGTAAAGCGATGACCTTGGATGAAGAGGGCCACGTCCGTGTCCCGAGCCGGCAGGGCTCGTCCTTCGACCCTGGCATCTCCCAACAACAGTTCCTCACCGTCGAGCGCACTGTGTATCGAGAACCTCGGGTCTCGGCGAAGATCCGACGTCTTGCGCGAGACGGTGTCCATCGCCAGCCACAGGTGTCCATCCCGGATGGGGGTCTCCATGCCCGAGAGCCGTGGCGCCCCGTCACTCCGCAGGGTCGCCATCACCGCATGACGGTGGCTCTCGAATCTTTCCTGGACAAGGGCTGCCAGACCCGGCTCGGCGCGCTCGAAGTCCGCCCATGTCACCGCCATCTTGATGTCAACCTCACGCCACATGCTCGGAAGTTGGAGTTGTCTGGTTCAAGTCCGGTAACAACACCCCGGGGAGATCGTGCGGAGCCGGTCAGAACAGCGTCAGGTACTGGTCCACCTCGGATCGGGTCACCTGATGGTGGTGCTCGAGGAACTCCTGCCGCTTGACCGCCGCGAAGTAGTCGCTGTAGGGCCCGTCGGCTGTCATACCCAGGCCGGCCCGCAGCACCTCATTGCCCGTCAGGTTGTCGGCCGCGTGCAGCAGCGTCGGCGGCAGCGTCTTGATACCCCGGGCCGCTACCTCGTCGCTCGAGAGGGTGAAGAGGTTGTCGGTATTCGGGTCCCCCGGGTCCATCCCGTTGTCAATACCGTCGAGACCGCAGGCCAGGATGGCGGCGAACAACAGGTAGGGGTTGGCGGCGCCGTCGGGGAGCCGTATCTCGATCCGGTCCGGCTCGGGTACCCGGATCATGTGGGTTCGGTTGTTGCCACCGTAGGCCGCGTAGGCGGGCGCCCAGGTCGCTCCGGAGGTGGGCGCGCCGACACCCATCCGCTTGTACGAGTTGACGATCGGGCACGCCACCGCCACCAGCGACTCGGCGTGCGCGAGCAGACCGGCGGTGAACTGGTAGGCCATCTCGCTCAAACCCAGGCCCTTGCTGTCCGTGTCGCCGCCGGGGAAGAGGGGCTCGTCCGTGTCCCCGGTCCACAGGCTCATGTGAGCATGGAGACCGTTCCCGGTCCGGTCGGCGAACGGCTTGGGCATGAAGGTGGCGAAGCGCCCGTCCCGCTGGGCCAGCGTATGGACCATGAACCGGAACAGGATGAGCCGGTCGGCGGTGGTCAGGGCATCCGAGTACTTCCAGTTCTGCTCGAACTGGCCGTTGGCGTCCTCGTGGTCGTTGGCATAGTTCTCCCAGCCCATCGCGTTCATGTGCTTCGACACCTCGGTGAGGTGGGGCAGCATGCGGGTGAGGAGGCGGGCGTCGTAACAGGGTCGCGGATCCGTGTCGAGCGGGTCGGCAACCCGAATTGTCCCGTCATCGCCACGAGCGACCATGGAGTACTCGGCTTCGAAACCGGCCTTGAGAACCAGGTTGCGTTCCGCCAGGGAGTCGAGCGCTTTGCGCAGGATGACCCGGGGGGCGTAGGGCCACAGCTCGCCCTCCACGGTGGGGTCGCACTGCATGACGGCGACGTTCGGTTGCCAGGGCAGTTGGGTGTAGGAGGCGGGATCCGGTATCGCCAGGATGTCCGGGGCGGAAGGGTCCTGGCCCATCGGACCGGCCGCGAACCCTGCGAACCCAGCGCCGTCGGCCATCAGGCCGTCGAGCGCTTCGACTGGGACCAGCTTGGCGCACGGCTTGCCATGCATCTCCACGAACATGGCGTAGACGAACTCCACGCCATCCGCTTCGATCCTGGACCGGATTTCCTCCACTGAGCCCACGTCAAACCTCCTCAGACAGCTTCCCCGGCAGTCGAGACGGTACGGATCCCCCGCATCGGCTGCTGGGAAGCGGGACTTCACTAGTAGTGTGCGAGGCTACATTAGCCCCGACGTGCTGGGGCGATCTGATCGGAGGGCTCCATGTGCGGCATCGTCGGCCTCTTCCTGAAGACCGAACGGTTCCAGCCAAGGCTGGGAGAACTCACGGCCAGCATGCTTCACGAGATGCGTGACCGCGGTCCCGACAGCGCCGGGTTCGCCATCTACGACCAGGGCCGAGCCGAGACCACCCGCATCACCGTACTGGCGGAGGGACAGCGGCCTGACTGGAGCCGGACCGGCGCGGAACTGGAGACCGTACTGGATGCCGAGGTATCGGTCCGGCCGATCCGGGATCACGCCGTTCTCGAGACCTCCGGCGACGGCGGCCGGGCACGCCAATGGTTGATCGACAACTCCCCCCACCTCGAGGTGCTCAGCTACGGATCCCAGATCGAGATATACAAGGCGGTGGGCGATCCCGATCTCGTGGCCATCAACTACGACCTCCGCTCCCGCACCGGAACCCATGCACTCGCCCACACGCGGATGGCGACCGAATCGGCGGTCACCACCAACGGATCCCACCCCTTCGCCACCGGAGCCGACACCTGCCTCGTCCACAACGGATCCCTGTCGAACTACAACTGGCTCCGGACCCGGCTCGAACGGCAGGGAGAGATCTTCCAGACCGAGAACGACTCCGAAGTCGCCGCCGGCTACCTGGCGTGGCGGCTCCGGGAAGGCGACAGCCTGAAGCAGGCCCTCGAGCGCGCCCTGGTGGCCCTGGACGGGTTCTTCACGTTCGCGATCGGCATCGAGGACGGCTTCGCCATCCTGAGGGACCCCATAGCCTGCAAGCCGGCCATCGTCGCCGAGACCGACGACTGGGTTGCGATGTCCTCGGAGTACCGGGCCATCACCCACCTTCCCGATTCCGGCCACGCCACCGTGTGGGAACCCGCCCCGGGCGTCATCTACACGTGGACCAGGGCTGCGTGAGCGCACCTCATCCGATCACCACCATCGACCTGGCGGAGACACCGCTGCGCGACCTCAACCGGATGCTCCACCAGGCCCGGCATGGCTCGTTCCGGGTGCTGAACCCGCGCGGGGCCCATGCGGTCGCGTGCGGCATCGACGCCGACATCCGCGTGGAGATCGACGGTTCGGTGGGCTACTACTGCGCGGGCATGCACCAGAAGGGGTCGGTGTACGTCGACGGAAACGCCAGCACCGGGCTGGCCGAGAACATCATGTCGGGAACCGTGCGTATCACCGGCAGCGCCACCATGTCGGCGGGTGCCAGCGGCGGCGGCGGGCTGGTGGTGATCGAAGGGAACGCCGGCGCCCGGTGCGGCATCTCGATGAAGGGAGTCGACATCGTGGTGGGGGGCAACGTCGGACACATGAGCGCGTTCATGGCCCAGGCCGGGAACCTGGTGGTGATGGGCGACGCGGGCGCCTATCTCGGAGATTCCCTCTACGAGGCCGACATCTACGTGCGCGGCGCGGTAGAGAGTCTCGGAGCGGACGCCGTGCGCAAGGAGATGCGGCCCGAACACGTCAGGACCCTCTCCCACCTGCTGGAGGAGGCCGGCATGGAGGCCGATCCCGCCGACTTCCAGCGCTACGGATCGGCCCGCAACCTGTACAACTTCCACATCGACGACGTGGACGCCGAGCTGGCGGGAACAGCCTCGTGAACCGCCCTCCCAACGACTGGCGCCTGCGGGAGTCGTACACGTTCGACCGCAACGTCATCGCCGAGATCCACCGGGCGGCCAACACCGGTGTCTACCGGATCCGGGGATGGGGCGCCAAGCGGAGGATGCCCACGCTCGACGACCTGGTGTTCCTGGGGGCTTCGATGTCCCGCTACCCCCTGGAGGGTTACCGGGAGTCGTGCGGTACCGATCTGGTGATCGGGGAGGAGCGGGCGGCCCGACCGCTGAAGATCGACATACCCGTGACCATCGCCGGCATGAGCTTCGGCTCGTTGTCCGCCGAGGCGAAGGAGGCACTAGGCCGGGGCGCCAGCATCATGGGAACCTCGACCACCAGCGGGGACGGCGGGATGCTTCCCGAGGAGCGGGCGCATTCCACGAAGCTGGTCTACCAGGTCCTCCCGTCGCGCTACGGCCAGAATCCCGACGATCTCCGTTCGGGTGACGCCATCGAGGTGGTGGTCGGCCAGGGGGCCAAGCCCGGCGGGGGCGGGATGCTCCTCGGGCAGAAGGTCAGCGAGCGGGTGGCGGGAATGCGAGCCCTCCCCGCCGGCATCGACCAGCGGTCGGCCTGCCGCCATCCCGACTGGACCGGTCCCGACGATCTCCAGATCAAGATCCTCGAACTCCGCGAGATCGTCGACTGGCAGGTTCCGATCTACGTGAAGGTCGGGGCAGCCCGACCCTTCTACGACACGGCCCTGGCCGTCAAGGCCGGCGCCGATGCGGTGGTGGTCGACGGGATGCAGGGAGGAACCGCCGCCACCCAGGACGTGTTCATCGAGCACGCCGGGATTCCCACCATCGCCGCCATCCCTGAGGCCGTCCGGGCCCTCCAGGATCTCGATGTGCACCGTAAGTCGGTCAAGCTCTTCGCTTCGGGCGGGATCCGGTCCGGCGCCGATGTGGCCAAGGCCCTGGCGCTGGGGGCTGACGCCGTTTCCATCGGCACCGCCGCCCTGATCGCCATCGGGGACAACCATCCCGACTACGACGAGGAGTACCGGGAGCTGGGCTCGGCGGCCGGCTTCTGGGAGGACCTCCAAGACGGGACGGACCCGGCCGGTATCAGCACCCAGGATCCCCGGCTGAGAGCGCGCCTCGATCCGGTGATCGCCGGGCGCCGCCTGGCCAACTACCTCCAGGTGCTCACGCTGGAGACCCAGACCCTTGCCCGGGCCTGCGGGAAGTCGCACATCACCAACCTCGAACCCGAGGACCTGGCCGCGCTCACGGTGGAAGCCGCCGCCATGGCCCAGGTACCGGTAGCCGGCACCGACTGGATCCCCGGCGCGAGGCGGAAGCGGTAGCGCCCACCCCTTCGGATCTGGCGAGCGGCTATGTCAAGGCCTCCGTCAGTCATCGAATCAGCACTGAAAGGGTCAGGCTGATAACTCCGGGATAGCGGAGGCCGAGGAAGGGCGCTGACTCGGATCAAGCTCGAGACAATCCATCAAAAAGGAACTGAAGGCTGAAGGGAGGCTTTGAAACGCCTCAACTGGATCGGAGCGGTACTTTCCGCTAGCGAGAGTCTTCACCTTATGCTCCCAGGAGTCATCCAATGAATAGGATCCAAGAACCGTACCAGTTATCCCGAAGTACACTATCGACGCCAGGGCAAACACATCTGTCTGTGGCGTCGCTACTGCCTCACCATAGGAGAGAATGTCTCTACAAACTTCGGGGGCGTTGAAGTGCACGAGCCCACCTCTGTAGCCAGGCATCGGGTGTGCAAGCGACTGTGACAACCCAAAGTCCATGAGGGAAAGCTTCTCGTCGTGCCAGCGGAAGTGGTCTGGCTGAAGGTCGCCATGTGCCCACCCGGCGTCGTGAAGCGGAGCGACGGCAGCATAAATCGCAGGAACAAGCTTCATAGCCAACGCCTCCCCACCTTCTCGATGAACCTGTGGTTTCGACGACAGCAGCTCTCTTAGTGCGGAAGGACCCTCGATCCATGTGCATATCAGGAATGCACATGTCCAATCGGAGTTGCTAGCTTGACCACTCTCAATCAAGTAGCCCTGGCCAATCGCCTTGACGTCCGATAAGACTAATCCCTCTCGTACAATACTCTCCATCGCGTAGGTCTTGGCGACACTTCTCATAGCGCCGGCGCACTTCACGCTCCAAGAGTTCCCCCGATACTGTGCACGCCAGACTGCTGTCCCCCTACGATTCGTGACAAGTGTCCGGGCCGTATCAATCGAAACCACCGTACTCTGGGAAACAACTAGCTCCCACAACTTGTCTAGGTCGGATTCTGAAAAAGGCTCTAGCTGAATGTTCATCATGCGGGGTTGACTGCAGGCTCGTACTGGCGCGCTGCTCTCAGCTCGCCAAGACGCCACTCAAAACTGGCCTTCTGAATCGCACTCCGTATTGAGATAAGGCTTACCGGTGGTGTTGTGACTCTTCCGGCTTGGCCAGAGTGTGGTGAGTTGGTAGGTGCTGACCCAAGGCCGTCGGGCCGGGAGTTGGGGCACGTGACGCGAGCCGAAGTCACGACACCGAGGCGACGAGGGGGCCGATGCCGAACTCGTGACGGGCGTCGAGTATGGCGTCGAACAGGTACTGGCCGTAGGAGCGGTCGCAGGAGATCAGGTAGGAACGGGTGCCATCGACGTCGTTGCGGACGATGTCGCAGGTCACCTTCGCCACCGAGGCCGACACGGCGGCACCGTCGGGCGTCATGTGGTCGTTCCAGTCGAGGCTGCACAGCTTCTCCAGCACCGAAGCCGCCTCTGCTCCGGTAAGCCGGAACAGGGCGCGGCTGTGGGTGTGGTCGATCACGCTGACATGGCCGGAACGGTCCAGTCCGTCTACCAAGGCCCGGCTCGCAGCAGCCGGACCCAGGATGGTCCACTCGTCCGGGCGCTGGCCGATGACGAGCACACCCTTCTCGGTCCGGCTGGTGCCGAAGGCGGCGTCCAACTGGTGGCGGGCAGCCGTTCCGGGTCCGGCTCTCACGATGATCTTGGTGGTGGCAGAGACATCATGGAGGGTCAGCGCCGTGCCGGGCTGGCGGGACTCCATCGATGCGCCCTCAAAGGACACGAAGCTCCTGCTGACAGGACTCTCGAAGGCGGGGAGTTCAGCCACGGACCCGCATTCCATCCGGGTCGAGGTGAGCATGGTGTTCCATCACCCGAGCGGTGATGCGGCGACCATCGAACAAGACCACGGTCAGTTCCGTACCGGGGTCCGAGGCCTCGGGCAGCACCTGGCCGAGGCAGACCGAGTGGTGCAGGGACGGGGACATGCGCGAGGAAGTGATCCGGCCGATGATCTCGTTGGTGCCCGGCCGCACGATCTGGGCAGCCTCGTCAGGCACGACCCGGCCGCCGTGGATGGGCTGGATGGCCACCAATACTGGCGCCGATGGGTCCTCCAGGGCCCAGGCCAGTTCGGGCTTGCCGGCGAAGTCGTGCTTGTCGAGCTTGATGAGGTGCCGTAGCCCCACGGCCGGCGCCTTGGTGAGCCCGTCCGTGTCCTGGCCCACGATGAAGTGGCCCTTCTCCAGCCGCATGATGCGTTGGGCCTCCACGCCGAAAGGCCTGATACCGAGATCCTCGCCGGCTTCCAGCAGCGCCTCCCACATCGCCAGGCCGTGGCCGGCGGGAACGTGGAGTTCGAAGGAGAGCTCCCCGGTGAAACCGATGCGCCACATGAAGCAGTCCGGAATGCCGGCCACCGTCGCGGTGCGGACCTGCATGTACCTGAAGGCCTCCGGATCGAGGTCGACGTCCTCAGCCAGGCGGCGCACGAGCGTCCGCGACCGGGGACCGGCCACGTTGATGCTGGTGTACCCACTTGTGACCGGGGTGACGTGCACCCGCCAGTCGGGATGCTCGGTCTGGAGCCAGTTCTCGGCCCACTCCCACACCGTCGCCGCGCCGGAACTGGTGGTGGTCATCATGTAGTGCTGGTCGCCGAGCCGTCCGGTGATCCCGTCATCGAGGATCACGCCGTCCTCGGCGCACATGATCCCGTAACGTACCGAACCGACCGCCAGCTTCATCCACTTGTTGGTGTACAGATGGCTCAGCAACTTCGGGACGTCGGGCCCGCGGAGATCGAGCTTGCCGAGCGGGGTGACGTCCATGATGCCGACGTTCTGCCGCGTGTTGCGCACCTCGCCCGCCGGGTCTCCGTAGTGATCCGGGCGGATCCACTGGCCGGCCAGCATGAACGTGGCGCCGTTGGCCTCGTGCCAGGGATGGACCGACGACACCCGCACCGGCTCGAACAAGCGCCCGCCCAGGGCCCCCATGGTGATCGGCGCGTACGGCGGCCGCCATACGGTGGTCCCGACCTCGGCGATAGTCTGGCCCCTCGCCTCGGCCAGGACCGCCACCGTGTTGACGGTTTCCAGCTTGCCCTGGCTAGGGCCCATCGTGGCGGTCGTGTAGCGCTTGAGCAGTTCGACGGAGTCGTATCCCTCGGCCGCCGCTCCCACCATGTCTTTCGAACTCACATCCTCGGACCAGTCGACCACCCCGTGCGTGGTCGACCGGAAGAGGGCCGGATGGGGATCCCGCGGTAGGGACAGGCGCTCATCCCCCGGCCACTCGGGTTCTTCGCCGCTTATTGGCCGGGCCCGGGCCGTAGCGGCCTGCAGCCGATGGCTCACCACCCGCGCCCTGGCAGCGGCCACCCGGCCGGTGGCCCTGGCGTGCTTGATGAGTTCATCCGGGCTGCCGTCGCCCGCCAGACCTCCGGTCGCCAGGACGTTGCCGATCGGGACCGACGGGAAGAAGCGGGCCGCTGCATCGTCGTAGACCGGTCGGTCCCCGGACATGTTCAGCAGGGAGGTCGGAGCGGTCCAGCCGGCAGCGGTGACCAGTAGATCGCAGTCCAGAGTCCTGCCGTCGGCCAGTTCCACACCTCTGACGCTCTTCGAGCCCCCTAGGGCTCGCACGATGTTTTCGCCCAGGCGTGCGTCGACCACCGTTACCTCCGCACCCGCTCGCTCCAGGTCGACGGCGGCGGTGTCCCCGTCAGGGTTGGCTGTGAACACCACCGCGGCGCTGCCGGGTCTCACCGCGTACATGTTTACGAACCGCCGGACCGCGCCCGACAGCATGACGCCGGGCTTGTCGTTGCCGTCGAATACGTAGGGCCGCTCGATCAGACCCGGCGCGACGATCAGGGCCTTGGCCCGGGCCTTTACGAGGCGCTCGACCGCGACGGGATGGTTGCGCTGGACGATGGAGATCCAGTTGTCCTCGTAGCGGCCGGTGACGGTCGAGTCGGTCAGAACCTCGATGCCGGCCGTTTCGACCGAGGCGGCGAGTTCGGCGGCCAGAGCCCGGTCGTGATCATCACCCCACAGGAGGTGGCCGCCCAGGCGGTGGCCATGCTCCACGAGGAGTACCCTCGCTCCGGCCTCGGCTGCTGCGACTGCCGCCGCCATCCCGGCGGGGCCTCCCCCGGCCACCACCACGTCGGGGTGGGTGTAGCGCTTGTCGTGGTACCGGTGCGGGGTGTCGAGGTCGATCCTCCCTCCGGGGGAGAAGGTGGCCAGCACCTTCTCGTAGGTCGGCCAGAGCCACATCGGCCGCATGAAGGTCTTGTAGTAGAAGCCGGCGGTCAGGAACCGAGAGGCCAGCCCGGTGACCGCTCTCAGGTCGCGTTCGAGCGACGGCCACACGTTCTGGGCCTCCACCGCCATGCCCGGCTCGACGAGGCGGTGGGCCGAGCGGACGTTGGGATCGTCACCCACCTGCACCAGCCCGTTGGGATCCCAATAGTCGTTGCTCATGTAGCCCCGCGGCCGCCGGTACTTCATCGACCGTGAAACCACCCGGACGCCTCCCGCCACGAGCGCCGAGGCGATGGTGTCGCCCGCGAGACCCGACATCGCCCGCCCGTTCCAGGTGAAGTCGACCGGACGGGACCGGTCGATCACCTCGCCGCGCTGGGGAGGGAGGCGGGTCATGGCCTCTTCCCGAGCTTGGCAACGGGTGTCGGCGGGTTGGTGAACTCGTTGCTGACGGTGTCCCGTTCGAGCACGAAGTAGCGGCGGCAGCCGGACCGGCAGTACCAGGTCTCGCGCAACATTCCGGCCGGGTTCGCCCGCTCGTAGAGGTAGGCGCGCCACTCCTTGGCCGAGGCCGAGTTGGGATCGGGCCTGGGCCGCGACTCGCCCACGTACCGCAGGTCGGCGGCGTTCCGTGGACCGCAGTTGGGGCAGGGGACGATCAGCATGACTCTCCGTCCACCAACTAGTGGCCTACCGCCGCGGCGCCCTTTTCGCCGACGAGGGCGTCTCGCTCGAAGCGGGACAGGGAGAAGGGTGCGATCAGTTCGGGGGTCTTCTGCGTGGCGATCGCCTCGGCTATCTGTTCGCCCGACACTGGTCCGGCCTTGAAGCCGTAGGTGCCCCATCCGACATCGCACAGGAAGCCTTCCACCGGGGTGAAGCCCATCACCGGGGAGTAGTCGGGGGTCATGTCGCACAGGCCGGCCCACTGCCGCAGCAGGCGCATGCGGGAGATACCCGGCATGAGCTCGAGCAAGTGACCCGCCGTCCCCTCGGCGAAGTCGAGGGAGCCCTGGATGCTGTAGGTGTTGTAGGGGTCGACCGAGGCGCCGAAGACCAGTTCCCCCCGGGCGGTCTGGCTGACGTAGACGTGCAAAGTCCCGGACACCACGACCACGGGCAGGAACACCTTGACCGGCTCGGTGACCGCGGCCTGTAGAGGGCGAGTGCTGATGGGCAGCCCGACGCCGGCCATGTCGGAGATCAGGGTGGCCCATCCCGCCGTACAGTTGACGACCACCGGGGCGGAGATGTCGCCGCGGTTGGTCCGGACGCCGGTGACCCGGCCGCCGGGACCCTTGCCGCCGGGGCCGTCGCCGCCGGTGACCATGATGTCCACGACCTCCGTCTTCTGGTGCATCTCCACACCCAGAGCGTCCGCCCCGCGCGCGTAGCCCCACACCACGGCGTCATGGCGGATGATGCCGCCGGGAGGGTGGTAGAGGGCGCCCAGGATCGGGTAGCGGGGATGGCTCGACGTGTCGAGCGCCGGCGCCAGCTTCTTGATCTCGGCAGGCCCGATGACGCTCGAGTCGACTCCCTGGAGCTTGTTGACCTCGGCCCTCCAGTGCATGGTCCGTAGCGAGGCGTCGCTGTGGGCCAGCGTGATGTGACCGCGCCTGGAGAACATGACGTTCATGTTCAGGTCGACGGCCATGGTCCTGTACAGCTCAAGCGAGCGGTCGTAGAAGACGACTCCCTCGGGCGTGAGGTAGTTGGACCGCAGGATGGCCGTGTTGCGGCCGGAGCCCCCACTTCCAAGATACGACTTCTCGAGCACGGCCACATTGGTCATGCCGTGGTTGGCGGCCAGGTAGTAGGCCGTGGCCAACCCGTGAACGCCTCCGCCGATGACTACCACGTCGTAGCTGTCCCGCAGCGGTACCTCCCGCCACACCCGCGGCCACACCCTCTTGCGGGCGCCCACGCTGATGAGCCGGGCCGCGGAGTACCGAGGGGGGCGTCGTTTCATCGGTCGCGCATGGTAACGGTGTTCCCGCACCATCTGGGGTAGCTGCCACGGCGTGAAACGGTCGGCCCGCCCCGGCCTCGGGTCAGGCATGGAGGATCCGGCTGAGGGTTGCCAACCGCTGCGCCACTGTCCGGTAATAGACCCACCGACCGCGCTTCTCGGACTCCACGAGGCCGGCCCGACGTAGGACCTTCAGGTGATGGCTGACCGTGGGCTGGGATACGCCGAGCGGCTCGACCATCTCGCACGCTGCGCAAGCCTCTCCTTGGCCCCTATGAGGCTGAGCAGCCGCAGCCTGGTGGGGTGTCTTTTGTTGACTCGCCGGTTCAAGAGCGGCGGTTCCACGTGGTTCAGAGGAGCAGCCCGGGAGTTAGAGTCGGTTGCCGGAGGCGAGCCGGAAGCACCGGTCGTTTGAAGAGGACCTACTGATACGACACGGAGAGGTTGTCATGCCCACCGCCCGCGGACCGATGGACGTGAACATCGAGGCCGAACCGCCGTTCCTGGAGCAGGACGGGTTGAAACTGAACCGTAACCTGGTACGGAAGGTGTTCTCCGGCGACATGGCAGGCACCTCGGAAGCCCATATGATCGCGGCCGTCACCGCCACACCCGGTTCGGCAGGCTACGTGGCCATCGAGTATTTCGAGGGCTCGGTGGGCCGGAGGTCGGGCTCGTTCGTGCTCCAGCACAGCGGGGTGATGAACAGGGGCGACGCCCGGCTAGAGGTGACGATCGTGCCCGACTCGGGCACCGGGGCCTTGGCCGGAATCTCGGGGACGCTGGAGATCGGCAACGACCAGGGGCGGCACACCTACGTTCTCGACTACAGGATCGCCTGACGGTCCGTTACCTGGCGACGCCCCGCGGCACCAATGGCGAGACACGTGATCTAATGATACTCCTCATCGGTTACAAAATACAGGCCAATGATCTATTGTGAGAAAAATGCGCTGGACCGTGACCTCTTCGGCTCGGTCAGCGGCATCGTTCGCGTCGGCGCCGTTGGCCGGCCTAGGCTCGCCGGCCATCCAAGCGCTACTCTCTCCTGACATGGAACAGCCGACCCCGGCTTTCGTGGACACCCACCACCATCTGTGGGACTTGGACTCGCTTCCCTACGCCTGGCTGACCGGGGACGGTACCCCCGGGGAGACGGACTACCTGGGTGATTACTCGGCCATCCGCGAGAACTACCTGATCGAGAACCTGTTGGCCGACTACGCACCCCAGAACGTCGTCAAGTCCGTGCATGTACAGGCCGACTTCAGCGGACCGGACCCGACGGTCGAGACCCGATGGCTCCAGGGGATCGCCGATGTGCATGGCTTCCCGCACGGGATCGTGGCCCACACGGACTTCCGGAGTCCCGATGCGGGTAGGGAACTCGACCGTCACTGCGAGAGCCCGAACATGCGGGGGGTCAGGATGATGGGCCACGATGAGATGCTCGACGAGCCGAACTTCCGGCGTGGGGTGGCGGAGTTGGCCAAGCGTGGGCTCTCTTTCGATCTCACCGGCGAGTGGGAGAGGGCCGAAGCCGGGTTGCGGTTGGCCCGATCGTTTCCGGATATCTGGATAGTCGTCACCCACACCGGCCTGCCCTACGATCGCACCGTCGAGTGCTTCCGGCACTGGCGGTCCGGTATGAAGACATTCGCCCTGGCGCCCAACATGGTCGTGAAGATCTCGGGTCTCGGGATGCGGGACCGGAACTGGACGGTCGACAGCATCCGTCCGTGGATCCTTGAAACTATCGAGATCTTCGGGGTGGGGCGGTGCATGTTCGGCACCAACTGGCCGGTGGACCGGCTGTACAGCGACTTCGACACCCTGCTGGCCGCCTACCGCCGGATCGTCGCCGACTTCTCATATGATGAGCAAGAGCAGCTCTTCTCCAGGAATGCGGAGCGTTACTACCGCATCTGACGGTTCGCAACGCAATCCTGATCCCGGATGTTGGTTACTTGCGGAACACCGATCCGTCGTTGCGCATCCGTACGTCGGCCGGATACTTCCAGCGGGCATAGGGCAGTTCGGTGATAGCCGGATCCAGATCGACCCCGAGCCCGGGACCTTCCGGCACCACCATGTAGCCGCCCTCACGGACCAGGGGCGTCTTGAGCATGCCGGTGCGGGGCGGCTCCTCCTCCCACGGAAGGAGTTCCAAGGTTCCGCAATTCGGAATGGAGGCGTACAGCTGCAGAGTGGCTGCGGTGAGAAGGGGAGAGAAGGCGTTGTGGGCGATGACCTCGGCGTGGAAAGACTCGGCCAGCGCGGCGATCTTGCGGCAGTGCGTCAGGCCCCCGGCCAGCCCGATGTCGGGCCGGACAACCTGCACACCGCGGGTCAACAGTTCCCGGAACTCCCAGATCGTGTTCGAGCGCTCGCCGGCGCCGATCGGGACCGTCATCTTGTTGATGACATCGCCATGCGAGTCGACGCTGTGGGGTGGGATCGGATCCTCTATGTAGTACAGCCGGAAGGGCTCGAGTTCCCTGGTCAGCGCTACAACCTCTCCGGGGTTCAGGTCCCGGTGTATCTCGAGAATCAGGTCGCGATCCCACCCGATCGTCTCCCGGACAGCAGCCACTCGATCCACCACCACTTGGAGCATCCCGCTGTACGTCTCCTGTCTCTCGACGACGTCATCGGGAAGGGCATCGATCTTCACGGCCGTGTAACCCTGCGCAGTGGCGTCGCGAGCCACCTCGACCAGTTCGTCGACCGTCGAGTTGGGACCGTCGAACAGCAGCAGGTGCAGCCGGGCCCTGTCACGCTGTTTGCCGCCCATAAGCTGGTAGGCGGGTACGCCGAAATGGCGTCCGGCGATGTCCCACAGAGCTATGTCGACCGCCGCGATCGCCGCGGTCAGCACACCGTCACGGAAGGGCTTCCAGTGGAAGTGCCTGTCCCAATGCTGCTCGATCCGCAGCGGATCGCTGCCGACCAGCTTGTCCCGGAAGGAGTTGACGATCCGCTCCACGGATTCCGGGAAGCCCCAGTGGGCAGCCGGCCCGTAGCCGACGATCCCGCTGTCGGTCTCGATACGGACCACCAGCCACTGGTAGAACAAGAGCGTTTCTACGGACTCGACTCTCACGGCTCATCCTCCCGTTCAACCGCTGCCATCACCACTCCAGATGAGCCTCGGACCAGAGGATCCGGCCGTTGGTCACCATCCCCGGAGTTGTGACAGCGTAGAGCACCATCCGCGCCAGGTCATCGGGATCCTGGAAACTACCGGTCGGCGTCTCCGCGAGATCCCTCAGGACGACCTCGTCGAAATCATCGCCCCACAGCCGGCTTCGCTTCCTGTTGACCCACTTCCACATGCCCTCGTAGACCATCCCGGGATACACGATCGTGGCGGCGATGGCGCGCTCCTCCAGCGCCGTGGCGAGAGTTCTGGAGAGATAGTTGAGCGCCACCTTGCTGACCCCGTATGCCGTGGACGTCGGGATCGGAACCTCGGCGCCCTGGGAACTGATGTTGACGATGACTCCGCGTCGCCGCGTGCCGGGATCGATGTCCTGCGCGGACATGAGCCGGGCCGCCTCCTGGGCCGCCAGCAGGGGACCCTCCAGGTTGACCGCCAGCACGTGACGCCAGGTGTCCAGCGAGACCTCCAGGATGTCGTCCACATGGGTGATCCCGGCGACGTTGACCAAGGCGTCCAGCCGGCCGAAAGTCTCCGGCGCCATCCGCACCAACCTCCTCACATCGTCCGGCCGGCTCACGTCGGCCGGGCAGGCGACAGCCACTGCAGGACCTCCGAGTTCGGCCGCCAACCGATCTAGTTCCTCTTCCCTCACATCCCCCAGCACCACCCGGAGACCTGCGTCCACGAAGGTCCGGGCGATCGCCGCGCCTATCACCCCGGCTGCGCCTGTGACGACCGCCGCTTGGCCCGCGACAGGCGAGCCCGCGCCGGGCGTGACCACGCTCACCCCCTAACGCTCGGGCAGGAGCGCGGTCAAGCCCCCGTCAACCACGAAGCTGGAGCCCGTGATGTTCGCCGCCCGTGATGAGGACAGGAACAGGACCAGGTCGGCCACCTCGTCCGGATACGAGAAGCGACCGGTGGGGTACTGCTCCTCCCAGTCCGCCCGGGTCTCGTCAGGCGTACGTCCGGTGTCAGCCGCCGTCAGCACGACCGCCAGGTCGACCAGTGGGGTGTAGACCGAACCCGGGCACACCGCGTTCGCCCGGATGTTGTGCCTGGCCAGGTCGATGGCTTCGCTCTTGGTGAGGGAGACCATGCCCGCCTTGGAGACCGAATAGGCCATGGCCCCGAGCTGGTTCCCGAAGGCCGACACCGACGCGATGTTCGCGATCGACCCGCCGCCGGCGGACCTCATGTGGGGCACGGCGTGCTTCGCCATGATGAACGCGGAGGTGAGGTTCGTCGCGAGGCACTTGTTCCACGACTCGAGCGAGAGCTGGACCACGTCGCCCACATGGTCGACGACACCCACGGTGTTGACCAGATGGTCGATCGAACCCAGGTCACCCGCCACCGCCGAGCAGAACCGCTCGGCTTCATCGCTGTCCGTGACGTCCAGCACCTGGCTCTTGACGACCGCGCCGTCACTCCGCAACTGCTCGGTCAACTCATCGAGCTCGGCTTCCCGCGTGTCACAAAGAGCAACGCTCGCACCGGCCGAGGCAAACGACCTGACGATGGCGTCACCTATCCCGCCACTTGCCCCGGTGATGATCACGACCTGCCCCGAAAAGTCCTCCTTGATGCTCAATACCCTCTCCCCGCACCGCCGGCGGTCCCCGACCGCAGTATCTGTCTCGCTCCCCGAGAGCCCGGACTCCGGAGCCTAGTGGTCCGCCTCCATGAGACATTTGCGGCGCCGCGATCCTTCACCACAGAGACCCACACCCATGTCCCCCGGATTCGGGGTATACACCAGTACCCGGAGACCCGTAGCCTGTTAACGTCGCGGCCAGACGACGATCCATCCGATCGCTACCAAGCCCAGCGATCTCCTTGCAATCCGCATCGACCGGCGGGATGCCCCGTTAGGCGAGGAACGTGGCCTCTTCAACAGCGCGCCTCTCAGCGACCCGTGGCCCGGTATCCGATACCGGACAGGGGAACGCCGGGCCCTCGGGCAAGCGGGCACTGCGTGACTTCACCCTCCGCGACCTGGTGGTGCTCGTCGGTCCGGCGTCCCTGCTGGTCGTCGGCCTCTATCTCCTGCCCTTCTTCATCAACGCCGCCCTGTCCCTCTTCTCCTGGACGGCGTTCAGGTCGGACCTGGAGTGGATCGGGCTTGAGAACTACCGGCGACTCGACCAGAACGGCCTCCTCTGGCCGACCATCTTCCGCACCTTGCAGTTCACCGTCATGTGCGCCGGGGCGATGGTCGTGGGCTCACTCCTCCTCGCCCTGGGTCTCGAGCGCAACACCAGGAGCAACCGGATCCTGCGCACGGTATTCCTGTTGCCGCTGGTGCTGTCCCCCCTGGCCGCCGGATTCGTGTTCCGTGCGCTGCTCGGGCTCAAGGGAACCGTGAACACCGTGCTCTCGGCAGTGACCGGGAGCGACATTCAGATCGCGTGGCTCGGCAGCGGAACCCTCACCCTCGCGGTAGTCGGACTCGCCACCGCGTGGCGGTGGTTCCCGATGATCCTGATCGTATTCCTCGCCGGGCTCATCTCGATTCCGACGGACGCGATCGACGCGGCCAAGATCGACGGCGCCGGGCCCATAGCCCTCGTCCGGTACGTCAAGCTGCCGCTGCTGGCGCCGGCGATGACCTTCGCGGTCGTCGTGTCTCTGATCGTCTCCCTGAACGTCTTCGAGACCATCGTGGTGCTGACCGACGGTGGACCGGGACGGACCACCGAGGTGCTCAACTTCCTCATCATCCAGGAGTTCGGGGAGGGTCGGTTCGCGTCCGCCGCCGCTCTAAGCACCGTCCTCTACGGCGCCATCTTCCTCATGATCATCGGCCTCGTCGCCCGGCTCCGGCGGAGCGAGGTGACCCTATGACCACCGCCCGGATTCCGTTGCATCGGATTGCGGGTGGTACGAGGGTGGGTGTGCTCACCCTGGTGGCGCTGGTGGTAGTCGGCGCACCGATCTGGGTGGTGATCGTCAACTCGCTGAAGCCATACCAGGAGACCGTGTCACCCAGCCTCCGCTTCCCCGAGACCTGGATGGCTGTGGAGAACTACGGCGTGGTCTTCGCGGAGGGAGAACTGGTCCGCGGTTTCATGAACAACGCGATAGTCCTGGGTATCGCACTTCCGCTGATCCTCGTGCTCTCGGCTGCTGCGTCCTGGGCGATGGTACGGAGCTCGTCCCGCCTGCTCACGCCGTTGCGGTACGCGATGCTGGTCGGCCTCGTCGTCCCGCCGGCGATCGTCGCCACGATCTTCACGCTCAAGCGCATCGGGATCTACGGGGGGCTCCTCGGGCTGGCGCTCTTCTATTCCGCCCTGTTCATCCCGCTCGGCGTCTTCCTGATGATCGGGTTCATCCGCACCATCCCGCGCCACCTGGAGGAGGCGGCACGGATCGACGGAGCCTCCAACCTCGACATCCTCGTCCGCATCATCATCCCGCTACTACGGCCAGCCCTGATAACAACCAGCGTGATCGTGATGGTGGCGGTGTGGAACGACTTCCTGAACCCCTTCATGCTGCTGAACGATCCGGACAACAACACCCTCATCCTGTCACTGTTCAGGTTCGCCACCGGATCGACGGCCGCCGCTTCGTACAAGTGGAATCTCGTCTTCGCAGACGTTGTGGTGACGAGCGTGCCGATGATCGGCATCTTCTACTTCGTCCAGAAGTACATGGTCCACGGCCTCAGCGGCACCGAACGATGAGGGAGATTTTGACACGGCTCACAACAGACCACATGTCCACTAGTCGAGAGGAGGAATAGTGGGACGGAAACCAACTACACGCCTGATCATCCTGGGAGTGGCCCTGGCCTTGGTTGCGCTCGCGTGCGGCGAGGACGAGGCCGAGGTAGCCACGACGGCGGCCACGACCCAAGCCACCGTCGCCGCCACCGAAGCAACCGTGGCTGCCACGGAGGCAACTGACGCGCCGACCACGACCGCGGCCCCGGAGACCACGGCTATGACCGAACCCGAGCCCGCCCTTCCGTTCGAGGGTGTGGAGCTTCAACTCTGGCGGCCCAACTGGGACCAAGCAGGTATCGACGCCATAACCGAGGGATTCCAGGAGCTGACCGGGGCCGTGATCGAGGTCACGATGATCCCCCCGACCGCGTCGGACAACGTCCTGCCTCGCTGGGCGGCGGGTGAGCGCCCGGACATCCTCTACCTCGAGGGGTTCTCGAGCGTGATTGCCACGCTCAATCCGGCCGAGAACCTCCTATCGGTGGACGGGATGGACTTCACGGCCAACATCACGCCCGCTCTCTCCCCGTTCGGCGTGATCGACGGTGTCCGCTACTGGGCGCCGCTGACCGCGCCCACGGTGAACGGGTTGCTGTACAACAAGAAGGTGGTCGCCGACCTGGGCCTCGAGCTTCCGGGCACGCTGGACGAGATGCTCTCGTTCTGCGCGACGGCCCGCGACGCCGGCACCACGCCGGTGATCATCGGCGAAGCCTCCACCTTCATGGGATGGGTCGTCCAGCAGGCGATGATCGCCGACTACCTGGTCGCCAACCCCGATCTGGTCGACCGGCTCCAGAGCGGCCAGGCGAGCTTCACGGATCCCGAGTTCGTCAAGCGGCTTCAGGCGCTGCGCGACATGAAGGACTCCGACTGCTTCCAGGAGAACGCCGAGGCGATCGACTTCTCGACATCGATGACCAGCTTCATGGAGGACGAAGGCGCCATCTGGGCCTGCGCATCCTTCTGCATCCCGGACCTGCTGGGGGCCTTCGGTCCCGAGGCGGTGGAAGAGAAGGTCGGATTCCTTCCGATCTCCTACGCCGAGACGGCCGTCTGGCTGTACGGAGCGGACCACTGGGGGGTTCTGGTGCCCAAGACCGGTGACCCGGAACGCGAGGCCGCCGCGCGCGCATACGTGGACTACATCACCGGCGAGGGGTATCCCCTGTACCTCGAGAAGTCTCTCGAGCCGTCCAGGTATCCCAACCACCCGGTGCCGGATCCGGACGCGTTGCCGACGCCCGTTAAGACCGGGCAAGCTGCCGCCAGTGAGTACCCCGCCGCGGCCGCGCTCGATCCGCGGCTGCTCTGCTCGTTCGGTGACCTGTTCACCTTCCTGTCGGAGCTGTTCGTAGGCCAGAAGACCGCGATTGAGATCGCCGAGGCCATGGACAGTGCCTTCGCCCAGTCCTGTGCCGACCTCGGAGTGCCGGGGTTCTAGCCAGACCGGGTATGTAGGCACCTAACAGACAAACCCTGCGTACCGGCCCCCGCGTCGCATGTGGCGCGGGGGCCGGCGCGACGGAGTCGACGATGCGTCCGGCGGGTTCGCCTCCTTATCGAGGGAGGCGAAATACCGTCGGTTCGGACACGGAGAAGCGTAAGACCCACGAGTCTGGAGGTGGGATCAGATGGGCAACCTTCCGGGCGCCATCCCCGTATTACGGGGCAGGGCTGGCGCGAAGGCGTCGGGTGGGGCTGGTCTGGGGCGACGGCCGACTCGAGGTGACGATCGTTCCCGACTCCGGCGCCGGGGAGTTGGCCGGGATCTCGGAAACGCTGGAGATCCTCAACGACGAAGGACAACACTCCTACGCCCTGACTACGGGTCTAGCGTCATCCGGGTGTCGAGTATCGGCACCCGTCAGTACATCAGGAAGCCGCCGCTCACGTTGAGGGTCGCGCCGCTGACGTAGGAGGCGTGATCGCTGGCGAGGAACACCACCACACCTCCGAGTTCCGATGGATCGGCGACCCGGTTCAGCGGGGTTGCCTCCTTGAGGGCTTCGAACACCTCGGGCGCCAGGTCGTCCATGAGCATGGGGGTGTCGACCAGGCCGGGGGCGATGGCGTTGACCCGGATCTGGTGGGGACCGTAGGTACGCGCCAGGCCTCTGGTCATCGAGACAATCCCTCCCTTGGATGCGCAGTAGACGACCGAACCGCCGAAGCCGCCGGTCCACCACCCTTGGGACGAGAACAGGGTGATGCTCCCGCCCTCGCCTGCTTCGATCATCGCGTCTGCGGCGGCCCGGCAGAGGAAGAAGCTGGCCTTGAGGTTGGTGTCCAACTGGAAGTCCCAGTCGGCTTCGGTCACGTCGTCAACAGAGTCCTGGCGGGCCAGGACCGCCGCCAGGTGGGCCAGCGCCTTGAGGCCGCCCAACTCGTCGTAGGCCCGGGCGATCAAGGCGCGGTGGGCATCGAGGTCCCTCAGGTCCTGGCCCACCGCGATGTGCCCATCGCCTTGCATCCCCGCCACCACCTCGTCAGCGGCCGCCTGGTGGAGGTCGACCGCCATCACACGCGCCCCGGCGGTAGCGAAGGCCTCGGCCGTGGCCCGACCGATCCCTCCGGCGGCTCCGGTGACTATCACCCCTTGCCCTTCGAGTCCGGAAGCCACGCTCCAAGCCATGCTCTCTCCTCCGTACTCAGCCCAGCACCCGTTCGGCGCGGTAGCGATCCACGACCCTCTCATCGACTGCGATGCCGAGCCCCGGGCCCGACGGCGGGTATACCCATCCGTTCTCGTGGTCGAACGGCTCGGCCACCAGATCGTGCTGCATCGGGTTCTCGAGCGGTTTGAACTCGAACAGCTTGCAGGCGCTGCTGCTGAAGCTCACCGCCAGGCTTGCGGCGGTGACGATGGACGACGACCAGGCATGGGCGTTGGCTTGCCGCCGGTGGTGTTCGACCCGGTCGGCCATCTTCTTGAACCCGGTTATGCCCTCCGCCCGGCCCGGATCGCACCCGACCACGTCAACCGTCCCGGTTGCCAGCACCCGCTCGAAGCCCCGTAGCGTCCACTCCTTCTCGCCGTAGGCGATCAGGGTCTTGGTCTTGGAACGGAGGTTGGCATAGCCCTCGGGGTCCCAGTCACCCAGGGGTTCCTCGATCCAGTCGATGTCGTACTCGTCGAAGGCCTGGGTCCGCTTGATGGCGGTCATCACGTCCCATTTGATGACCCATCCCAGGTCGATCATGAGGCTCTTGTCCGGCCCGATGGCCTCTCTCATCTGGCGCACGTACTCGACGTCCCGGTCATGCTCGAATCCCAGATGGGCGTTGCCCCGCTTGCCGAAGCCCACCTTCACCCCCTGCAGACCGGTGGACAGCCACTCGACAGCCTCCTCGGCCATCTCGGGGATCGACTCGTAGTGGGCGTGGGACGACGCGATGCCGGGCAATCGTTCGTGGACGGGGCCGCCGAGCAGGTCGAGAACGCTCGCCCCGAGCGCCTTGCCCTTCAGGTCCCAGAGGGCGATGTCGAGCGCCGCGATCGCGAAGCTGGCAATACCCCCCTCGTAGCCGTACCACCAGGCCCGGTCCTTCAGGGAGCGGAAGATCACGTCGTTGTGAACCGGGTTCTTGCCGATCACCAGATCCGCCATGCCGTCGATGATCGAGGCCGTGGCGAAGCTCGACTCGGGCCACATGGTGACCGACTCGCCCCAACCCACTGTCCCGTCGTCGGTGGTCAGTTTCACCAGGCAGAGATGGCGGATGGCGTTGAAGTCGTTCGGTTCGGGGTAGCTGACCGGGATGGCTTCGACTCTTGCAACCTTCATGGGTCTCCTGTGGATTCGCCTGCTCGTAGTCGTGCGATGCTACCGGCCGGCCCCCACCGGCTTGAGCAACTCCAGCGTGATGCCGTCAGGATCGCGCACGTAGCAGGCCTTCACCCCGGTATTGGGACCGGCGGTAACCTCCACCGGGCCCGGGCTGATAGGGGTGGCGCCGCTCCGGATGGCCCGATCCCACATCTCCTCGATGTCGTCCACCTCGATGCATAAGTGGACGTTGCCGGGATTGGCGGTCTCCGGAGGGTTGGGGTTCTTGTCGTCGACCAGGTAGTCGAGGATCTCGAGCACGGCGCCGCCCGGGAGGTCGATGATGGCGATGTCGATACTGACACCGGGATAGCCGGTCACCCGGCCGAGGTAGGGGGCGCCGAGGACCTGGCGCCAGCGCTCCTCGATGCCCAGGAAGGAGCGCCAGAACTCCAGCGACCGGCCCACATCCCGGACGGTGATTCCTACGTGGTGGATCCGCCGCAGGTCCTCGATCACCACGTTACGTAACCTCCTCCGTAGTTCACCGCCTGGCCGGTCATGTATCCGGGTTTCTCGCCGAGTAGGAACCATATCAGCCCGGCAAGTTCCTCCGGCGAGGCCGTCCTCCCCAACGGTACGGAGGCATTACGGGCAACGGTCAACTCCTCCACGGTCATGCCCCGGAGAGGCGCCACCTGCTCGAGCACCTTGTCCTGCATCGGGGTGTCGATGATGGCCGGACACACCGCGTTGACCCGAACCGGAATCTTGGCGAGACCGTAGGCGAAGGAGCGGGTGATCGACAGGATGGTGGTCTTCGAGGCCGCGTAGATGGCGGCTTCGACCGTGTTGGACAGCTTGGCGGAGCTGGAGGACAGGTTGACTATGGCGCTCCCCGGGGGCATGGTCGGTGCGATTCCCTGGCACAAGAAGAAGATGGCCTCGGCGTTGATGGTGAAGATGTCGCGCCAGTCGTCGATCGTGAACTCGGACAGGGCCTTGAGGCGGATGATCCCCGCCGCGTTGACCAGGTAGTCGATGCCCTGGCCCGCCTCGATGACCCTCGCCCGATCCTCGAGGTCGGCTAGGTTGGCTACCAGCGGCTCGGCGCCGGCGGCAGTGATCTGCTCGAGGCCCGACTCGTTGATGTCTACGGCGATCACCGAGCACCCCTCGTCAAGTAGGCGCCGGGCGACGGCCTCCCCGATCCCGCTGGCCGCTCCGGTCACCATCCCACTCGGTCGTGATGTCATCTTGTGATCCCTCCTGACTCCGGCGTCCATCACCCTAGGCGCTGTCGGACTTCGCTCCGGTCAGGTGAGGACGGTCCGGAGGGGCGTCTGCCTGGCGATGCGCCCGAAGTCGCGGTCATGGTGCAGGACCGGTACATCGAGGCGGATGGCAGCGGCCGCGATCAAGGTATCGATCTGCGAGCGAACCACCACTCCGCGCCATCTGAGCTCCCGGTAGATGGTTGCGGCATCGAGCCAATCGAGCTTGGGGGACAACGCCTCCATGTGCTGTGCTTCCAGGAGTCGCTGCGTGCGCGCCACGGCGTCGCGGCGGGCGCCGGCCATCACCTCCATCAAGATCGGGTCGATGACGATCACCTCGCTTGCGGAGATGGCCTGCCGTAAACGTCCCGCCGGGAAGGAACCGGTCCCTCTCAAGAACTCGATCCAGGCGGATGTGTCAGCTATCAGCACCTTCGTCCCAGACACCGAACCGGTTCGACCGCATGGCGTCCAAGTCTCCGTCCCACCCGACGCCCTCCATACCCAGCTGCTCCTCGACGCTCATCGGTCCGCCCCCGAGGAGGCGTTCCAAGGCGAGGTGCACCGCTTCACGCTTGGTGCGCAGTCCGAAGGTCCGCATGGCGCGGTTGACGAGATCATCGTCGATGTGGATGTTGGTCCGAGCCATCCCCGGATGATACACCACTATGTGTAGCTTGGTGTAAGAACCGTTCTTCGAGCTGCTCCTAGGATACGCCCGTGGCCGATCCGTCCCTCGACCCCACCGCCTACGAGTTCGTCCGCCCTGCCCGGATGCGTGCGGTACTGGCGGAGACTCCCATTGTCTTCCTCCCGGTCGGATGCGTCGAGTACCACGGACCTCACCTTCCGCTGGGCGTGGACATGCTGACCGCCGACAACATCTGCCACCGGACCGCCGCCGTCACGGGCGGCGTGGTCCTCCCGCCCCTCTGGCTGGCGTCGGGCGTGCTGCCGCTGCCGCACGGAATAGTGGTCGATGTCAACGTGCTCCGGTCGGTCGTCCGGCCCATCCTGCGCCAGCTTGCCGAGGGCGGCTTCAAGGTGATCGTGGTCCTTTCCGGGCACGGGGCCCTAGACCATCTCCACGTACTCAGGGAGGAGACGGACCGGCTGATGGACGAGTTCCCGGACGTGAACGCCCTGACCACGGTCTGGAACGAACTCAACGCCGGTATGGAGGGCGACATCCACGACCACGGCGCCAAGGTGGAGACCTCCTACCTGATGGAATTCCATCCCCACACCGTCGACCTTGCCACCCTCGTGGACGACCCGGAGGCCGAACATGTCGGTGTCTACGCCGCCAACCCCCGCTTCACCGCCAGCCGGGAGTGGGGCAGGATCATGGCGGACCACGCGGTCGGGCGTCTTGCCCGGATCATCGAGGGGTTCTCGGCGGGCGAGCGAGCCGACAGCTGGATGATGCTCCGGGAGCTGGTCGAGCGCTTGCAGGGCGGTGATCTGGTGGTCGTGGAGGACTCGGGCCGGATCCGTAACGGATCGGTGTGCTTCGACCTGTACAACCCGCACCCGCAGTCCAAGTACATCACGGCGATCGACTCGCTGACGATCGACGGACAGCGGGTCGATCTGACCGGCGCGACGCTCGCCAATCCGTCGGTCGGCGAGGGCCACACCAATACCCATGTCGACCGGCTCGGTCCGCTCACCGGCTTCTACATACGCCGGGACCAGAGGATGGTCATCACCCTCCCGCATGCCCGCGCCGGATCAGGGGACCACGAGGTGGAGGCCCGTTTCGTTCTCGCCGACGTCCTGAAGATCGGCGCTCGAGGCTCCCTCAGAGCGTGATGTGACCCAGTCCGGGACCGGATCCTGGTGGCGGCCCTACAGAAGGCTCGGCGACGCCACCGTCTTCCATGTCGACCTGAGGCCCCATGCCGATCACGAGGCGGAAGCGCTCGCCTGGCTGGACGAGGCGGAGCGGATCAGGCTTCAGCAGTTCCGAATCCCCGGCCCCGCGCGGAGGTTTGCCCTGTGCCGGGCGGCACTGCGAGAAGTGCTGGCGAACCGGCTGGCGTGCCGTAGCGAGCGGATAACGTTCGGCGCCGGCGATCACAGGAAGCCCTTCGCCGTGGTCGATGACGTCCCGGCTGCGATCAGCTTCAATATCAGCCACAGCGGTGATCACGGGTTGATAGCGGTCAGACCCCGGGGACGTCTAGGGGTAGACGTCGAGCAGCGCCAACCCCGGCGGCACATGGACCTGCTGATCGAGACGGTTTTCACCGAGACGGAACAGGGGGCCTTCACGACTGCGGAGGGTCGAGATCGAACGAATCTGTTCCTCGACTTCTGGACCATGAAGGAGGCGCTCATCAAGGCTCTCGGCACCGGTCTGTACACCGACCCCGCCACGTTCGAGATTCCACCGGCGATGCAAGGCGGGATGAAGCGAGGCACCTTCCGGTTTCCGGACCTCCCGACGGTGACCTGGCAACTGGACAACATCGGGAACGAGACGTACGCGGCTGCTGTTGCTCGCGAAGAGATACCGGAGCCTGCGCCGACCAGCCAGCCCTAGGGCTCGACTCGGACAGTGACGATCTCCGCGCCGTAGTACTTCCGGTGGCGTATGGAGGATGCGTAGTGCCGCAGGAGGCGGAAGGAAATCTCCCGCTCATCCGGTTGATCGCTCCGTTCGTCGAGATAGGAAAGCCGGTCCTCCAGGTTGTCCTCCACATAGACCGTGATGTAGTCCAACTCAACAGCTCCGCTGTCGGGACGCGCCACGATGACCAGGCGGGGTGGAGCATCATCGGCCGGTTGCGGGTCCGCGGGTTGTAACAGGCTCGACAGCGTCTCCTCGCCGGCAGCCCGCAGCAGATCGGTCGACGCCGCGTTCCACCCCATCCCGGTGGCCAATTCGGTGAGGTAGTCATCTATCTCGGGCAGGGCGGACATGTCCATCCGGACCTCGAGCCGAGCCCGGCGGCGACCGGTGGCTTCGATGAACAGGGTGAGAATGAGGGCGATCAGCGCTCCCAACATCATCCCGGAGTCCAGCGAGGCGCCCCAAGTCCCACCCAGCAGGTCACTGAACACACCCCGACCGTCCATGCCGACTCCGATCGAGAACGCCAGCGCGACCACGAGGGCTTTCCGGTGATCGAGACCGTCGCGGAGCACAGTCCTCATGCCCTCCACGAACAGCATTCCCATCAGGACGAGCAGGTAGGCCCCCATGACGGGTCTGGGAATGGTCAGCAGGAAGGCCACCAGCTTGGGCAGAAACGCCAGTGCCACCAGGAATGCCCCCATCAGATACCCGACCCGGCGGGAGGCCACTCCGGTGAAACCGGCAAGGGCCGCGCTCATTGACGAGACTCCGGTCATAGGGGGGATACCGGCGGCCGCTGACAGCAACGAGCCCGCCCCGTTGGCGTTCATGAGTCCCTGGACCATCCGGAAGTCGCTGGTCCCGGGTTGCCGTCGCGACACCTGCTGGATGACCAAGCCGTCACCGATGTTCTTGATACCGACCATCAGGCTGATGATCACGAAGACCGGTACGAGCGCCCAGAACTCCTCACCGGGTGTCAGATCGAGTCCGGGCAGATGGATCCGGGGGATACCCAGCCAGGGCGCGTCGAGAACGGGCCCGATGTCGTAGCTCCCCATCAGCGCCCCCGCTACGCAACCGACCACTATCCCGATGAGCGAGGTCCAGAGCCGCCAGATACCCACACCGCGCAGGACCAGCCCGGCGGTCACCGCCAGCGTCACGGCGGCGATAACCACCCCGGCCCCGGCCGGCGCGCCGGGCGGGACTTCATCCATCCTGTCGAGCGCGACCGGAAGGACGGTGGCCGCGATCAGCATCAGCACCGTACCGGTTACCACCGGCGTGATCAGGACCCGCAGCAAGGAGAGCCATCTTGCCAGCGCGAACTGGATCAAGGCTGATATGACGAACAGGCCGGCCAGCAATTCCGGACCGCCGCTGGACAGCGCCAGGAGGGAGACCGCTATGTAGCTCGGTGAGACGACCGCTATGACGAGATGTCCGGCGCCCAACCGTCCTATCCGGCCCGCCTGGAGAGCCGTAGTTATACCGCCCACCACCAAGGCCGCGAACACCGCCCATTCCACGTAACTTCCGGGCTGGCCGGATGCCTGGGCGATGACCGCCACGATGACCACCGTCGTGGGCAGGATGAGCATGACGCCCTGGATCGCAACACCGGCCGTTAACGGAAGCGGGCTCCAGTCATCGGGCTCGTACCGGATGTTCTCGTTGACTCGCACCCTTCCGTACTCCATCCGCCATGTCGCCGCTGCCGGACGGCAACTCGGGATCGTCCGCGGACGACGTTAGCCCCTGATGCCCTAGATGCCGGATAGCCGGGGGACGGATCCAGCCCCGAGGACGGGTTGTGTGATCGGCGACACGTTCGACCCATCGGTAGAGGAGCGGTGCCTATGGCCGGGCGTCTACTCTCCGACCGGTGAACTCATCCACTTGGACGGGTTGATGGTCGGTCCTGATCCGAACACGGAGCATGGTGAAACAGCTCGTGCGTTCCCAGGATGGTTGATGATTCCGGGGTTGGTGGTCGGGCACTCGGTCTTCCACTGGATCACGCAGAGCTTTGTGGTGGTGCTTCCCGAGATCCAGCAGGCCTTCAGCCTCAGCAGCGTCGCCCTCGGCGGCATCCTTTCCGCTCGGGAACTGGCCAGCGGCCTGGTGAAGATACCGGCAGGGTTGGCGTCCGATGCCCTGGCAAGATACTGGCGCTGGCTGCTCGTCACATGTCTGGTAGCGGGCGCGTCGGGAGCTCTCGTCATCGGAGTCTCTACCAGCTATGCCCTGGTCGTGGCCGGAATGATCACCGTGACCGTCGCCCACTCCGTATGGCACCTGCCCGCGTCCGCATCGTTGTCGCACCACTTCCGTCTCCGGCGGGGGATGGCGTTGTCATTCCACGGCATCGGGGGCGGTGTGGGGGACGCCCTCGGTCCAATCGTCACCGGAGCCCTCCTGCTGATCATGACCTGGCGGGAGTTACTGACCACCTACTCACTGGCGGCCTTCGCTCTGGGGGTGATCGCCATCTGGGCCTACAGCCACATCGGGCGCACACCCACCGCGCCCGGGCCGGCGGTCGGGCAGCGGATAGAGCTCACCGGCCGGCTGGTGAAAGACCCCGTCCTCTGGGGGCTGGCCCTCGTTTACGGCCTGCGGGCCATGGCGTTGGTGGCCCTCGTCACCATCCTGCCTCTCTACCTCGACAACGAACTGGCGCTCAGTCCGGCTTCCCGGGGATTCCACATCGGACTGCTCATCGTCATAGGGCTCCTGACCAAACCGGTGGTCGGCCACCTGTCAGACCGGTTGGGACGTAAGCAGGTGATGGTTCCGGGGTTGGTCTGGTCCGCGGCGATGGCACTCTCCCTGACCGTATTCGACACAGGCGTACCCCTCACCGCCGCTGTCGCCCTGCTTGGACTGTTCCTCTATCCCGATCAGCCTGTGCTGACTGCTTCGGTCTTCGATCTCGTGGGACCGGACGTGGGCAGCACCGCCCTGGGCCTTGTCTCCTTCTCGGGTGGTCTGATGGCTGCGGTCTCCCCGCTCATCGCCGGCGCGCTCTATCAGGCACGAGGATTCGGCACGGTGGCCATCTACGCCGCAATCCTCTTCGCAGCATCGGCGCTCGCTTTCGGGACGATCCCGGTCGCCGAACCCGCCGGTTGAACTGCTTCGCCGCACATCACCAAAGCCCGACCCTTCGATAGCGCGCCAACCCTGCGCGTGTTCCTGCTTCCGGCGATCGGGTCAAGAACTGAGCTCGGCCCCCAGCCGAGATCCACAATGACCGATACGCAGCGCACAACGCCGGGACAACGCCAGGAGGTCTCAGGTCATCACCCAGCCGCCGTTGACGTCGATGGTGGCGCCATTGACGTAGGCGGCTTCGTCAGAGGCGAGGAACGCCACCACCGTGGCCACCTCCACAGGCCGGGCGAAGCGGCGCAGGGGGATGTCGGCGGTGATCCTGGCTTCGATGGAAGGGTCACGTTCGAAGATTCCGGCTGCCATCGGGGTGACGATCGCCCCCGGCGTGATGGCGTTGGCCGTGACACCCTTCGGCCCGAGGTTCCGGGCGAAGTTCTTGGTGAACGCCACCAGACCGGCCTTGGCGGCCGAGTAGACCGCCGAGTCCGCCAGACCGCCAGTACGGGCGCCGATGCTCGAGATGTTGACGATCCGGCCCCATCCCCGGGCCGCCATCAGCGGGCCCAGTTCGCGACCCAGCAGGAACGGCGCTCGCAGGTTCACGGCCATCACGTGCTCGTAATCGCCCATGTCGAACGTCTCCAGCGGTTCCTGGACGAGGACCGCCGCGTTGTTGACCAGGACATCGACCTCCCCGGCCTCTGAAACCACCCGCAGGCACTCGTCTATACGGCTCAGGTCAGCCACGATCACGTCGGTGAGTGCGGCATCCGAGTGCGGTTTGATGTCGACCCCCACCACCCGGAGGCCGGAGGCGGCCAGCTCCCCGGCGATGGCCCGCCCGATCCCCTGGGCGGTTCCGGTGACCAGCGCAGTGCGGGACGTCATCGGCGAGCCACCCGGGCCACCTCGCCGGTCAGGGTGCTGCGGTAGGCCGCCTCGGTGACCTCTACGGCCCGCGCTCCCACCTGCCCCGGAGAGCAGTTCCGCACATCCTGGCCGAGAGCCAGATCGACTAGGGCGTGCACAGGCCCGTCGCAGTCGTAGTCCCCGGCATGCTCGTCAAGATCGAGCCGGACCGCGTCACCTCCCCCTCGGTACCAGTACACCAACTCACGGCCCACATCCACCGACACCATCGCCTCCGACCCGATGATCCGGACCGATAGCACGTGCTTGTTGCCGTCGTAGCCCAGGTGGCAGGAGCTTCCCGAGATGGTGGCGAGCCCCCCGTTCGAGAAACGGACGCTGATGGCGTCGTGGAGTTCCACCGGCGCCTGGAGGGGTGCCGACATGAAGGAGAACGCTTCGAGGGCGCGCACGTCCTCGGCCAGCCAGAACGCCAGCCCGAGCGCGTGCGAGAGTTGGGCCTGCGCGTAGCCGCCGCCCGACACGTTGGGGTCCATGTAGGTCTCGGGCCGGGCGGCCGCCACCGACGACCCCGCCTCGTACGGAGCGCCGGCGGCCAGCAGCTCCCGGGCAGCCGAGGACATGTCGATCATGATGTGCTCCACGTCGCCGAAGCCGCCGCCCTCCTCGACCAGTTCCTTCGCCCGGCGGACCATGGGCCGGTAGTTCCAACCCAGGGCCAGCAACAGGTGCCGGTCCAGGCGTTCCGCCGTTTCCACCAGATCCCACGCCTCGCCCGGGTCGAGTGTGAACGGCTTCTCGACCAGGACGTGGGCGCCGGAGAGCATCGCCGCCATGGCATGCTCGTAGTGGAACCGGTTGGGGCTCGAGACGATGCAGATGTCGAGTTGCTGATCGAGCACCTCGCGGTAGTCGGTGGCCGCCACCCGGAATCCGAACTCGCGCGCCACCCAGCCGAGCAACTCGGGGTCGGGACGGGCTACACCCACGAGCTCGACCTCGTTCGAACGCCGCACCAGGTTGGGAATGTGCGAGGCAACCGCCCAAGAACCCGCCCCGATTACTCCGGCCCTGAGCTTCGCCATGGAACCACCCCGTCCGGTTCACGGCGCGTTCATGGGGAACACCCGACGCGGGTTCTCCACCAGGAGGGTTTGCAGAACCTCCTCGGTCGTTCCCCGGCGCCTCATCCACGGGACGATGTTCTCGAGGATGTGGTCGTAGCCGTGCCCGCCGTAGCGGTGGAGCCGGTGCTTGGTGCATATGTCCATCGAAACCAGAAGCCTCTCCGCGTAGCCGTGCCCGATCAGCAGGTCCAGCCTGTCCAGCCGCTGGGCGTCGCTGATGAAGGACAGCCCCGGCGGACGGCTGGGAACGATGCCGGCCGCGGTCTTCTCGGCCACGGTGGGGTACATGGAGGTCTCAACTCCGAACAGGTCGTACTCCAGGTAGCAGCCGCTCTCCGCGAACCGGAGCACTGCGTCGGCCTCCAGGATGGTCCGGTCAATGTGGGCCATGATTATCTTGTCCGTCGAGATCCCGACCTCGGTGAGAACGGACACGATCTCGGCCGGGGCGTCGGGATGGCGGCCCGGATGGACCATCACGGCAGCACCGGTCTCGATGGACGCCAGCGCCGCACCACGAAGGACCTTCCGCTCGTCGTCGCGCAGCGGCCAGAAGCAACCGAGTTCGCCGATGAACCCGGCCCGGACCCCGGTGTAGTCGATACCATCGGTGAGTTCCCCGATCATCTCGGCTGCCAGGTCTTCCTCTGAGCGGCTGCCCATGTCCGGAGGGTGGGTCTCGGCGACGTAGAAGCCGGTACCGGTCACGATCCGGACCCCGCTCCCCCGCGAGATCCGGACCAGGGCTCGCGGATCGCGGGCGATGTAGCGGGTGGTGGGATCGATGAGGGTGTCACCCCCGGCCCGGTAGTACCAGGCGGCCTCCTTCCGGGCAGTCTCCTCGTCGTAGAGCTGCAGGTTGTCCACGCTGGAAGTCCAGTACTGGCGCACCCACTCGATGTTCCGCTCCGACACCGGCTCGTGGGCCCGGTGGCGCTCAGAAGCCTCCAACGGTTCCACGAACGAGGGGTTGAGCAGCAACAGATGCTCGTGCGGCATCGTCACCCCGAGTTCCTCCGGGGCGATGGCCCCGGTGACGGTCTGGACAACGGCGGTCATTCGGAGACCTCCATACGGCTCCTGATCACGGCGTGATGCCGATGCCGCCTGATCGTAACGAATGGCTCCGAAGGGATCGTGCCGCCACTCGACCCATGCGGCTTCCCGGACGTGGAAGGCCGATCACCTTTCCAGACCGGCCTCGGTTTCGAGATGGCGACAGAGGACGGCGCCGTCGAAGTCCCCCATACCGGCGGCGCTGGCCCGGCGGTAAACGTCGAGTGCCGCGTCGAGCAGCGGCGTAGGGGCACCTGCCGTTCTCGCGAAATCCTTGATGATCTCGGCATCCTTGAGGAGGAGGTCGAGGCGGCCCGCCGGCGGGTAGTCATCGATCACCATCATCGGACCCCTGATCTCGAGCATCTTCGAGGAGCCGGTACTGTCCTCGGCCAGTCGCTGCACGGTCGCCGGGTCCATGCCAGCCGCCATGCCAAGAACGTGGGCCTCGGCGACAACCAGGGTATGCACCACCACCAGCAGGTTGGAGATGTACTTCATCCTCGACCCGTTCCCGAACTCCCCCAGGTAGTGGCTCGACCGGCCGATGGCTCTGAACACGGCGCGGGCCCGGTCGAAGCCCTCGCCGCTCCCGGACGCGAACACCACAAGGGTGCCTTCGGTCGCCTGGAGCCCGGTTCCTGAGACCGGGGTATCCATCAGTTCGATGCCGGACGCCGCCAGGACATCCCTGGCCGCCGTCTTGGCTGCGAGGGGAAATGTCCCGGTCTCCAGGCACAGCAGTCCCTCCCGGCCATGCACTGTCATCTGAGAGGCAACGTCGGCAAGGGCCGACGGGGTGGGCAACGAGAAGATCACGATCTCGGAGATGGCTCCCACGGCTCCCGCCGAGTCCTCGATCCGGACTCCCGCCTCGGCTGCGGAGGATCGTCGCCGGGGGTCGATGTCGAAACCTGCGACCGTGTGACCGGCGGCAACCAGGTTGGCCGCCATGCCTGAGCCCATGGCCCCGAGCCCGATCACTCCGACCACCCCGGTCATCTGTTGCTCCTTCGAGTGGAAGGGCCGCCCGGTCTACTAGCGCGGGTCAAGGAAGATCATCCCACTGCTCCCGGGTGTACTCCCGTCCCGGATAGGCCACCCGGTCAAACGGCCACTCGTCATCAACCCAACGGCGAACCGTCTCGTAGAGTTCCGCATCGAGTCCGGTGTCCGCCTCGCTCGCTCGAACCCACATCGACACCTCCGCGTCAATCCCCTCTTTGGATGGTGGGTCGATGTAGAGACAACCGAGTTGCACGCTCTCGTCGAGGCTCATTACCGCAAAGGCGAAGGATCGACGGAGTTGGCCCTCCTTCTGGTGCCAGGCTAGATCGATCATGTCCTGGATCAGCGTCAGGTCATAGCTCGGCCAACCGGGAGAGCTGAATAGGCAACCCCTGAGGTAATCGACGCTGGTCATCACGGCGTCATAGTCCTTGAAGGTGTCATGGATCGTTATCGGCCGGATCCTGAAGCTCCCGGTCTCGACTCCGTATGGGACCTCCATGTCACGCGGGATGAGCCTCGCCACGTCACCTCCCGAGAGCGGTTTCCATTGCCGCGGGGCACGACCCCGAGAACGGGCCCTTCACAGGCTGGTCACTCCTGTAGCGAGGATAGTGTCGGCTCGGACCCTCGTCTTCGAGTTGCCGATGAACCACCGCAGCGAGCGGCACCGATTATCCGGCGGCCGCAGCCTCTACGGTGTCCTCGGCGGCCTGGCGGATGAGTCGGGCTCGATCCACCTCGCTCGCCCGGTGGCGGGCAACGACGCGGCCCCGTGACATGACCACGATGGTGTCGGAGATGCGGATGACCTCCTCGATGTCCGACGTGACGATGAGCACCGCGATGCCCTCGTCAGCGAACCTCCGCAGCACGTGATATATCTGCGCTCGGGCGCCCACGTCCACCCCGCGCGTCGGCTCGGCCAGCACCAGCAATCTCGACTCGCGCTCCAGCCAGCGCCCCAGGACCACCTTCTGCTGGTTGCCCCCCGACAGAGTGTCGACGATCTGGGTGGCGCCTCCCTTGCCACGGATGTCGAGGGTCTCGTACCACCTTTCGAACACCTTGGCAGTGGCCATCGGCGGTAGCAGGCCGACCTTGGTCATCCATGGCCAGGACGCCACGCTCAGGTTCTCGGCCACGTTCAGAACGGTGAGCAACCCGTCGGTCTTGCGGTCGATCGGGACGAAGCCGATCCCGAAACGGGCGATGGCGTCCTTGGGCGAGTTTGGCTGGCCGCTCTGCTCGCCCACGCGCATGGAGCCGGCGATCATCTCCCGGAGCCCGAAGACCGCCTCGGCCAGTTCCAACGCTCCGCAGCCGATCCTCCCGAAGAGCGACAGTATCTCCCCCTCGCGCACCTCCAGGTCCACGTCCCTGAACACACCCTCGGAAGTGGCGCCTTCGACGGTCAGGACGGGTTCACCGATTCCGTGGCCATCCCCACGCAGGGAGGCCACCTCCTCCTCCAGCTCGTGCCCGACCATGGCTTCGACCATCTCCTTGCGGCCGAACTCGCTGACCGGTCCCTCGGCGACCGCGTCTCCGTCCCGGAAGACCAGCACGTTGTCGGCGATCCGCTCCACCTCGTCGAGCCGATGGGTTATGTAGATGATGGCCACGCCCTGGGCCTTCAGACGTTCTATGAAGGCGAAGAGCGCATCCGTCTCCTCGAGTGTCAGCGCCGAGGTCGGCTCGTCGAGGATAAGGAGGCGGGCGCTTCCGGCCAGGGCCCGGGCTATCTCCAGCACCTGGCGCTCGGCCACGCCGAGGGTGCCCACCAGGGCCCGGATGGGCAACTCGATGCCGAGCTTCTCAAGAATCTCCCTCGCGTCGCGACGCACCCGGGACCAGTCGACCAGACCGAAGCGGTTGCGCGGCAGGCGGCCCAGTGACAGGTTCTCGGCAACCGTGAGATCGGGGGCGTCCGAGAACTCCTGGTAGATGACCCGGAGCCCGTAGGCGCCAGCGTCGCGCGGGCTGCGGATGTCCGCCTCCTCGCCGTCGATGACTATGACGCCGGCATCCCGCTTGTAGTCACCGGCGAGGATCTTGATGGCGGTCGATTTGCCGGCGCCGTTCTCGCCCAGGAGAGCGAGGACCTCGCCGCCCTTCACCGTTATGTCCACGCCGTGGAGGACCTCAACCCCGCCGAAGCTCTTGCGGAGTCCGGTAGCCCGGAGTTCGAGCCTCTGGTTCAGCGCTCCGTTCTCCGACGTCATGATCCGCTCAGGCGTAGCCTCACCTGATCGAGCCCGACCGCCGCCACCAGGACGACACCGGTCGCGACGTCCTGCCAGAACGACGAGATGCTCAGCAGGGTGAGTCCGTTCTGCATTATGCCGAGTATGAAGACACCGAGGACCGTGCCCGGTATGGTGCCCCGCCCGCCGGAGAGGCTGGCGCCACCGAGGATGATGGCGGCCACCACCTCGAGCTCCACCCCCGTGGCCGCGTTCCCGGAAGCGGCGTCCAACTGTGACGCCAGGATCAGCCCGGCCAGACCGGCCAGGAGACCGCTGACGATGAACATGACGAAGATGGTCGGCTTCTGGCGGATCCCGGACAGCCGGGCCGCGGTCGGGTTGCTACCGATCGCGTAGACGGATCGGCCGAAGCGCGTGTAACGGACCACGAACCACGCCAGCACGGTGATCAGGACGAACATCACAATCTGGGCCGGTACGCCGAAGATGTCGTTGGTGATGAACTCGACCTTGCCGTTCATCCTGATCGTCTGGCCGTTGGAGAACAGGCGCGCCAGTCCCCTGTACCCCAGCCAGGTTCCCAGGGTGACGACGATCGAGGCGATGCCCGCGTAGGCGGAGAGCACCCCGTTGAATATCCCGGCCAGAAGACCGACGCCGAGGGCGGCCAGGATGGCGGCCGCGGCGCTGTTCTCCTCGGCGACGACACCCGCTATGCAGCCGCACAGCGCAGCCCCCGATGCCACCGACAGGTCGAAGTTGCCCGAGATGAGAAGCAAGGTGCCCGGCGCGGCGAGGATGCCCAGGACCGAGACTGAAAGCAGCACGTTGCGCATGTTGCGGGTGGTGAGGAAGAACTCGCTGCCCTGCCAGAAGATGAACCCGAGGATCACCAAGACAACTACCAACACCAACTCGGGTGGCATCGCCACGAATATGCGGGCGATCCTGGCCTGCCTGCTGATGCCTACTGCTGGAGTGGCATCCGGCGAGCCGCCACCACTCCCGGTGTCCGGCGTTTCGTCCATAGCTCGCTCTCGCTCCTAACGGAAAGCGGGGGCGGCGACAAGGCTCGCTTGCGCCGCCCCCCGTTTGCTTACTGTCGACTTCAGCCCGGGTAGAACTGGTCGATGTTGTCCGCGCTCACAAAGATGTGGTTCACATACAG
>WTGI01000029.1 GCA_011523635.1 Acidimicrobiia bacterium
CTGTGCCCAAAGTTCGAAAAGTCGCGAAAATCCGGCGCTCCGCACCGGGCCCTCCCCCGCCACCACCTGTCCTGTTGGAGCGTGGTCGGCCATGCCCGGCTGGATGCCGGGTGTCGGCTGTTCGCTCCATTGAGCTGTTGTGTTCCCTCGGGCCGGCCGTTCCGATCGGTCTCACCTCATCGGCCGGTGTAGGTGCTTGGCGATAGGCAACGTATGGCGGGGGTGTGACAAAGCCCGGCCCTTGCCGGGGAGAACGCGAAAAAACGGTCACCACGAGTTGGGAGGAAGGTCTAGGAGCCGGGGTCGCGGCGCCCCGGCGCAGGCGGTCGCCATGTCCTGGCGGCTCTAATCCAGATCGGCCGCGCCGGTGCCCGGCACCGGACGGGCGCCGGCTGGGCTCGGGTCAGCCGCCTCCGATGGGCGGCAGGAAGTGGACTTCGGCATCCTCGGGAACAGGCTCGTATAGGGCATCGGTCATGATCTCGCCGTCGATCGCCACCGCCATCCCTGACCCCAGATGCTCCCCGAGGCCGGGAAACCGCCGGTCCAGGGCGTTGATCAGCGAGCGCACCGTGGTGGCCTCGATCTCGACCTCTCCGACCCCTCCGGTGTAGCGCCGCAGCGCCGACCCGAAGATCACCCGGGCCATGTCAGCCGCCGTTGGCCCCGATGGCCTCCAGCACCTTCACCGGCGACATGGGCAACTCGCTCAGCCGCAGGCCGGTGGCGTCGTGGATGGCGTTCGCCACCGCCGCCATGGGGGGCACGATGCCGACCTCGCCCACCCCGCGCACTCCGTAGGGGTGGCCCGGATTGGGAACCTCGACGATCACCGTGTCGATCATCGGCAGGTCGGAGGCGACCGGCATCCGGTAGTCCAGGAATCCCGGGTTCTCCATGGTCCCGTCGCCGTCGAAGATGTACTCCTCGTTGAGCGCCCAGCCGATCCCCTGAGCCACCCCACCCTGCATCTGTCCCTCGACATAGCTCGGATGGATGGCCCGCCCCGCATCCTGGGCGGTCATGTACCGGAGGATCTTCACTGCGCCCGTCTCGGGATCGACCTCGACATCGCACACCTGGGTCGAGAAGGCGGCGCCAGCCCCCCGCGCGTTCACGGCGGCGCTGGCGGTGATCGGCCCGCCCGTCCCGGCGGCGTCGGCTGCCAGGTCCCTGGTGGTCATCGGTGCCCGGTCCCCTGAGACGTGCTGGGCCCGTCCGTCCACCCACTCGACCTCGTCGACGGCGACATCCCAGACCTTGGCCGCCCGGGCTCGCAGGTCGGCCACCACCTTGCGGCAGGCGTCGATGACCGCCAGCCCGGTGGCGTGGGTGACCCGGCTCCCACCGGTGACGTCGGTGTAGCCGACCGATTCGGTGTCGCTGACGATGGGGCTGATGTCGTAGACGTCGATGCCCAGTTCTTCCGCAGCCATCAGCGCCATCGAAGCCCGGCTCCCGCCGATGTCGGGGCTGCCGGTGAGTACCGAGGCGGTCCCGTCCTCGTTGATGTGGACAGTGGCGCTCGAGCTGCCCCCGAAGTTGAACCAGAAGCCGCTGGCCACCCCCCGGCCCTGGTTGGGTCCCAGCTCGATCGAGTATTGCGGATGATCCCGGACCGCCTCCACGGTTTCGCGGAAGCCGATCCGCTTGTGGATCGGCCCGTAGACGGACCGCATGCCCTCCTCGGCGGCGTTGCGGAGCCGGAACTCGAGCGGGTCGATCCCCAGCTGCTCCGCGATCTCGTCCAGCACCGTCTCGGAGGCGAACGACGCCATCGGCGCTCCGGGCGCCCGGTAGGCGGTCACCTTCGGCATGTTGACCACCACGTCGAAGCCCTCGAGGAACACGTTCTCGATCGCGTAGGGGGCGAAGGCGCACATGCATCCCAGGCTCACCGGCGAACCCTTGAAGGCGCCTGCCTGGTAGGCCATGGAGCCCGACACCGCGGTCAGCCTGCCGTCCCTGGTGGCGCCCACCTTGAGACGTATCTTGCACCCGGAAGTGGGACCGGTGGCGCGGAACACCTCGTCGCGGGTCATGACGATCTTGACCGGCCGGCCGGCCTTCTGCGAAAGCCGGGTCGCCACCGGCTCTATGTACACGGTCGTCTTGCCACCGAAGCCACCGCCGATCTCGGCCGGTATGACCTTCACCCGGGACGGCTCCCACCCGAGCAGCTCCGCCGTGTGGGCCCGCACCATGAAGTGGCCCTGGGAGGAGCAGAAGACGGTGGCCTTGCCGTCCTCGCCGACGTCCGCCACCACCGCATGGGGTTCGATGTAGCCCTGGTGGACCGGTTGGGTCACGAATTCCCGCTCCACTATCACATCGGCCTCGGCGAAGCCCTTCTCGATGTCTCCCCGGTCGATCACGTAGCGTGAGGCCACGTTGGAAGGCTCGGAGGGAACCGGATCCACCCCCTCGGTGATCAGGTCCTCGTGGAGGATCGGGGCGTCGGGCGACATGGCCTCGGACACGTCCAGCACGTGAGGCAGGACTTCGTAGTCGACCTTGATGGCGGCCAGCGCCGCCAGCGCCTCCCGGCGGGAGGTGGCGGCTACGGCGGCCAGCGCATGGCCTTCGTAGAGCACCTTGTCACGCGCCATCACGTTACGGCACAGGTCCAGGGGATCGTAATACTCCTCCCCGCTCCCTTCCCCGCCGGACTCCAGCATCGGGAAGTCGGCGCCCGTGACCACCGCCCGGACACCTTCCATCGCCTCGGCCGCCGAGGTGTCGATGGAGAGGATGCGGGCGTGGGCATGGGGAGACCGGAGCACTGCGCCGATCAGCATCCCGGGCAGGTTCAGGTCGGCGCCGTACTTGGCCCGGCCGGTCACCTTGTCGAGCCCGTCGTGGCGGACCGGACGGGTCCCGACCCATTTGTAGCCAGGCTGGGAATCGGTGGTGGGGGTAGCGGTAACGGTCACGCCTTCTCCTTCTCTATGAAGCCGCGGCGGTTTCTCCCATACGGTCGGCCGCGTCCAGGATCGACCGCACGATCTTGTCATAACCGGTGCACCGGCAGAGGTTGCCCGCAACGGCGTAGCGCACTTCTTCCTCAGTGGGATCGGGGTTACGGTCCAGCAGCGCCTTGCCGGCCACCAGGAAGCCGGGTGTGCAGATCCCGCACTGCAAGGCCGCCCCTTCCAGGAAGGTCTCCTGGAGCGGGTGCAGGCCGTCCGGGCCGGCCATCCCCTCCACTGTCTCGATCGTCGCTCCCTCCGCCTCCGGGGCGAAGACCAAGCAGGAACAGTTGAGCCGTCCGTTGAGGATGACGGAACACGCCCCGCAGTCGCCGGTGGCGCAGCCCTCCTTGACTCCCATCAGCCCGACCACGTCACGCAGGGCGTCCAGGAGGCTCTGATCCTCCTCGCACAGGAACTCGGCGGGGTCGCCGTTGATGGTGCAGGTGACGTGCTTTCTGCTCATACCGGGTTCCTCACTGGTTTCGAGCGCTTCATGAGCCGTTCGGGTCCGCGCGGCGGGCGGCCAGCCTGAGGGCCCTCACCGCCAGTACTCCGGCCACCTGCCGGCGGTAGGCCTTGGTGCCGCGCTTGTCGTCGATGGGGTTGCAGGCCGCCGAGGCTTCCGCCGCCACCCGGCTCAAGGCCTCTTCGGTGAGCGGGTGGCCCTCCAGTATTCCGGCTGCAGCCGGCACCGTGACCACCGTGGGCGCCACGGCCCCCAGGGCGACCGATACATTCCGGCACCTTCCCGCCTCGTCCAGTGTGAGGCGGGCGCCGGCGCCGACCACCGCGATGTCCATCTCGGTGCGGGGGATGAACCGCAGGTAGGCGTCAGCGGTGCGGGGCGGGGGACGGTCGAAAACCAACTCGACCAGGAACTCCCCCCTGGCCAGCGAAGTGCTACCGGGGCCGGTGACCACCGATGCCACCGGGATGGTCCTCATACCGCCGGGTCCGGCGATCACCGCCCGACCGTCGTTCACCACCATGGCAGGTACCGAGTCGGCGGCCGGGGAGGCGTTGCACAGGTTGCCGCCCAGGCTGGCGCGGCTCTGGATCTGGTCCGATCCGATCAGCTCTGCCGCCTCCACCAGGCCCGGCAGGTCGGCGACTAGGTCTTCTTCCTCGCTCAGCCGCGCCGAAGGGGTGGCGGCGCCGATCACCCACCGATCCCCTTCCCGGCGAATGTCGGTGAGCCGGTCGATCCGCTTGAGATCGACCGCCACGCCGGGCTCCGGCCGGCCCATCCGCAGCTGGGGAATGAAGTCCGTGGCCCCGGCGTACACCTGGGCAGGGACGTCTCCGGCCAGGACCGAAACGGCCTCTTCGATGGATGTGGGGGCGACATACCTCATGGCATTACCGGAATTCGTGGCTCCTCTCCGGGGGACCGGACACAGGCACCGTCCAGTACCCGAAAGACGGTTCGCAGGCTAGCAGGCACGCGTCTCTCGAAGCATGGCGTGACACCGGCCGGCGTCCACCACAGCGCGATTCCGCAGCCGGACGCGTTGACGGCCACTAGCGTTGCGGCCTGACAAGGCTCCCGGCGCCCGATCCGGTGCGAGCACCCGCCGCCGGACCGAAAGGACACCTGCATGTGGAAGGTCTCACCCACCCGGCTCGAGGATATGTGTACCGCGATAATGCGGGCGGCCGGTGCGCCCGGCTCCGACGCCCGGCTGGTGGCGGACCACCTGGTCGACAACGACATCATCGGGCACCACTCCCACGGGGTCATACGGCTGTGGGACTACGTCGAGTGGGCTCACCACGGCGACTTGATCCCCGGCGCCCGTCCCCGGATCTTCAGCGAGACACGCACCACCGCCCGTATCGACGGCAACTGGAACTTCGGCCAGGTGGTCGCCACCTTCGCGACCGGCCTGGCCATCGAAAAGGCTAGGGCGGCGGGGATCAGCGTGGTGACCATCCGGAGGGTGAAACACATCGGCCGGCTGGGCCGCTACGCCGAGCAGGTTGCCGCGGAAGGCCTGGTGTCGATGTTGTTCACCAACGGCGGTGGCCACGGCATCAACCAGGCGCCGTTCCGGGGCACGGAGCGGAAGCTGTGCTCCAACCCGCTGGCCATGTCGGTGCCGTCCAGCCTGGCCGGACCATTCCTGCTGGACATGGCCACCTCGGTGGCGGCGGAGGGCAAGGTGCGGGTGTACAGGGCGCGGGGTGCGCCCACACCGGCCGGGTGGATCCTCGACTCCGACGGGAACCCGTCCACCGATCCCGAGGACTTCGCGGAAGGCGGGGCGTTGCTCCCGGTCGGAGGCTCCGAAGGACACAAGGGCTATGCGCTGGCGTTCATGGTGGAACTGCTGGCCGGCGTGATGTCGGGCGGGGGTATCTCGGGCGATCCGGGCCGTTCCTTCAGCAACGATTCGATGGTCATCGTGATCGATCCGGAACTCTTCGTGCCCATGGCCGAACTCCGGGAGCGCTCCCTGACGCTCACCGAGCACCTCAAGGACACCCGTCTGGCCGATGAGTCGCAACCGGTCCTGTATCCGGGGGAGAAGGAGGCGGAGGCGAGGCTCGCCAATCGGGAACGCGACATCGAGTTGCCCGACCCGGTGCGCCAGCAGCTCCTGGCAATGCTCCAGCGGTTCTCGCTGCCCGAGGCCGAGCTGGTCTCCTCCGGTTAAGGCGAGGTGGGCCCACCTGGATTTGAACCAGGGACCTCATCCTTATCAGGGATGCGCTCTAACCAACCTGAGCTATGGGCCCGTGAAGGCGCCATGCTACACGATGCCGGGTTGCACCATCTAGCCGGCTAGGCGGAACGCGGGGTCTCCCGATCCGGGATCGCAACTTCGTAGGATGGTTCCATGCCTGTTGACACCAGGGCCGCACTGGACGCGGCCGACCGGCTGCGCGGCTACGAGCGGGAGTTGCTCGGCTCGCTGGTGGCGCGGCGTAGCGTGCGCGGCGAGCCCTCCGATGTCCATGAGCTGTGCGCCGAGCATCTGGACCGGCTCGGGGTGGAGGTGGAGTTGCTCACGCCCCGCGTGGCCGATCTGGAGAGCCATCCCGAATGGTGCCCGCCCCAGCCGGATGTCGCGGAGCCGGAGGGTCTGGTGAGCGTGGTGGCGTCCCGCGGCGAGGGGCCCGGAATCCTCCTTTTCGCCCACATCGACACCGAGTTGCCTGATCCCGGCGACGGATGGGGCACCGATCCTTACCGGGCCACCGAGATCGGCGGGCGGATCCACGGCGTGGGTGCCGCAGACGACAAGGCCGGGGTGGTGTCGGTACTGGCTGCGGCCCGGGTGCTGGTCCCGCACCTGGAGGGGGTGCGGCTGGTGGTCGGCCTGGTCCACGGGAAGCTGGGAGGCGGGCTGGGAACCCTCCCCGCCATGGAGAGGGTCGGTGAAGTGGACGCGGCCGTCTACTGCCACCCGGCCGAGACCGGCCGCGGGATGGCCCAGTTCAAGATCGCTACCCGCGGGTTCTTCAACATCCGGATCGAGACCGCGGGCCGACGGCCGCCGCCGGTGGAGATACGTACCCCCAACTCGGAGGACCCCCGCGAGGGAGTCAATGCTCTCGAGCGCCTGCGGGGAGTTCTCGACGCGGTGGACAGGTGGGCGGACCGGGAGGACCTGCTGTGTTCCGTGAACCGCCTCTCGGCGGGCGTGGGCCCGACCGTGCTGCCGGAACATGGCGTGGCGGAGGGCGCCGTCTGGTTCCGCGGCGGCACCTTCACCGAGGTCTACGAACGCCTGGCCACCGTCGCGATGGAGGCCGGCGCCCGCTCGACCGCCTTGTTCGGCGTCCGGTCCAACCCGGCCGAGGTCCCCTCCGGCCATCCGCTGGTGGGCCTCGCCGCCCGGGCCGTCCGCGCCGAGGCCGGGGCAGCTCCCCGCGTCTACCCGGCCCACGTGGCCTCGGACATCCGCTTCCCGATCCGTTGCCTGGGAGCGCCGGCGGTCGGTTTCGGCGCCCTGGCCGGGAACTTCTACGGCCCTGACGAGTGGGTGGACGCAGACGACATGCACCGGGCCACCCGGGTGATCGTCCGGATCGTCTCGGCCTGGGCCGGACACGTCACCGGAGGAAGACCCTGGCCCCGGATCGAGATCTGACCTGCGTCCGAGCCGACCCACCCTGGAGGCCGGCGGACGTGATCGATCGTATCGGGGAGGGGGGCGGTGTCGGGGCCGCCCCTCTCCACGTCTCCAGGCCGGACTCAGACCGCCTCGCTGCGGCGGTCCGTGGACCCGTACCGGGACACGATGTCCGGGATGGCCACCATCACCATTGGGATAGCGACGTGCTTTATCACGTGGGACATGTCGTATCCGAAGAACGGTCGCCTGCTGAGCGGCCGGTTCGTCGCGCCCATCACCAGGAGGTCCAGGCCCCCGGTGTTGGCGGCTTCGACCAGTGCCCCGGCTGGCCGGCTGACCGGTTTGACCTCGGCGTTCACTCTCGCCCCCAGCCGCTCGCCGAACGACACCGATTCCTCCACCAATTCCAGGCCCGCCCCGTGGTCCTGGCTGCTGCTCGACGGATCGAGGTAGAAGGCCGCGTCGCGGGTCTCCGCGATCAGGTGCAGCGCGAGAACCGACCCGTCGTTGTGGGCGGCCAGGGAATATGCCACCTCCTCGGCGGCGCGGGAGGCCCGGTTCGACTCCACCGACAGCAGCACCGTGCGCACGGCGAGCGACTCGGGGGCCGGTAGCCCACCTTGGGGGCCGGGACCGGGATAGCGGAAGATGAGGGCGGGCAACTCCAGCCTGGCGAGCACCCTGTCGATCACCGAGGAGAAGACCCGGCCGGCGTCGGTGGTCTCCGTGGCTCCCAGCACCACCATGTCGTAACCGAGCACGGCCTCACGGAGGATTGCTTCGGCCGGGTCGCGCCGCCGGCGGATCAACCGGCACCTATCGGGCCCGAGCGTCCGGATCACCTCTCCCGGGCCTGCGTCCTCCTCGGCCGCGTCTCCCAGCAGTCGCTTCCGCCAGCCGGAGGGCCGGTCCGCGACCGTCAGCACGGTCACTTCGGCGTCCGGGAACAGGACCTTCAGCTGGTGGGCGGCGTACACGCTGTTGGCGCCTCCACGGGTGGGTAGGAGAACCCGCCTCGATCCCAGGATCTGTGCCTGCGATCGGATGGCCTCCGAGTCCAGCCGGGCCTGCTCCTCCTCGCCGGCCTCCATGCCCCGCACCGCCAACCTGAGCATGATCGGAGCCACCAGCGAGGTGACGATGGCCGCCACCACGATCACGGTGTACCCGGTGTCGCTCAGGACGCCGAGGCTCAGGCCGACCAGCGCCACCACGATCCCCATCGCGCCGAGCGCCGACAGGCCCGATCCCAGGGCCAGGCCCTCTCCGGAGCTGAGACCCGACCGGCGGGCGCCCACGTAGGCGCCGGATATCTTGGCGGCCACCGCTATCACGATGAGCGCCACGGTCCAGATGATGGCGCTGGGGCTGGCCAGCAGGCCGATGTCTACCCGCAGCCCGCTGAACGCGAAGAAGACGGGAGCGAAGAACGAGTCCGTGACCGTCTCCAGGACATGTCTCACCGCGCCGACCTGGTAGCGCAGCGTGGCGAGGATGATCCCCACGATGAACGCTCCCAGGATGGCCTCGAGGCCCAGGGCCTGGGTGACGGCGCCGCCGCCGATGGCCGCCACCAGGCTGACCGTGAGCGCGGCCGGCAGGTTCCGCCCGCGCCGTAGCGCCAGGCGCATCGCCTGGTCGAGTGCCCACCTGCCGACGGTGGCCGCCAGCACCAGGAACAGGACCAGACCCCCGAGAGAGGCGAGCAGGTCGGAGGGTCGGAATCCGTCCCGGGCCAATCCCGCCAGCCCGGCGAGGATGAGCCACCCCACAGAATCCATGGTCATGCTCACCGCCAGGGTCACCTGGCCGAAGTTGCGCCGCAGCATCCCCAGGTCCGCCAGGATCTTGGCGACCACGGGCAGAGCCGCCACCGAGAGGGCCAGCGCCATGAAGGCGGCGTACAGGCCCCGGCCGGAATCCCCTATGAACGAGGATGGCGTCAGGAGGGCCACCACCCCCACCACCACCAGCGGCACGAGCAGGCCGCCCGCCGAGACGTTGACGGCGGCCCGGCGGAAACGCATGATGATTCCCAGGTCGGTCTCGTACCCGATCACCACCAGCAGCATGATCACCGCCAGCCAGGCCACCCCGTACACGACCGATCCGGCGGTGGAGTCGGAGAAGAGCCAATCGAAGACGCCCGGGTAGAGCTTGCCCAGGACGCTCGGGCCGATCAGCACCCCCGCCAGGATCTGGCCCACCACGGGTGGCTGTCTCAGCTTGTTGGCGATCCCTCCCAGGAGGCGGGCGGCCCCCACCAGCAGGGCCAGCTGCATCAGGAAGACGAGCACCTGGTGTTCGTCCAGGGTGCCCCCCGACCCGGCGGCCGCCAGCACGGCAGCCATCATTCAGTCAACGGTGGCCCGTACGAGTCGACCCCGTAAGGCATGGACGGCGCCTCGGGTCAGTCGCGGTCGGGCAGGACCCTGCTCCACCATTCCCTGGCGGCGGGGATTCCCCCCACACCGAAGGCGACCACCAGGATGGCGCCGACGGTCCCGACCACGGCTATGAACAGGGTGTTGACTATCTCCTCGCCGATGTTCAGCGTGTTGAGAGCGACGAAGATGCCGAGCGCGATCACCGCCCACCGCGCCGTGGCGGGGAGCCACTGGATATGACGTTCCTGCGACCATGGAGTGGCCAACTCCGCCAGGAAGGCACCCAACGCGGCCGCCACGATCACGATGACTATCGCCACCACCACCAGCGGCAGGTACCCGATCAACCCCGTGAGGATGTCGCTGAGATACTCGACGTCCAGAGCCTCGGCTGTCAGGAGGAATACCACCAAGAGCGCGATCCAGTAGATCGCCCGCGCCCCCAGGTCGGTAGCGGTGTAGCCGGCCGCGTTCAACCGATCGGCAAGACCGGCCCGTTCGAGTAGGGCGTCGAGGCCCACCGCCTTGAAGAGGCGCTGGAACACCCTGTGGACCAGCCGGGCCACCAGCCAGCCGACGACCAGGATTATCAGAGCCCCAATCAGCCTTGGCAGGAACGAGAGAATGGTCTCGCCTGCGTTCTCTAGACCATTTGAAAGACCATCGATCAGGTCTGACATCGATTACCTCCGTGGGTTGGTTCCGTTGTTGCGTAGCGACTCGTCGGCGTGCGGTCGGCGGTCCGGCCGTGCGGGGCTGTCGACTTCCGGCCGTGCGATCCTGGGGCGGGTCTGGAGGGATATCCCCACCAGGGGCGCGGAATGCCCTGCACCTGCACGGGTGTGTCGAGAACGGGGACCCCCAACAGCGCCTCCACGGTCACGGGAAACGGCCTTCGTGTGACTGCCCGGATTCTACTCCCGGGTGACCTTCATCCCTGGT
>WTGI01000051.1 GCA_011523635.1 Acidimicrobiia bacterium
TGGATCAGGACCCGTTCGCCCGCTTCCAACCCCGAGTAATGGAACGAGAGGGCGGCCGACACGAAGGCGCTGGGAACGGTGGCCAGGGCGGAGGGGGACACCCCTTCGGGCGCCGGCGCCACCAGCTCCTCGTGCGTGACCATCTCGGGGGCGAAGGCGCCGAACCCGAGCCCCACCACGTGGTCACCGATGCTGACATTGGAGACGTCGGCCCCGGTGTCGACCACGTAGCCGCACAATTCCCGGCCCAGATCCCCCTCCTCGATGAAGCCGAGCGAACGGAAGACATCCCAGAAGTTGAGACCGGAGGCTTCGACCGCCACCCGGACCTCCCGGGGCGCCAGGGGGCGCGTCGGCAACAGCTTGATCTGCGGTCTGTCGAACACGCCGTCCCGGTCCGGCTCCAGCACCCAGTTCGGCTCCTCGGGCAGGGCCAGCCGCCCGGCCACGGTGTCAGGCCGCACCAGGCGCGCCGCCAGGCGGCGTCCCGACCGGTGGGCGATGTGGTTCTCGTGGTCGGGATACAGCAGTTCGTCAACGAGGTCGGACAGCGGGTCCGTGAGGTCGGGATCCAGATCGATCATGCGCGGCTGCAGGTGGGCGGCTTCCAGGGTGACCACCTTGCCCAGACCCCACAGGATCGAGCCGGACAGCTCCCCGAGCCGCTCCCGCTCCAGCACCTGCGCCCCGCGGGTGATGAACCACACACCGTTGGACGGGGTCGTATCGGAGTCGGCCAGACCCTGCACCAGTGCCAGCGCGCTCGCCCCGGCCTGCCGTACAGCCTCCGCCATCTCGGAGGTGGTTGCCTCCGGCCCGCACCCTGCGAGGCCACGAAGGTGGACCACCCCGGTGAAGGGCACATCTCCGGGTAGGTCATCGATGAGCGATCGCCACGAATCCCGGCACTCCGGATCGAGGGCCTTCCTGATGACCGTGGGCCCGGCGGCCGACTCCTCGCTCTCCCGCAGCCGGCCTCCCGCCAGGACGACGGTCTGGTTCCTCGCCGCCAACTCCTGCGCGAGCTCCTCTCCGGCGCCGTTGCCGCCGGAGGTCACTACCCAGACTCCAGGAGGCTCGTCCACCTGCGCCGGGCCCTGCGCCACGATCACGCCCTTGTCGAGCATCTCGAACGAGAAGGAGTCGTCGACCCCCAGGACCTCGACCCCCTCGAAGCCGACATCCCCGAGGGCGCGGCGCCACACGTCGGGCGTGGCGAGGGCGTGGTGGGGGCGGTAGTGCTCGTCGGCGAACCGCCACCAGCCGTCCAGCTGGCCGAAGGTGAGGTCCATCCAGCCCAGGCCGCGCAGGTTCTCGAGCGCCACCAGCTGACCAGATGGGGCGAGAAGGGTCCGGCAATGGCCCAGCGTCTCCTCGAGGAAACGCGTGGCGTGCAGGACGTTGGAGGCGATGATCAGGTCGTAGCCGTGGGGAACGAAACCCTGGGCGACGGGATCCTTCTCGATGTCCAGCGGGCGGTACTCGATGCATCCGTCTCCGTCGCCGAACCTTTCCTCCGCTTCGGCGAAGAACCCGGCCGAGATGTCCGTGTAGGCGTAGTCGAAGCGCCCGGCGGGAAGCTCCGGCAACACCGACGCGGTGGCCGAGCCGGTGCCGGCTCCGACCTCGATCACCCGAAGCCTCCGTCCCTCCGGGAGCCGGGCCAGGAGCGCCCGGACCGCGTCCCGCAACAAGGCATTGGCAGCGCGGGCCACCGGCGCCTTGAGATAGAGGTCGGCCGCGGTGGGTTCTCCGCTGCTGAAGAGGAGGGTGAGCGGATCGGCCTGGCCGCGCAGCGCATCGGCCAGAGCGCCGCCGGAGCGGTGGAACAACCCGACCTCGGTGAGGCCGTGCGAGTACAGCCCCGCCATGTGCTCGGCGAACGCCTCGGGATCGGGGGGCAGTTCCTCCGGCAGCGGATCGTCGGGTCCCAGCACCACCTCGAACCCAGCGCCCGTCTCGGCCAGGATCCCGGACTTGGCCAGCATCTCGAGCATCCGGAGGAACAGGCGCCGGTGTTCGGGGATCACCTCAAGGCGACGTCTCAGCTCGTCGGGGTCGACCACCTCACCCGGTGTCCGGTGCCAGCCCAGCTTCTCCAGGTTGAAGAGCGCATAGGCGCGTGACCACCGCTCCAGGTCCGCCAGCAGGCCGTTCCTACTCTCGGGATCGACTCCGGCCGACGAAAGGTACTCCGGGAACAACTCCGTTCCGACCGCCACCTCGGCAGGGGTGGGGAAGAAGTCGGCCGGCTGCAATCCCGACTCGAGGGAGCGATCGCGCCAGACGACCTCGTAGAGCAGGTCCTCCACGCCCTCGAACGCCGACAGCAACGCGGCTTTGGTGGCGCGCTTCACGGCGTAGCCGTCCAACCTCCCGATGAGAGCGCCGCTCGGGTCGTAGATGCTCATCTCCCCGCTGAGGACCTCCGGTTGCTTGGCCGGCTCCGTCTCGGCACCCGGCGGGGCCTCGTTCATGCGTACGTGGCAGAACACCCGGTCGGGAAGTGCCCCGGCCAGCCACAGCCCGTCCCATCCGAACGGCAGGTAGGTCGCCTCCTCCGGGCCGCCGACCATGTTGCGGGCTATGCCCACCACCTGGAAGCAGCCGTCCAGCACCAGCGGATGCACGTCCAGGCGGTTGCGGCCCAGCGTCTCCGGCAGGAGCACTTCGCCGACCGCCTCGCCGGGACCGGACCAGACCCTCCCCAGCGTCCGGAACGACGGACCGAGGTCGATCCCGGTATCGGACTTGGCGCGGTAGTAGGCAGGGACGTCAGCGGGCGCCAGGCGGGCTGCCACCTCGTCCAGATCGATCCACTGGCCCGCCTCCGGCATCGGGGCGCCTGCCGACATCCGACCCTCGACATGTAGCGTCCAATCCGGCTCGGCTCCCCTGCTGTAGATCTGGACACGGCGCGACGCGGATTGGTCGGGGTCGTCCAGCACGACCTGCATCGTGCGCCCTTCCTCGCCGGTGCCGTTCCCGGAAGCCGGCTCCGGAAACACCAGCGGGTTGTGGAGCTGCAGGTCCTCCATGACCACCGAGCCGCTCCCCTCGGTAAGGGACGCGGTGGCAGCCATGGCGCCGTACAGCGCGCCCGGCGCCACGAGGCGGCCGAAGACCCGGTGGTCCTCCAGCCAGGCCGGGTCCGACGGGAACACCTCCGTCTCGAAGGTGACCTCGCCTCGCGCCGACTCGTACCGCACGCCCAGCAGGGGGTGACCGGCCTCAGTGCGCCGCCGCTTCGCCGGATCCAGCCAGTAGCGTTCGCGCTGGAAGGGGTAACCGGGCAGGGAGATCCGGCGGCGCGTCTCCCCGGCGAACAATCCCTCGAAGGAGATCTCCAGCCCGGCTGCGTAGGCTTCCGCCACCGCATCGACGAAGCCGGTGGCAGGATCGGGCGATGAACCGTTCCGGCGCGGCCGCCGCATGCTGGCCAACACGACCGGAGCCCCCGGGGCGTTCCGCTCGCCCGCCCGGTCGGGCCACGCCAGCGTCACCATCGGACCCAGCACCGCGTGCGGGCCCACCTCCACCACCAGGTCCACGCCGAGATCCCCCAGGGCCCGGACGCCCCCGGCGAACGCCACCGCCTCCCGGGCATGGCGCCTCCAGTAGGAACCGTCAAGCGCCATACCGGGCTCGACCGGTCCGCCCGTGAGGTTGCTGATCACCGTGACGGCCGGGGACTGTATCCGCACGCCGTCCAGCGCGGCCTCCAGATCGTCAAGAGCCGGCTCCACGAGGGCACTGTGGAAAGCCCTGGTGGTGTTGAGCCGTCTGGCCCGGATTCCCTCCGATTCCAGACGGTCCAGCAAGGCATCGATCCCCGAAGCCGGACCGCTGACCACCTGGTGGGCGCCGTTGTAGGCCGAGAGGTTCACTCCGGCGCCGTTCGGCGACCCGTCGAGGCTTCCGACCACCGACTCGACCCGCTCGGCCGGGGCGAAGACCGCGGCCATGGCGCCGGGACTGGTCCCGGACAGCAGGGAGCCCCGCGCCGCGGCGAACCTCATCCCGTCCTCCAGGGTGAATACCCCGGCTGCCTGGGCCGCGGCCAGTTCCCCCACGCTATGCCCCATCACCACGCTCGGGCGGACGCCGGCGCAGGCCCAGAGCGCTGTGAGGGCGCACTCCAGCGCGTAGAGGGCGGGCTGCTCCCACGCCGTGTCGCCCAGGTCCCCCTCCGCCGACGGTCGACCGAACATCACGTCGAGCAGCGAGGTACCCCTCGCCTCGCGGAAGACCTCCTCGCAGCGGTCCAGCACCGCCCTCGCCACCGGCTCGCGCTCGTACAGGTCCCGGCCCATACCGGCCCACTGGCTCCCCTGCCCGGTATAGACGAAGGCCACCCGGGTGGCAGCCCGGGGCTCCGGGCCCTCGCCGTCCTCCGTCAGGGCGGCCAGCCCGGCCCGCAAGGAGTCGACATCCGTGAAGGCGAGGCCGGCCCGGTGGTCGAAGTGGCTGCGGCCGATACCCGCCGTCCAGGCCATATCGGCCAGGCCCGACTCCGTGCGGCGATCATCTAGCCAGGACAGGTACCGCCCTGCCAGCTCGCCGAGTGCAATCCCGGACTTGGCCGACAGCGGCAGGAGACGTGTCCGGCGACCATCGAGGCTCTCCGCCGGCAACGGGACGCCGCCCATCAGTGGCGGCAGCGATACCGGCACGGCCTGCGCGGCGCCCGCTGTCCGGGGTTCCCGGCCGCCTGCGCCATCGGGGTCGCGGTGCTCCTCTACCACGAGGTGGGCGTTCGTCCCGGAAATCCCGAAGGAGTTCACCCCGGCCATCCGCGGCCCCGGGTAGTCGCTCGGCCAATCCATTTGGGAGGAGGTGACCTTGATCGGTAGCCGGTCCCAGTCGACACCCGGGTGGGGATCGTGGAAATGCAGGTGCTTGGGGATCACGCCCCGGTTCACCACCAGCGCCGCCTTGATCAATCCGGCGATGCCCGCGGCCGACTCGAGATGGCCGATGTTGGTCTTGACAGAACCGATGAGCAGGGGCCGGCCGGGCCGGCGTTCCGCTGCGAAGACGTTGGCCACGGCATCGATCTCGATCGGATCGCCCACCGAGGTCCCGGTCCCGTGAGCCTCCAGGTAGTCGATCTCCGACGAACGGACGCCAGCATCCGACAGGGCTGTCTCCATCACCTGTTCGAGGGCGGGCGTGTGGGGGACGGTGAGACCGGTGCTGGCGCCTCCGTGGTTCACCGCCGCACCCCGGATGACCGCCCAGACCCGGTCGCCGTCGGCCACCGCCTCGCTCAGCCGCTTCAGGACGACGACGCCGCAACCCTCACCCCGCACGTAGCCGTTGGCGGAGGCGTCGAAGGTCTTGCACTGCCCGTCGGGGGACAGCATCATCGCGTCCGCCCTCAGCTCGTAGATCCGGGTGTTGAGGATGGCCTGGACGCCGCCCACGATGGCCAGATCCGCCTTGCCCTGCTGGAGGTCCGCCACCGCGTCGTGCGCCGCCACCAGGGAAGACGCGCAGGCCGCGTCCACCGCCTTGGCCGGTCCCATCAGTCCCAGGACGTAGGAGACCCGCCCGCTGGCGCCGTTCAGGTTGGTGCCGCTGAGGGCGTAGAGGCATCCGGCCGCCTCGCTGGGCTTGAGCGAGTCCACGACCATCATCCGGTACTCGTCGTTGCTGATCCCGGTGTAGACACCGGTGCGGGTCCCGCTCAGCCGGGCCGGGTCGATTCCGGCGTCCTCGAGAGCCTGCCAGCTCACCTCCAGCATCATGCGCTGCTGCGGGTCCAGGAGTTCCGCCTCGACCGGAGAGATGCGGAAGAAGGCGGCGTCGAACCGGTCGATCCCCTCGACGAAGGCGCCGAAGCGGCACGCCTCGTTCTGATCGGGATCGTCGAACAGGTCGGCGAGGCGTTCTCCACCCGAGCCGGGGATGCCCTCGGTCACGGTGTTACGGCCCTCGGCCAGTACCTGCCAGAAGGACTCCAGGCTGTTGGCGCCGGGGAACCGGCACGCCATGCCCACGATCGCGATCGGCTGCCCGGCCGGGAACGCTTCCCGTTCCCCGACCACGGATGGGGCAGGTGCTTGTGTCGATGGGCCGGTGAGGTCCTTCAATGTCATGGGGCTCTCCTGAACCGAGGCGGCGCCCGGAGGGACCGTTCAGTGCATTATCGCCAGTGGCCGCTCCATGGCAAAGCGTCGTGCCCGGTTAATGCCATTGGAGAGGAGCAGGGCTGGAGGAGACCTCCTAGGCCGGCGGGGGCATCGAGCCCAGGAGTTCGATCAGGTCGACCACCCGGCTCGAGTATCCCCACTCGTTGTCGTACCACGCCACCACCTTGACGAGCCGGTCACCCAGCACCTCCGTCCCGCCGGCGTCGAAGATGCTGGAGTGGTCGTTCCCGATGATGTCGGATGACACCAGCGGTTCCTCCGAATACTGCAACACGCTTCTCATCGGCCCCCGGGCGGCGCTCCGCAGCGCTCCGTTCACGGCCTCGGCGTCCACGTCGGTGGACAGTTCGGCTACCAGCTCCACGAGGGACCCGTCGGGCACCGGCACCCGCATGGCCATCCCGTCCAGCTTTCCGGCGAGGGCCGGCAGGACCGTCCCGACCGCCCGGGCGGCGCCGGTGGAGGTCGGGATGATGTTCTCGGTGGCCGCTCTCGAACGGCGCAGGTCCTTGTGGGGCACGTCGGCCAGCCGCTGGTCGTTCGTGTAAGCGTGGACGGTGGTCATCACGCCCCGCACGATGCCGAACGCGTCATCGAGCACCTTGGCGACCGGGGCCAGGCAGTTGGTGGTGCAGGAGGCGTTCGAGATGATCCGGTCCGTGGCCTCGACATCGCCCTCGTTGACCCCGAGCACGACGGTGGAATCGATGCCGTCCTTGGCGGGCACCGTGAGCAGGACCCGTCCGGCGCCGGCTTCCAGGTGCTGTTGGAGCAGGTCCCGGGTACGGAAGGCCCCGGTGGATTCGATCACGACGTCCACGCCGAGCTCGCGCCAGGGCAGAGCTGATGGCGAGGACTCCCGCACCATCAGGATGTGGTGACCTCCGACGGTCATCCTCCCGTCCCGCACCGTCACCCTCTTTTCCAGCGTGCCCATCACCGAGTCGCGCCGGAGCAGGTAGGCGAGGACCTCATGGTCGGCCAGATCGTTGATCGCCACCACTTCGATGGGGGAGGAGGGGCGGTCGAGGATGATCCTCAGGACCGCCCTCCCGATCCGTCCGAAGCCGTTTATGGCGACCCTCGTGGTCATGTCACTCCTTGCGAGTGGTACCGGCGGAGCAGCTCGACGATGCGGGCCGAGTAGCCCCAGCCGGTGTCGAACCAGACGATCGTCTTGAGGAGGTTTCCTCCGATCACCATTGTGGACAGGCAGTCGAATATGCCCGAGAAGGTCGAGCCTCGCACGTCGCTCGAGACGATCGGGTCGTCGGTGAAGCCGAAGACACCCGGATAGCCGCGGCATGCCTCCCGCACCGCCTCGTTCACCTCGCTCACGGTGGTCTCGGTCCGGAGACGGGTCACCGCGTCGACGGTCGATCCGTCATCGACGGGAACGTTGAGGGCTTTGGACGAGATCCGCCCCGCCAGGTGAGGAAACACGCCGGAGAGGATGTCATCGGTGTTGCTGGTGACCGGGATGATGTTCTCGCCCGCCGCCCTGCTGGCCCTGAAACCACCGCTGGGCACGTCGCCCAGCCGGGCGCGGTTCGTATAGGCGTGGATGGTGGTGAAGAACATCTGGTCGATCCCGAAGTGCCGGTCGAGGACCTGGATCAGGGGGGCTATGGCGTTCGAGGTGTTGGAGCCCGTGGCCACGATCGGCGGGTTGCCGTCGAGCACGCGGTCCGTCACCCCGCTCAGCAGGAGCGGGAGGTCGCCGGGATCCTCCGGCGTCGAGGCCAGGATCACCCTCTTCGCGCCGGCGCTCAGATGGCGGCTGCACCACTCGGCCGTCCGGTACTTGCCGGTGGCCTGCACCACCGTCTCCACCCCGAGAGCCGCCCAGTCCACGTCTCCCGGCTCGACCCCTTTGATGAGGGGGATGCGGGAAGCTCCGACCACCAGGATGCCGTCCTCGAGCGACACCGGCTCCGGGAAGGGGCCGTAGATCGAGTCGTACTGGAGGAGGTACGCCAGGGCTTCCGGGTCGGCGATATCGGTGATCGCGGCCACGCGTGTCTCCTCGTCGTCGCCGATCTGGCGGAACACGTTGCGGCCGATCCGGCCGAAGCCCATCAGACCGATCGTCACCAACTACCTCATCTTCCCCGGGAAGCTGGGGAGTCTACAGGTTCCGAGACGCCCGATCCGTACCCGGCCTTCAGGCCGGTCTGATCGCCCGGCCCCGGCGGGCGGACTCGTAGAGGGCTTCCATCACCGCGGTGGTGCGGCGGCCCTCCCGGCCGTCCACCAGCGGCGGGCGGCGCTCGGCGACTGCCGCCACGAAGTCCTCCATCTGGCGGTGATGCAGGCTGGAGTCGGCGTAGCCGGCCTGGGTGAGGGTGTCGCCCCTATCGACCGGCCCGGCGTTCATCAGCTCGTCGATCTCGGGAGAGGGACCGCCGGGCACCTCCCATTGCGACAGCCGGTCATCGACCATGCCCACCGTCCCGTCCGTGCCGCGGATGGTGATGGTCCGGGGTTCAGGAGGCACGGCGGCGGTGGTGCTCAGCAGGGTGGCCAGCGCGCCGCTGGCGAACCGGAGCAGGCCCACGGTGATGTCCTCCACCTCGATGCGGTGGAGGGGCGAGGTGCTGTAGAGGGCGACCGCCTCCTCCACGTCGCCCAGCATCCACAGCATCAGGTCCAGGGTGTGGCTGGTCTGGGTCACCAGCGACCCGCCCCCCTCGGACGCCCACTTGCCCCGCCATTCACCGGAGTCGTAGTAGGGCTGGTCGCGGTAGAACAGCCCGGTGCACTCCGCCATGAGCGGCCGTCCGATCAGGCCACCGGCGATCGCTTCCTTCATCCGGAGGGCGGTCTCCAGGAAGCGGTACATGTAGATGCAACCCAGTGTCACACCTGCCTCGTCGCAGGCCTCGATCATCAGGTCGGCGTCGGCCACGGAGGCGGCGATGGGCTTCTCGGTGAGGACATGGAGGCCCTCGGCGGCGGCCGCGATGGTCATCCGGGCGTGGTCGCCGGTCGGCGACGCCACGCACACGGCGTCAATGTCCGACCGGATCAGGTCGCCCCAGTCGGTGTGGACCTCGGTCACTCCGTATCCGGCGCCGAAATCGGTGGCCCGCTGCCGGTTGCGGGAGCAGACCGACACCAGGTGGGCACCGCCGGGGCGTCCGGCCAGGGCGCCGGCGAAGAGATGGCCGCCTCCCCCGGTACCGATCAGGCCGAAGCGGAGGCTCATACCAGGGGAAGGGAGGAGGTGGGGCGAAGGAGGGAGGCCCTCAACATCGGCCGTAGTATACGCCCGCAGTAGTCCCCGGAAGGAAGTCCCATGCGCCGAGTTCCTACCACTGCCGCGGCCGGCGCGGAGCTGGTCCCGCTCTTCCGGGACCACCTGGAATTGTGCAACGTGCAGCCGGGCGAGACGGTGCTCGGGTTCACCGACACCATGAGCAACCAGGTGTACAACATCGCGCTGGCGGCGGCGGCGCGGGTGCTGGGCGCCGACTACTTCGAGATCACGGTGGCCGCCGACGAGAGCTGGATGAAGTCCCAGGCCATCGTCGATGCCTGGAAGGGATCCGACCTGGTGGTGGCAACGCCCACCACGGAGTGGATCTACAGCGACGCCCACAACGCCGCCCTCGACGCCGGGGCGCGCACCCTGATGCTCCTGGAACCCGAGGACATGCTCCGCCGGATGTTCCCGATCCCCGAGATACGGCGCCGGGCAGAGGTAAGCGAAGCCCTGCTGGCGGCCGGTAGCACCTTGCACATCGAGTCCGAGGCGGGGACCGATCTCACCCTCAGCTACGAGGGGCGCCCGGTCATGACCCAGTACGGGTACACGGATACGCCCGGACGCTGGGACCACTGGCCGTCAGGCCAGGTCGTAGTGGCGCCGCTGGAGCATTCGGCGGAGGGCACCCTGGTGCTGGACGAGGGTGACTGCCTGCTCAACCTGGGTCGCTACGTGATGTCTCCCGTCCGGATGGAACTCAGGGAGGGGAGCATCGTCTCCATCGAGGGGGGAACCGACGCCCAGCTGGCGCGGGATCACTTCGAGGCGCCCCGCGACAAGCGTTCCTACGGTGTGTCCCACATCGGGTGGGGATACGAGCACCGGGCCAACTGGAACGCGCTGGGCCTTCGCTTCTGGGAGTCGGGTGGCGTGATGGATACCGAGAGCTACTACGGCAACATGCTGATCGCGTTCGGCGCCAATTTCGTGCGTCTCCTCAAGGGAGAGAACCGGGCCCCGTTCCACTTTGACATCCCGACCCGCAACCACTCCATCTGGGTGGACGATCGCCAGATCATCGACAGGGGTAACTTCGTCATCCCCGAGCTGCAGCTCGACTACCAGGAAGGAAACGAATGACCAGCCTCGTAATCCGCAACGCCGAATTGCTGGACTGCACCGGCGCCGACCCGCGGTCTGGCATGGACGTGGCCGTGTCGGGGTCCCTGATCAGCGGGGTCGGACCCGGAGCGGGAAGCTCGCCGGACCAGGTCATCGACGCCACCGGACTGACCCTCATGCCGGGTCTCACCGATGCCCATGTCCACATGGGACTGGTGTCGTCGGCGGGCGACGTGGGTGACCTGCCCTGGATCGACTACGTGTTCACCGTGCGGGGGGTCATCGAGAACACCCTCCAAGAGGGCTTCACCACCGTCCGGGACGCCGGGGGTTTGGACCCGCGGTGGGCTCGGCTGGTGGAAATGGGCGTTATCGACGGGCCCCGCATCCTCCCGTCGGGGTCGGTGCTCTCCCAGACCGGCGGCCACGGCGACCTGAGGCATGCCCATCACCACGCCCACCCCCAGGGGAGTATCCCGGGACTGTCGGCCACTCCCGAGGTGGTGGACGGTCCGGATGAGGTGCGCAGGGCGGCCCGCGAGCAGCTTCGCAAGGGCGCCACCCAGGTGAAGGTGTTCGGCTCTGGCGGTGTCCTCTCGCCGACCGACCCCTTCGACAGCCTCCAGTTCAGCCATGAGGAGCTGCGCGCCGCGGTGGAGGCGGCCGGCGACTGGCACACCTACGTGCTGGCCCACTGCCACACCTCTGACGCCATCCGCCGGGCTCTGGCGGCTGGCGTGCGGTCTATCGAGCACGCCAGCATCCTGGACGAGGATGCGGCCACGCAGATCGTGGACTCCGACGCCTTCGCAGTGGTGACGCTGGCGGTCAAGTACGACCTGCTGGAGAATCCGGAGCGGGCCGGCCTCACCCCTTCCCAGCTCTCCAAGCTCCAGGCTGTGGAGTCGGAAGTGGGGCGCAGCATCGAGATCATGGGGGAGACCGGGGTGAGGGTCGGTTCGGGCTCCGACATCGTCGGTCCGCTCCAGGACCGGCGGGGCCGGGAGTTGCCCAACAAGGCCCGGTACATGGGCGCGGCGGAAGCCATCAACACGGCGACCAAGGTGAACGCCCGGATCTTCTACATGGAGGACCGGATCGGCACCGTGGAGGTCGGCAAGGAGGCGGACCTGATCCTGGTGGACGGCCGACCGCTCGACGAGATCGGAGCGCTCGCCGACCCCGACCGGATCGTGGCGGTCATCAAGGGAGGCCGCGTCTACAAGGACACCGAGGGACGCTGCTCGTCCAGTTAGCTTCCGGGCGAGCGGGCACCCGCCGGTGACATGACAGCGCTAGCTGATCGACGGCAGGTCCGGATCCCCGGCGGGGAGTTCCTGATGGGCTCCGACCGCCACTACCCCGAGGAACGTCCGGTCCGCAAGGTGCGGGTGGACCCGTTCCGGATCGATGCCTACCCGGTCACCAACCGCCGGTTCATGGAATTCGTCACCGACACCGGCTACGTGACCTTCGCCGAGCGACCCCCCGACCCGAGTCTCTACCCGGGGGCTCGACCGCCGGACCTGGTGCCGGGTTCGCTGGTGTTCGGAATGACGGACGGGCCCGTGGACCTGGGGGACTTCCGCAACTGGTGGTCCTGGACGCCGGGCGCCGACTGGCGCCGGCCGCTGGGGTCCGGTTCGTGCTTGGACGGCCTGGAGGATCATCCCGTGGTCCACGTTGCCTACCCCGACGCGGTGGCCTTCGCCCGCTGGGCCGGCATGCGCCTTCCTACGGAGACCCAGTGGGAGTACGCCGCCCGGGGCGGTCTGGAGGGCGCCGAGTTCGCCTGGGGAGACCAGGACTGCCAGGAAACAATGCCTCGGGCCAACACATGGCAGGGAGCGTTCCCCTACGAGAACACGGAACTGGACGGCTGGACCAGGACCAGCCCGGCCGGTTTCTACGCCCCCAACGGCTACGGCCTGTACGACATGATCGGCAACGTCTGGGAGTGGACCTCCACCCGGTACCGGGAGGCACCACCGATGGCCGGTTCCCGGTGCTGCGGCCCGCCAAGGAGCGAGCAACTTGCCCCGATCCGGCAACCTGGCCCCTTCCCCTCCCGCACCATCAAGGGCGGTTCGCACCTATGCACGATCCAGTACTGCTTCCGCTACCGGCCCGCCGCCCGCCAAGCGCAGACGCTCGACACCTCGGCGTCCCACATCGGATTCCGCTGCGTATCACCAGACCGCCCCTGACCCCCGCGGGGTCCATGGGAGGCCACCCCATTCGCGCCGCGCCGCGGCGAACCTCAGGTTCAGGGCGTCATGGGTGGTGCCCTGTGCCTCAAGTTCGTGGACCCCACCATTCTCGATGCACAGGGCGTCACCGGTGGTGCGGTGTTCCTGAGGTTCAGGGCGTCACATATGACGCCCTCTGCCTCAAGAACGCTCCGAAGCCCCCGAACTCGCGAAAAAGGGACTCGAACTCGCGAAAATCCGGTGCTCCGCACCGGGCCCCTCCCCCGCCACCACCCATCCTGTTGGAGCGTGGTCGGCCATGCCCGGCTGGATGCCGGGGAATCGGCGGTCGCTCCATAAGGCTCGTATGTTCCCTCGGGCCGGCCGTTCCGATCGGTCTCACCTCATCGGCCGGTGTAGGTGCTTGGCGATAGGCAACGTATATCGGGGGTGTGACAAGTCCGACCCTTGTCGGCGAGAACGCGAAAAAAACGGTTGCCGGTTTGCGAAGGGACGATCGCCGGGACCGGCGCCCTGGCTCAGCCGAGGGCGGGGGGAGTGGCGAGGGTGGAGCGCAGAGTGCCGGCACGTGCGGCCAGGTCGATGCGCTCGGCTACGTCGGCGGCTTCCTGGCCGGCGGCGTAAAGGTCTCGCGGCCGCACCGCATCGCCGATGGTGTAGATCTCGGCCCGTAACCCGGACCGCCTCAACTCGTCCGGGAGATCCGAGCCGGGGCGCCGGCCGCCGATCACTACCGATCCCACGTCCAACCGGCTTTCCTTGCCCCGGGTCTGTATCACCACGCCATCGCCGGTGATCAACTCCGTGGTGGCTTCCCGATGGATGGTGACCCCCTTGTCCGCCTCCAGTTCCAACTCGGCCAGCAGACCGGTGAAGGCGCCGTCCGCGGCAAGGGACGCGCCGGCTTCGACGATGTGGATCCGTACGCCGGAGCGGCGGAGGTGCTGCGCCACCCGGCAGGCTACGAAGTCACCGCCGATCACGGCCACGTCCGACTCCCACTCGTCCGGCGGCCGTTCCAGCCCGGAGAAAACGTCGAAGATGGGGACGGTGGGTTCCTGGGTGGCGGCCCACAGGTAGCCTCCCCGCGCTCCGGTCGCCACCACCGCCGCATCGGGGTCGGCCTCGGAGATCTCGGGGACCCCGACCCGGCGGCCGGTCTCGATCCTCACCCCGAGCTCATCGAGCTCCCGCGCCAGCCAGTCGACCAGCGCCCCGTACTCGGGCAGGGCTCGGCGCAGGTAATACAACTGGCCGCCGAGCCGCTCGGTCGCCTCGCAAAGCAGGACCTCGTGCCCGCGGAGGCCGAGGAACCGGGCGGCGTGCATGCCCGCCACCCCGCCGCCGACGACCAATGCGCGCACTCGCTCCGGTGACGGGCGATAGCTGTCCCGGGAGAGCTCGAAGGCGCTGGCGGGGTTGGCGGCGCAACCGGCGGGAATACGGGCCACCGTCAGGTTGGCGCAGGTGTTGCAACCTATGCAGGGCAGTATCCGGTCGGCACGGCCCTCGGTCAGCCTGCGCACGTAGTCGGGATCGGCGTGGAAGGCGCGAGCCAGGGTGACGTACTCGAACCCCTCCCGTTCCATCACCCGGTCGGCGAACACGGGGTCGTTCATGCGCTGCGCCACGCTCACCGGGACCCGGTCGCCCACCGCCCGGCGGATGGCCGCGGCCTCCTCGACGAAGCCGCCCTTGCGCGCCTCAGGCCCCTGGAAGATCATCGACATCGACTCGTAGGTGCCTCCGGCCACGTCGATCAGGTCGATCCCCGCATCGGCGAGCATGACCGCGAAGCGGGCCGACTCGTCCGCCTCCAGACCACCCTCCACATACTCGGCCGCCGATATCCGGTAGCCGATCGGGCAATCGGGCCCCACCACCTGCCGGACCGCGGCGAGAACCTCCAGGGGGAAGCGGGCCCGGTTGGCCAGGGACCCTCCGTAGCCGTCGGTACGACGGTTCGACTGCGGCGACAGGAACTGGCCGAGCAGGTAACCGTGCGCGCCATGCAGGTGGATCATGTCGACACCCGCCGCCAGGCATCGTTCGGCGGCCCTGGCGAAGTCTCCGATCACCCGGCGGATGTCGGCCGGCGTCATCTCGCGGGGAACCGTCCCCGGATCCATCATGGCGGACGGGATCGCAGACGGGGCGATGGGATGGCGGTGGTGGGCCGCAACGGATGCCTGGCGGCCCCCGTGGTGGAGTTCCATGGCCAGCTTGGCGCCGTGCGCGTGGATCTCTGTGGCCATCCGGGTGAGGGCCGGGATGACATGGTCCCCGTGGCAACCCACCTGGTACGGGTTCCCCCGACCCTCCGGCGATACGTAGGTCGACTCGAGCTGGATAAGCGCCGCCCCGCCCATGGCACGCCGCCGGGCGTAGGCGATGTAGCGCTCGTTCAGCGATCCGTCGAGGTTGGCCAGCGACTTCTCCATGGGACCGACGATGATCCGGTTGCGCATGTACATCCGGTTGATGTATCCGGGACGCAGCAGGTTCTCGAAGCTCATGGGAGACCTCCCTCGGACCCGACTATCCCGGGTCCGGGCATTGAACCGGTGCCGGATCGACCGCCGCGACCAGCGCCTCGGCGAATTCCCGGTCGTTGATGTGGAGGTCCATCCTCACCAACGATACGGGGGAGTGGGGCGGGAGCGCCGACCCGACACCATCGGCGAAGGCTTCCACCGATCCGGGGTCGTGGAACGGGCCTCCCTCGACGTCGAGCTGGGAGACGCCCCACATCGGTACCAGCACCGAGGTGGCGGCTCCAGGGGACCCGAGGCGTTCCGCCACCGTCCGGCCGAGCCGGTAGTTCTCCTCCGGGGTGGTGCGGACGAGGGTGACCAGGTCGTTGTGGGCCACGTGGGGCCGGTTCCGGAAGCGCTCCGGCAGGTCTGCCATCGGCCCCAGGCAGATCATGTCGATCGCTCCCGGGGCGATGACCTGCGGGACGGCGGAGAGGGATGCCCCGGTGAGGCGGTCGGATCCCGCCGGCCACAGACCCCCGAACAGTTCGTCGGCCACCTCGCTGATGGTCACGTCGATGGCGGACGCCACCAGGCCCTGGCTCACGAACGACTCGAAGGACCGGCCTCCGGTGCCGTTGGCGTGGAACACCAGCGGCTCGAGGCCCCGATCCGCCAGGAGCTCCCGGCAATGGGCCACGCAAGGGTTGGTGACGCCGTACATGGTCAGGGCGACCGCGGTCCCGGGTACGCTCAACGGGAGCGCACCGCCCGCCCGCAGCAGCGCCGCCGACACGTGGGCCAGCCGGCCGATCATGGTCCGCAGGATCCGGTTGTCGCCCTCGATGTCGAGGATGGGGTAGAGCATGGTCACGTCACCGCCGTTGACCAGCGCCCTGGTCTCACCGGCCACCGAGGTCGCCATCAGGATCTTCGGGACGCCGATCGGAACGATGGGCGCCAGCACCGAGAAGACCGCGGCCGCGTTGGAGCCGCCCATGCAGACCAGCGCTCCCACCTCGCCTCCGTCCACCAGTTGCCGGAGGATGCGGGCCGCGCCCCTGGTCATGGCCGATACCGCCCCCGCCCTGCCCAGCGGGGGGAGCTCTTCGAGGGAGTATCCGGCGGCTTCGGCCACGGCCTCCGCGGGGTGGTCGCAGCCGTGATCGCCACCGAAGACGCCGGTGTCGATGGTGATAGGAGGTGCGTCGAGGCTGCGAAGTTCCTCCGCCAGCAACTCGAGCGGCTCGGCCTTGGTGTCGAAGGCGCCGGCGACCACGACCCTGCTCATGGCCTTGTGTACACGATCATCGCGCTTCGGGCGGGGCCGGGCAGGTGCTCAGATGGTCACGCTCTTGAATGAGCGGACAGTGCTCTCGATGGCCACCTCGGTCGGCAGGCGTTCCATCGTGGAGGCGCCGACGAACCCGTAGCAGCCCGAACCACGCATCACCGTCCCGACCTCTTCGGGACCCTCCAGCGGTCCTCCGTGGAGCACCACGATGATGTCGGGATTGATCGCCTCGGAGATCTCCCGGGTCTCGATGGCCTGCTCGACACAGGCGTCGAGGGACATCGTGAAGGAGTCGGTGGCGCCGATACTGCCGCCGGTCGTGAGGCCGAGGTGGGCGACCATCACGTCCACTCCCGCCTCGGCGAACGCGGCCGCTTCATGAGCCTCGTAGCAGTAGGACATGGTGAACAGGCCGAGCTCTGAAGCGGTCCGAAGCATCTCGACCTCCCGGTTCAGGCCGAATCCGGTGGCCTCCAGGCTCTCCCTCCAGCGCCCGTCCGTGTAGCCGATGGACGGGAAGTTGATCACGCCGGAGAAGCCCATCGTCTCGAGCCCGCCCAGGAACCGGTCCATGACCCGGGTGGGGTCGGTGCCGTTGACTCCCGCGATCACCGGTGTGTCCTTGACCACCGGCAGCACTTCCCGCTCGCCCATCTCCACGACGATGGCGTTGGCGTCCCCGATCGGCAGCAGACCGGCGTTGGACCCGTGACCGGCCATCCGGTACTTACCGGAGTTGTAGATGAGGATCAGGTCGGCGCCTCCCGCCTCGGCGAACTTGGCCGATATTCCGGTACCGGCGCCGGCTCCGATGATCGGGCTCCCGCTCGCCAGGCTCGCCCGGAGCCGCTCCAGGACCTGATCTCTTGTGAACATAGGGTCTCCGCTCCTCTCAGGATCCGCGGTCAGTCGACCATCAGCAGGCCGCCGTTGACATGGATGGTCTGGCCGGTGACGTACGCCCCGGCATCCGATGCCAGGAAGATGGCGGGACCCACCAGGTCCTCGGCCACTTCCATCCGGCCCAGCGGGATGTACTTCTCGTACTCGAACAGGTAGTCGCGGTGGTGGGCGTGCATGGGCGTGTCGACCGCGCCGGGGGCGATCGCATTCACGCGGACGCCGTGCGGCGCCACGTCCTGGGCGGCCGCCCGGCTCAACGACTGCAGGGCGGCCTTGGCCGAGCAGTAGTCGACACCCCCGCCATCCTGGTTGAACACCGATGCCCTGGACGACCAGGAACTACCGATGTTGATAACGCTGCCCCGGCCGGCGTCCACCATCTCCTGGAGCACCGCCCGCATGATCCGCATGGGGGCCTTCAGGTTGATCCCGTACATCCGGTCCCACTGCTCGTCGGTGACCCCGATTATGTCGGCGTAGCCCATGATCCCGGCGTTGTTGACCAGCACGTCGATCCGCCCGCTCAGGTCCATGGCCGCGGCGACGATGCGCTCGGGGGTGTCGGGTGCGGTGACATCGGCCACGACGGTCGCCACCCCGTGACCGATCTTCCCGATCTCGGCGGTGGTCTCCTCCAGGACGGCGCCGTTGAGATCCACCAGCACCAGGTCGCTGCCGGCGTGCGCGAGGCCGGTGGCCAGCGCCTTGCCGATACCCTGGCCGGCCCCGGTGACGATGCTGCAATAGCCGCTCAGGTCGAAGAGGTTCCTGGTGATGTCGGGAAACGGGAGACTCATACTGCGCGGCCCTTCGTCACACGGCTAGGGGTTCCGGGGATGCGGCGCAATCCTAGTGCCCCGAGTCCATGGTTCTCCGTGCTCGTGCCCACGGGGTGCCCTTTCCGGTGGGACGTACTTGAGTCTCGATGTCTCGCCATCCGGTCGGGGGTTGACGGTGTCACAGTCCCGGCGTATGTTAATGAATAACCGTAACCACCAGCAGTCTGCGTGCGACGTCGAGCGGACTGACGGAGGGATCAAATCGTCTGAGGCGGCCCCATTCCGGGGTAGGGCGGGACGCGCCTCGGACCCAAGGTGGTGGCGGTGGGGGTGGGCCCAGCGGGCGACGGCGTTTCGCCGCGGTTTTCGCATTCTTCCGGATTCCGATTGCTAGGGTTCGTTGCCCGCTCAGATCGGATTAGCAGGATGAGAGAAGAGATCACCATCACCAACCCGGCGGGTCTCCACGCCCGTCCGGCCGCCGAGTTCGTGAAGCGGGCCAAGGCGTCGCCCTCGAACATATCCGTGACCGCCAACGACAAGACCGTCAACGCCAAGAGCATGCTGGGGATCCTCAAGCTGGGAGCCACGCTGGGCACCACGGTCGCGATCGAGGTGGATGGCGACGATGCCGGCGAGGTTCTGGAGGACTTCAGGGAGTTGCTGTCCGAAGAGGGCTGACCTAAGGCCGCAGGCCACCGTTTACTGAGTTCACGCCCCTTCGAGTATCCGCCTCACCTCGGCGCCGTCGGCCGCCTGCAGGCATCGGGCAGCTAGCTCCCGGCACTCCTCGAGCTGGAGGTCCCGGACCCGTTCCTTGATGGTGGGCACCGAAGGGATGGCCACCGACAGTTCCTTGACGCCCAGCCCGATCAGGATCGGGGTGGCAACGGGATCCCCCGCCATCTCGCCGCACACACCCACCCAGGGCCCGGCCGCGGCGGCCGAGGTGGTCTCGTTGATCAGCCTCAGGACGGCCGGATCGAGATGGTCGGCCCGGTCGGCGACCTCCCGGTTGGTCCGATCCACCGCCAGCGTGTACTGGGTGAGGTCGTTGGTGCCGATGGAGAAGAAGTCGACGTGGGGCGCGAGCCGGGAGGCGATCAGGGCGGCGGACGGTATCTCGATCATGATCCCGACCTGGTAGTCCGAGGTGAACGGCAGACCGTCGGCGGCCAGCGACCGCTCCGCCTCGGCCAGCGCCGCACGGAAAGCCATGAGGTCGGCAATGCCCGACACCATGGGCGCCATGATGGCCAGCCGGCCCTCGGTCCCCGCTCTGAGCAGCGCCCGCAACTGGGCTTGCATCATGTCGGGGCGGGCCAGCGTGAGCCGGATACCCCGTAGTCCCAGGAACGGGTTGAGCTCCTCCCCGATCTCGATTCCGGGAACTTGCTTGTCCCCTCCCACATCGAGGGTGCGAACCACCACGAGATGGTCTCCGAAGGCGCCCAGTACCGTCCGGTAGGCCTCGTACTGCTCTTCCTCGGAGATCGGACGGGTGCGGTCGAGGAACAGGAACTCGGTCCGGAACAGGCCCACGCCCTCGGCGCCCGCTTCCACGGCCCGGGCGGCGTCCGTGTCCGATCCGATGTTGGCCGCCACCTCGATCCGGGTGCCGTCCCTGGTCAGGGCCGGTTGTTGCGACCGGTCCGCGGCGCTCGCTCTGGCCCTCCGCTGCTCCTCCTGGCGTTCCCGGAGCGTCCGGATCACGCTCTCGGTGGGATCGACGTAGACCTGCCCCGTCTCGCCGTCCAAGGCGATCAGCGTTCCGGGTTCGGTGGCCGGCATGTCAACCCCCACCACCGCCGGAAGCCCCATTCCCCTGGCGAAGACCGCGATGTGGGAGGTGGCGCTCCCCTCCTCCGTACACAGGCCGAGGGCCATCCCCGCAGGGATGGTGGCAGTCTCCGAGGGGAAGAAGTCCTGTGCGACCAGCACCGACGGGACTTCCAGGGCCTCCCAGGTCTCGAGGGGCAGTCCCAGCACGGACCTGAGGAGCTGCGTGCCGACGTCACGAACGTCAGCGCCGCGGGCGGCCAGGTACTCGTCGTCGAGCGACTCCAGCATGGCTGCCGACTCCTCGGTCACCTCGGATACGGCCGCCTCGGCGCACACCGACTCGGACTCGATGCGGTCGCGGATCTCGCCGGTGAACTCGGGGTCATCCAGCAACAGGAGGTGCGCCCCGATGACCTCCGCCTCATCCGAACCCTCGCCGTGGGTCGCCGCCAGGTCGGACAGCCTGGTCCGTACGGAGGCTACGGCGCCGAGGAGCCGTTCCACTTCGGGGGCGTGGTCCTCCACCCGGCGACGGGTGACGTCGGGCAGCTGCGCAACATGGAGGTAGGCGGGGCCGATCGCGACGCCCGGCGAGGCCCCGATCCCGGTCCGCTCGATCAAGGCAACAGCTCCGAGGTGCTCACCTGTTCCATACGCCGCTCACGGTAGCCGTTCGGAGGGACTCGGCTCGCCCAGCGTGTCCAGAAACTGCTGGTGGATGCGTCCGTTGCTGGCGACCACGAACCCGCCGGCGGGACCGACCGGCCCGCCGGATCGATTGCTCACCGTTCCGCCGGCCTCCATGACGAGGAGGGCGCCGGCACCCATGTCCCAGGGCGGCAGGTCCTCCTCCCAGTAGCCGTCCATCCGCCCGCACGCCACCATGCACATGTCGAGGGAGGCGGCACCCAGGCGCCGGACGCCCTGGGCCGCACCCAGCACCCGGCGGAACCGGGTATCGCAGACCTCGATCCGTTGCCGCCGTTCGTAGGGAAAACCCGTGACGATCAAGGCCTCGCCGAAGTCCTCCAGCGAGCTCACATGGATGGGCGATCCGTTGGCGCGGGCGCCGGACCCGGCTACCGCCGTGTACTCGTCTCCGGTGTTCACGTCCACCACAACGCCGACCGCGGGGGCGTTATCGATCCAGAGCGCCACCGAAACGCTGATCCAGGGGAAGCCGTGGACGAAGTTGGTGGTGCCGTCCAAAGGGTCGACCAGCCAGACCCGTCCTTCCTCGGGGAGGCGGCCGCCCCGTTCCTCGCCCACCACCGGATCTCGAGGCCGGCGCCGGGAGATCACGTCGAGGACGGCCGTCTCGGAGCGATGATCCACTTCGGTGACGGGATCGGCGTCGGCCTTGAACCGGACCTCCACCCGCCGGTGGGTACCGGATGCCACCTCCGCCGCCCCGGCACGGGCCGCCTCCTGGGCTACCTGCAGATCGGCCTTGGACAACGGGTTCGGGGGGCGGCTAACGACGGCGGGGGATGTCGGCGGCCTTCAGGAGGGCGCCGTTCTCGTCGAGGATGCCGATCTTGGTGCCGATGGTGGCCGGATTGGCCGCGAAGAGGTCCCCGCGGTTGATCACCAGGAACCGGTAGTCGTCGATAGAACGCAGCCGCTTGACGGTCTTCTTGATCTGCTTCCGGTCGGCGGCGATCCCGAGAGCGCCCTTGGAACAGATCAGGTCGGCCTGGCCGGACGGGTCCGGCTCCGCGGCGAACTTGCTGACCATCGCCTGGCTTAGCTGTTCGTGGTTCATGGGGGCCATGTTCATCCTTGCCGGTCGCGTAACGAATATAGACCGTAGCTCCGGTTCATCCGCCCATACGCTCCTCGATCATGCTTCGGAGCACTCCGTCCTCGGGGTCGAGACCGACCACGGACCGCCATCCGTCACCGGCAAGGGCATCCCGCAGGTCATCGATCCCGGGCACGCCGGGGTCGTCCAGCGAGAGCCCGGCGGCGATGGCGTCGCACAGAGCGCCGGTGGGAAGACCCATCAGCGCCGCTTCCCGGGCCGGGCCTACCACGCGCTCGTCGGGCCCCAGCTTCCGGAGGGGGTGGCGCGCCACGCGGCGTACCGGGTCCGTGAGGGCACCGACGGCGAACCGATCCAGGTTGGACCGTCCGTAGCCAACCAACTCGGCGCCGCTGCGATGGCCGAACTCGGCTGCCAGCACCCCGGCCATTGTTTGGACCATCTCGTCGAGACGGTTCCGGATGGCGGGGTCGGAGACGGCCTCGGCGATCGAGTCGTGCCCGGCTCGCAGGCCTAGGAAGGCGGCCGCGGCATGGAGCCCGTTCACCAGCCAGAGCTTCTTCTTCCGGTGGAGCACCAGGTCGGGCACCAGCTCGAACCCTTCGACCGCGGGCGGCTCACCGACCCAGCCTTCCATAGCGATCTTGAAGTCGAACCCGGACTCCACCTCGACGGCCAGCCCATCGCCGGCGGAGCCGGGCACCAGCCGGTCCACCATGGTCTCCGGGAAGCCCACTCCGGCCGGGATGGCGCTCGATCCCCTCGACATGTGGTCCCGGAGCAGCGCGGTGTTGGGGTCGGCGTTCTCGCAGGCCAGCACGTTGCCGACCCTGCTGCCGTCCTGCGCGAGAGCGGCGGTGATGACGGGAGCGACCTTGCCGAGCGCTCCGACACCCACGGCCGTGCAGACCACATCGGCCGAGGCGGTGGCGCTCACGGCCCGAGCGGTGTCGGTACCGATGACCGAGCTCACCCGGTCGATTGTCACCGTGGAGCGCCCGGCCTGACCCACCTCCACGACCCGGTACGAACCCTCACTGTTCAGGAGATCGACCAGCCCCGGAAAGATGTCCACGAAGACCACTTCCCAGCCGGCCCGTCCGAACAGCCATCCGATCAGGCCTCGGCCGATGTTGCCGGCGCCGAATACCGTGACCCGCGGTCCGGTCATTCTGTAGGTGCGGCCAGGGTCTCCCGGACGAATGCTTCATCGGTGGTGACCGCCAGCCGGTCGCATAACTCCTCGTCGTCTAGAACCTCGGCAAGGTGCGACATGACGGCCAGATGCTCGTCGCCGACCGCCGCCAGCCCGAACACGAGGTAGGCGACATCTTCCTCGTCGCCCCATGGCACGCCGTCCGGGTACTGGGCGAGAACCAGGGCGGTCCGCTTGATGAGGCCCCGGTCCTCGTAGGTGCAGTGGGGGAGCGCGATCCCGTTGCCCAGGTAAGTCGAGATCACGCCTTCTCGGGCGAGCATCGACTCCCCGTACCCGGCCTCCACGGCGCCCAGGTCGAACAACATTCCCGACACCCGCTCGATGGCCCGTTCACGGGTGTTTTCCCGCTCGCCGAGGGTGATCCCCTCGACGGTCGTCACGGACTCCATACGCGCCTCCGTCCCTCTCTCAGACCCCTTCGACGTCCGCGCCCGCGGACAGATCGGCGACCAGTTTGACCAGAGCGGGGTCGTTCAGGAACGAACGGAACGGAACCACAGCCGCGCCGGGTGCGACCTGCTTGACACGATCGGCCAGCCCGGCGTGGGTGACCACCACGTCGGCACCGGCTGGGATGTCGTGGACCGGCGAGTGGGTGACCTTGATCCCGAGCTTGGCCTTCTTGACCTTCTTCTTGAGGAAGTTCGTCACCATGAGGCTCGAACCCATTCCGGCCTCGCACGCCAGGACGATCCAGCGGACATCGGCGGCCGCTTTCGTTACAGAACTCATGTTTGATGATCCTTTGGTTGGAGAAGGGAAGAGCCTCCCTGAGGAGGCTCTTCCCGCTCTAGGGCGTTACTTAGGCTGTTCAGCCGGTGGGAATACCCGGCATGGTGCCGATCATGTCGTCGGTTCCCTCTTTCTCCTTGACCGGGGATACCCGCAGCAGGAGCGTTCCTACCACGAAGGCGGCAGCCGCTGCGGCCAACACCCCTAAGAGGACCCCGACGTGCTGTCCTCTCGGTATCACCGCCAGGTAGGCGAAGATCGAACCAGGTGAGGGTGTTGCGGTCAGCCCCGCGTCGAATATCACGAAGATGATGTCGGCGAGGATGCCTCCGGCCCACACGGACAGGATCATGATCGGGTGCATGAGGATGTACGGGAAGTAGACCTCATGGATTCCACCGAAGAAGTGGATGACGATCGCGCCCGGCGCCGACAGCTTGGCCAGGCCCTTGCCGGCGAACCAGTAGGCCAGTAGCAATCCCAGGCCGGGTCCGGGGTTCGTCTCGAGGAGGAAGTAGATCGAGCGCCCGGTTTCCGCGGCATCCTCGACGCCCAGCGGGCCCAGGACTCCGTGGTTGATGGCATTGTTCAGGAACAACACCTTCCCGACTTCGATTGGGATGTCCGCCAGCGGCAGCAATCCGACGTCCGTGAACCACTCGGCCGCGTTCCCGAACACGGTGGCGATAGCGGCCATGATCGGACCGATGATCACCTTGCCGAGGATGGCCAGGATGAAGCCCAGGATTCCGGCCGAGAAGTTGTTGTACAGCATCTCGAACCCGACCGCGACCTTGTCCGAGAAGGACTCGTCGATCTTCATGATGATCCAGGCCGCCAGGGGTCCGACCAGCATGGCGCCCAGGAACTGGGGCGGATCGCCCGTGGCGCCGCTCGCCAGCTCGAAGTCTGCGCCGATGACGATTCCCATCGTGGCGATGGCGCCCATCACGCCTCCGCGATGGCCGTAGACCATCTTGCCGCCTGTGAACCCGATCAATACGGGCAGCAGGTAGACGATGATGGGATCTACCAGTTCGGAGAGACTCTCGTTGGGTATCCAGCCGGTGGGAATGAAAAAGGCGGTGATCAGTCCCCACGCGAGAATCGCGCCAATGTTGGGAATGACCATGCCCGCCATGAAACCACCGAATTTCTGTAGCTGTGTAAGCATCCGGCCTCCTCGGATCTAGCTGGCTACTCCAGCCATCCTAGAGAACGGCCATCGCGCTGACAAACGTTTCCGACTCGGAGTCAACATCGCTACAAGCGCTCCATATTTCGGATGGGTTGGGGTGTCCCCAAACCTTCCCGTATCAGCTGTTAGCGAGTTCCCGGTACGCGGCTGCCACCGATGTGAAGCTGATGGCCAACGCCGGTGTACCGAGGATCCAAAGAGCGATACTGCCAGCCAGCCCTTGTCCTCCGCCGTTGAGGGTCCCCGTCCAGTAGAGGGCCGCCATCCCGGGGACGAACAGCATGGCGCAAACGAATACGACTCCGAGGAGCCGGATACGGTTGCCGCTGGTCATCTCCGCGCTTCGTGCCAGGGCCTGGAACCCGGTCGCCCTTCGTTCCACTATCAGGAACGCGTAAAGGCTATAGATCATCAGCACCATGATGCCGGGCACGATGAAGAACAGGGTTCCCACCGCGACGGTCAGGAAGAACACCGCCGAGGACCTCACGAAGCCGTCGCGCACCCACCAGTCTTCCGGCGGCGGCTCGGTCCGGGCGCGAGGCGAGACGGCAGCGAGAGCAGTCCGGGAGACGGGCCAGGCGGCGTAACCGGCCACTACCAGCGCCAGGATCCAGAGGGCGAGGTTTGTCCAGTAGTTGCCGGTGGCCAGCGAGACCAGGCGCACGGCCGTGGGTACGGCCATCAGGACCGCTGCGCTGGCCAACAGGGCGCCGCCGCCGGCGCGGAAACCGGCCAGACCACTTCTGAGCACCCTTCCGACGGGCAGCGGGGGAATGTTGGACGAGCGCACGTTTCCTATCGAGCCGGGGTACCGCACCAGGCTAGCCGTGGTCAGTGGTCAGTGGTCAGTGGTCAGTGGTCAGTGGTCAGTGGTCAGTAAACAACGAATAGTATAGATTACTAGCAACTAGAAACGCTTCCCGACCGGAGTGGCGGTCCCGTCTGCCGCCACCCTCACGCCGTAGACCTTCTCGGCCTGCTCCCTTGACACGTACCCGTCGAGGACGTCCTCCCGCACCAGTTCGATGGGTCGATCGAGGGGGTTCCCCCAGCCTCCCCCACCCGCCGAGAAGTTGCGGAACCGGTCACCGGGCTGCATGGTGAACCTCTCCATCCGCGCCCGGTGGGCACGGTCGGTGTCGGGCCATACGATCATGGCGTTGGTCTCCGGCTCGTGCCCGCCCCGCAGCGCCCAGGGCTTGGTCTTGGTCTTCTTCTTCATCGACAGCATCTCTCCGGTGGCCAGGAACCTCACCTCGCGGCAGATGCCCAGACCTCCCCGCCACTTGCCTGCGCCAGCCGAGTCCTGGCGCAGTTCGAGGCGCTCGTGGAAGATGGGCGACTTGTGCTCAAGAACCTCCATCGAGGTGTTCCGCACCGCCGTGGTGGAGGGATGCTGCAGGGCGGTGGCCCCGTCGTAATCGGGCGTGGCGCCCCAGCCGATCCCCTCGTTGTTGCTGACCGCGTACATCTCCCCGGTCTCGGGATGGGTTCCCACCGCCATGAAGCCCGGCTCGTCCGAGCCTGAGGAGGCGTTGATCTCGTCCATCCCCTGCGCCAGGGCCTTGTTGATCAGTTCGAAGGCCGCCATTCCTGTCCAGAGCGTGAAGGTGGCCGACGGGTAAACGGCATGGAAGAGGTTCCCGGGCGGGCAGGCGACGGTCAAGGGTTCGAAGTGGCCGTGGTTGGCGGGGGTGTCGGGCGTGGTGAGGGACTTGAACACCGACTTGGCCAGGCTCGAGGTCTTGCCGAACGGCATGTTCACCGGCCCCGGGACCGCGTCGTCGGAGTCGCCGTAGTCGACGATGAACCGCTCACCATCGATGGTGACCGTCACCGCCATCCGGATGAGGTCGTGGGAGATGCCGTCGTCGTCCAGCCAGTCATGGGCCGACCACTGCCCGTCGGGCATGGCCCGCACCGCTTCGGCGGCGGTCTGCGCGCCGTGCTCGATGATGCGGTCGATCGCCGCGTCGACGTTTGCCAGGCCGAACTTCTCCCAGATCTGGTGCAGGCGGCGCTCTCCCACCCTGATGGCGGAGATCTGGGCATGGAAGTCCCCGATGATGGTCTCGGGCATCCGGGAGTTGTACCGCAGGATGGCCATGATCTGCTCATTGATCTCTCCGCGGCGGATCAGCTTCACGCCAGGCATGATCAGGCCCTCCTGGTGCATGGAGGTGGAGTCGAGGACGTAGCCGGGATCCTTGGCGCCCAGGTCCATCCAGTGAGCTCGCACCGCCAGGTATGCGTCGGGAAGGTCGCTTCCCTCGCAGAAGACCGGGGCGAAGAGCATGGCGTCGGACACGTGGGCCCCGCTCCAGTAGGGGTAGTTGATCATCACCACGTCGCCGGGGTGGAGGTTCTCGACCCCTACCTTCTCCACGCCCTTGTGGATGGCGTAGTCGTTGGCGCCCAGGAAGGTGAGTATCCCCGTCGACTCGGAGATCAGACGGCGGTGGCGGTCGTACATGGAGATGCCGAAGTCCAGGACCTCGTAGATCACCGGGTTGAAGGCGGTCCGAACCAGGGTGCGCCGCATCTGCTCGGAGGTGGAGTTCAGGTAGTGGCGGATCACCTCCACGGTGGCGCCGTCTAGGGCCGCTCCGTTACTCATCGGACCGCGCTGTTCTGTAGACGGACCACTAAGTTGCCGGAGCCGTCGGGGACCGCGGTCTGGTCGCCGTGGATGACCGTGACCGAGGTGGGCTCGCGGATGATGGCCGGACCACCGATCTCCACGCCCGCCTCCAGCAGGCTCCGCTCGTAGATGGGGAACGGGCGGCTCAGCCGGGTGGCGAAGTCGAAGGCGTGACGCTCCCCGACCCGGCTCTCCACGCCATCCGTCTGCGCGTCCTGGCTCCCACCGAGGAGAGCGGACGGCTTCTCCAGGCGACCGATCGCCCTGACCCGGGCGGTGAGGATCTGGACTTCCTCCGTCAGGCTGTGCCCGTAGCGCTCAACGTGGCGGCGATGGAACCGGTCGACCACAGAGTCCGTGTCGTCTGCCTCCCGCAGCTCGACCGACAGGGTGTGCTCCTGGCCGTTGTAGCGCAGGTCGAGGCGTCGCAGCAGCACCCGGTTTACGGGGGGCACCGATTGGGCGGCGAGCACCTGGTCGGCCTCGCTCTCGAGTTGCGCGAACACCCCTTCGATCTGGGCGAGGGCCGCGTCGTCGAGCATCGTGAGCACCGTCTGGCCCAGGTCGTACTCCAGGTCCGACATGAGCATCCCCCACGCGGAGAACACGGCCGGCGCGGCCGGGACCACCACCTCGGGCAGGTCCATCTCCCTGGCCAGCAGCGGCGCCAGCATCGGTCCCGCCCCGCCGAAGGCAACCAACGAGAACTCCCTGGGGTCGAGACCTCTCTCCACCGTGATCTCCCGGATGGCGCCCACGGTGCGGGCCAGCAGCACGTCGAAGACCGAGGCGGCGGCCCGCTCGGTGGACATGCCGAGCGGCTCGGCCAGCTTCTCGGTCACGCCCCGGACCGCGGCGGCCTCGTCGAGGCTCATCTCGCCTCCCAGGAACTCGTCGGCCGCCAGGTATCCCAGGCAGAGGGAGGCGTCGGTCACGGTCGGCTCGGTGTTACCCCGGCCGTAGCAGATCGGTCCGGGGACCGCGCCGGCGCTCCGGGGGCCGACTCTCAGGAGCCCCTTGTCCATCCAGGCGATCGACCCGCCCCCGGCCCCGATGGTGCGGATGTCGAACACCGGGATCCGGATCGGCAGGCTCTCGATCTCGGCTTCGTAGACCTCGGTGGGCGCTCCGTCGACGATTACGCAGGCGTCGAGGCTGGTTCCCCCCACGTCGAAGGAGATGAGCGACGAGCGGCCGGTGGCCTCCCCCAGGCTGATCGTCCCGGCGATGCCGCCCGCCGGGCCGGAGAAGACGGTCAGGAGCGGCGACACCCGGGCGACTTCCGAGGTCATCGCTCCGCCCGCCGAACGCATGATCAGGAAGGAGCCGTCGAACCCTCCCTCACGGAGCCGGTCCTCGAGGTCGGTGAGGTACCTGCCCAGGATGGGACGGATGTAGGCGTCGGTCACCGCGGTGGAGGTCCGCTCGTACTCTCGGTACTCCCTCACCAGGTCGACCGAGACTGAGACCGACAGGTCCGGGAAGGCCTTGGTCAGGATGCTCTTGGCCGCCTTCTCGTGCTCGCTGTTGGCGTACGAGTGCAGGAAGCAGACCGCCACCGACTCCACGCCCCACTCTGACAGGAGCCGGCCCGCCTCGATCACCGCATCGTGGTCGAGTTCCTCCACCACCTTGCCGCGGTGGTCGATTCGCCCCGGAACGCCCACCGTGTGGCGGCGCTTGACCAGCAACTCCGGCCGCCGGTAGCGGAAGTCGTACATGGAGCCTCGGGGCAGGTCGCCCCGGGCGATCTCGAAGATGTCCCGGAACCCGGCGTTGGTGATGATGCCGGTCACCGAGCCCCTGCGCTCCAGGATGGCGTTGAGCCCCAGCGTGGTGCCGTGGGTGTACACCGAGGCCTCCTCGAGTGAGGCGCCGGTGGCTCTGGTGGCGGTGATCACGCCGTCCGCAGGAGCGGCGGGGGTGGTGGGGGATTTCCGCACCGTGATCTTCCCGCTCTGCTCGTCGTAGGCGATGGCGTCGACGAAGGTCCCGCCGATGTCTACGGCCAGGCGGTATCTGCGTTCGGTCATGCTCAACTTCGAGAGGAGGCGTTGCGGTCAGGCGCCCGGCCGGTCGTCGCGCACCACGCGCCCGGACTGCATGACGAAGGAGATGTCTCGCATCGCTGCCACGTCGGCCAGCGGGTTTTCTTCAACGGCGACCAGGTCGGCGACCTTACCCTCCTCAACAGTACCGATTTCCGACTCCATTCCCAAGAGGCGGGCGGCGTTGGACGTGGCGCCGGCAAGGGCCAGTTGCGGGCTCAGCCCGGCGCCCTCCATGAGCCCCATCTCATGCACAGTCACAGACGTGTCGTCGATGGGGTCGCCCGGCGGGTAGTCGGTTCCATTGACCATCGTCACCCCCGCGGCCACGGCGCGGCGGATACTGGCCAGGTGGGAGGGGTGTACCTCGAGAGACTTCTCGATCTGGAATTCCTCGAACCCCCTCCAGCGCATCCACTCCTGCGAACTGGTCACGCACAGGGTGGGGGTGAGGAACACGCCCTCCGCCGCCATCCGGCCGGCCGTCTCCTCGTCCAGGTCGTAGGCGTGCTCGAAGGAGCGGATACCGGCGTCGAGCCCCCAGTTGATGGCGAGGGACGAGGCGGCGTGGGCCACCACGTAGGTGTCGCGCTCGGCCGCGGCGTCGACAGTGGCCCGCATCTCGGCCTCGGTCATCTCCGGCTCATCGAATGTCTCGCCCAGGTTGGCGATACCGCCGGTAATGAACAGCTTGATGTGGGCACAGCCGGCGTCCAACTCGGCCAGGGCCGCCTCCCGGAAGGCGTCCGGTCCTTCGGCGAACACGCTGCCGACGCCTTCCCCATGTCCGCCCGGCGCACCGAGCGCCCGGCCGGCGCCGACGATCCTCGGCACGTCAGCCCATCCCGCCCGGGCCGCTTCGGCGAGCAGCAGGTCGGCCCGGTTCAGCTCATGGACGCAGCGGATGGTGGTGACGCCCGCCCGGAGCGCATCCTGCGCCCGCCCGTAGGCCCGGAGCACGGTGAGGCCCGGGTTCTCGTTCTCGTCGGTGGCCGAGAACGGGTACACGACCGACAGGTGGGTGTGAACGGAGATCAGTCCCGGAACGAGGTAGCGCCCGCCGAGGCTCATCCGCTCTCCGGCGCCCGGCTGTCGGCTGATGGCACCGATCCTCCCATCCGATACCTCGACGCTGACCCCGTCCTGTATCTCGCCGGTGACGACATCAACCACCCGCGCATCGGTCAACCACATCTTCGGCCTCCTGTTCTGCTCCTCCTGCAACGGTACGCGCGCCCCAGCGAGTCCGGAGCCACCCCGACGGGCCACCCGGTCACTTCCTCATTCGTTCCCGAGGAGAACTGTGGCTTGATCGAGGAACGGTAGTGCTAGCGGCACGAGCAGCCGGGTAGCGTCGGGCTCGATGCGGGTGCTGCTCATCACCAACGACTATCCACCCCGGCCGGGTGGGATCCAGCAGTACCTGTCCAACCTGGTAAGGCACTCCTCGGCCTGTATCCGGGTGCTGGCCCCGGCTCACGCAGAGTCGCCCGAAGAACCCCATGTGGTCCGGTCCGGCTGGAAGTTCATGTGGCCCACCTCTCGGGTCCGGGAATGGATCGGCCGGAGGATCGGGGAGTTCGAGCCTGATGTACTGCTCTTCGGCGCGCCCCATCCGCTCGCCCAGCTCGGTCCTCGTCTCAGCCGGACGTTCGGGCTTCCCTACGTTGTGATGGCACACGGTGCGGAGGTGACCCTGCCGGGAGCTGTACCCGGTCTCCGCCACCTCTTGGGCCGGACCTTTCGCCGGGCCGCCGTGGTCTTCGCGGTCTCCCGGTACACGGCGCGCCGGGTGGAGCGGATGGGTGCAGCCCGGACCACGGTGCTGGGGGCGGGGGTGGATCTGGACATCTTCCGTCCGAGGGCACCCACATCGGGCCGTGACCGGCCCGTGATCGGGTGCATATCGCGCCTGGTGCCTCGCAAGGGCCATCTGCGGGTGCTGGCGGCGGCCGAGCGGCTCAGCGCTGCCGGTACACCCGTGTCGGTGCTTCTGGCCGGGCAGGGACGGCTCGAAGGCCGGATCCGCAACCGTGCCGCCCGGGCCACGGTTCCCGTAGAGGTCGTGACCGATGCCGCCTGGGACGAGCTTCCCGGTCTCTACCGGTCGTGCGACGTGTTCGTTATGCCGGCCCGATCGCGGTGGCTCGGCCTGGAGGTCGAAGGCCTGGGCATCGTCTACCTGGAGGCCTCCGCCTCCGGGCTCCCGGTGATCGCGGGCAGGTCGGGCGGTGCTCCCGAGACGGTGGTGCCGGGCGTGACCGGTTACGCGGCCGTCACCACCGGCCAGATCGTCGAGGCGGTCGGATTGGCCCTCGAACGGCGTCCGGAGATGGGGGCGGCGGCCCGCGCCCGCGCCGAGCGGCATTTCTCGTGGGAATCGGTGGCCGGGCGTCTCGACTCCGCCCTACGCCAGGCAATGGAAGGTCCCTGATCCAGGCACATACCGCGCCCGGATGGGACCGTTGACTACCGTCTGTCACCAACCGTAAGGCAGGGGAGGGAAGTATCGATGCGGGCCATAGTGATGTCCGAACTGGGCGGTCCCGAGGTACTGGAGTTGGAGGAGATCGACGACCCGGTACCAGGCCCGAAGGACGCTGTGGTCGAGGTGGCTGCGGCCGGGCTGAACTTCATTGACACCTATCACCGCAGCGGGCTCTATCCCGTCGAGCTTCCCTTCACACCCGGTCTCGAAGCCGCCGGTACGGTCACCGCGGTCGGCCGGGACGTCACCGAGGTGGCGGTGGGTGACCGGGTGGCGTGGGGAACCGTGGCGGGTGCGTACGCGGAACGAGCCAGGGTGCCCGCCGGCCAACTGGTTCCGGTTCCCGAGGGCGTGTCTCCGGACCAAGCCGCGGCGCTGATGATCCAGGGTCTTACCGCCCACTACCTGGCGGTCGATACCTACCCCCTCGAGCCAGGATCGGCCTGCCTCATCCATGCCGGCGCAGGCGGGGTCGGGCTGCTGCTCACCCAGATCGCCAAGCGGCTGGGCGCCACGGTCTACACGACGGTGGGAACCGAGGCCAAGGCCGAACTATCCAGGGCGGCCGGCGCCGACCATGTGATCGTGTACACGCAGGAGGACTTCGCGCAACGGGTGGAGGAGATAGGCGGCGCCAGGCCGCTCGATGTCGTCTACGACGGCGTCGGGAAGGCGACGGTCCCGGCAGGGCTGGGCCTGCTCCGTCCGTTCGGGCTGATGGTCGCGTTCGGCAACGCCTCGGGCGCGGTGGATCCCATCGATCCGCTCGATCTCACCGCCAACGGTTCGATCTTCTTCACCAGGCCGACCTTGTTCCATCATGTCGCCACACGCCGGGCTCTGCTGTCCCGGAGCCAGGACCTGTTCGACTGGGTGGCCGGCGGGATGGACGTCCGGATCGGGGCACGGTACCCGCTCGCGTCGGCCGCCGACGCCCACCGCGCACTCGAAGGGCGCGCCACCACCGGCAAGGTGCTCATCGAGCCATGAAGCGCGGCTGGGGGCGGGCGCGACGGGCGACTATCGGCCTGGTGCTGGCCGGACTGGTTGCCGGGTGCTCGACCCCCCCGCCTGCAGTGGGGCCGGATACTCCGTCTCCTTCCGGCTCCGAGCCGGCCGTTCCATCCACCCGACCTGCGGACCCCGAGCCGGTTCCTGTCTCATCTCCGCCTTCTACTTCGGCCGCTCCGGCCGCCGCTGAACCGGTCGTAGCGGAGGAGCAACCGCCGGCACCCGAACCGGTTGCCGAGGAGTTGGAGGTTGTCGAATCCGAGCCCGTCACCGAGGACGCGTTGGTCCCGCTGGAACCGGAGACCGGCGGGGAGGTCCAGGCGACGCCTGAGGAGACCGGGCCCGTTACCGAGGACGAACCCGCGCCCGCGGCCGTGGAGGTTTCTGAGCCCGAGGATCCGGCGCCAACGCCGACCGGTACGACCATCGAGTTCCCCCCCGGCGTCAACCTGATCACCATCTCCGGTACGGTCGCGCCCGGCGACCGCCAGGCATACGTGATCGATGCGCTGGCCGACGTCCAGTACACGTTCACGCTCGGGGCGCCCGACGGCGTGTGGCTGGACGCCGGGCTGGGTGGGGAATTTGCCGGCCTGCCCGGAGAGAGGCCGAGACGGGCATCTCTTGTCCTGCCGGCGAACGCGACCTGGCTGCTGGAGGTGGTCTCGACCGCCGAGCAGCCTGCCCAGTACGAGATCACCGCCACGATCCGCGCCCTCGACCTCGGTCCGCCCTCCGGTCCGGTGGTCTACCTGACCTTCGACGACGGTCCCCATCCGGTGCACACCGCCGAGGTGCTCGACCTGCTGCGGCGATACGGGGCACGAGCCACCTTCTTCGTGGTCGGGTCGATGGTCGAGCGCTTCCCCCACCTGCTGAACAGGATCCTGCTCGAGGGCCACACGGTGGCCAACCACACCTGGTACCACGAGAACCTGACGAAGCTTTCGGGCGAGGCCATAGACCGGACCCTCGAACGGACCCAGGAGCTCCTCGGCGCCAACGCCACCGCGTGCATGCGCCCTCCCTACGGGGCGCTTGACGATCTCGCCCGCCAGAGAGCCGAGGAGCACGGCCTGGATGTGATCATGTGGAGCGCCAGCGCCAACGACTGGCTCGACCTGACCCCGGAGAGGATCGCCGAACGCATCGTGGCGGGTTCGGTGGACGGCGGGATAATTCTCATGCACGACGGGGGCGGCGACCGTTCCCGCACCGTGCAGGGACTGGACCTGGCCTTCCAGCAGATGTCGGATCAAGGCATGCGCTTCGAGCCCATCTGCACCCGGTGATCGATCCTTCTAGCTCGCCGCAGCTACCAGCAGGGGGATCCTGACCTCGCGGGGGTCCAGGCCGCCGTGATACCCCACCATGCGCCTGTCCATGTGACCGGGAAGCAATACCCGGCCGGCGTCCGCCAGGAAGGCACCGTCCGGTCTCGGGCCCAGGGCGGATTCCTCCGCAGGAGTACCGGACTGTCCCCACCACGACTCGATCTGCCTATACGGGTACCAGGTCGCCGGTACCTCGGTTCCCAGGGCTGCGATCCGATCGGAGGGGCCCCGGACGTAGAGGGAGCGGGGATCGCCGTAAAGCACCAGGTCAGGATGATGACGCCTCCGGATCCGGTGCTTGCCGGCATTCTCGATGGAGACCAGCCCGTGATCCGCAGTTCCCACCATCCCGACATGGGCAGGGAGCAGGGCGGAGAGGTGATCCCAGGCGGCGGATATCCCGGAGAGTGCCTGAGCGTAGGCCGGGCTACCGAAACCGTGCACGTGGGCGGAGATGTCCACGTCCGGGAAGTAGGCGAACACCAGGCGCCCGGGCACCCGGGCCAGGTCCACCACCGCCCGGACGAAATCGATCATGCCGTCCACTCCTTCGAAGCGGCAACCCCGGTACAGGACACGGGTAAGGGGAGTGTCCGAGTAGCCGCGTGGTTGCACGGTGATGGGCTCGATGCCTGCGGACACTAGGCGTTCCCACAGGTTGGGGCTCGGAATCATGGGGCGCCGGTCCGGGATGGGGCGGCCGGTGCTGTCCACCCACCGGAGCACGTTGACCGGATGGGGGTGCCCTTCCAGCAGCATGAAGTGCCCGATCACGCCGTGCCGGCTCGGAGGGAGCCCGCTCGCCACCGTGGCGAGGCTGACCGTGGTGGTGGTAGGGAAGGGGGCGTCGAGCGTGCCCTGCCGGGCTGCCGCCAGGGACGAGGCCATGCGGTGGTCTAGCTGGTGGTCTCCGAGCCCGTCGATCATCAGTAGCACGTAGCTGGCCGCTTCGGGGATCCGGACGGACAGGTCGGGATGGAGCCGGGCGGAGATCGCCGACCCGGTCAGCCGCCACTCCAACTCGGCGACGAGGTTGGGCAGGGATCCTCCGGCGTAGTCCGGGATCCGGAGCGGGGCGGTCTCGGTCACCCCCGAACGTTACGCCAGAGGTGGGCACCCTCCACTGCGAACAGGATCGGTAGCGAGGTGTTTATGGCGTACCAGACCAGCCCGACCTCGCCTTGCTCGGCGAACACGGCGACCCAGTTGGGCGCGAACGCCAGCGTCAAAGCGACCGCGGCATAGAACTTGACGCTCGCTCCCACCCACCGGCGGAGGTCGGGCGATGCCTCGGCATCGAGCCGCCGCTTCTCGCGGTAGGTGGTGTACAGCATGGCAGCCAATCCCAGGGCGAGGAACCAGTTGATCACATGCCAAACTGCGGCCGCGCCACTGGCGGCCGTGCCGTCGGGCTCGTATCCGTATGCCGGGTAAATCACGGCCTGTGCCGCGGTCACCAGGGCGACCAGTGTCAGGTAGATACCGATGACTCGATCGGTTTGCACTCGGGCCTCCTTCTTTCAATGGCCGGGAAAGGAGAACGGTGCTCGGCACCGCCATATTGCCGTGTAGCCAATCTTAGGTTTCCCGGCCGGCGCGGTAGATCGGCGTTGCAGGCAGGCCACGAGCCGGGTGGAATTCAATCGACGGGGCCATGGGCGTATACTCGGACGGCCTCCGAGTGGGTGACGGCTTGGCCTTCCTTAACTCGGAGTACGAGGGCGATACCGGACCCCAACTGGCCGGAACAGGGCGACCAAGGCGACGGGTGGAACTACCGTGAGCGAATACTTCCAGGACTACGTCGCGGTGGCCGCCTTCGCCGCATTCGGTGTCCTGCTGGTGGCCCTCACGTTGGGGATCACCTACCTGGTCAGGCCCTCCAATCCCACCCGAGAAAAGGTCGCCACCTACGAGTGCGGGGTCGACGCAGTCGGGGAGGGTTGGAACCAGACCTTCGTCCGTTACTACATCTTCGGCCTGCTGTTCGTGGTATTCGACGTGGAGGCGGTCTTCATCTTCCCGTGGGCGGTGGTGTCCGAGGACCTCGGCCTGCCGGGGGTGATAGCCATCGTCGTCTTCATCCTGACGCTCCTCGAAGGACTCCTGTACGCGGTGCGCAAAGGGGTGCTCCGGTGGGAGTAGTCGCCGATCGCTTCGGGGGCCTGAAGCCGGTTTCGTGGCTGCTCAACTGGTCCCGCCGCTACTCCCTCTGGCTGTTCCAGTTCGGCCTGGCCTGCTGCGCCATCGAGATGATGGCCGCCTCCGGACCACGCTACGACTTCATGCGCTTCGGGATCATCCCCCTGCCGGCCTCGCCTCGGCAGGCCGACCTGATGGTGGTGGCCGGGACGGTGACCGACAAGATGGCCCCGGCCATCAAACGCCTCTACGAGCAGATGCCCGAGCCCAAGTACGTGATATCGATGGGATCGTGCTCCAACTGCGGCGGCCCCTACTGGGACTCCTACTCGGTCACCAAGGGGGTGGATCAGATCATCCCGGTGGACGTGTATGTGCCCGGGTGCCCGCCACGGCCGGAGGCCCTGATGGACGGGATCGTCCTCCTGCAGAAGAAGATCAAGGACGAGGACGTGCGCGACAAGTGGAAGCAGCGTGACCGCCAGCCCGTCTGAGAGCACCGTCTCCGAGACAGCCTCCGCGCTTGAGGAGTTCGCCGAGCGGGTGGCCGCAGCCGTGGGCGGCCGGGCCGAGGTGGCCCACGGAACCGTCAAGGTGCGGGTGGCGCCCTCGGCCTGGAAGGAGGCGCTTACCGTCGCCTCCGGCGACCTGGGTCTGGTGTTCCTGTCCTGGCTGTCCGCCATCGATTGGACCAACGAGGTGGCGGTGGGGGATGAGCCCGACGAACCGGTCGATGAGCGCTACGAACTGCTGTGCGCGGTCTCGGACCTGTCGGACGGCAACCTGGCCATAATCTCGACCGACCTCGACCACGAGTCCCCGTCTATAGCGAGCGTGGCCGATATCTATCCGGGAGCCAACTGGCACGAGCGGGAGGCCGCCGAGATGTTCGGCATCGACTTCGCCGGCCATCCGGACCTCACCAAGCTCTACCTGCCCGACTCCTTCGAGGGCTACCCGCTCCGCAAGGACTTCCCGCTGCTGAGCCGGGAGGTGAAGCCCTGGCCCGGCAAGGTCGATGTCGAGGACATGCCCGAGAACGGCAGCCCGTCAACCGAGAACCCCGGTTCCTGATGCAAGGTACTTTCGCCCATCACCTGTCGGAGGCGGCCGTCTCGGTCGAGCTGGAGACCGAGGGCATGACCCTCAACATCGGTCCCCAGCATCCCTCCACCCACGGCGTGCTGCGCCTGGTAGCGACCGTCGACGGCGAGCGGGCCACCAACGTCCGCCCGGTCATCGGGTACATGCACCGGGGCTACGAGAAACTGTCGGAGGTCCGCACCTACCCCCAGATCATCACCATCATCAACCGGATCGACTGGGTTTCGGGGTTCGCCAACGAGGTCCCGTTCGTGGTGGCGGCCGAGCGCCTGATGGGTGTGGAGGCCCCGCCCCGTGCGCAGTGGATCAGGCTGGTGCTGACCGAGATGGCGCGGATCTCCTCCCACCTGGTGTTCATGGCCTCCTACCCGCTGGAACTGGGCGCCGCCACGCCGCTCTTCTTCGCCCTCCGGGAACGCGAGAGGGTGCTGGACCTGCTGGAGTCGGTCACCGGAGGCCGCTTCCACCCCAACTTCAACCGGCTCGGGGGGGTCAAGCCCGTCTACGCGGCCGGCCCGGTCACCAAGAAGGCCGGCATGGACATACCTTCCGGCTTCCTGGCCGAGACCAGGGATGCCATGACGAAGGTGCTCGCCACGTGCGACGAGATCGAGAACCTGGTGGCGGGCAACGAGGTGTTCCTGGCGCGCACCAAGGATGTCGGGGTCCTACCAGTCGACATCGCGGCCTCCTACGGGGTCTCCGGACCCAACCTGCGGGCCTCGGGCGCCGGGTTCGACCTGAGAAAGGTGTCGGACTACCTGCCCTACGCCGACTTCGACTTCGATGTCCCGGTGGGTCGCAACGGTGACTGCTGGGACCGGTGGTGGGTGCGCCTCCAGGAGATCCGCCAGTCGGCCCGCATAATCACCCAGGCCATCGACGGCCTGCCGTCGAGCCCGCTCCAGGCCAAGGTACCCCGCATCATCAAGGTCCCGGCCGGCGAGACCTACGTGCGGGCCGAGAACCCGAAGGGCGAGATGGGTTATCACCTGGTGTCCCTCGGTGGTCTGGGGCCCTACCGCCTCAAGATCCGCTCGGCCTCGTTCTCCAACCTCTCGATCCTGCCGTGGATCCTGGAGGAGGCTTTGGTCCCCGACTTCATCGCCATCATGGGGTCGCTCGACTTCGTTCTCGGAGACGTCGACAGATGAGCCTGGAGCTGACCTTCTGGTGGTTGCTGGCCATCAAGCTGGCGGTAGCGGCGGCGGTGGTCCCGGTGATCGGCATGGTGATCGGCTACGCCGAGATGAAGCTCTCCGCGCACATGCAGAGCCGGTTGGGTCCCTACTTCGCGGGCGGGCGGTTCGGGTAGGCCCAGCTCATCGCCGACGGGGTGAAGTTCCTCCAGAAGGAGGACATCATCCCCGAGGAGGCGGACCGCCCCGTCTTCAAGTGGGCGCCCGCCCTGGTGATGCTCGGGACGATGGCGTTGCTGGTGATCGTGCCTGTCCACCCTTCGCCCAGGTACGGGATCGTGCGCGACCTGGAGGTCGGGATCTTCTACGCCCTGGCCATCTCGTCGGTCAGCACCATCGGCGTGCTCATGGCCGGATGGTCATCGGCCAACAAGTACTCGATGATCGGAGGGCTCCGGGCCGCCGGCCAGTTGATCGCCTACGAGCTGCCGCTGGTGCTCGCCACGGTCGGGGTGGTGATCCAGGCCGGAACGATGTCGATGCAAGGCATCGTGTCCGCGCAGGTGGCCCAAGGTTGGCCGTTCCTCCTGACCCAGTTCATCGGCTTCGCGATCTTCATGATCGCCACCCTCGCCGAGCTGACCCGCCTCCCGTTCGACATGCCGATCGCCGAGTCGGAGTTGGTGATGGGCTACGTCACCGAGTACTCGGGGTTCCGGTTCCTGTTCTTCTTCCTGGCCGAGTTCGCCAACATGTTCTCGATGTCGGTGATCGCTGCCACGCTGTTCCTGGGTGGCTACGGCTTGTGGGGCATCAACCCCGAGACCCTCTTCTCGCCGATCATCCTGTTCGCCAAGGTCGGGATTCTGATCTTCCTGATGATCTGGCTGAGGTGGACCCTTCCCAGGCTGAGGGAGGATCAGCTCCAGACCCTGGCCTGGAAGTGGTTGATTCCGATAGCGATCGTGAACATCATCGCGACCGCGGTACTGAAGGTGGTGCTATAGATGAAACTCCCCCGGCTGCCCTCCCTCACCAAGGTGCCCAAACTCGGCATGCTGGCCGGCCTGCGCGTCACCTTCACCACCATGCTCCGGACCTGGGCGTTCAACCTGTCTGGCGGGCGAGTGGGCCTGCGGTCCACCGTCAACTACCCCAAGGTCAAGGAGACCCCCGTTCCCCGGGCACGGGGGGTCATAGCCCTCGAGCAGGAAGCCTGCACGGTGTGCATGCTGTGCGCCCGGTCCTGCCCCGACTGGTGCATCTACATCGAGGGCCACAAGGAGATCAAGCCACCGACCCGTCCCGGCGGGAGGCCTCGGGCCCGGGCCACCCTGGACCGCTTCGACATCGACTACGCCCTCTGCATGTACTGCGGTATCTGCGTGGAGGTCTGCCCCTTCGACGCGCTGTTCTGGACTCCCGAGTACGAGTACTCGGAGTACGACATGGGACCGATGATGCACGACATGGATCGCCTCCAGGACTGGATGGAGACGGTCCCCAAGGGCCTGGGGGCCCAATCGTGACCGCGGCGCCGGTCCGTCGTAGCCAACCGGCAGGACGGATCGGATGACCTTCTCCGAGTGGATCGCCGAACCCGTCAACTGGGCATTCCTGGCCATGGCGATCCCCATGGTGTTAGCTGCGCTACGGGTCGTCACCAGCCGCAACGTGGTCCACGCCGCCCTGTTCCTGGTCCTGGCCCTGGCCGCCTCGGCCGGGCTGTTCATCCTCCTGTCAGCCGAGTTCGTGGCCTGGGTGCTGGTCCTGGTCTACATCGGCGCGGTGGTGGTGCTCTTCCTGTTCGGCATCATGATCACCCGAGCCCCGATCGGCCGGGAGACCAACCTCAGCCACGACACCCGCTGGCCTGCCGCGGTCGCCGCGCTCGGGGTGTTCGCGGTGACCTTCTGGCTCATCAACGCGGTCGCCGCGCAGATGGGCGGCTTCAGCGACCCGCTCCCTGCGGTGGGCCGGGCCACCGCCACCGGGATCCTGGGCGAAGGGTTCATCAACCGCTACCTGATCCCGTTCGAGGCGGTCGGCTTCGTCCTCCTGGCGGCCCTGATCGGAGGGATCACCCTGGCCCGCAAGGACCTCACCCCCGCCGAGGAGGAGGAGGGAGCCCGGGTATGACCCCGATCCGCCGGAGCCCGGCATGGTCCTGACCCAGTTCCTGATCCTGGGGGCGCTCCTGTTCTCCATCGGGGTGTACGGCCTGCTGTCGCGCCGCAACGCCGTCACGGTCCTACTGGCGGTCGAACTCATGCTGGCCGCGGTGAACATCAACCTGATCGCGTTCGAGGCGTTCTGGAACACGGCTGCCGCCCACGGCCAGATCTTCGCCATCTTCGTCATCACCATCGCCGCCGCCGAGGTCGGGATCGGCCTGGCCATCATCCTCCTGGTGTTCCGTAACCGCGCCTCGGGCAACATCGACCAGTTGGACCTGATGCGATGGTGAGCACAGCGGCCTCGGCACCCCTGATCCTGGCCGCCGGGGACGGCGGAGCCGCCGACCTGTCGTCCGGCGGTTTCTTCGCCGAGACCGCCTGGATCATGCTGGTGCTGCCCTTCGCGGCCTTCCTGGCCATCATCCTGGTGGGCAAGCGCATGAAGGGCCTCGGCGCCGAGCTGGCCATCGGCGCCATGGGGGTCAACCTGTTGTGGGCCAGCGTCCTGTTCGTCCAGAACATGGCCGGAGGCATCTACCGCGAGGTGAACCTCACCATCGCGGAGATCGGCACCCTCGGGATCACCGACCGCAACCTGTCCTTCGAGCTCGGGTTCGTGGTGGACGGCCTATCGATCATGATGTACTGGGTGGTTGCCTTCGTGGGCTTCCTGGTCTTCGTCTACGCCCACGGTTACATGAAGGGCGACATCCGGGTGCCGTGGTTCTTCGCCTCCCTGTCGCTGTTCGCCGGCTCGATGCTGGTCCTGGTGGGAGCGCCCAACCTGATCCAGCTCATCATCGGCTGGGAGGGGGTCGGTCTGGCCAGCTACCTGCTGATCGGCCACTACTGGGAGGAGAAGGAGAACAGCGACGCGGCGGTCAAGGCCTTCCTGACCAACAAGGTGGCAGATGTCGGCCTGATCCTCGGGACGATCCTCCTGGTGCCTGCGCTCGGTACGTTCCGCTTCTCGGCCCTCAGCGCGGCGGCCGACGCGCACAGCGACCTGCTGGGAGGGGTGGCGGTGGCCGGCGCCCTGCTGCTCTTCTTCGGGGCCATGGGCAAGTCCGCCCAGTTCCCCCTGCATGTCTGGCTGCCGGACGCCATGGCAGGTCCTACCCCGGTCTCGGCGCTGATGCACGCCGCCACCATGGTCACCGCCGGCATCTACTTGATGGCCCGGACCTTCCCCCTCTACCAGCAGATGGCCACCGAGGCCCGGCCGTGGATGGTGACGATCGCGGTGATCACCCTGTTCGTGCTCGGCTTCCTGGCGCTGGTGGCCGACGACCTGAAGCGGGTGCTGGCCTATTCCACCGTCTCCCAGCTCGGATACATGATGGCGGCGGTGGCGGTCGGCGGGTACACGGCCGGCTTGTTCCACCTGTTCACCCATGCATTCTTCAAGGCGTTGCTCTTCCTGGGGGCCGGGTCGGTCATCCACGCGGTCCACTCCAACAACATGAGCGACATGGGGGGATTGCGCAAGGAGATGCCGGTCACCTTCTGGACGTTCGTGGTGGGCTCGCTGTCCCTGGCCGGCGTGATCCCGCTGGCCGGTTTCTGGTCGAAGGACGAGATCCTGGCCACCCTGGGCCACGAGGGATACACGGCGTTCATGTGGGTGGCGATCCTGGGAGCGTTCGTGACCGCCTTCTACATGACCCGCGCCGTCGCCCTGACCTTCTTCGGCACCTACAAGGGCCACGGCCATCCCCACGAGTCCCCCCGGGTCATGACCGCCCCGCTGGTGGCCCTGGCGGTTCCCAGCGTCATCGCCGGCCTGCTCAACATACCCGGCGTGTCATGGGGCCCGATCCGTAACTTCACGGACTGGGTAGGCGCCCGCATCGTCCCGATGGGGGACTACCACCCCAAGGCCATCGAATGGGATCTGGCCGCCTACGGTCTGATCGCGGCGGTGGCCGGCATAGCCCTCGGCTGGAGGCTGTTCGCTCCGGACGCGGAGACCCAGCAGGCGCGGGACCGGCTCCGGATCCCGGTGCTGTACCCGCTCCTCCACAACAAGTACTACATCGACGACCTTTACATGAAGGGCGTGGTCAACCCGATCAAGGGTCCCCTGGCCCGGGCCGTCGACTGGGTGAACGGCTACGTCATCGACGCGGTCATCAACGGCGCCGGCGCGGTCACCGCCTGGCTGGGAGGGCTGGTCTACGGCCGCCTGGACCAGCAGGGCATCGACCTGTTGCTGAACGCCGCTGCGGGCGGTACGGGAGGTGCCGGCGGGAAGCTGCGGCTCCTCCAGAGCGGCAAGGTGCAGCAATACGCAGGCGCCTTCGTGGTGGGCGCCCTCCTGCTGGTAGTGGCATTCGTGCTGGTCACCTAGAACCGCATCCGACAAGGAACCCGAGAGAAGAAACAGGAAGGACGAGCGACATGGACTGGTTCGAATCCGCGGGGCTCAGCCTCATCGTGTTCCTGCCCGCTGCGGGCGCGCTAGCCCTGTTCGCCGTGCCGAAAGCCCGGGAGGATCTCCAGAAGTGGTTGGCGCTGCTCACCACCGGCCTGACCGCGGTGCTGGCCGTCGCGGTGGCCGCCAGATTCAACTACGGAGGGTCGGAGAAGTTCCAGTTCGAGGTTTCGGAGAGCTGGATCCCGGCCATCGGCGCCCGGTACCACATCGGGGTCGACGGTATCAGCCTGCCGCTGCTCGTCCTGTCGGCGGTGGTGACCGTGCTGGCCGTCATCTACTCGTGGGACCACTGGGACGAGCCCCGCAACGTCCGGGGCTTCCTCGCCCTGATGCTGCTCCTGGCCACCGGCATGAACGGTACGTTCGTGGCGCTCGATCTGGTGCTCTTCTTCATCTTCTTCGAGTTGGTTCTGCTGCCCATGTACTTCATGATCGGGATCTGGGGGGACAGCGCCAAGCGCCGCATCCCGGTGCTGGACCGGACGGTGACGATGCGGCTCTACGCGGCCATCAAGTTCTTCATCTTCACCCTGTTCGGTTCGGCCTTCATGCTGCTCGGCTTCCTCGCTCTCTATTTCCGGTCCGGCGACTTTCTCGGGGAGAACACGTTCGACATCCCGACCCTGATCGCCCTCGGGTCGCAGAACGCGTTCGGGAGCGGCACGTTCGCCTTCCTGGTGTTCGGGGCGATGTTCCTGGGCTTCGCGGTGAAGGTGCCCATGTGGCCCTTCCACACCTGGCTTCCCGACGCTCACACGGCCGCGCCGACGGTCGGCTCGGTGCTCCTAGCGGCGATCCTGCTGAAGCTCGGTTCCTACGCCTTCCTGCGGATCAGCATCCCGATCCTTCCCGACATGGCCCGGGAATGGGCGCCCTTCATCGGCCTGCTGGCGGTGATCGGCATCATCTACGGTTCCCTGGCCTGCCTGGCCCAGACCGATGTGAAGCGCCTGATCGCCTTCTCCTCGGTGGGGCACATGGGCTTCGTCATGCTCGGCATCGCCACCATGACCGACGTGGGCTTCAACGCCTCGCTCATCGGCATGGTCGCCCATGGCCTGATCACCGGCCTGCTCTTCTTCCTGGCCGGCTCGATGCATCACCGCTACCACACCCGTGAGATCGCCCGCCTGGGGGGCAACCAGAAGCTCATGCCCTGGATGGGGGGCATCTTCGCCTTCACGGCCATGGCCTCCCTGGGGCTGCCCGGCCTGGCCGGGTTCTGGGGCGAGTTCATGTCGCTCCTGGGCGCCTACCGCCCCCTGGCCGGCCTCAGCCTCAGCCAGTTCCAGACCTACATGGTGATCGGCGCCGTCGGGACCGTCCTCACCGCCGGGTACATGCTGTGGATGCTCCAGCGGGTCAACCTGGGAGAGCCCAAGGCCGAGTGGTCCGACCACGAGTTCCACGATGTGGGGCCCACCGAGTGGCTGGCCTGGGCGCCGCTGATCGTGGCCATCGTGGCCATCGGCGTCTACCCGCGGATCGTCCTGGGGGCCACGACCGACGCGGTGGTCAACCTGGCCCGGACCGCCTTCGGAGGCTGATGGATGGATCTCGACTACCACGCGCTCGCGCCTGAACTGGTCGTAGCCGCCACCATCCTGGTGGTGCTGGGGCTGGATGTGGCGTTGCCGCGTCCCCGCAAGTACTGGACCGCCTTCGCCGCGGTACTGGGCTTGGCGGTGGCGGCGGTGCCGCTCCTGACGCTGGCGTTCGGTGACGGCCCCGAGACCAGGTCCATGCTGGGCGGACTCTACGTGGTGGACGGCTTCTCCCTGGTCCTCAAGGCGGTGTTCATCGTGGGGGGCTACCTGGTGCTGCTGATGTCGGTGTCCTACATCGAGAGCGATCGCTACTACCAGGGCGAGTACTACCTGCTGATGCTCACGTCGATCCTGGGCTCGCTGGTGATGGCATCGTCCCGGGACCTGATCACCCTGTTCGTCGGCCTCGAGCTGGTCACCGGGCCCCTGTTCCTGCTGGCCGGATGGCGGAAGGGCGACGCCAAGTCCAACGAGGCCTCCCTGAAGTTCTTCATCCTCGGCGTGCTGTCCACCGCCATCCTGCTGTACGGCATGTCGTTCCTCTACGGACTGACCGGCTCGGTGACCTTCGAGGGCATCCGGGAGGCCGGGGCCGACCTGCTCGACAGCGGGGCCTTCCGGCTGGCGGTGCTCTTCACCCTGGTGGGGTTCGGCTTCAAGGTGACGGCGGTGCCCTTCCATTTCTGGGCGCCGGATACCTACGAGGGCGCCCCCACGCCCGTCACCGCCTACCTGTCGGTGGGCTCGAAGGCGGCCGGCTTCGTGGGGCTGTTGTTGCTCTGCTACAAGGCGCTGCCGTCGGTGACCGAGATCTGGGGTCCGGCGCTGTGGGTGCTGGCCGCGTTGTCGATGACGCTGGGCAACCTGACCGCCCTGCGCCAGGACAACGTAGTGCGCATGCTGGCCTACTCCTCGATCGCCCAGGGGGGCTTCATCCTGGTCCCGTTCGCGGCCGCCGCGGTGAGCAACGATCCGGCGGTGATCCAGGAGGCGGCGTCGGCGACCATCGTCTACGTGATCATCTACGCCTTCATGAACCTGGGGGCCTTCGGGGTGGTGATCGCGGGCGCCCGCCGGACCGGCAGCACCATGATCGACGACTGGGCCGGGATGTGGCGCTACGCCCCCCGGCTCGCCGTGCTGGGCGCCATGTTCTTCTTCTCGCTGGCCGGTATCCCGCCCCTGGCCGGCTGGTACGCCAAGTTCGCCATGTTCCTCGCCATCCTGCGCCCCGGCAACGCCTGGGCCACCGCCCTGGCGGTGATCGCGGCGGTCAACGCGGTGATAGCGCTGGTCTACTACGCCCGGATCGGCAAGACCATGTGGATGGATCACGTGCCCGAGGGCACCGACACAACCGCCCGCCCGCTGAGCGGTTCCCTGGCCCTGGCCCTGGGCATCTCGGCGATCTTCGTGGTGGTGGCCGGCATCCTCCCGTTCGAGTTCGCCGGAGTCTTCGCCGACCTGGCCAAGGTGGTGACCACCGGCATCTGATGCGCCCGCGGCTGCGGCGCCGTGCCGTGATGGTTACGCCCTCGATGCTTGAATAGGACTACGGAGGAGGCGCCTATTCCCACTCTTGATCCGCCCGGTTTCAGTGATCCTCTGTAACGATGCCGGATGCAGCTCGCGTGGTTGACGGAACCGCGTCAAATCCTCTATCCCGTTTCCGGTGATGGGCTGACATGACCCCCGAAGGCATCCTGGTGGTGGTCATCCTCGTCGGGATCGTGGTGCTGTTTATCTCCGAGAAGTACCCCCTGGACATCGTGGCCATGCTGGGGCTGGGCGTGCTGCTGGTCCTCGGTCTGGTGACGCTCCAGGAGGGATTCTCCGGTTTCAGCAACCCGGCGACCCTGACGGTGGCCTGCATGTTCGTCCTGGGCGCCGGGGTGCAGAAAACGGGCGCCACCGCAGCGGTGGGACGGCTCATGGTGCGTTTCAGCCGGAACCACTACACGGCCCTGGTGGTCATCATGGTGACGATCACCATCATGTCGGCCTTCGTGAACAACACGGCCGCGGTGGCGGTGTTCATACCCCTGGTGACCCTCCTCGCCAACCGCCGGCGGCTGTCAGCCTCCAAGCTCCTCATACCTCTCTCGTACGCCTCCCAGTTCGGCGGGGTGTGCACCCTGATCGGTACTTCCACCAATCTCCTGGTCAGTTCGATCTCCGATCAGGCCGGGTACGGATCGTTCAGCATGTTCGAGTTCACCCGGATGGGGCTGATCCTCTTCGTGGCGGGGGTTGCCTTCTTCCTGATCTTCGGGCGGTGGCTGCTGCCCGACCGCCAGGTGAAGGAACTGGCGGCCACGTATCACCTGGGCGAGTACGTGACGGAACTGAGGGTCCGCAGCGGGTCGCCGCTGGTGGGCAAGTCGGTGCTCGACAGCCGCCTCGGAGAGGACCACGACATTACGGTCCTGCGGGTCCTCGATGCGGGCGAGGAGGGATGGGCTCCACTTCGTCGGGTCATCCAGCCCGAGGACGTGCTGCTCGTGCATTGTTCCCTGCCGGACCTGATACGCCTCCGCGGCACGATGGGGCTCCGGATAGACGCCGACTTCACGTTGCGCGACGAGACCCTCCAGACCGAGGACCTGCGCCTCGTCCAAGTCCTGGTAGCGCCTGATTCAGCGCTGATAGGGCGCACGCTCAAGGACCTGGACTTCCGGAGCCGCTACAGGGCGCTGGTGCTGGCCATGCAGCGCAGGGGCGAGACCATCAACGACAAGCTCAGATCGATCAAACTCGACGTGGGCGATTCCCTGCTCGTACAGGCGCAGGAGACGTCCATTCGGGACATGCGCGACAGCAGCGACTTCATCGTTCTCAACGAGGTGCCCGGCTCGGTCCTGCGGCGCAAGGCCCCGCTGGCCATCGGCATACTCGTGGCGGTCGTGGGTCTGGCGGCGTTCGACGTCCTCCCGATCCTGGCCGCCGCCCTGCTCGGCTGTGTCGCCCTGGTGATGACCCGCATTCTCCGCCCGGAGGAGGTCTACCACGCCATCAACTGGCAGGTCATCTTCCTCCTGGCCGGTGTTCTCCCCTTAGGCATAGCCATGAACACCAGCGGGGTCGCCGGTGTCATGGCCGAATATGCAGTCGGGCTGGTGGGGGACATGGGACCCGTGGCGGTCCTGGCGGCCATCTACCTGCTGGCGGCCCTCATGACCGAAACCATGAGCAATGCGGCGGCGGCGGTGCTACTGGCCCCGATCGCCATCTCCACCGCGGAGCAGATCGGAGTGGATCCCCGGCCGTTCCTCATGGCCATCACGTTTGCCGCCTCCACCGGGTTCTCCACGCCGGTCGGCTACCAGACCAACACCATGATCTACAACCCCGGGGGATACAAGTACACCGACTTCCTGCGCGCCGGGATGCCGCTCAACATCCTCTTCTGGATCCTGTCCAGCATCTTCATCCCCCGTCTCTGGGCGTTCTGACCGGCCCCGGGCCGGCGAGGGTGGACTCGCGATCCGTCAGACTCCCCCTGCTCCAACCTGAGACCGGCCACCGGCGCGAGGTAGCGTCGACTTTCAAGAGATCGAAACGGCAAGGCGGTTGCTACTACCCCGATGCTGGTAGCGACCTCCAATGAGCGTTGATCTCCTCCCCGTTCGCGATCCATGCATCCTTCTCGCGGGCGAGCTTGATGGTTCGCCGCAACGTGTCGAGCCGGTATGGACGGCCTGTGACCTGGGGATGGTTGACGAGCGTGAACAGTCCACCCACCTCCCGGATACCTTCGAACTCGGACGACCACACGGACACGACGTGGTCATTGGTCGTGACCGGATTGACGTGCGGTGCGGGGTAGGCATTGGGTGAGACCATCGCGAATCCCCAGTCGTCGGCTGCCCAGTGCATCGGCAGCTCGAGAAGCGAGAGGCCGTCGAGATCATGGAAGTACGGATGCACAGAGTCCATGAAGGTCGACGTGTACTCGACACCCCTCTCGGCGAGGATGCGGTTGGTGGCCGGGCTGATCTCTGCCACGGGGGCGCGGTGGCCGATGGGCGCTCGGCCCGACATCTCCGTGAGGATCCGGATGCTGAGCTCCACGACCTCGATCTCCTCCTCCTCGGACAGGAGGTCCGGGCGCTCGTGCATGTGGCCGTGCAAGCCGAGTTCGTGGCCCCCGGAGAGGATCGCCTCGACCGCACCCGGATGGCGCTCGGCCACCCATGTGGGCACGAAGAAGGTGGACGGGATTTCGAATTCGGCCAGGACGTCGAGGATGCGGTAGACGCCGACCTTGGGGCCGTACGCGGCCTGCGACATGGTGATCGGGAGGTCGGCGTTGCGCCGGTCAACCGAGAGCAGCCAAGACTCACCGTCGAGGTCGAACGAGAAGAAGGCGGCCACAGCCTTGCCATCGGGCCATTTCGGGTCCATCCTCTCCTCCTTCACGTTTGCTGATTCACGGGCGCTGACCGTCAGCAAACCGACGCGGATCCCCTGCCGGCCATGTCTCGATTCTATGCCCGGTAGGCCCGGTCGCGCCTCGAAGTTCGCGAGGTGGCACGGCCGGGCGTGGTGGTTCACGGCCAGAGTGGCGCCTATCGTTTACAGGACAGGGGCAGGTTCAAGACTTGCCTGCAAGAGGTGGTCAAGTGAGGGTCGTTGGAATCTACAACGCGGACGGTGGGCTGTCGGGTGAGCTGCGTTACGCCGTGGACAAGGTCATGGGCCGGAGTGACTGCGGTCTGTGCGAGCTGACCCACGGATGGAATCCCCTCGGCAAGCGATCGTGGAGCGAGGCCTGCCGGGCGAGCGCCGTGCCGATCGAGTTGATCCACCGGGACATGGCGACCGAGTCGCAGCTGGCCGCGGCCGGGTCCCTACCGGCGGTGCTGGTGGGGGACGAGGGAGCCTGGCGCGTGGCGGCGGACAGGGAGTTGATCGCCTCCCTGCGCAAGGATCCTGCCGGGTTCCTGGACCACCTCGAGCGAGAACTCCGCGGCGATACGGGGTAGGAAAGTCCGGATCCGGCCCTACAAGAGGATGATCACGGGTTGACCGCCAGCACCTCGGCGTGGAGGAAAGCCCAGAAGGCGTCGGGTCGGCTGGTCCAGCGCCGGAAGGCGGCGGATATCTCGACCAGTTCGGCGCGCGTCGCCAACCCGTTCCTGGTTGCGTGCTCGGCGAAGTCGCTCTCGATGATCCGAACCTCCCACAGACCGCCCCAGGCGATGCGTTCGTCAGGCGTGGCGTAGGTCGTGGTCCGCGTCGTCACGACCGGATCGGCGAACCCCGCGCTCATGACCCAGGACAGCAGGAAGCGCCCGGCGTCGGCCTCGCCCCCGTTGGCCGCGGTGACCTGGTGGTACAGCTCGCGCCACCGGATGAGAGCCGGATCGGTGGGGGCATGGACCATCGTCCCGTAGTCGGCCTCGCGTACCGCCAGCAGGCCACCTGGCTTGAGGACCCGCCGGGCTTCTCGCAAGGCCCGGACGGGATCGGCCAGATGTTGGAGCAACTGGTGGGAGTAGACCACGTCGAAGTAGCCGTTCCCCCAAGGGAGGTCATAGGCGGAGCCGAGCCGGAAGGTGGCATTGTCGATCCCTCGGTCCTTCACCAGGCTGCGACCCGCCTCCACCATCTCCTCGGAGGCGTCCAAGCCGATCACCCGGCCTACCCGTCGGGCCAGCCCGGCGGTTATCGTCCCCGGTCCCGAACCCATGTCGAGCACCACTGCGCCGGCACGCAGGTGGGGCAGCAGGAAGGCGGCGCACTCCTCGGCCGTGCGCTGCGCAAAGGTGCTGACAATGGCCTCGTGGTACCCGTGGGTATAGAGCTCGTTCTCGGGCCGCTCGATCGTCATCTCCCGGTTGACCCTCGCCCCATGACCCCCTACAAGAGCGAGGATTACGGACTTGTGGCTGAGGCCGCCTTGCTGTCAAGGAAGTCCACAACCTCTCTCAGCGTCTTGAGCGAGACGCACTCCTCAACGGTGAAGTCAACGTTGAACTCCAGGGAGACAAGTTGGGCCAGAGCGATGATATCCATCGACGATACGCCGGCATTCACAAGGCTGACTTTCAGGTCGGCTGGAATGTCAAGGGCTTGGCCGTCCACTTCTATGTTATTGTTTACGAGGCTTATAAGCCGTGTTTCAGTATCACCCATTGATAATGACCTTCCAGGCGGGTTTGCCATTGGACGTGATGACCGTAGCCGTGTGGCAAATCTGTGTCAACGAGCAGGGAGCGACCGTCTGATGTGCGGCCCGTCGAGGGGACCACTGTCCGTATCCTGTGAGGAGAAGGGATCGAGCGTAGGGCAGCAGGTCAGCCGCCCAGCATCCCCAAGGATCAGGGGCCTTGGTTGTGTGCCCACGATGACTTTCCGTCAGGAGTGTCGGAGTCTCGCCGTCAGCGGGCGGGCGGTGCGTAGATCAGGCCACCCTCGGTCCACCGGGCATTGATCGAACCGGCTCGGGTGATGCCCAGGGGCCCCAGGTTCCGCACATGGATCTCGTCGTAGTTGCCGACCGCTCTAATGGCCTGCGCGAAGGCGTCGGCCGGAAGCCCCATCTTGGTCTGCAGCTCGTCCTCGCCCACGCCGAGCAGGCGGCCCGCCTCCGGATCGGGCGGGTTCGCCACCATCTCGTCGACGTTGGCGGAGGTGATGCCCTTCTCGTCGGCGATCACCAGCGCGTACACCGTCCAGTTGATGATGTCCGCCCACTGGCTGTCGTTCTGGCGGTACATGGGACCGAGGGGTTCCTTCGAGATCGGGGACCTCGGGAAGATGATCCATTCGCCCTCGCTGATCTCCCCGTTCGCTACGGCCGAGAAGCGCTCACCGAACAGCCGTGACCCGTCAGAGGTGATGAGGTCGCACGAACCTGCACGGAACAGCTCCATCGCCTCGGGAGTGCCTTCGGTGGTCACCAGTTCGATCTCGGCGCCGGCCACCCGGGCGCCCTCGGTGATGTTCTTCTCGGTCGTCGTACCGGCGTTGGCACAGATCCGGGCGCCGTCCACGTCAGCCACCGTCGATGCGTCGGTGAACCCGAGTTCGGCCTTGCCCATGATCCGCTGGCCGTCGTAGAAGGTGGTGGGGCCGAAGTCTCCGCCCAGTTCCGTGTCCCTGCTCTGGGTCCAGGTGGTGGTACGGAACAGCACGTCGACCCCGCCGGCGGCCAGCACGGTGAACCGCTCGGCGGAGGTGGTGCCCACGAACTCCACGGCGTCGGCGTCACCGAATATCGCGGCGGCTACCGCACGGCAGAAATCGGCGTCAAAGCCGATGTACGAGCCGTCCTCCTGGGGCTCGGCGAAACCGATCGCGCTGTCGCCAACCCCGCAACGCAAGGCGCCGCGGTTCTGAACCCGGGCCAGGGTGCCTCCGGTGGGCGGTGTTGCCACGGTCACCTCCGCGACCGTTGTCGCCACCTCTCCCGCGGACGTGGCTGTGGTCTCGGCCGGCGTCGTGGTGGCTTCCCCGTCGCCTGAGCAAGCAAGGACCGCCAGTACCAGCACGCTGAGGAGTGGGATAGCTCGCTTCATCATGGTGGTGACTCTTCCCCTCCACGAGGTCGATCTCGAAACCTGAGCCGTAGGCCATTCTAAGGACGGGACGCGCGGCCTCAGACCCCGGCAAGGTAGCCGCTGCCGGGAGCGCGGGTACGCTGGGCTGATCGCAACGCACGGGATGATCTATGAGCCTGCCTATCGCTGACGGATTGTTGGTGGTGGTCAAGGATGACTGCGAGACCTGCCATCTGGTGGTACCCGTGCTGGCCGAAATCGCCGGGCGGGAGGACGGCGTGGTGATCGTCTCCCAGGATCAAGCCGGCTTTCCCGAGGGTTTCGAGGTGGTCCACGACGGGGAGTTGGACATCTCGTGGCGTCTCGATACCGAGACGACCCCCACCGTGTACCGGATCGAGGACGGTGAGGTGGCCGACGAGCAGGCCGGGTGGTACCGCTCCGGATGGGAACGCGTGACCGGAGCGACCGGCCTGGGGGCCGGACTTCCGGAACAGCGGCCTGGATGCGGCTCGGACACGATGCTGCCCGACAACTACCAGAGGCTTCTCCGGCGCCATTCGCCCCATGCCATGTTGTCGCAGCGCATCGAACTCGGGACTGCCGAGGATCCCGTGGAGGCCGCCTTCGCCCGGGGGTGGACGGATGGTCTTCCCGTCGTTCCTCCGACCGAGGAACGGGTGGCGCGGATGCTGGAGGGCACCGATCTTCCTCCCGACCAGGTGCTATGCACCCTCCCACCCGATCTGGCCGAATGCACGGTGGAGAAGGTGGCGATCAACGCGGTGATGGCCGGCTGCCGACCCGAGTACCTGCCGGTGGTGCTGGCCGCGGTGGAGGCGGCGGCCGGGCCCGGTTTCAATATCCACGGGGTGTCCGCCACCACCTATTTCTCAGGGCCGGTACTGATCGTCAACGGGCCGGTGCGGCGGCGCATCGGGATGAACTCGGGTGTCAACGTGCTCGGCCAGGGCAACCGGGCCAACCTCACCATCGGCCGGGCCCTAAACCTGGTGGTCCGCAACGTCGGCGGCGCTCGCCCCGGGGGCGTCGATCAGGCGACTTTCGGCAGCCCGAGCAAGCTCGCGTTCTGCTTCCCGGAGGATGAGGAAGGCTCCCCCTGGGAGTCTCTGGCCACCGAAAGGGGCTTTGGGCCCGAGGAGTCCACGGTGACGCTCTTCGCCGCGCATGGACCGATCGAGGTGGTCGACCAGAAGTCGCGCACACCCGAGTCGCTCGCCAGGACCCTGGCTTTGCAGCTGCGGATGGTCGCGCACCCGAAGCTGGCCGGAATGTCAGAAGCGATTGTGGTCGTCTCTCCCGAACATGCCCGGCTCTTCCGAGAGGCCGGATGGACGAAGGCCCGTCTGGGCGAGGAGCCGACCGCTCTCATCTTGGCGGGATTGGACGATGGCCCCCTGCTCTGGCAACAGCAGAGCGATG
>WTGI01000060.1 GCA_011523635.1 Acidimicrobiia bacterium
CAAACCAGCCCCGATACTCACACATCAGAGCCACCCAACAAGGTAAAGGGGGGTGCCTCGTTGCTTACATCACCACGACGTCTGCATCCACACACAGTGTGTGTAGTACGTGTGGAGAATACACGCCGCCATCGCATAGCATGAACATCTTATACACACAATGAACCCGGCTAAGGCCATATACGGCGCACATAGCCACGATCAGGAGCCAGATAACGAACACTGGTCAATATATAATGTAAGAATCTACACTGACCTGTCGGTTCCAAGGGGGTTCAGGAAGTGGCCGACGGCCGGTGGCCATCCACAGTTCGAGTCATCGTGCCCAACCCGGCCAGGCAGTGTCCGATTCCCGGGTCACGTCCGGAGAAGGCGCTCTCGATCAGCAAGGAATCACGGATCCGCGCCGAGAACCTAGAGGCCGGCCCTTCCTGGACGCACCGCCTATAGAGATCGGGGTGACCGAAGAACCGAGCTCGTTCGGCCCCTATGGCGCCAAGGGAGTGGGGGAGCCCCCCACCGTCTCGTCAACGGCCGCCGTGGTCGCCGCCATCCGCGAAGCCACCGGCCTGGAACTCAGCCGCACCCCCGTCCGTCCCGAACACGTCGCCCATCCGTTCTCGCTGACGAAGGCCGCCGGCGAATTAGTTGAACGCTGACGCGAGATGGCCGCCCGTCGCGGCACTGCCAAGGTATGCCATAGTTATGACATACTTGTCTGATAACCTAACGCGCATAACAAGTATGACATATCCACTCTTCCACCCCCGAAGCAACGAGCCGCGGCCTTCTGACCTTACGGCCCAGGAGTTCGCCGAAAGATTCCATAGCGAGAGCATTCACGTTGAGTTCAAAGAGGGGTTCTCGCAAAAACGCATCACGGCGGCTGTTGTGGCTTTCTCAAACACTGACGGTGGTGTGATCCTCATCGGGGTCGATGACAAGGCTCGTATAAAGGGAGCCGCCCCCAATGGTAAGAGACACAAGGACCTCCATGAATGGATAGGCAATCTTAATGATCCAGGACGTTATGAAATATGTGACTTGAGGGTCCAAGGTAAGCCGTTAGTTGTGATTGCCGTCTCTCGCCGTATCGAAGGATTTGCCCAGACGAGCGACGGTCGCCTGCTTGTAAGGCGGGGCGCATCGAATCGGGCCATGGTGGGATCTGAGCTTTCTCGCTTTCTCGCTGATCGTTCGCTCCACCGCTTCGAGACCACTCCCACTGATACCAACCTTGATGACGCCGACCCGGATCTGCTGGCTGATCTCGCACGGGCATGGTCATGGGGAGACGAGGGAATAGAAGATCGTCTGGAGGAGCGCGGTTTTGCCGAGCGCCAGGGCGAGGCGTGCAAGTTGACGGTGGCAGGAGTTCTTTACCTTCTCCCGGATCCGCACCGGGTCCTGGGCAAGACGTTCGTCGAGGTGTTCAGGTACCGCGGCGAGGGCCACATTGAAGACCGTCGGGTGGAAATCACCGGCACCCTGCCCGTCCAGGTAGGGGCAGCGACTGCGGTGGTCCTTGATGAGATCGGTTATGAACTTGTCGTGGTGGGCGTAACGAGATACGAGTTGCCCCGCATGCCCGAGGTCGTCCTGCGAGAGGCGATCGCCAACGCGGTCGCCCACCGGTCCTACGAGGCTGGGGGTGTGTCCATCCGGGTCGAGATCCGTCCCGATCGGATCGTGGTGACGTCTCCCGGGGGACTACCGGAACCGGTGACGGTCGACAACATCCGTGAGCAGAGCTCGGCCCGCAACCTTGAAGTCATAAGAACGCTCCGGAGGTTTGGCCTTGCCGAAGACGCTGGTCGCGGAGTTGATGTCATGCAGGACGAGATGGCATCCAACCTATTGGAGCCGCCGAGGTTCCGAGACGACGGATCATCGGTGAGGGTCGTATTGCCGCTGGCCGGAGTCGTGGCGCCCGAGGAAAGGGTCTGGATAACCGAACTCGAACAGAGCGGGGCATTGGCGCCCCGTGATCGGCTCCTTTTGGTATTTGCTGCCCGCGGTGAGGTGTTGACGAACGCGCGGGCAAGAGAAATACTCGGAGTCGACAGCCGTACGGCTAGGCAGGCTCTCCAGCGGCTCAGAGATCAGGGTTTGCTCATACAGCACGGTGAGAGGGGGGGCGCCGGGTACCTGATCGGCACCGATCTGACACCTTCTTCGGGAGTGCACAGGCGGTCGGTGCCCGATGCTGGTCACTCGCGCCAGGTCAATGACTATTACCAGGTTCCGTTCGCGTTCGCTCTTTCGAATGAGGAGGTCGAGTCGCTCGTGATCGACCTAGCACGGGAGGGGCCCGTTACCAACGCTCTGGTACGGCGCCGCACGGGGTTGGACCGGACCAGTGCTCTGTCGGTACTTGCTGGCTTAGTGGACTCCGGCCGTCTTGAGCGGCGAGGCGAGCGGCGAGGCACACACTATGTACTAGTCGGGTCGCAATAGGTGTAGGGCATGCAGCGAGCACCCAGCCCGACGGAAGGCGACAGCCCACTAAGCGCCATACGGACACCTCGCTGACGGGCTGGCCTTCCCTCACTAAAGAGGCTGCCTGTCTGGCGTACTGACGGTGGGGTTTTGTCATACTTGTTACTGAGGAATCAAACCCGAACAAGTTTGCCATAACTATGTTCTGGTTGTTCTGACCAGGCAGTTCTTGCCCGGACCAGGAGCGGATTGGGCCTTGGGCGCGTTTCAGGGCAGAGGCGTTGCTGCAGATGCCAGACATCTTCTTTCGTGGATCATCATGCCTGCCACGACCGTCACACGGCTACTCGGGTGGGTGCCCGACTCGTCAACGAAACCGAGGCACACCTTCGAGCCACACTCCTTCCAGACGCGTTCGTGCCCCGCCGAAGCGAGGCACGCTCTGCATGGTCCAGCAGGGGAACCGCTTATGGCTCGCGGACCGGGACCAAAGCTCAGTCCATCCCCGCCGGTTGTGCCTTCAACCCTAATACCAGTTGTGGCTTCCGGCAGGGGAGTACACGCTCATCGGTCAGGGTGTTCGGATCGGCTGGAAGTCATCGGTCGGGTTGGATTAGCTCAGGCTTCCACTTATGACTCAATCATGCATGCGAGGATCTGACTGTTTTGATTATGTCATATCCAATGTTTCGAGTGGTCTCGTGGAGCCCGGACCGCATAGATAGCGGCTTGTGGGCAGTGTGCGACCATCGGCTCCTGTGGTCGCTGTTCGCTGGTGAGATCGGCGGGTGAGTGTCCGGGTCTCGCATCGGGGCCTCGCCCGCTGGGTTGACGAGGCGACCTGCCTCGTCCCGCATCCTCAGGTCCCGGTAAGCGACAGTTCTCCAGCCCACACCCAGGGCCCATGCGCTCAGGCGAGGCCAGAACGGTTACTGTCCATTCTCACCCGGTGGGAAGATGTGGAGTCTTTGCCCAATCAATTGTGGAGTCCTCTGGGCGGGTTGCAGGAGGCCCAGGTCTGAGGTGGTGTAGAACTCCCCACCCCACCACCACGGTCTCTTCGGGTTTTGGGGTGTTGAGCTCGCGGGTTAGGGGGCCTGGCCGGCGCCGTATCGGCCTGTCACCTAGTCTCTCACCTAGCCCAGCTAGTCGTCTAGCGCGCCCATCTCATCGTGCGGTAGTCGGCGCATAGATCTTCGACACGGGCGTAGGCCCAGTCACGGCTGCTCTTCGTCTCCTGGTAGCCCAAGTAGTCGTCGAGCATCTCTCTGAGCCCCGCTGGGCTGGTCAGCCCGGTTTCGCGCATGAGCAGCAATATGTCATTGGTGTCCGTTTCGCGTCCAGCGAGGAGCTTGAGCGCGAGCAGTGCGCGCAGGCTGAAACATGTGACAACGAGCCGCCGCCCGGCGAAGAGAGGCGCTGGGTCCGTGTCGAACCCTTCCGTGTCGATACCGAAGTGGGCGATGTCGTTGTTCAGCCAGTCGGCAGGAAGCCCTTCGTTCTTGGCGACAGCGGCCGCGGCCCGGTGTAGCTCGTCTGGGTACGAACGGTCGAACACGTCCACGTCCTCCGTGAGCCGGTGGGGATTGACTCTCATCATCCCGACACCGCCCCCAACTCGGATGTGTATGGGCGGTCCGTCTTGGAGCTGATCGTCGACAGCCTGGAGCAGTGCCAAGACTCGATCCATGTGGAAGAGGGTCATGCGACTTGGCCGGTCCAGATGCCATGCACCCGGTAGTCCATTATGTGATGCTGCGCGAACCAGACGCGATGGTATTCGCAGGCAGGCGACGCGTTGAGCCGGTCCCGCTGGTTAAGCGGCCGGCCTCCGTATATCAGGATGTCTTCGTGCCATCGGTGCCGCCACACCCAGGGTGGTATCGCGACAGCGTCGCGGTCGCATAACGCGTGGACGGTGGCAGCGATCCGGACAAGGTCCAACCGATTCGGACCGGTCGGTTCCCGTTCGCACATCGCGGCCCGGTTGTCGGGCCAGTGCGCCCAGTCTTTGATGAACTGCGAAACGGGCACAACCCGGCCCCGGCCGTCTTCGCCTGTCTGGATCAGGGCAGGCAGATGCGCCGCTTCCAACACCGCGGGGCGGCCCGGCCAGACCGGAAGGGGTTCCCTACGGGCAGGGGGGGTGAGGTGCCCTTCGACCACGTCGCAGACTTCCGCTATCCGGGACCGCAGCTGCGCCGCGTTGTCGCAACGCTCTGACCGGGCGGCCCACATGAGAACATCCGGGCGTACCGTCCGATGATGCTCGACGGTGGCAGCCGTTATCCGCAACGCTTCTTCCCATCCGACTTCTGCGCACGTGTCGAAGAACCGAACCGCTTCCAGGTAGGCCACCTCGACGGGGTTCAATTCCTGCCGCCGTTGGTTGGACCGCCTACGGATGACGAAGCCGGGCATTGGACGTGTTGTGGGGGGCGAACCCACCGCGGCTACACCGACCAGTTCTTCGCCGCCGTGTGTCAGCCATCCGACGGCCCGACCGGCCGCGTGGCCGGCGACACCGAACCCCGGCCCTGCGACCTTCCGCATCACTTCGTCGAACGGGGGCAGCTGCGGGCAGCCGTAGATGTCACGGGTCGGTTTCCAGTACAGGTCAGGGCCGAGCCGGTCGCACAGAGCAGCCTTGGGGCCTTTCGCTGTCTCGCGGCTCAAGAACGCGTGGACCGCGGACCGTGACCGGCCTGGCACTTCTCCCGACCGGAACACCGACCCGACCGGAAGGGCTTCAATCCACCGACGCTGCGCGCACGAACCCATGGTGTAAGTAGCATAGTAGGTAGAGAGGCTTACATTGGTTATTGGCCGTGTCGACCCCTTTCCACCGAGGAGACAACGTCCGGGTTCGGCTTGCCGTTGGTCTGGGGCCGGTTCGGTCGGGTGAGTTTGTGGGCGGCGCCCGACTGGGCGAGCGCGTCCGCGAATGCCTTGCCTCTGCGGTAGCCCCAGGCGTTGTCGGTCATTACCCGGTCGATGCGATACCCGAGGGTGGCGAACGTTTGGGCGGCTCGGAGGATGAAGCCGGCGCAGGTTTCGCTTCTCCGGTTGTCGTGGATCTCTGAATAGGCGAAGCGGCTGTGGTCATCCACCATGGAATGGACGCATTCGTAACCGACCGCTGGGTGCGACCGGCCCGGCACCGTCCGTGTGCTCGCCATCCGCCCCCATCAGGGACTTTGGCCACCTTCTTGATGTCGACATGGACCAGTTCTCCTGGACAATCCCGCGCGTAGCGGATGGGAACACCCGTGGGTTGGTCCAGATCACACAAACGCGCCAGGCCACGACGGCGCAACACCGCATAGATCGTGGAACGGGGCACACCGAGCCGGCCGGCCATCAGATGCGGCCCCTCCCGATGCTCTATGCGGTCGGCCACCACCCGGTCCTCCACCTGGGTGGGTATGCGTCCCCGGGCTGCGATGAGGCCTCGAGTAGCGGTCCCTAAGCCCCGCTTCGCCTTCTGTCTCGAAGCGGCGGAGCCATCAGGGGTTCGGATGGGCTGGAAGTCATCGGTCGGGTTGGATTAGCGTTCTGACCTGGAACGATACGAATTACTCAACGTACTGAGTATTTTTACTCAGGGTATTGAGTAAATCGACATCCCGGGTGATCTGTTAGGCGGTTCCCAGGAGGTCCTGGAGCCTGGTGAGGCCGGTCACGAGGTCCTCGTCGCCAAGGGCGTAGGAGAAGCGGGCGTAGCCGGGTGCCCCGAAAGCCTCGCCGGGCACGAATGCCACCCCGGCCTGGTCTATGCAGACGTCGGCCAGTTCCAGCGAGGTGGCGGGACGGGCGTCGCCGACGCGGCGGCCCAGCGCGCCGCGCACCGACGCGAAGCAGTAGAAGGCCCCCTGCGGCTCGATGCAGTCGATGCCCCGGGTCTCGTTGAGCATCCGGTGCATGATCTTGCGGCGCCGGTCGAACGCCTCGCGCATCATGTGGACATCGTCGAGGGGACCGGACACGGCGGCGACGGCGCCGGCTTGCGCGATGTTGCCCACGTTTGATGTCAGGTGGCCCTGCAGCTTGGTCGCCCCTCTGATCACGTGGTCGGGCGCGATCATCCAGCCCACCCTCCATCCGGTCATGGCGTAGGTCTTGGCCACTCCGTTGACGATCACGCACCGTTCGGTGGTGGGCCAGATTGAGGACGGGACCATGCAGGGGATTGGTCTGGCCACCCTCGAGGAGATCGCGGTCGAGGACGGTGTGATCAAGAACCCCACCTTCACCGACTACCTGCTGCCCACCTTCCTGGACGCTCCGCCCGTCGAGATCGAGGTGATCGAGGAACCCAATTCCTTCGGCCCCTTCGGCGCCAAGGGAGTGGGGGAGCCCCCCACCGTCTCGTCAACCGCTGCGGTGGTGGCCGCTATCCGCGACGCCACCGGCCTGGAACTCAACCGCACCCCCGTGAGACCCGAACACGTGGCCCTAACCATTCGCAGGTAGACGGGTGCCGAGCCGGTCAGATCGGCCTTCTAGTCCAGATCAACGCAGATAGGAGTAGCCGGGCGTCTGCTCGTAGGGTGTGTCTAGGTAGACTTTCGCCTCGGGCGCGCCACTGAACCTGCCATGACTCCACCGCACCTCGACATGCCCCTTGACATGGACCTTCTCATCCGGGACTTTGTCTGTGAGGACTCCGAGCCATTTGACCTTGGGTTGCCCGGCGCTCCTATCAGGTTCAACCTCGAATGAGTCGAACCTGTATCGTTGGCGGAAGTCCCACGGGGTGTCCACCCGGAATCGCATTGGAACTTTCCTGGGGTTGGCACCCAGGATGAAGTACGGCGCAGGCTGCAGGCGAAGTAGTCGCCATAGCATCTCCTCGAGTGTCCCCTTGTTGGTACCGAGAGATTTCTGCCATCGCTGGGCCGACGCCGTGGAGACCGCATCGCAGAACTGCCGGTATGGCATCACTAGGTTCTTTGGCCAGCGACGTGGCAACCGGTTCTTCAGCCCGAGCCGATGCTCCTTCGCCAGATCTGTCACTGCGTCTGGTAGATCCCTGCTTCCCACGAATCGTCGGCATGCTTGGTAGAGATTCTGGTATTCGTCAGGGGCCGCATCTGAGTACCAATCGACCGCTCTCCCTCGGCGCGTGGTGAGCATCCGGTCGAATAGGTGGGCAGGGGAGGCGTTGTACAGGATCTTCGATCTGTACTTGCAACTTACCAAGTACACATGGTCGACTCGGAGATCGGCTGGCACTTGTTCGTAGCCGGGAGGCCTATGGCTCCCCTTCCATTCGACACGTCTTGGTTTGCGATTCCGAAGTCCGTCCACCGATGATGCGAAGGCCTGACCGTTTTCCCAGGCCTCTTCGAACAGTCTCTGATGCTCTCCGGCTTTGCGAGCATGTTTAAGGCGATTGAATTCCCGGGTTGTTACATTAAGCATCTCCGCCGGAGGTGCGTTCAGAGCATCGTCTACGCATTCGATTCCGAGCATGCCCAGCCCAGTCACGATCTCGGTGAGTTCAGTTTTCAGGGATGGCATGGCTATCTCGGGCTGTGATGCGAATCCCCAGGTTGGTCCACGTGGGAGTCACGCGTTGACTACGAACGGATGCGCGTTTTCGGTCTCTCGGTCCCTAGCTAGATTCGGCAATGCGGGCCTTGGCCAACTCAATATAGGTGGGGTCGATGTCGTAACCAACGGCGCGGCGGCGGGCCTTGACCGCCGCCACCAGTGTTGTCCCCGATCCCATGAAAGGGTCGAGCACTAGATCCTGTTCGTAGGTGTATAGCGCGATCAAACGCGCCGGAAGATCCACGGGGAAGGGTGCCGGATGGCCGACGCGTCCAGCGTGGGCGGGGGGGATGTCCCAGACATCAAGGGTAGCCTCCATGAACTCGTCCCGCGTGATCGTCGGCTTGTGTGGAAGTTCATCGGCTCGACGCTGTGGTCTGGTCCGGGCGCGATCGAAACGGCCCTTGCTGGCGACTACAACCCGTTCGGTCACGTCCCGTAGAACTGGGTTGGCCGGGCTTCGCCACGATCCCCACGCACACGAACCGCTGGCACCCTTGGCCTTGCGCCATATGATCTCGCCTCTCAGAAGGAGCCCGAGATCGTCCTGGAGGATGCGTATCACGTCGGCGCTGAGGCTCCGGTATGGCTTGCGGCCCAGGTTGGCAACGTTGATGGCCATGCGTCCACCCGGTTCGAGCACGCGGACGCACTCTCCGAAGACGTCGCGCAGAAGAGTCAGGTACTCCACATAGGACTCTGGAACCTCCCGGCCGGCTACTGCCTCCTCGTACTCCTTGCCCACGAAGTAGGGGGGTGAGGTGACTACCAGAGCCACGCAGTTATCGGGAAGCCGGTCCATGCTACGGCTGTCTCCGAGAAGAGGCTGGGGTTCGTCGAACCCGTCTGCCCATTTGACTCTGTCATCGGACGATAGATCCGGGGCCGGGAACCGCGCATAGAAGGCTGAGGAGTCGTGGCCCTCGCGCCGTCCGGCACCAAAGCTTGATGTGGCCGTACTCTGCCGCGGCTGGGCATGGTTCACCACGTTGGGTCCTCCCGTTTCATTCAGCTTACACAATTGTAATTACGCTCGGTGTAATTATGGAGAGTAGAGCGAGGCTGTGACGTCCTAGGCCCGTTGCCGCGCGCAGGCGGTCTTAGCGTTCCCAGCGGCGAGCTTCGGCAGGCTACTCAGTTGCCCGGTGATCAGGTATGACAAAGTGGGTTGGCGTTCATGGAGGACGACGGTTTGAGGCCGGGATGTGGCCGTCGCAGGGCCTGAGGAGACCGGCCACCCGGGTGTACGACCGGTCGTGAACTCGCTCAGTCGCCTTGGGCTATTTGGTGCCGAGGAGATCCTGGAGTCGTTCCAAACCCGCTACCAGATCCTCGTCGCCCAGGGCGTAGGAGAAGCGGGCGTAGCCCGGCGCCCCGAATGCCTCGCCGGGCACGAATGCCACCCCGGCCTGGTCTATGCAGACGTCGGCCAGTTCCAGCGAGGTGGCGGGACGGGCGTCGCCGACGCGGCGGCCCAGCGCGCCGCGCACCGACGCGAAGCAGTAGAAGGCCCCCTGCGGCTCGATGCAGTCGATGCCCCGGGTCTCGTTGAGCATCCGGTGCATGATCTTGCGGCGCCGGTCGAACGCCTCGCGCATCATGTGGACATCGTCGAGGGGACCGGACACGGCGGCGACGGCGCCGGCTTGCGCGATGTTGCCCACGTTTGATGTCAGGTGGCCCTGCAGCTTGGTCGCCCCTCTGATCACGTGGTCGGGCGCGATCATCCAGCCCACCCTCCATCCGGTCATGGCGTAGGTCTTCGCCACTCCGTTGACGATCACGCACCGCTCGGCCAGCTCCGGGACCTCCACCGGCAGCGACGCGAACGAGGCGTCCCCGTACACGAGGTGCTCGTAGATCTCGTCGGTCAGTACCCACACGCCGCGATCCACCGCCCAGCGGCCGATCTCGGCTATCTCGGCCGCGCTGTACACGGCGCCCGTCGGGTTGGAGGGGGAGACGAAGATCAGCAGCTTGGTCCGGGGCGTGTAAGCGGCCTCGAGCTGATCCACCGTCACCTTGAACCCGCTGCGCTCATCGGTGTCGATGGGGACTGTGACCCCTCCGGCCAACTCGACCACGGCGGGGTAGGTGACCCAGAAGGGCGCCGGCAGCAGCACCTCGTCGCCGGGATCGACCAGGCAGTGGATCCCCGTGTAGACGCCCTGCTTGCCCCCGTTGGTGACGATCACCTGCGACGGCGTCACCTCGTAGCCCGAGTCCCGTAGCGTCTTGGCGGCCACCGCCTCCCGCAGCGCGGGGAGGCCGGGCGCCGGGGTGTACTTGTGCATGGCCACGTCGGCGGCGGCGGCTATGGCGGCGGCCACGATCGGCTCGGGGGTGGGGAAGTCGGGCTCGCCGGCTCCGTAGCCGATCACGTCGTGACCGGCGGCCCGCAGGGCCCTCGCCTTGGCAGTGATCGCCATGGTGGCCGATTCGGCCATGGATTCGATTCGCTGCGATAATCCTGACATCACGTTCTCCGTATCGGGTCCTGGAGAGGGAACGATATACATGCCAGAAGACACCCCGATCCGGATACCTCGCCACCTGCTGCCCGCCGACGGCCGGTTCGGGTGCGGCCCCACCAGGGTCCGCCAGGGCACCTTGGACCGCCTCGCGGAATCGGGCCGGTCCTACATGGGCACCTCGCACCGCCGCCCCACGGTGCGGCACATGGTGGGGCGGGTCAGGTCCGGGCTCACCGACCTGTTCGGCCTGCCCGACGGCTACGAGGTGGTGCTGGGTAACGGCGGCGCCTCGGCCTTCTGGGACGCGGCCGCCTTCGGCCTGATCGAGCGGGCCAGCCAGCACCTCAAGTTCGGAGCGTTCTCCTCGAAGTTCGTCGGGGTGGTCACCGGCGCCCCGCACCTCGAAGCGCCCGAAGTGATCGAGTCGCCGCTCGGCACCCATCCCTTACCGTCTCCGTCAGACCGCATCGATCTCTACGCCCTGGTCCACAACGAGACCTCCACCGGGGTCACCATGCCCGTCCGGAGGGTCGAGGCGGACGGCCTGACCGTGGTGGACGCCACGTCCGCGGCCGGGGCGGTGCCGGTCGATCCCGGGCAGTTCGATGTCTACTTCTTCTCGCCGCAGAAGGCGTTCGGAGCGGACGGCGGGCTGTACGTGGCCCTGTGCTCGCCGAGAGCGCTGGAGAGAATCGAGAGGATCGCCGGGTCGGGCCGGTGGATCCCCCCGTTCCTGTCGCTGTCGTCCGCGGTGTCCAAGTCGGTCAACGACCAGACCTACAACACGCCCGCCCTGGCCACGATCTTCATGCTGGCCGACACCGTGGATTGGATGAACGCGAAGGGCGGCATGGCCTGGTCCTCCGAGCGGTGCGCCGACAACGCCGCCTTGCTCTACGGATGGGCCGAGCAACACCCGATGGCGCAGCCGTTCGTGGCGGAGCCGAGCATGCGCTCACCGGTCGGGGGCACCATCGACTTCCACAGGCCATTGGCCTGGGCCGAACTGGCGGCCACCCTGCGGGCCAACGGGATAGTGGACACCGAGCCCTATCACAAGGACGGCAACCATCTCCGGATCGGGCTCTGGCCCTCCATACCCCGCTCGGACATGGAGGCGCTCATAGCCTGCCTGGACTACGTGATCGAAGCGAGCCTGCCTTAACGACCTGGCCGCGCCGGCGGGATCAGTCCCGTCCGAGCAGTTTCTTGGCGCCCCTGGCGACGCTGGATCCCACCGTGGACGCCACCAGGGAAACGCCTTTCACCTCTCCGGCTTCGATCGCGGCGGCATCCTCGGGGTCCTCCGCCCCGAGCTTCGCCTCGAGGCAGTCCACGAACTGCTGGATCAGGCGCTGGGTGATCTGGTTGAGCAGCCCGGTACGGCCGAACTGCGCCGCGGTGCCGGAGATGGTGATGTCGGCATCGACGGCCACCGTGGTGCCTCCGTCCGAGGCCGCCAGCGCGTAGTCGACGGTCACGTTGCCTCGCGAACCGCCCCTCCGGTCCACGCCCTTGCCGACGATGTTGCCGGTCATCGCCTCCGGGTCGGACGTGATGGTGGCGCGGCCCTCGAACCGAGCTGTCATCGGGCCGAGGCGGACCGAGACCGAACCGGTGTAGCTGCCGTCGCCGTGGTCGTCCGTGAGCTCGGCGCCGGGCATGCACTGGGCTACGGACGCCACGTCCTGGAAGAAGGCGAACACGTTGGCGGGGCTGCCCGCTACCTGGAACTCTTGCGTGATCTTCATCTGAACCTCCCGAGCTTCGGGAATGGTAGTGGCGCTGACCGGTGTGGCCGCCGGGGGGTGGTCGGCCGGGTGGTTCCGGTCGGTCTCAGCCGGCGTTCCACTCCTTTGCTGAAGCCCGCGCCTCGTCCACGTTCACCTTCGCCAGCAGGAAGCCTCCGATCACGAAGAACGCGACGATGGAAAGAACGGCCGGGCGCCCGGATCCGGTCCTGTGGCTCACCACGCTGAACACGAGCGGCCCCCAGATGGCCGAGAATTTGGAGAAGACGCTGTAGAAGCCGAAGAACTCGGCGGCGGCCTGCTCCGGAATCATCGACGCGTACAGGCTACGGCTGAGTGCCTGAACGCCCCCGAGCACCCATCCGACCACCACGGCGATGATGTAGAACGGCATGGCCTGCCCGGCGGGCAGGAAGTAGGCCGCCACCACGATGAGGGTCCAGCCGGCCAGCGACCAGATTATGGCCCGCTTGGCGCCGATCCGGTCGGCCAGCATCCCGAAGAAGAGTGCTCCCCCGAAGGCGACGAACTGGACGATGAGAAACGCGGTCGAGATCTCCGCTAGTTCGAGATCCAGGGTCTCGGCTGCGTACGACCCCGAGATGTTGATCACCGTCTGGGTGCCGTCGTTATAGAAGAGGAAGGCCACCACGAACAGCAGCAGCTGCGGGTACCCGACCAGCTTCCTGGCCGTGCGGATGGTCCTGCCGAAGCCGATGGCCGCATATGCGCGCCAGGGTCGCATCCCGCGGTAGCGGGGGGGCATGGGGGAGGCCTCGCCGACCTCCGGCAGGCGGCGCAGGGCGTAGGCCGCGAACCCCATCCACCACACTCCGGAGCCGAAGATCACGACGCGGGCGGCACCGCTGGTCGACAGCCCCGTGAAGCCGCCGTCGCCGCTGGACAGGATCAGGGCCAGACCCAGCGCCAGGTAGAGCCCGCCGCCCACGTAGCCGAACGCGTAGCCCTTGGAGGACACCCGGTCGATGGTGTCCTCCGTGGTCAGGCCCGGCAGGAAGGCGTCGTAGAACACGTTGGCCGCCACGAAGCCGATGTGGGCGGTGACGGCGATCACGAGGAACCAGGGAACCGCGCCGTCGGGTACGAAGGGCAGCACCAGCGCCAGGATTCCCCCCGCCACGGCGCAGTTGCGGAGGAATCTGCGCCTGGCCGAGTTGAAATCGGCTATCGCCCCGAGGATCGGCATGCTCAGGAACAGGATCGTGGAGCCGATCGACACCACCGCCGCCCAGATGGTCTCGGCCGACCAGCCGTTCCATCCTCCCTCCGGCACGATCACCGAGGCGAAGAACGGAGCGACCACGGCCCCGAGAGTGGTGATGAAGGCGGAGTTGGCCCAGTCGTACATGGCCCAACCGAAGATGGTCTTGCGGTCGTTTCGCACCAGTTCGGCCAAGGTCGAAGTCCAGGATCGGGGACTCTTGGACGGTAGCACCGGCGGAGGCTGCCTCCGGCGTCACGCGTCCCCGTGGCGGACCCTACGAACGGGACTTAATGTATCTAGTGTGACACCCGGATCGGCGAAACAATGTTACCATGCTGGGTATAGGGCCCTCCGGCACCTGTACCAGAGCACTTCTTGACCTGATTCCGCCTAACGGGATGATTTTTCCCCGCCCCCGTGACCAAAGGCCCGGAGGGTCCAGTTCCGGCGGTTCGTGCGGGCGTGGCTCTCTGGGTGTGTCGTCTCCAGGGGTGTGTCTGTCGCACCCAAGGAGCTGTGTGAAAACGTGGAGGGGGTTGGAAGGGTCGAAGGGTTCGGGCGGCAACCGTAGCTGCCGCCCGTCGCCTTGAACTTGGTGGGTATTGCCTGTCGGTACAGGACCGGGCCTGAGACACCCGGAGTCGGGAGAGATACCTCCCGGCTGTGGTTCGACTCCACTGCCCACCGCACAGCTTGGGCAAGTTTAGCAGCTTGCTACATGATTGACTGCTGGGACGGTGCGTGTCGCACCCCACTGCGGCTAGGTGGCTTGGGTGACGATACTGTTTACTCGCATGCGCAGATGGATGACGGCACCGCTCGTTCTCGTGTTGACGCTGGTGGCGTGCGGCGCTCCCGAGCAGCCCGATGTGGTTACGGCGCCGACCACTACGACGTCCACCCCCACCTCGACCACGGCGGCGCCCGTTCTCGCAAGCACGACGACTTCCGTGGCAATGGCCGAAGTAGACACCACGGAGCGGAGGCCGGAGGAGGCACCCGAGCCGACCGTCACGACCTTGCCTCCGACAACGGCGGCCGCACCGGAGGTCGTGACCACAACGACCCTCCCGCCGCTCCGTTCCCTGGCCTATCGCGAGGTGGCGAACCTACCCTTCCCGATCGACCTGGCGCCGGTGCCAGGCTCGCTCCTGGCAATCGCCTCGAAGGAAGGCCGCCTGTGGCTGTACGGGGACGGCGGGCTGGCCGACGAGCCGTTTCTGGACATCAGCGACCGGGTCCGCAACCGGGGCGAGCAGGGCCTGCTGGGTTTCGCCTTCCATCCTGACTACCCGGATTCCGGCCGCCTTTTCGTCCACTACTCGGCCCTCAACGGGGACACCGTCCTGGCGGAATTCGCGGTCGCCGGGGGTACGGCGGACCCGGAGGGGGCCGTGCTGTTCCGCCTTGCCCAGCCCGCCCCCAACCACAACGGTGGGACGATCGCCTTCGGCCCCGACGGCCACCTCTATCTGGGCCTCGGCGACGGGGGCGGGGCGAATGACCAGTTCGGCCACGGCCAGAACGAGCGGACCCCCCTGGGCGCCCTGCTCCGGTTCGACGTCTCCGTGCCCGGTATCGCGTCTCCCGCCGACGGCAATCCCTTCCCCGCCCCGGATGTGTGGTCGGTCGGCCTGCGCAATCCGTGGCGCTTCGTGATCGACCATCCGTCCGGCCTGATCGTCATCGCCGACGTGGGCCAGAACCACTTCGAGGAGGTGTCGGTGGCTCCGGTGGCCGCCGCCGGGTTGAACTACGGCTGGCCGATCACCGAAGGGCTCCACTGCTTCGATCCGCCCACCGACTGCGATGCCTCGGGCCTGACCCTGCCGGTGCTCGAGGTTCCTCACACCGACTCCGGGACTTGCTCGATCACCGGGGGAGTGGTGTATCGGGGTGAGGAGATCCCGGAGTTGTACGGCCACTACCTGTTCTCCGACTACTGCGGGGGATACCTGCGCAGCTTCCCGATAGAGGAGTCCTTCGACGAGCCGCACGACTGGACCGAGCAGGTGGGCAACGCCGGCCAGGTGGTCGCCTTCGGCACCGACCACGCCGGAGAGGTGTACGTACTAACCGCCTCCGGTTCGGTCCTCCGCCTCGAAGCCGAGCGCGGATGACCGCAACAGTTTTAAACAACCGGTGTATAGCTGCTGAAAGTGAAGAATCCAGGTAAGACTTCTGACTGACCTGTTCCAGCCGTTAGTCTATGCAGGCGGCGGATACGCTGGTTAGTTCGATCCTGAATCGCACTAGGCCAAGCCAGCGTTCCGCCGCATCTCTGCTCTGAACCACCGCCATCTCGGGGTGGAACCCTCTGGAGTGTACACCGAGGCTCGACTCAACTCGGACAACGCCCTCTTACCGTATATATCGGCCGTTGAACGTATATGCTCGGGCCATGGCGAAGCGCTTAATCGATATCGACGAAGAGGCCTTGACCGCAGCGCGAGCAGAACTCGGTACGGTGACGATCAAGGAAACCGTGAACCGGGCTCTTCGCCTTGCGGGGACAGACCGCGATCCTCGGATGACCAGGGCGCTGGACATCCTGGCCAAGGCCGACCTTGTCGATCGCAGTGACGCATGGCGGTGAGCTACCTGCTCGATACGAGCGTCTTGACCCGCCCCTGCCGTGGCTATATATCACATTCGCTATAGTTGGGTTGCCGTGTATCGAGAGCTGAGGAAGATTCGCACCGATCGGGGCATCACGCTTTCGCAGTTGTCGGCGATGACAGGTATCGCTCAGCCCAACCTGTCGCGTATCGAACTAGGAGGGGTGGATGCCAGATACTCCACGCTGGCGCGCATCGCTCGTGCGTTGGGAGTGAAACTTGTGCTGTCTGAGCCGAGCGTTATGACTGTGTCGGATGTCAAGCGCCGGATGGACGAGGGCAGGAAACGGCTTGCCGAACACGGCATTCATGCCCGTGATGCGGAGCAGAGACTGGCGCGGAAAGAGGAGCGCGGGATCGACACGAGCGTGGAGCGTCGGATCCTGGGGTGAACCCGTCCGGCGTCTCGTGGCGGTCGCGTCGGCGCTCCACCGAACGATCCTCGCATCGTTGCAGTGGTCAGTGGGCTAGTCGAATGTCGGCAGTGGGCGACGGGCGAACTGCTCCCTTGGTGGCACCAGCGTCTCAGTGCGTGCCTCCGGCGCGAGCAACCACTCCTTGATGCTCCGTCGTGCTGGGCGTTGCATCCGGCGCCACTGCTCGATCGGGACTACGACCGCCGTCTCCACGCCTCGGTAGGTGACGATCTGAGGACCCTCGGCAAGGGTCTTCCGGAGCAGTTCGCCGAACCGGGCCTTCGCCTCCCGCATTTGCCATGTTCGTTCCATCGCATCCTCCCTCGCTCCTCGAGTGACCTCAGGATATTCCGGGAGCGCTGCTTAGGTCCCGTGGCCCGCCGCGATGCGCAGGGCCCGCTCCAGCAGGTGGGCATCGCCGAGTCGCCTGCGCAGTTCTCGCTCGATGCCGCTTATCGGGTACAGGTTCTGGGGCGCCCTTGACTCCTTGTGGGGTTCGCTGGCGAACTGCGGTAGGCAGGCGCTGACGTACTCGGCACGTTGGACAGCCTCGGCCGCGGTACCCGTCCCCGGGAGTTCGAGCCGGACGATCCCCGACATCGGGTGGACCCGTGGGCCGGGCAGGCGCAGGTACCAGGACCAGCGGCCGCGAGCCTGACCTCCGCTGAGGAAGAAGAGGGGGGTTCGCTGTCCGTCGGCCAGGTCGCCGAGTACCGCCCGGACGGCTTGGGGGAGGTAGACCTTGTGATGGGTCTTGATGTAGCCGACGCCCTGCGGGTCGCGATACCCGCGCAGGGGGCCGTCGAACACGATGAGACCGCAGGAGACGGAGCGGGCCACGCCAACCTCGAGTTCGGTGCGGCGCCCGTGAATGGCGAGGTAGGTGGCTTCGGGCGTCTCATCCTGGGCGGGCACGAACTCGTAGGTGGCGTGGCGGGTGCCGATCGGGCCCGCGGTGGACGCGGCCGGAGCGACCAGCGAACGCGCTACCCGGATGCCTGTGGTGATGGCGGTGCCGGGCGCGCAGACCGTTGCGCCGGCAGCCATCGACACGCAGACGGCGGGGGTGGAGATACCGTTCTCGTGTATCCAGATGCGCGCGTCGATCCGCTGGATGCCGTCGATGAAAGCGATCTCATCGGGCCTGGTCGCAGGTCCCGGGTCGATCGGAGCCCAGTTGTCCAGCTCTCGCTCGACCGTGGCGTCGGCCAGGTCCTCGGCGTCTTCGCTGGACGACACGTTGAGAGACGATCCGTATTCGGGCGCCCACGACTCGACGCTGAACTCCATCAGGTCTCGATCCGTTCCACGGTGGCGGATCCCCCCGTCTTGGTTACCTCCAGGCGTACCGGCATGCGGTCGGCGAGTTCCCGGATATGGGTGACGATCCCCACGAAGCGCCCGGTGGTCCCGAGCTCCTCGACCGCCGTTGCGACAGTGTCGAGGGTGTGGGGGTCGAGGGTTCCGAACCCTTCGTCGAGGAAGATCGACTCCATCCTCGGTGCGCCCTCGGGGGCGAGCTCCGCGGTGGCGTCGGCCACGGCCAGCGCTAGCGACAGAGACGCCAGGAAGGTCTCGCCGCCCGAGAGGGTCCGGGCACTGCGTACCTCGTCGGCGTTGGTGTGGTCACGCACCGCGAAGTCACGCCCGTGGGTCGTGAGCGAGTACTGGCCGTCCGACAGCTCGAACAGCCGCCCGGTGGCCCGATCGACCAGCTGTTCGAGCGCCGCCTCCATCAACCAGCTCTCGAATCCGTCGGTGCGGAGCAGCAGTCCGAGATGGTTCGCCACCGCGGCCCGGTCTCTTTGCACGCCGATGCGTTGCCGCAGTTCCTCGAGCTCCTCACGTCGCCTGTCGAAGTGCTCGAGTTCGGTGGCCGAGGCGGCGCGACGCTCCGTGAGCAGCTCACCCAGTTGCTCCACCGACGCGCCGGGATCGGCATCGCCGAGGACTGCGGCGCAGCGTTCCTTGAGCGAGCGGACGACCGCTGATCGATGGCTCGCCTTCGAGGACTGCTGCTCGGCGGCTGCTCTTCGCTCGGCGGCAGCGGCGCGGACCTGGTCCCGGATCCACCCGGTCAGGACGTCCCAGGCCACGGCGGGATCGGATGTGTCTATGGCAGGTGGGCCGAAGGCGGCCACCCGGTCGCGGCCGTCATGCAAGAGCCTGATGGCGTGGTCACGCCGGCTGTTCACCCTCTCCAGTTCGGCGGTTGCCCTTTCATAGGCGGTGTCCGCGTCGTTCAGGCCGGAGTCTGCGCTGTCCAGTTCATCTTTCAGGCGGGCGGCTTCCGCCAGTTGAGCGCCCAGTTCGTGCTCGTCGGGGAGTTCGGCGACGGTGGCGCGGAGCGACCTGAGTTGGGAGCGCAGGACTCCCTCGGATGCGGCCAGCCCCGTGACTTGCTGCTCCGCGACCTGCTCGCCATCGAGGGCTTGGGCGTAGGCGGCCGACTCCCGGTGCCGGCGCGCATGCGCCTCGGCTTCGCGTGTCGCTCCTTCCGCACGGCGAACGGCCTCGGTCAGCTCAGCAGACTCTGCGCGCAGGGCGTCGAGTTGGTCGGATGGCGGGATCGACGTGATCTCGGACTCGCACTCCGCCAGGTTCTTGAAGGCAGAGGCGGCGTCCGCCCGTCTCCCGATCAGTTCCCTGTCGGCGTCTTCAAATGCCTGCTTGGCCCTTACCCGGCCGGCTTGGACGGCTTCGTCGTCCGCCTGCGCTTGCCGTAGATGGGCATCGAGGTCGTGAGCGGGCAGCTCGCGCACCTCCTGCAGGCATAGAGGACAGTCAGATCCCACTTCGAGCAGGTCGACATGACCGAGGACACCGGAACGGCGGCGGAGTTCCGCAAGCCGCTCGGAACTCTCCGCGGCGGCCGATTCGGCGTCCGCCAGAGCCGCTTCGGCCGGCCGGAGCGCCGCCTCGGCAGACTGAACGGCCTGGGTGGCCCGGGCGGCCTCCCCGGAGGCGGCCTGATGGCGGGCGTGTGCCGCCGTCCAAGCTTCGACCTGGGCAACCGTTACTCCGGCGGCGAGGGCGGCTCGCGCCCTGTCCTCTGACTCCCTGGCCTGGTCAAGGCGCCGGTCCAGTTCCGCCTGCTTGCCGCGGACCCGGTCGGCGGCTTCCTTGGCCGACTCGTGCGTTCGGGTTGCTTCGGCACGTTGCTCGACGATGGCTTCGTGCTCGCGTGTTCGTAGCGCCAGGTCGGCGTGCGTCTTCAAGTCCAGCTGAACGGTGGCGACATCGGGACCGTTCTCCAGCGCCTCCCGGGCTGCCCGTCTCCTCGCGCTCAGGTCCCTGCGGCGCTCGTCCGTCCGGATCCGGGCCCTGGTCGCCTCGGTGATCTGATCGGCCAACTCGGCCAGGCCGGCCGGCGCCGCGATCCCTTCCATGCGGTGAAGCCGGTCGTCAAGCCGTTCGACTCCGGCATCGAGGTCGCGCAGTTCGGCGTCGAGGGAGGTGACTGTCTCCCGGTCGGACTTGAACCGGGTGTGGGCCGCGTCCAGTTCCTTGATGCGACTCTCGAGCGCGGCACGCCGTTGGTCGGTGAGTTCTGCGGTCTTCCTGTCGAAGTCCGGCTGGAGGGCATCGACATGGTTACGGGCCTGGGCCGCTCGCTGCCGGGCGGCCCGGCCGATCCGCCGGTACAACTCCATTCCGAGCAGCCGGACCAGGGTGGATTGACGGTCGCTGGGCTTGGCGTGGAGGAAGGTGGCGAACTTGCCCTGCGGGAGCACGACCGTCCGGTTGAACTGCTCCACGTCCAGCCCCAGGATCCCCTCGACTTCCTGGGACATGGAGGTGGCGTCGTCGGCGAGAACATTGGCGCCCTGCTCGAGGCGTGCTTCCCTGGTGGTAGCCCCGCCGGCGGAAGTCCGGCGCACGATGCGGGCAGCGGTCATGACCTGTCCGTCGAGCTCGAAGTCGAGCGCGACCCGGGCCTCGTTGCTGGTCTGGTTGATCACAGGCGCCACCAGACGGTTGTTCTCGTAGCGGGCGACGGTGCCGTAGAGGACGAATGTGATGGCGTCGATGATCGTCGACTTGCCCGATCCGGTGGGCCCTACCAGCGCGACGAGGTCGACGTCGGCGAGGTCGATGTCCGTTCGCTCGCGGAACGTCCCGAAACCCTTCATGGTGATGCGCAGCGGTCTCATGAGCCGAGCCCGGCATGTGCATCGCTGTGCTCATCGAGCAGCTCACCGAACAGGTCGCGGACCCGGCGGTCCTCGATGTTCTCGTGTTTCAGGTATTCGCCGAAGAGTTCCTGCGGAGACCGGCTGCGATGATCGAGGCTCCGCTTTCGGGTATCCGAGGCGGGTGACTCGACCCGGACGTCCACCACGCCGGGACCGAGGAGTTCCCGCACCGTCTGGGCCAGCCCGGCCCGGCCCGGGCCCTGGACGACCACCTTCAGCCAGGCGTCATCGTCGACGCCAACCGAACTCAGTTCCTCCAGTGTGCCTGTCAGAGTCCGCAGCGGGCGGCCGGAGGCGAGCCGCACCACCTTGACATCCGCCGGTGTCCGCGGTTCTAGCGTCACGACGTTCACCTGCTTGACCTGCTCGGCCTCGCCGAAATCGAGCTGCAGTGGCGAACCGCAGTAGTTGAGGGGGTGCCTGACGCTCTGCGGACGGTGGAGGTGGCCGAGCGCGCCGTACCCGATCGTCACCGGGAAGGACTGTGCCGTGATGGCGTACTCCTCGACCAGGTGGGCCGGACGTTCACCCCCTCCGGCCTGGCCGCCCAGCACGAAGGCGTGGGTCGTGAGCAGGTTCACGGTGTCGGCGCCGAACGGCTCGCACAGCTGTTCGATCAGCAGGCGTAGCCGGTCGCTGTAGTGCTGGGCGTTCTCGAAAGCTTCTCCGGCCATCAGGTGCCTGGCCCGCACGATGCCGCGCTTGGACACGAACGGAAGCATCGCCAGCCGCACGTCCGATCCGTCACGGGCGCGCAACTCGATGACGCCGCCGTCGTCGGGGCGGGTCGGTTCGGCAACCACGTGGACCTGCCCGAGCCGCAGCAGGGGAGCGACCGCCCGGAGCCGGCGGGGGTTGTCGTGATTGCCGGCGATCACGGCCACGTCGGCACCGGTGTCGGCCAACTCGAGGAGGGCTCGGTAGACGATGCTCTCCGCCTCGGCGGACGGAGCAGCCGAGTCGAACAGGTCGCCTGCCACGATGACCAGATCGACCTCCTCACGCGCCGCGATCTGCGCGATCTCGGCCAGGACGGCGGTGTGCTCATCCGCCCGCGATGCCCCCCGGATCGTCTTTCCAACGTGCCAGTCCGAAGTGTGGAGAAGCTTCAAGGCCCGGCTTCAGGTCAGCCCGTCGAAGGGGTCGGCAGGTTGATCGCTCCGCTCTCCACCAAGGTCGGCCTCCGCCACCCGGGTGGCCCAGGCCGGGAACGGGAACTCGAGCAGGACGGGAACGGGGAGGCGGGGCTGGGAGACGAACATGGAACCGGGCTTGAGGATGGTGGCCCGCTGCCGCTGCACCGCCGGCAGGAACCCGTACTGCTCGCGCCCGGCCTCGGCGGCGTCGAGCCGGCCGACCACCCGGACCGCGGAGTTCGAGACGACCCGCCGTTCCACCTCGCTGGCCGTCTGCTGGGCGCCGATGAGGATCATCCCGAGGCTCCGGCCCCGCTCCGCCACGTCGAGCAGGATCTCCTTGATCGGGCTCGACGAGTCACGGGGCGCGTACTTGTTCAGCTCGTCCAGGACCACGAACTGCAGCGGCTCGGCGGTGCCCGCGGCTTCCTTGGCCTCGAATGCCTGCCGGAGCACTACGCCCACCACGAAACGCTTGGCCCGGTCATGGAGCATGTGCAGGTCGACGACCGTCACCTGCTGGGAGTCGAGGTCGATGGCGTGTGTTTCGGCGTCGTCGATGTCGGCTCTTATGAGATGAGCGACGTGCCGTTCCGCCGAGGAGAGGCGCCGAACGAACGCGTTGATCGTCCCGGTGTAGATCGATCGCCCGGTCCACTGCGGATCGGCGTCCTCGTCCGGGTCCTCCGGAAGCAGCTTGTCGCAGATGATCGTGACCAGTTGGGAGAAGGTACGCGCTGTCCTCCCGTCGATCCGTACGGCGCCGTCCGAGGTGTGGGACTGCCTGGCGCAACGCTGCAGCTGGGCCGTGACCGACTGCACGACGATGGTGTACTGCTGGCGCTCGTCCTCGGCATCGGCGAACAGGAACGGCAGGAGCCCTTGCTCGCAGAACTGGGCGACCGTCCAGTACAGCGGCCGGACGCCTCTGGTACGGGCCCCGGTGGCCGGCGTGGCGTTGGGATCGCCCTTGCGCGGCGGAGCGAGCACCCTCATGGACCGGAACGGTCCGGCTTCGAGGCCGAGCAAGGCGTAGCGGGCCCGCTCATCCTCGTCGAGACGGGTGTTCCTGTGGTCGAGGAAGAGCAGGTCCTCGCCCTTCACGTTGAAGATGAGCCCCTTGGTGTTCGTGGCGGCCGCACCCAGTACACCCGAGTTGAACAGCGAGTAGAGCAGGAACGTGGCGTAACTGGTCTTGGTGGCGACGCCTGAGATTCCGGAGATGTTGACGTGGGCGCCCTTGGTGCCGTCGATGAACTCGAGGTCCAGCACCACCGGCTGGCCGTCGCGCGTGAGGCCGGCCGGCAGCCTATGCTCGACATCGGTCATGTCGAGCGCCTCGTCGCGTTCCTCGTCGACGGCCTTCCGTACCTCCGCGCCCGGCAGCGGTGGCACGAACGTTTCCGGCACCACCCGGGTCACCTGGATCTGGGCTGCCTCCGACACGTCTGCCGGCAGGACCCCATCGGCGATCAGGAAGACGTCCGAGTCGAACCGAGCTCCTTCATGACGCGCCCGTACCTGGCCGACGATCCCGTAGATCGCGACCTTGTCGCCGGTCGGCAGGATCCGGTCGAGCGCGATGATGTCGTCGAGCTGGAGATGCTGACCGTTCGCGACCGCTACCCAGAACTCGAGCGGAGTCGAATCATCGGTGCCGAGCACCCTCCCTACCGTCTGGATCGCCATCAGCCGATTATGACATGCGCCTGTGACACTTCTGGGCTGGGGGCGAGGGGTCGGGGAATGTACCGCCGCCTGCCGCCAAGCCATGGACGCCGTTTGCTTGAATAGCGGACATCACGTGAGGAGGATGCCCTGACCAATACTTCGCTGCGACGACCACTCGGCGGCTCCGAGTTGGAAGTATTCCCGCTGTGCTTGGGGACGAACACCTTCGGCTGGACGGCCGACGAGGCCACCTCGTGCGCGGTCCTGGACGCATACGCCGCAGCCGGTGGCAACTTTATCGACACCGCTGACTCCTATTCGGCCTGGGTGCCGGGTAACGAAGGCGGGGAGTCCGAGACCATCATCGGTCGGTGGATGAAGGATCGGGGTAACCGCGAGGATATGGTCATCGCGACCAAGGTCAGCCACCATCCCGACTACAAGGGTCTGGCCCCCGCCACCATCAGGGCTGCCATCGAAGCCTCTTTCAGGCGTCTGGGCACAGATGTCATCGACCTCTACTACACCCACTACGACGACCCCGACACACCCCTCGAGGAGAGCATCGGAACCCTGTCGGAACTGGTGGATGAGGGCAAGGTGCGCTACCTGGGCCTCTCCAACTACTCGGCGGAGCGGCTTGAGGAATGGGCGCGCGTCACGGAGGCCGGCGGTTTCCACCGTCCCGTTGCTCTGCAGCAGATGTACAGCCTGGTGGAGAGGGGTGTCGAGCAGACCACCCTCCCCATCGCTCGGCGAGAGGGATGGGCCTTCCTGCCCTACTACGCACTGGCGGTCGGTTTCCTGACCGGCAAGTACTCGTCGGGACAGCAGGTCGACAGCCCTCGGGCCGGCACCGCCTCGGCCTACCTGAACGACCAGGGAAGGCGCATCCTCGCCGTGATGGAGGGAATAGCGGAGTCACACGGGGTCGGGCTTGCTTCCGTCGCGCTGGCCTGGGTGGTCGCTCAGCCGGGGATCGGGGCCGCGCTGGCGGGTGTTCGCAACACCGAGCAGCTGGAACCGCTGATCGAGTCCACGTCGCTGACGCTCACCGAAGACGAACTGGCCGCGCTGGACGAGGCCTCCCGATAGCCGTAAGCCGCACAGCCGTCTGAGGTTGTTCCGAGTTGCCGGCCAACCACCCGGGCACGCGGTCAGGGGGTGACAGCGGCGTGCCGGTACGCATCCAGGTGACATCCTCTGACGACCCGAGAGCGGGCCGGATCGTGGAGGGTGCTCGCCTCCTGGGAGTGACCGGCTTGGTGGCCTGCCGGGTCAGCAGGGTCCACTACCTGCAGGGAGACCTGTCCGAGACCGATATCGACCGGCTGTGCCGCGAGGTCCTGGTGGACCCGGTGGTGGACGAGCTGGTGGTGGGCTCCCCGGCGCCCACGCCCCACCCTGCGGTGGAGGTGGCACCGCGTCCGGGCGTCACCGATACCGAGGCGCGGGAGCTGGAGCGGGCCGCGGCCGCCCTGGGTCTGCCCCCGGTGCGGGCTTCCACCGCCCGCCGGTACGAGCTGATCGGCGACCTCGACGGGGCCGCCGTTTCGGCCGTGAGCAGGCGGTTGCTGGCCAACGACACCATCGAGCAGTATTCGCTCGATTCGATACCCCCCTCCTTCGACACACCGGCCACAGCGGGCGCCCGCGTCGAGTCCGTCAGGCTGTCCGGATTGGCGAACACCGATCTCATGGATCTCAGCCGGGAACGCCTCCTCTCGCTGGATCCGGCCGAGATGCGGGCCATCCAGGAACACTTCGGGAGCGAGGGAAGGGATCCGACCGACGCCGAGTTGGAGACGCTCGCCCAGACCTGGTCGGAGCACTGCATGCACAAGACGTTCCGGGCTCGCGTCCGCCTGGAGCACACTAGAGCGGATGGCTCCGTCACCGTCGTCCACTACGACGGCCTGCTGGCCGCGCTGAGGACGGTCACGGAAGAGCTCGCTCGACCCTGGCTCCGGTCGGCTTTCGACGACAACGCCGGCATCGTCGCGTTCGACACCGACTTCGACCTTGCCTTCAAGGTTGAGACCCACAACCATCCATCGGCACTTGAACCTTTCGGGGGTGCCAACACGGGTATCGGCGGGGTGGTTCGAGACGTGATGGGGGTGTCGGCGCGGCCCATCGCCTGCACCAACGTCCTCTGCTTCGGGCCTCCCGATCTGGCAGACCGGGACCTGCCGGCCGGTGTCCTCCATCCCCGGAGGGTTCGCGACGGAGTGGTGGCCGGAATAGGCGACTACGGCAACAAGCTGGGCCTTCCCACCGTAAACGGCGCGGTGCTCTACGACGAGGGATACGTCGCCAACCCACTCGTCTACTGCGGGGCGCTGGGCCTGCTGCCATCCGGATCGCATCCCACCGAGCCGAGGGTCGGCGACCGGGTCATCGCCATCGGAGGCCGGACCGGTCGCGACGGCATCCACGGCGCCACCTTCTCATCCGCCGGGATGGACGAGGGGACCGCCGAGCAGGCCGGGACGGTCGTGCAGATCGGCGATCCGATCACCGAGAAGGGCTGCATCGAGGTGGTCGAGGAGGCTCGCGACCTGCGCCTGTACAACGCCATCACGGACTGCGGAGCGGGTGGATTCTCCTCGGCGGTGGGCGAGATGGGCGAGCACCTCGGCGCCGAAGTGGATATGGCGGGTGCGCCCCTGAAGTACGAGGGCCTGGAACCGTGGGAGATCTGGCTGTCCGAGGCCCAGGAGCGCATGGTGCTGGCGGTGCCGGGGGATGAGGTCGAGACCCTCCGCCGCATTTGTGACCGTCACGACGTGGAGATGACCGATCTCGGGTCGTTCACCGGCACCGGACGCCTGGTGGTGCGGTACGCCGACACCCCGGTGGTCGATCTTCCCATGGATTTCCTTCACGGAGGTGTCCCGAGGCGGGAGATGGTCGGGCGCTGGGTCGACCCGACACCGGAGCCCGTGCGAGTGCCCGATGCCGACCCGGCCCGGCTCGTCCTCGACCTCCTGTCCCATCCGACCGTCGCCTCCAAGGAGGCCATCGTCCGGACCTACGACCACGAGGTCCGGGGAGGAACCGTCGGCCGGCCGTTCGTCGGCGTCCGGGCGGACGGTCCCGGAGACGGTGCGGTGCTCAAACCCCTGGGCACCTGGGGCCATGACATGGCCGTGGCGCTGGCCGTGGGCATCAACCCGCGCATCGGGCGGCTCGATCCCTGGGCGATGGCCATGCACGCCATCGACGAGGCGGTTCGCAACCTCGTGGCGGTGGGGGCTGATCCGGGGCGTGTCGCCCTGCTCGACAACTTCTGCTGGGGCGACCCCACCAAGCCGGACCGGCTCGGCTCGCTGGTGAGGGCGGTGGAGGGATGCCTGGAGGGGGCGCGCCGCTACCGCATGCCCTTCATCTCGGGCAAGGACAGCCTGTTCAACGAGTTCGCCGGGGAGGCGATCCCCGGCACGCTGCTCATCTCGGCCCTGGGACTTGTTCCCGACCTGCACCGGACGATCGGCAGCGCCCTCACCCGCGCCGGTCACGATCTCTGGCTGGTGGGGGAGCCCTCGGAGCAGCTCGGGGGCTCGCTGGTGGACGAGCTGCTGGGCATCGGCGACCGGCGGGTCCCGCCGGCGGTGGAGGATCCCTTGCGGCGCTACCTGGCGGTGCACCGGCTGATCACCGAGGGAAGCGTCACCGCCGCCCACGACGTGAGCGACGGCGGTGTGGCCGCGGCGATCGCCGAGATGGCCGTCGGCGGTCGACTCGGGATCGAGGTGACAGTCCCTGCTTCGGGAGGGAATGTCGTGGTAGCGCTCACCAACGAGGCGCCGGGCCGGTTGCTGCTGGAGGCGCCCCGGGCCGGGCGCGACCGGATAGCAGCTCGGCTCGGTCCGCTCGGGCGGCGTATCGGTGCGGTGACCGCAGGACCCTCGATCCGGATAGGCGTGGCCAGGCATCCGGAGCCGGTTACGATCGACCTCGATGCAGCGGTGCGAGCCTTCACCGGACGAGGACCGGCCCCGGACGGGGGCACTCTTAGGAGAGAAGACCCTGTGAGAACAGCCCGAAGGAGAACGCCGTAACCGCGCCACCGGTCCTCATCCTTCATTCCCCGGGGACCAATCGCGATGCCGAGGCCGCGCTGGCCGTGAAGCTGGCGGGGGGAGACCCGAGCATCGTCTCCATGAACGATCTCCGTGCGGGAGTGGTGTCGATATCCGGCTTCGCCGCCCTGGTGCTTCCCGGCGGGTTCTCCTACGGCGATGCTCTGGGCGCCGGAGCCCGCCTGGCTCTCGAGCTCCGGACATGGCTGTACGAGGAACTGGCCGCGGCCGTCCGGTCGGGGCGGCCCGTGCTGGGAATCTGCAACGGCTTCCAGGCGTTGCTCAAGTCGGGCCTTCTCGGAGAACCGGGAACGCCGAGGCGGGTGACGCTCACCGACAACGCCAACGGGCGTTTCGAATGCCGCTGGGTCAACCTGCGCGTAGAGCCCGGTTGCCGGTCCGGCTGGCTGAGCGCTATCGAGGGCGCCCTGATCCGTTGCCCGGTGGCCCATGGCGAGGGCCGGGTGGCCGTGACCGACCCCGAAGTCGTCAGAATCCTGGAGGAAGAGGGGCTGGTCGCCTTCCGCTACCTGTCGGAGGACAGCCACGCCGGAACGGAGCGGGTGGCGGGTGGGCGCTACCCGTCCAACCCCAACGGGTCGGTGGCCGACATCGCCGGTCTCTGCGACCCGACCGGGACGGCGGTCGGTCTGATGCCGCATCCGGAGGATCACGTGGTCGACTGGCAGCGACCGGGCGGCCCGCCCGGCGGCCTGGGCCTGGCCATCTTCGAGGCGTTCGTCGATGCCGCGCGGTAAGGCGCTCGACCTCGGCCCGGCGACGGCCCGCCCGTTCACCGGGATCGACCCCGCCGCCGTGGAGGACATCGGCCCGGTAGTGCGGGGGAAGGTGCGCGACGTGGTGGATCTGGGTGAGCACCTGGCGCTGATCGCCACCGACCGCCTGTCCGCGTTCGACCGGGTGCTGGGGACGGTCCCGTACCGGGGCCAGGTGCTCACCCAGCTGTCTGCCTGGTGGTTCGACCGCATCGCCGATCTGGTTCCGACCCACATGGTGGCGACGCCGGATCCCAACGTGATGGTCGCCCGCAGGTGCCGGACCCTTCCGGTGGAGGTGGTGGTCCGGAGCCGGCTCACCGGCAGCACCGGCACCTCGCTGTGGACCATGTACGCGGCCGGCGCCCGCCACGCCTACGGCATCCGCCTCCCGGACGGCCTGCGGAAGAACGACCCGCTGCCCCGGCCCGTCATCACCCCCACGACCAAGGGAGCGGCGGGCGCCCACGACCGGCCGGTCACCGAGCGCGACATCGTGGAGGACGGCCTGGTGGAGACCGAGACCTGGGAGGAGGTGCGGAGCGTGGCGCTGGCCGTGTTCGAGCGGGGCCGGCAGGCGGCCGAGGAGGTCGGGCTGGCGCTGGTCGACACCAAGTACGAGTTCGGGCTCGACCCGGACGGCGGCGTGGTCATCATCGACGAGGTGCACACGCCCGACTCGTCGCGCTTCTGGCGGAGCGCCACCGTGGAGGAGCGCCGCGCCGCCGGCGCCGAGCCCGAGAACCTGGACAAGGAACTGGTGCGCCTCGCCTATGCCGCGCAGGGCTTCACCGGTGACGGCGACCCCCCACCGCTCGGCAGCGACCTCGCCGCCAGGGCCGCGCGAGCGTATCTGGAAGTGTTCGAGGCCCTTACCGGCCGGCCGCTCGTGCCGGCCCCCTACCCGGCAGCACCGCGAGCCGTCGCGGCGGTGCGCGCCTACCATATGCATTACCGCACTCCCTGACGGCCGCGCCGCGAGCGACAGGGTAGGAGCAACAGCGTGACCGATCGACCACTCGTCGGGGTCATCATGGGCAGCGAGTCCGACTGGCCCACCATGCGCCGCGCCGCGGAGGTGCTCGAGGACTTCGGCGTTCCGCACGAGTGCCGGGTCGTCTCGGCGCACCGCACCCCCGACCTGATGGTGAGCTACGCCGAATCGGCCTCCGGCCGGGGGCTCCAGGCCATCATCGCCGGCGCGGGCGGCGCCGCCCACCTCCCGGGGATGGTGGCCGGGCACACCATCGTCCCGGTCATCGGCGTGCCGATCATGAGCAGGGCCCTCAAGGGTATGGACTCGCTCCTGTCGATCGTCCAGATGCCCGCCGGGGTGCCTGTTGCAACCATGGCGATCGGGGAGGCGGGGGCGACCAACGCCGGTCTCTACGCGGTGGCCGTCCTGGCCCGCAACGATCCGCAGTTGGCGGAGCGGCTCACCGCCTACCGCGCCGGGCGGGCAGCCGAGGTCATGGCGAGCGAGCTCGAGCTGTGATGGCACCCGTTCTGGCGCCGGGCGCCACCATCGGCATCGTGGGTGGCGGGCAACTCGGGAGGATGCTGTCCTTCGAGGCGCACCGTCACGGCTACCGCACGGCCGTGCTGACCGGCGGGGCCAAGGACACGCCGGGAGGGCGGGTCGCCGAAGTCGAGGTGGCGGCCGGCTATGACGATGATCTGGCCCTGCAGCGCTTCGTCGATCTATGCGATGTCATCACCTGGGAGTTCGAGAACGTGGAGGTGGGCCTGCTGGAGGAGTTGGCCACCCGGTCGGGCGTACCCGTGCGACCTGCCGGGCGGGTCATCGCGGCCGCCCAGGACCGCGGCCGCGAGCGGCGCGCCCTGATGGCGGCAGGTGCGCCGGTGGCGCGTTTTCGAGAGGTCGCCACGGCGGCGGAACTGGTCCGGGCCGTGGAGGAACTCGGCCCGCCGGTGATCGCCAAGCGAGCCCGCTTCGGGTACGACGGCCGCGGCCAGGTGCGGCTCGGCACTGTCGACGAGGACGAGGCGCGCCGGGTGGTCGGCGCCCTCGACGGCGAGCGACTGGTGGTCGAGGAGGTAGTTCCCTTCGATGCCGAGATCTCGGTCGTCGTCGCCCGCGGTCTCGACGGCGAGGTGGCCCATCACGGCGTCATGGAGAACGTCCACGTCAACCGCATCCTCGACACGACCGTCACCCCTCCCTTGTCGGTTCCTCCCGCCGTGGCCTCCGCGGCGCCGGACCTCGCCACCGCGATCGCCCGCTACCTCGATCTGGTCGGAGTACTTTGTGTGGAGATGTTCGTGACGGGTGAGGAACTGATCGTCAACGAGATCGCGCCCCGGCCCCACAACAGCGGCCACTGCACCATCGAGGCCGCCCCGACCAGCCAGTTCGCCCGCCAGCTGCGGGCTATATGCGGCCTGCCCCTCGGAGACGGGGCCTGCCGCCCGGCGGCCATGGTGCAGCTCCTCGGTGACCTGTGGGGAGACGGAGCCGCCCCGCCGCCCGACTGGCCGGCTGCGCTGGCCGACCCCGGCGTGCAGCTCCACCTCTACGGCAAGGAGGAGGTGCGGCCCGGCCGCAAGATGGGCCACATCACCTGCACGGACACCTCGGCCGAGCGCGCCCTCGAGCGGGCTCTGGCGGCCCGCCGAAGACTCGGGCGCCGGCCATGATTCCCGGCGCGGACCGGGACAGCCCCCGGGAGCAGTGCGGGGTGATCGGCGTCTACTCGACAGACCGGGAGGTGGCCCGGATCGCCTTCTTCGGGCTCTTCGCCCTGCAACATCGGGGTCAGGAGGCTGCCGGGATCGCCACCTATGACGGCCGTTTCGCCCATGTGCACAAGGGCGAGGGACTGGTCGGCTCGGTATTCAACGAGGACGTCCTCTCCGGCCTGAGAGGCGGCGCCGCCATCGGCCACACCCGCTACAGCACCACCGGTGGATCGACCCTGCGCAATGCCCAGCCCCAGGTCATCGAGACCATCGACGGCCCGCTGGCGGTGGCGCACAACGGCAACCTCGTGAACGCGCCCCGGCTGCGCCGGGAGCTGCTGGAGAGGGGCATCGGCCTGCAGACCTCCTCCGATACCGAGCTGATGTTGCACATCCTGGCGACGACCCAGGGCAGCCGGCTGGACCGGATCCGCGCGCTCATGCAGAGGGCCGAGGGCGCCTACTCGCTGGCGATCCTCACCCGTGACGCCGTATACGGAGTACGGGATCCCTGGGGTTTCCGTCCGCTGGTGATCGGGGAGATCGAGGGCGGCTACATCCTGGCCTCGGAGACCTGCGCCTTCTCCACGACGAGGGCCGATTTCGTGGCGGAGCTGCAGCCGGGTGAGATAGCCCGCATCGACGCCCGCGGTCTCCACATCAGCCCGGGCGGTCCGCCGCCACCGCCCCGCGCCTTCTGCACCTTCGAGCACATCTACTTCTCCCGGCCCGACACCGTGCATGACGGGAAGCTGGTGCACAGCGTCCGCCAGCGCCTCGGCCGCCAGCTGGCCCGCGAGGCGCCGGTGGACGCCGACCTGGTCCTGTCGGTGCCCGATTCGGGGACACCCCACGCGGTCGGGTTCGCCCAGGAGGCCAACCTGCCCTACACCGAGGGACTGATCAAGAACCGCTACGTGGGAAGGACCTTCATCGAGCCGACCCAGGATCTCCGCGAGGCCGGGGTCGCCATGAAGTTCAACCCGCTCCGCGACAACCTCGCGGGCCGGCGGATCGTGATGGTCGACGATTCGATCGTGCGGGGGACGACCGGCGGGCAGTTGGTGCGCATGCTGCGCGACGCCGGTGCCTCGGAGGTACACGTCCGGGTGGCCTGCCCGCCGATCACCCATCCCTGCTACATGGGCATAGACATGGCCACCCCCGACGAACTGGTCGCCTCCCGCCTGTCGGTGGCCGAGATACGCGAGGAGATCGGCGCCGACTCGCTCGCCTTCCTTTCACTCGAAGGACTCATGCAGGCGCTGGACGCCGAGGACGGCTTCTGCAACGCCTGCTTCACCGGCGAGTACCCGTTCCAGCGGGAGCGGTATGTCCAGCTGCGGTTCGGTCTCAAGGATCGGTTCGCCTCCGTGTGGGGAGAGTGAGCTCGTGAGCGCGGTGCTCGTGGTGGGCGGCGGCGGCCGCGAGCATGCGATCTGCCGCTCCCTGGCCCGATCCGCCCGGGTGGAACGGATCCTGGTGGCGCCCGGCAACGCCGGCACCGAGCAGGAGGAACGTTGCGAGAACGTGGCGGTGGGCGCCGGCGACGTGGCCGGCCTGATCGCTCTCGCCGAGCGCGAGTCGATCGACCTGGTGGCGGTGGGTCCCGAGGCGCCGCTGGCCGCGGGTCTGGCCGATGCGCTGGAGGCGGTTGGCATTCCCACCTTCGGACCCGGCGCGGCCGGGGCCCGCCTCGAGGCCTCCAAGGCCTACTGCAAGACCTACCTCGACGCGCTCTCGATACCGACCGGTGCGTCGGCTACCTTCCGCGATGCCGGTCCGGCCCTGGCATATCTCGACCGGCTTCCCTCGGTCCCGGTCATCAAGGCGAGCGGGCTGGCGGGAGGCAAGGGCGTCGTGGTGGCCGAGACCCGTGACGAGGCGGCAGCAGCCATCCGCGCCATGCTGGTGGACGGACGGTTCGGGGATGCCGGCCGGGAGGTCGTGGTCGAGGAACGCCTCCGGGGCGTCGAGGTGTCGGTGCTCGCGTTCTGCGACGGCGCCGACTTCGCCGTGATGCCGCCGGCCCAGGACCACAAGCGGCTGCTCGACAGGGATGCCGGACCGAACACCGGCGGGATGGGCGCCTTCGTCCCATCACCGGTCGCCACCGGCGACCTGCTGGCCGGAGTCGGTGACCGGTTCATCCGCCCCATCCTCGACGCGCTCGGCGAGGCGGGCACACCCTACCGGGGCGTCATCTACCTCGGGCTGATGCTCACCGCCGCCGGCCCGAAGGTCCTCGAGATCAACTGCCGCCTGGGCGATCCCGAGACCCAGGCCGTCCTGCCGCTCCTGGAAGGGGACCTCTACGAGATCATGGCGGCCTGCGCCACCGGTTCGCTGGGTGGCCTTTCGGTCGAATGGTCGCGGTCCGCGTGCGTCACGGTGGTGATGGCTTCCGCCGGGTACCCGACCGCCCCGGCCCGGCCCGCGCCGATCAGCGGCCTCGACCGGGCGGCGGGCGAGGGATGCGTGGTGTTTCACGCCGGAACCGACCGCAACGGCGGTGTGACCCGCGCCACCGGCGGCCGGGTGCTGGCCGTCACCGCGCTGGGAAGCACCCTGGAGACGGCGACCGAGCGCGCCTACGCGGGGGTGGAGGCCATCTCCTTCGAGGGCGCCCACTACCGGCGGGACATCGGCCGCCGTCCACCCGCGGCCGCGACCGCCGCGGCGCCGTCCCGGGAGGCGGCCGGGGGATGATCACCTATCGCGACTCCGGGGTCGACATAGACGCCGGCAACCGGACGGTCGATCTGCTGGCCGCGTCGGTCGCCTCCACCGCCACCGACGAAGTGCTGGCCGGCGGGGGCGGATTCGGCGGTATCTACGCGGCCGACCGGCTCGGACCCGGCAAGGTGCTGGTGGCCTCCACCGACGGGGTCGGGACGAAGGCCGAGCTGGCAGGACGTTACGGGCGCTGGCATGACCTGGGGATCGACGTGGTGAACCACTGCGTCAACGACATCCTGGTGGTCGGCGCCGAGCCGTTGTTCTTCCTCGACTACATAGCCACGTCGCGGCTGGTCCCCGAAGTGGCGGCGGACATCGTGGCGGGCATCGCCGAGGCCTGCCGCGAGGCGGGCTGTGCCCTCCTGGGCGGCGAGACCGCGGAGATGCCGGGCGTATACCGGCCGGGCGCGGTGGACATCGCCGGAACGATCGTGGGGATGGCCGACCGCGACAACCTCTGGCCCCGTCTCGACGAGATCGGGGAGGGGGACCTGGTGGTCGGCCTGCCGAGCAGCGGACCCCACACCAACGGCTACTCGCTGATCCGTCGCCTGCTGGACGGCCGGAAGCCCGCGCCGGAGCTGCTCGACAGCCTGCTGGCGCCCCACCGCAGCTACCTGCCGATGGTGCGCTCCCTGCAAGCCGGCGGAGTGGCCCCCAAGGCGCTGGCCCACATAACCGGCGGGGGGCTGGTCGACAACCTCCCCCGGGTGTTGCCGGACGGCCTGGGCGCGACGGTCGAGCTGGGATCGTGGGAGGTGCCGGAACCCTTCGTCACCCTGGTGGCCTGGAGCGGGATCGAGGACGGCGAGGCGTTCCGGACCTGGAACATGGGCATCGGCATGGCGTTGGTAGTGGACAGCGGCCTGGGCGGGCGCGCCGCCGAACTGGGCTGCGTGGAGATCGGATCGGTCGTGCCTGCCTCGGGCGATGAGCGGGTGGTGTTCACCGGGTCGTGGCGGTGACCGCCCGGATCGTGGTCCTGGCATCCGGATCGGGCACCAACCTCCAGGCACTGATCGATGCCGTGGAAGCGGGCCGGCTCCGCGCCGAGTTGGCCCGGGTGATCGTCAACCGCAGCGGAGCCCGGGCTCGTGGGCGGGCCCGCCGGGCCGGGATCCCCGAGGAGTGCCGCCTGCTCGGGCCGTATCTCCAGGACGCCCCCGACCGCGCCGCCGCCCGCCGGCGCTACGACGCCGACCTGGCCGGAGCGGTGGCGGCCGAGCAGCCCGACCTGGTGGTGCTGGCGGGATGGATGCACCTCCTGTCCACGGCGTTCCTCGACCACTTCCCGGAGCGGGTGGTCAACCTCCATCCTGCGCTGCCCGGGGCGTTCCCCGGCGCCAACGCCATCGGGGACACCTGGACGGCATACCGGGCCGGAGAGGTCGCCTCGGCGGGGGTGATGGTCCACTACGTGGTGGACGAGGGGGTGGACGACGGTCCTGTCATCGCCACCGAGGAGGTACCGATCCTCCACCACGACTCGATCGACACCCTCACCGAACGGATCCATCGGGTGGAGCACCGGCTGCTGGTCGAGGCGGTGGCGACCGTGCTGGAAGGGCGCCGGCCGGGCAGTACCTCTTAAATCGGGGTCAGCATCCTGGCGTCGACCCTGGTGATGTAGTCCATGGGGTTGAACGACATCTCGTCGCGACGGGGATCGGCGTAGTAGCGCTTGTCGACCTCCTCGAAGGGTTCCTCACCGTCGTGATGGACGATCCACACGTACTGGTAGGACTCTTCTACGATCCATGGGCCGCTACGCCGGAAGCCGTGGTCCAGCCGGATGGGGAGTAGCTCTTCGTCGACTTTTGCGGCGAACTCTTCCATCATTCCCGGCTTGATGTCATAGATGCGGAGCTGGGCGTTCATGCTCCCATCGTACCGCAGTGTTCCCGATCCCCCCGATGGTGCTGATCGCAGATTCGGGACAGGCCTCAGGCGACGATGCCGTGCCCTTCCTGCGTGGGCACCCGGTCCATGAGACTCTTCATAGCCTCCTGGACGGTCTCACCCTGGTAGAGGATCCTCCCCACCGCCTCCGCGATCGGCATTTCCACGCCATGCCGGGCTGCCAGCTGGAGAACGGCCTCGGTGGTCCGCACCGCTTCGGCGACGGTTTTCATGCCCGTGGTGATCTCGCCGATCTCGCGTCCCTGGCCCAGCTGGTATCCCACCTGGTGGTTGCGGCTGCTCGGGCTCCCGCAGGTCGCCATGAGATCACCCACGCCTGCGAGACCCCCGAAGGTGAGAGCCTCACCGCCTAGTACTACGCCGAGGCGGGTCATCTCCGCCAGGCCGCGCGTCGCCAGGCCGGCCATGGTGTTCATGCCGAATCCCATACCGCGCGACACCCCCGCCGCCAGTGCGATGACGTTCTTGGTGGCGCCGGCCACCTCCACCCCGATCAGGTCCGGGTTGGTGTACACCCGGAACCTGGGCGTGCCCAGGATGGACTGGATCTCCCGGCCAACCCTCCGGTCGGGCATGGACAGGACTGTGGCGGCGGGCTGGCCCTGCATGATCTCTTCCGACAGGTTCGGGCCGGACAGGGCGCCCACCCGGCCTGGATCATGACCGTCGAGCACGTGTAGCGTGACTTCCGACATGCGCAGGGCGGTGGAAGCCTCGATGCCCTTGGCGAGGCTGATGACAGGTATGGAGGTCGGGATGATGCCGCTCGCCTTCTCCAGGACGTCCCGGTAGCCGTGGGATGGCACTGCGACCAGCACCGCCGCCGCTCCGTTCACAGCCCGGGTCAGGTCGGTGGTGGCTGTGATCTGGTAGGGCAGGCGAACCCCGGGAAGGTATTCGGCGTTCTCCCGATCGGTATTGATGGCGCTGGCCAACTCGGCTCGCCTGGTCCACAACCCTACGGAGGCATTGGCGGCGGCGAGCTTCGCTATGGCCGTTCCCCAGGATCCGGCTCCGATCACCGCTAAGCGCATGACCGATAATCGTAGATGGTTCTCCACCCGGTTGACGGCGCCAGCACCTCCGAACTCGGGCATTTTGTGGGTACCCTCAGCGGTTGATGACGAGCGCCGGCCTTCTCGGCTTTCCAAACGTCGGCAAGACCACGCTGTTCAACGCGCTGACCGGTCTGGAGGCGTTCACCGCGCCCCACCCCTACACCACCACCCAGCCAAGGATCGGCACGGTCCGGATGCCGGACCGAGCCCTTGACCGGCTGGCGGCCCTGGAGCGGTCCCGCAAGGTCACCCATGCCGGTCTGGATCTGGTCGACCTACCGGCGGTCCGCCCCGGTTCGATCCGGGGGCTCGGCGCCGGGCGGGAGCCGGACCTGCTCCTGGCGGTGCTGCGGGCTCACGACTCGGAGGCGGTGCCGGCGGACGAGCACGGAACCGATCCGGCCGGCCAGGCCGACGACCTGCTGGTGGAGATGGCCTTGTCGGACTTCGAGATGTTCGAGCGCCGCAATGAGCGCCTCACCAAGGAGGCTGCCGCCGACCCGCACCTGCGCCCGGTGGCCGAGGCGGTTACCAGGGCGGCCGAGCGGTTGGGGGAGGGGGTCCCGCTCCGGCAGTCGGCCTGGTCCGACATCGAGGTCCGGGCCTTTCGCGACATGGCCCCGCTCAGCCTGCTTCCGTGCGTGTGGGTGGTCAATGTCGCCGAGGACGATGTCGGGGAAGGCATGGCGGCCGCACAGGTTCGCGAGGTCGTGCCCTCCACGGATCCGGTGCTGGCGGTCTCGGCCCTCATCGAGGAGGAGGTGGCCGGGCTGGAGGCATCGCAGCGAGCCGAGGTCTACGAGGGGCTCGGCCTGGGGGAGGGCGCTCCGACCAGGGTCCTGCGGGCGGTCCAGGACGCCATGCGGTCGGTTACCTTCTACACGGTCAACCGTAGGGAGTCCCGGGCGTGGACGGTGCCCGAAGGGACCCCGGCGCGGGAGGCGGCGGGAAAGATCCATTCGGACATGGAGAGAGGTTTCATCCGGGCCGAGGTGGCCACGATCCAGGAGGTGATCGGATGCGGCGGCTGGGCGAAGGCCAGGGCAGGCAGCACCGTGCGGGTCGAGGGCGGGGACTACCAGGTCCGGGACGGGGACGTGATGATGGTCCGGTTCTCTGTATGAGACCGGTCACGCGGCATCCTGCCAGGCAGGGGCGGCGCCCGTGAACCGTCCTGTGCGTGAGTCCGTCCCGAGCTTGTTGCTGCTGGCTCTCAGGGGTTACGCGATCGGGTCGGCCGACCTGGTCCCGGGAGTGTCGGGGGGGACGGTGGCACTGGTCTCCGGCATATACCCGCGCCTGGTGTCCGCCATCTATGCCGGGGCCCGCTCGGCCGGGAGAGCTCTCAGGGGCGACTTCACGGGCGCTCGCCGGGCTGCCGGACAGGTCGACTGGTGGTTCCTAGCCCCGGTCGTGGCGGGCGCGGCTCTTGCGGTGCTCTCGCTGGCCCGGGTGGTGGAGGACTTGCTAAGGGACCATCCCGTCCGTATGGCCTCCGTCTTCTTCGGTCTCATCGCCGGTTCCGTCTGGGTGGCGTGGCGGATCGTCCGCGAGCCTGGTGTCGGTCACGGTGTGGTGGCCGGGCTGGTCGGCATCGCATCGTTCATCCTGTTCGGGTTGCGATCGTCGGTGATCGCCGATCCGGCCTGGTATGTCTTCGTGGGCGCCGGCGCCCTCGCCATCTGCGCGTTCATCCTGCCCGGCGTGAGCGGCTCGTTCATGTTGCTGGCGATCGGCATGTACCAGCACGTGCTGGCGATCGTCAACGACGCCCGCCTCGGTCATCTGGCGGCCTTCGCCATCGGAGCGGCCGTAGGCCTGGGCCTCTTCTCCCGGTTCCTACAGCGGTTGCTGGCCCGTCACCACGATCTGGTGGTGGCCGCCATGATCGGCCTGATGCTCGGCTCGTTCCGCATCCTCTGGCCGTGGCCCGCCGGGCTCGGCGACGAGACAGGCTCGGGCGCCACCACCCTGGGACCGCCCGGCCCGGATCTGGCTGTGCCGGTGGGACTGGCCGCCGTCGCCGCCCTCGTGGTGGTGGGCTTCAGCGCCTGGGTACACCGCCGAGCCGGCTGACCGCCGGGTGTCCGTCGGGATGCCGATACGAGACGGGCCGCCGAGATCGACGCCGTGGCTCCATGCCATGGCGCTCCGAAGGGTAAAGTCGGGGGTCGGACACTTAAGGGAGGACCATGCGACGCTTCGTAATCGAACGCGACATTCCTGACATCGGCTCCGCCGAGCGCGAGCAGTTGCGCGGCGCAGCCCAACAGTCCAACTCGGTTCTACGGGCGATGCAGTCAGAGGGTAAGCACATCCAGTGGGAGCACAGCTACGTCGCCGGGGAGAAGACCTTCTGCATCTACGTCTGCGACAGCCCTGAGCTGATCGACGAGCACGCCGAGCGCAGCGGGTTCCCGGCGACTGTGGTCACCGAGATCGGCAAGATCATCGACCCGACTACCGAGAAGAGCTAGGGGTACTCCCCTGGAAGGGGGCGACTTCGACCCGGGTGATCTCGCCACCCGGGCAGTAGCGCTCGTCGCCGCAACCCTCGTTGTTTCCGGCCACGACCAGCCACGACGACTGACCGGTTAGCCCCCTCAGGCCGGGGATGCCGGATGACGCGGACTCGCGGATCGCCCGGCTCAGGGCGACGAGATCTGGTGGTATGTCTCCGGGCGGCGGTCCCGGTAGAAGGCCCAGTGATGGCGCACCTCCTCGATCAGGTCGAGGTCCAGGTCGCGGACGACAACGTCGTCCGCGGTGTCTGAGCCCGTGCCGCCGATGATCTCGCCGCGCGGCGAGGCGAAGTAGGAACTCCCGTAGTAGTCGGTGTCCTCCAGGTCCTCGCTCCCGACCCGGTTGATGGCGCCGACGAAATACTCGTTGGCCACCGCTGCCGCCGGCTGCTCGAGTTCCCACAGGTACTTGGAGTGCCCGCGGGTGGTGGCGGAGGGGTTGAAGACGATCTTGGCGCCGGCCAGCCCCAGTTCTCGCCATCCTTCCGGGAAGTGGCGGTCGTAGCAGATGTACACCCCGATCCGGCCCACGGTGGTGTCGAACGTCGGAAAACCGAGGTTGCCGGGACGGAAGTAGAACTTCTCCCAGAACCCCGCCACCTGCGGGATGTGGGTCTTCCGGTACTTGCCCAGGAAGGTGCCGTCCGAGTCGATGACGGCGGCGGTGTTGTAGTAGTGGCCGGTGTCCTCGACCTCGAATATGGGCACGACCAGCACCATCCCGGTCTCTCTGGCGAGATCGATCATCTTGGTCACGGTGGGTCCGTCCGGGATCGGCTCCGCGGTGTCGAAGTGCTCGTTGCGCTGCTCGGTGCAGAAGTAGGGTCCGCTGAAGATCTCCTGGAAGCAGAGGATCTGGGCGCCCTGGGCGGCGGCCTGGCGGGCGTAGTCGATGTTCTTGGCGACCATCGAATCCTTGTCGCCGGTCCACTCGCTCTGAACGAGAGCAGCCCTCACTACGTTCGGCATTACCTGGCCTCCCTTGCCACCTGAGGCATCCCCACGAAAGGGGAGTCTCATCCAAGTTTACAAACTGTAAAATGAGTGAGCCAAACAGAGGAGCACGGATGCCAAGACGGATCACGGTCGGAGCGGGCCAGATGGGCGCGATAGCCCGCGACGAGTCGAAGGACGAGGTTGTCGATCGCCTCATGGCGCTCCTCCATGAAGCAGGGGAACAGGGGGTGGACCTGCTGGTCTATCCGGAGCTGGCCATGACGACCTTCTTCCCGCGGTGGTTCGTGGAGGATCCCGCCGAGTTCGACCACTACTACCACCGGGAGATGCCCGACCGGCACACCAAGCCGCTGTTCGACGAGGCCCGGCGCCTCGGCATCGGCTTCGCCCTCGGCTACGCCGAACTCCACACCGACGAGGATGGTGTCGAACACCGTTACAACACCTACATCCTGGTGGAGCGGGACGGTACGGTGGTATCCAAGTTCCGCAAGATCCACATTCCGGGTCATGCCGACTACGAGCCGTCGCGCCCGTTCCAGCACGCCGAGCGCCACTACTTCGAGCCCGGCCCGAACGGCTTCGGCGCGTGGCAGGCCTTCGAAGGCGTGGTGGGGATGGCCATCTGCAACGATCGCCGCTGGCCCGAGACCTACCGGGTGCTCGGCCTGCAGGGCGCGGAACTGATCCTCATCGGGTACAACACGCCCCTCTACTACTCGCCCGACCCCACCCAGAATGCCCTGTCGGGTTTCCACAACCACCTGGTCATGCAGGCCGGCGCCTACCAGAACGGCGCGTACGTGGTCGGGGTGGCCAAGGGCGGCTTCGAGGAGGGGGTGGAGAGCCTGTCCCAGAGCGTGATCATCGCCCCGTCAGGCCAGATCATCGCCCAGGCCATCACCCTGGAGGACGAGTTGATCACGGCCACCATCGATCTCGACTTCTGCGAGACCTACAAGGGCACCCTGTTCAACTTCGACTACTACCGGATGCCCGAGCACTACGGCCTGGTAACCGAGCGGCGAGGCGCGGTGGCGCCCGTGGCCAACGACTGATGGAGGACCGTCTCGGGGTTCGATCGACTAAACCCGCAGGCCCCGGATTGCACCGGTACCGGGCGCTTCGCCCGATCCGGTCCGGCGCCCGAGAACGCGAAAACCGTTCCGCCCACGCCGCCAGCCCTACCGGGCTGCCCACCCCCGCCGCCACCGATCCAGGTCCGGACGCGCCGGCGGGTGTGCGGAATGGAACTCTTCACGAGAGTCGGAGAGGGTTCGCTGCTCCCACGGAGACCCGTTGTTGCTAATCCGTCTGGAGCGTCCACCCGTCCGGCGCGATCCGGATGATCACCAGGTCCGGACCCGGTGATGTTTGTTGATAGGGGTTGCAATATGCCGACGATCGGCAGCAGAGTCAACCCCCTTTTTTTCGCGTTCTCCACCCGGCAGTCTCCGTATGACCCCGCCGGCACGGGAGCCGTGTGAAGTGTTCCTGACCGGTCTGCGCTGCACCGTCTGCTCCGATGCGTACCGGCCGGCGCCGGGTAGGTACGTATGCGACCGTTGCGGTGAGGTGGGCACGCTCGACGCCCGGTACGACTACGCGGCTATCGGCCGGGTGCTGAGCCCTGACACCCTGGCGGCCGACTCGGAGCGATCCATATGGCGCTACCGGCCGCTGCTTCCGGTCGGACCCGACGTGGCCGTCTCAGCCCTGGGAGTGGGGGGAACGCCGCTCATCGAAGCGGAGAGGCTGGCCGAGCGCTGGGGCGTGGAGCAGTTGTGGATCAAGGACGAGGGCCGCCAGCCAACCGGCTCGCTCAAGGACCGGGCCTCGGCGGTGGCCCTGGCGAAGGCGGCCGAAGAGGGGGCCGAGACGGTGACCACCGCGTCAACAGGGAACGCGGCCGCCGCCCTGGCGGGCCTGGCGGCCGGTACCGGCCAGACCGCGGTCATCTTCGTCCCGGAGACGGCGCCCGAGGCCAAGGTCGCCCAGCTGCTGGCTTACGGGGCCTTCGTGATGCTGGTGGAAGGTACGTACGACGACGCCGTCCGGCTGTGCCAGGAGGCGGTGGACCGCTTCGGCTGGTACAACCGCAACACCGGGATCAATCCCTACGTGGGGGAGGGCAAGAAGACGGTCGCCCTGGAGATCGCCGAGCAACTGGGCTGGGAGGCACCCGATGCGGTCTTCGTGAGCGTGGGGGACGGGTCGATCATCGGCGGGGTCCACAAGGGCTTCCGGGATGCTCTGGAACTGGGGTGGATCGACCGCATGCCCAGGATCTACGGGGTGCAGGCCGCCGGGAGTTCCTACATGGTCGACGCCTGGCGGAACGGAGAGGACCTGACCACCAAACCGCCGGTCAGCGCCCTCACCGCCGCCGACTCGATCAGCGCCGATCTGCCCCGCGATCGCGTCAAGGCGATGGCGGCGGTGGTCGAGACGGGCGGTGGCTGGGTGTCTGTCGATGACGATGCCATCCTGGAGATGATCCCGACGGTGTCGGCCGATTCCGGCATCTTCCCGGAACCTGCCGCCGCCGCGGCCTTCGCCGGGCTGGCCGAAGTGGTGGCCGGAACGCAGGAGGGCGTCCCGCCGGTGGGGGCCACCGACCGGGTGGTGGTCATCTCCACCGGGTCGGGGTTGAAGGACATTCGCGGGGTCATGCGCGGGATCGACCGGACCGGCGCCGTACCGCTACCGGTGCGGCCGGGCCCGGACGGGCTCGACCCCGACGAGATAGCCGCCAGAATGGAACAGTGGCTGGAAAGGCTCAAGGGGGTGACGGGGGACCCACTCCACGGGTAGGGCGTCCCGTGAACCTGCACTCACCTAGCGAACGTCGGGCGAGCACCGCCATGAACTAGGTGGTCCCTACTCTGCCCGGTCCGCATGCGTCTGGGCACGAGGGGGTTGATATGGGCCGGTGTCATTGTTACAACGGCCTCATGATCCACATCTCCCGCGCCACTATGTCGCACGCTAGAACCAAGGGGCGAGCTTCCGAGCGGCACGCGATGACTGGTACCCTCCGGTGAAAAGGCGTAACTTGGTGCGACGCCTCCGGATCATCTCCAAGTCGGCCGACCTGGAATTCGAATTCGTCAGGGAGGGTCGTAGCCACCAGATATGGGCGATCGGGAGCGAACGGGTGCATATCCCCCGCCACCGGGAGATAAACGAACATACAGCCAGGGCAATCCTCAAAGAAGCCAGGGAGGCCGTCCGATGACATCCCTCAGTGCCACCGATACTTACCAGGCTGAAGCCTTCCATACCGCCGATGGTTGGTGGGCGATTCGGGTGGTGGGCCTGAAGTTCGGGTATACGCAGGCCGCGCATCGCGATGAAGTAGAGGAAGTGGCCCGCGATCTGATCGCCTGCTCACTGGACGTCGATGAGGCCGAGGTGGGAAGGGTCGTGGTCAGCGAGAGGGTATGGTCATAATCCGTTCCGCTCCCTAGGTCTGGTGATGATCGGAGAATCGAGCGCGATCCGACTCAGACCAGGGATAGAGGACCGTCCGTTTGGGAGCAGGCTGGTTCCATCCGACCATCGCTGCCTGGCATAGAGAGATATCGCGCCATGATCGATCTGACAGTTGACGAGGCCACCCTCGAGGCGGTGGCCGCCCACACCCGGGACCGCGGGGTGCGCGTTCCCACCCTCGCGCAGATGCGGGATCCGGGCCTGATCCCTTCCGACGTCCGTGAGGGGCTCGAGGACATCGGGCTGTGGGATCTCCACCCGCTCAACCTCTTCAGGATCACCTGGCACAACCAACCCGTCTCCCGCGGGGGAGGCTTCGGCGGGGTGAACTACGTGGAGTGGCCCTCCGAGCTGACAGGAGTGGACGCCCGGATCATCTCCCTGATCGGCAAGTGGTTCCCCACGGGTGCGCACAAGGTGGGAGCCGCCTTCGGCTGCCTGGTTCCCCGGCTCGTAACCGGACAGTTCGACCCCGGATCCCAGAAGGCGGTCTGGCCGTCCACCGGCAACTACTGCCGGGGAGGCGCCTACGACTCCAACCTGCTGGGTTGCGAGTCGATCGCGATCCTCCCGGAGGGCATGAGCCGGGAGCGATTCGAGTGGCTGCAGACAGTGGCGGGGGAGATCATCAAGACCCCCGGTTCCGAGTCGAACGTCAAGGAGATCTTCGACAAGTGCAACGAGTTGGCTGCGTCCGGCGAGGACCTGGTGATCTTCAACCAGTTCGACGAGTTCGGCAACTACCTGTGGCACGTATCGGTGACAGGTCCCGCCGTGGAGGAGGTGCTGGCCGAGGTGATGGGGGAGGGTGACCGGTACCGCGGCTTCGCGGTGACCACCGGATCGGCGGGGACCATCGCCGCCGGCGACTACCTCAAGCAGCGCTTCCCCGGCTCGGTCATCGCCGGCGGAGAGGCCATCCAGTGCCCGACCATGCTGCTCAACGGCTTCGGGGAGCACCGGATCGAGGGCATCGGCGACAAGCACATCCCCTGGGTCCACAACGTCAAGAACACCGACTTCGCCATCGGGCTGGACGACGAGGCCGCCATGTCGCTGACCCGCCTGTTCAACGAGGCGCCGGGACAGGAGTACCTGGTGTCCCGTGGTGTCGATCCCGACGTCCTCGAAGGCCTTCCCCTGCTCGGTATCTCCGGCGCCGCCAACCTGCTGTCGGCCATCAAGCTCGCCAAGTACTACGAGATGACCGGCCGGGACATAGTGGTGACCATCGCCACCGACTCGATGGACATGTACCGGAGCCGGCTCCACGAGCTGAGCGAGGACCGGGGCACGTTCACCACCCACGATGCGGTGGCCGCCTACCACCGGCACCTGCTGGGAACGTCCACCGAGCACGTCCACGAGCTCGGCTACTACGACCGCAAGCGCATCCACAACCTCAAGTACTACACCTGGGTGGAGCAGCAGGGAAAGACCTACGAGGAGATCCAGGCCCAGTGGTACGACGACGACTACTGGACCGGCATCCAGGCCCTCGCCGACCCGATCGATCGACTCATCGCGGAGTTCAACTCGCTGACCGGCCTCGGCTGATACGAGACCGGGCTGCAGCTGTCACACGTGTTCAACACGTGTAAGATAGGACGCATGAAGAAACTGACCATCACAATCAACGACGAGGTATACGAGGGGCTCTACCGCCGGGTCGGAAAGAGGAAGATCAGCCGGTTCCTGGAAGGTCTGGCCCGGCCGCATGTCGTGGATGCCGACCTCGATGCCGCGTACCGGCAGATGGCAGCCGACGAGGCCCGGGAGGCCGAGGCAGAAGAGTGGTCCGAGGGCCTGATCCACGATGTCGCAGATCAACCGCGGTGAGGTCTGGTGGGTGAGCTTCGGCCGGCCGGTCGGAGGCGAGATTCGCAAGACACGCCCTGCCGTGGTCGTCAGCAACGATGCGTCCAACCGGGCGCTGAACCGCCTTCAAGTCGTACCCCTCACGTCCAACGTCGAACGTCTCTACCCCAGCGAGGCCTACGTGGTCGTCAACGGCAAGCAGCACAAGGCCATGGCCGATCAGATCGCCACGGCCTCCAGAACGCGTTTGCACCGGAAGATGGGCCGGATCTCCGATCCTGACCTTGCCGAAGTCGAAAGAGCTATCCGCGTCCAACTCGGCCTGGGCTGATGTCCGGCGGCAGGTTCGAGTTGTTCGGATGGTGCCTGTTCACCGTCTCGGGGGTCATGTTCCTGGTCGCCGCCCTGCGGGCCGGTGACGCGCTCCTGCTGTGGGGCTCCATCACCTGGCTGGTCGGCGTCGGTTTCTTCCTCGCAGGTATCAGAAGCCGCAGATGACTCAGCGGTGTCTCCGATGCTGACAGTCGACATGGTTGACTAACCCAATACACACCACTAGCTTGCCTACATCAGGATCTGTACAATGAGAAGGTGCTACCTCATTGTATATATCAGAGACCATTGGAGGACAGGATGCGGAGTTTCACCATGTCCACCACACAACGCAACCAGGTGACGATACCCGGCGAGGTACGACACCATCTCGGCATCGAGCCGCGGGACAAGGTCTCGTTCACTATCGAAGACAACGGTGCCGTCCGGCTCCGCAAGGCGCCGTTCACACTCGAGACGGCATACGGGTCGGTGAGGGCCCTGGATGACCATGGGGATCTCGAGGACATCATCCGGATGGCCAAGGAAGAGAAGGCGGCCGACCTGGTCGACGAGATGACCGGGTTGTGAGGTACCTGGACACCAACGTCATCATCCGGTATCTGACCAGGGACGACGAGACGAAGGCGGCCGCCTGCTACCGGCTGTTCCAACGGGTGAGCAACGGGCGTGAGGAACTGACCACCTCGGTGGCCACCATCGCCGAGGCCACCTACGTGCTGTCCTCCCAGCGCGGCCCTTACCGACTGCAGCCGGACGAAATCGCGGCGAGGCTCCATCCCATCGTGTCGCTACGAGGCCTGGTGATGCCTGACAAGCGGGTGTGTATCCGAGCGCTGGACGTGTACGCCCAATACCCGTTCCTCGACTTCGCAGACGCTCTAGGGGTGGCCCATATGGAGGCCAAGGGGACCACCGAGATTCTCAGCTACGACAGAGACTTCGACCGGCTTCCCGAAGTAGCGAGAGTCGAGCCCTAGGGGAGGTGAGATCGGTACGCAGGCCGGCGGAGCTCTCGTGCGTTCTTGTGGGGGCGGGACTAGCCGCGTAGCCGGACTCCCGGGACTGTACTGAGGTACTTTACGCTCTGTGGCGCGCGACCACCGGGATCCAACACCTCAAGAGGCACGGGCTCCGTGTAGCGCTTGACGGCTCCCACTTCGATTCCCACAGCTCGGATTGTGGTGCTGAAGTAGTCGAAGAAGTCCTGTCGGTCTATTCCAGCTACGCCGGCGAACCGGGCCCACAACTCCTCCGGAGTCCCGACAACCTGATTCTCAACATCGAACTCACCCTGAACAGCCTTGACAGGGGATGTCACATACACGTACGCCTTCTGTATGTCGTTCGCAAGACGACGCTTACGGAATTCCACCTTCTTGGAACCATCCAGGATCGCATACGCGAAACGTGGTTTGATCGACATCAGTACACAGCGTCCAGGTTGTCGCTTATCCACTTTAGGGCTCCTTTGTCGATGACCTTTTGGACTGTCTGTGGTGGACCCTTCAGGACGTTGTTGTCGATCAAGGTGTGAAACGACCATGGCTCCGACAATAGTCGATCGTGGCGGAATAAGATGGCAAGCACAGACGTATTCCTGCAGAGCTGCCGGATCTGCGAATCTGTGTAGACGGTTCGCTGCCCAACGAACTGTCTGATCACAGATGGATCAGTCGACCTGTAGAGGTCTTCGATCACGCCAATGGAAGTAACGGCCCGCGCATCCTTTGATCGATAAAACAGAATGGTTGATCCTATAGTGAGGGTAGTGATCTTAGACCGAGTTAGGTAGGCCTTCAATATGGCGTTACCTGCGGCGGTGGTACCGAACATCCCATGCTGCCTACTCGCCTCTGGGAACAGCACACGGTGCCATCGCGGCTGTATTGGGATTACGAAGGGCTTACTCACGAGCACGGCGTATGGCCCAAAGCGCCGATTGAACTCAAGAGGATGAACGCTGGCGTCGTTACTCGTGGGGCAGAGATCCTTAACGAGAGCCATTTCACCACGGCGCGTTCGTCGGCCAAGGTCACGAAACCCGAAGGCATCCAGCAGGAAGATCAGGTTTTCATGGCGTGGCAGCACCTCGACATACATCTTCTCGTAGTTCCCGCTGCGAGCATATCCGAATGTCGACTTCAGGAGAAGCTCACCCCGCTTGGTACCTACGGCGTGTTCGGCGACCTTGAAGGTACAGACCTTCAGGACCCTTCCCCCTATACCATGCGGTTGGTCCGTCTCGGTCTTCAGGATCGCGAGGCCTTCCATTCCCTCGGGAGAATCTCCGATGACAAGGCAATCGCGGTGCTCACGTTGGACCTTCTGCAGCCATACATCAAATCCGTTGTATTCAGACCGCAGTGACTCGAAGAGGGGATCATGGCTGTTCAACTGATAGCCCTTGAGTTGTCGTACGGTCGGAAAAGTGGTTGGTTCGTCGAACAGCCGCTCTAGGAGTTCGATTCCACCTTGGATGGTCATGACACGATTGCCGAGCCCTGCCCTCTCCGCATGTCCACGTAAGCGTTTGTCCTGACTGATCAGAAAGTCAGCCGCGTTGGAGTAGATCGCAGCAAGCATGTGAGAATCCACATCGTCGTTGGGAGAATGGGGCTTCGTGTATCCGGCTCGTGAGATCAGCTCCTGCGGGACCTCGAGCGGATCGAGGATGCTCCACTGGCGCATTCGCAGGCGAGACGCCTCTCGGAGGCTTGAGCTACCTGTTCGGTCTATGTCTCGCTGGGTGGCTGCCGCTAGCCACACCTCACAACCGTGACGGTTGGCGAGCTCTAGTAACCGCGTTGCCCTGTCGGCATCTGGGTGCCGCCTCCTTGGGGAGATATCAACGCAGGCGTAGAAGACATTTGTATCGAATAGTAGGCGGGGCTGTAGATTATTCATCGTATCTACACTGTACAAACAAGGTGAATACACACATCAGCGAGCCGAAATCGGCAGCAGTGTTTCCGTCAATGGCGCATGCCCGGGACAGACCGCACTGGCCACTGCACGAGTTTCTGAATGGTAGTCATACATGACACTAGAGAAGGTACCACAACCCAACGACAATTCATAGGTGTTGATCTGCTGAACGGCAACGCACGCGGCGGCGGAGAGTGCTACGTGAAGCTGGCCTAGGGTGGTTGCGCTGACCGCAGAACCCGACGCAACCGCCCATGCTTGACTGCTTTTCCTAGCCTTGTTTCGTGACAAAGCGATCGCAGACGCCTGCCCATGCTGTAGCACGTCTGTGCTACAGTTCGTATGCATGAGCACCACGACCGTTCGACTCAATGCGGACGACAGGGAGATCCTCGACGGGTTGGCGCCGTTGTTCGGAGGCAGATCCAACGCCATCCGACAAGCGCTACGCGCGCTGGCGGCTGACCGGAAGCGACACCTCGCCCTCGAGTCCTTCCTCGACGCGTGGACCGCCGAGGCCGGTCCGGTGGACGAGGAAGCGGTAGCAGCAATGGCGCGGCGCTACGGGCTGTGATCCTTGACGCCGGGGTGTTGATCTCGGTCGACCGCGGCGACGAATCCGCACGAGTCTTTCTCACGGCGGTCGCTCGCTCGGGTACACGGCTACATACCAGCCATCCGGTCGTAGCCCAGGTGCGGAGGGACGGTTCTCGCCAGGCCCGCCTGGCCGCTTTTCTCAAGACGGTCACGGTGCACTCGCTCGATGACGGTCCGTCGGTCGGCAGGCTTCTGGCGCTCTCTCGCTCGTCGGATGTCGTCGACGGCCATCTCGTCCACCTGGCCCTCCGGCTCGGTGATGACCTTCTGACCAGCGATCCGGACGATCTCACCAAGCTGGTTGCCGTACTCGGTCCAGCCGGACTGAGGGTTCACCGCTGGCAGTAAGGGGTCGGTCACGCCGAGATGTAGGGCCGGGCCGCAGTGACGGCATAGAATTCGCCGACCGGAAGACACCGCGGTGAGATCGGGGAGTCGTGGGCAGGGCACAACGACGCAGGGAGGAGAACCGTCGACGCAGGCTCGAGGAGACTCGGGCTACCGAACGGAAGCGCGCCGGCCGGCGCAGGTCCCTCATGATCGTCCTGCCCACGCTGGCTGTGGTGGCCGCGGTGACGGTGTTCGTGGCGCTAGGACGGGATCCGGCGGGCGAGGAAGCGACCCTCAGCGGAACCGGCGCCATATCGACGGTCGCGGTGGCCGGCGATACGACCGTTCCCTCCGCCGTCGCGCCGCCGGAAGGATGTCCGGCGCCGGATGGAAGCGACGGGACCAGGATCGACTTCGAGGGTCCTCAGCCGATGTGCATCGACCCTGCCGCCCGCTACACCGCCGTGTTCGACACCAGCGAAGGGGAGATGCGCTTCGACTTGGCGGTGGCCGACACGCCGGGGACGGTCAACAACTTCGTGACCCTCGCCCGCTGGGGATACTACGACGGCACCCTGCTATTCCGCACCGATCCTTCGATCGACATAATCCAGGGCGGCTCCCCCCACACCAATAGCGCCTCCGACCCGGGGCCCGGTTACAGGATCCCCGACGAGCCCTCATTCACGCTGGACCCCGACACGGGCCAACCGGTGGGTCCCTACCGCTACCGACCGGGCCAGCTGGTGATGGCCCGGTCGGCCGGGTTCGATTCAGGGGGAGCGCAGTTCTTCATCACCACCGGCCCGGACGCCGCCCTCCTGGACTCCCAGGGAATCTACGTGGTGTTCGGCGCCACTGACGAGGCGGGGCTTGAGGTGGCTCGCTCCATCATGGATCTCCACGTCCCCACCGGTGCCCTGGGAGGCGCCCCGTCGAGGGACGTGATCGTCCATTCCGTGACGATCGTGGAAGCCACTTAGGGCAGTATGAAACGTAGGGGACTACTTCTTGGCGCATGACTAATCTCAGCATCCTTTCATCGGAGCGCTCGGTGCCTGCCGGGCATTTCAAGGCGCATTGCCTGCGCCTCATGGATGAGGTGGCAGAGACGGGAGCAGCGATCGTCGTGACCAAGCACCGCCGGCCCGTCGTAAGGGTCACCCCGTTCCCCGAGGATCGTCCCCGGCTGGTCGGATCATGCGTGGGTCAACTGCGGATCATCGCCGATATCGACGACGACCAGGCGATCCCACTGGACGATTGGGACATGATCGATACTTCGCGAGATCCCGGTCGGCGGTGAGATCGCCGGCGAGTCGGTATTGCTGATGAACACCGGCTGCACAACGATCTTGCTGATCAACTGATCGTCGCCACGGCCATGCTGGCAGTGCTGCGGTTCGCCACTATGGACAGAAGGATCATCGGCTGGGCAACGGCGGAGCCGGCTCGTTCCGCTGTTCGACCCCACAATCGAAGCCGGACCGTGATACCACGCGGCCTTAAGTCGACTCGGCCCCGGTGGTGTGGCGGCGGTGGCTTCCGCGGTGTCCGGCCTTGAGGACGCATTGGGCTTTGGCTCGCGGCATCCACTCGGAGCAGGGCGGTCTGGCGGCCAGGCGTGACAGGGGGATGGTGAGGGTGGCGTTGTGGCCGGTGACGGCGAACGCCTGCGCTCGCTCCCGCGCCTCGCGGTCCCGGATCATGACCTCCAGGTCGCGCTCTTCGATGGCGCGGTACCTGATGGCGGCGCTCGCAAACGAAACTCGTCCTCGCCCGGTTTCGAGAATCGCTCCCTGGTCGAGCAGGCGCTTCTTGTAGGCGGATGTGTTGGGCGCTGCCGTTCCGAGGCGGAGTCCTATGTCTCTGAGGCGGGAAGGACCGTCGTCTTCGAGCATCGCGAACAGGAAAAGCTTGTCGGTGGGTGACAGGCGGCTCCAGATCGGCCCGGTCACATGGTGGGCGACGTCGTCGTCCATCAGCGTGGCGGCTTGGGCTACGTGGTCGGCGGTTATCTCGGCGGGCGGCGGGCCGGCGAGTTCCCAGATGTGGTGTCCGATCGACTGGATGGCGTAACCCATACCGCGGGTAGCGGCGCCGGCACGGCGGAGGAGCTGCAGGTCGATGGCTCCGCCGTGGGTCGCAATCGGTCCTTCGATCGCCCCCATGGCGTCGTGGATGGTGATGTTGGTGACGCGTTCCCGGTTGCACCGATGGAAGAACGTGAATCCCTCGTTGGTCAGGAGCGTGTAATCGATGTGGGGAAGCCCGATGCCGATGAATGCGAGCGGCTGGCGATCGACCTTGGTGATCTGCTGGAGCGCTCCGGCGACCCGGCTGGCCTCCGGCGCGGCCAGGTTGTGGAATTCGTCTATGACGAGCAGGACGCCGGCGCCTCCGTTTTCGATGGTGGTGGTGACGAGCGCGTCGAGCAGTTTCCGGTAGGTGGGCCGGCGGGCGGAGGTATTCTCCCAGGTGGCACCGCCACCGACAATCGGTAACGACGTTCCGGTCAGCCTCCGTCTCCGCGGAGGGTCGATGTCGTCAAGGTGCTCGTATACCTGCTCCGTTATGGCGGCGACGGCGCCCTCCTCGGGATGTGGCGCGAGGGGCGCGTCGATTCTGATGACCCGCCAGCCCGCGGCCGACGCCTCGTCCGCGATCGCCGAGGCCAGCGTGGTCTTTCCGACCCCGCGCGGTCCGAGCATCAGCGTGGTGAACTCTTTCCGGGCAGGTCCGGTGGCGAGCACTCGGGCCATCCGTCCGATGGCCTCGTCCCGCCCCGCCAGCACGGGTGGTATCCGGCCGAAGTCGGGGGTGAAGGGATTGTGAGGGTTCATCGTCGGAGCCCTCCGCTAGCTATCCTATTGCTATGATACCGCAAGAAGTTATGTGATTATAACTACTCGCGTGCTAGGCGCTACCGGCGCGTTGCCCGGCTGCCGGAGCTACCACGGCAGCCGTCCGCCGTCCGCACGTCCTCGGGCGTAGTCCATGGCGACGGTAAGTATTCACGAAGCGAAGACGGATCTCTGCCGCTTGCTGGCGCGGGTCGAGGCAGGCGAGGAGGTCATCATCGCCCGCCACGGGATGCCGTTTGCTCGCCTCATCCCCTACGCGCGGTCGGGCAGCCCGCTATTCGGGTCGTGGAAGGATCGGATCACGGTGGACGACAGTTTCTTTGACGCGCTCCCGGACGAGGAGTTGGCCGCCTGGGAGGTCTAGCGGGTGCGGATGCCGCTGGATCCGCACCCGCTTACCTGGTGGATCACAGGAGACATCCGATCACCAGCGGCTGTTTGGTGTTCGTGTCGATCGAGTCGCTGTTCGACGGATACGGGGTCTGCCGGCTCTGGTGATCCCGGGCCCTTGTTCCCGGCCGTCGGAACCTGCCCCATCAGCAGGTCATGGCTAGGCGGCCGTCAGGGTTGCCGGATGGACTCTAGGTAGGCGAAGAAGGTCTGCGACCGGCGTTCGGCGGCGCCCGGCTTGCAGCGTGGCCTGGTGTATCTACCAGTTGTGTGGAGTTGGTCGTAACGGCAGTCACCGTTCATGGATAGTCCTTCATTCTACCGTGACTCATAGGGGACTCGGACAGACAGATTGTGTAGTTTCGATTATTCTATGACCTAAGCCGTGTTAATGTCTTCACTCATGATCCACACCTTGAGCTACGGGTCGAGAGGCCACGATCACATAGCGCCCGAGCCGTCTCTCTCTCTCTCTCTCTCCCCTTTACCTTGTTGGGTGGCTCTGATGTGTGAGTATCGGGGCTGGTTTGCTC
>WTGI01000005.1 GCA_011523635.1 Acidimicrobiia bacterium
GATCCAGCTGGCGCACGCCGCGGGCGCCGAGGTCTTCGCCACGGCCAGCCTCCCGAAGCACGACTTCGTCCGGTCGCTGGGCGTCGAGCACGTGTACGACAGCCGCCAGACCGCGTTCGGCGACCAGATCCTGGAAGCCACCGGAGGCGAGGGCGTTCACGTGCTGCTGAACAGCCTCACCAGCGAGGGCTTCATCGAGGCCGGCCTGTCCTGCCTGGCGGAGGGTGGCCGTTTCGTCGAGTTGGCCCGGAGGGACATCCTGACCCACGAGGAGATGGCGGAGGTCCGCCCGGATGTGGGCTACGACATCCTGGAGCTGGACGTGCTCAAGAAGACCGAGCCGGAGTGGGTGGGCGAGGTACTGCGAGAGGTGATGGCCCAGTTGTCGGAGGGGGTGCTGGAGCCGCTCATCCACAGCAGGTGGCCGCTGGCCGAGGCCGGACCTGCGCTGGCGTTCATGCGAGCGGCCCGGCACCTCGGCAAGATCGTGGTGACGGCCAATCCCCTCGCCCGGGGCCGGCTACGGCAGGACCGAACCTACCTGGTCACCGGCGGTCTGGGCGGCATCGGCTGCGCCGTGGCCGAGTGGCTGGCGGACCGGGGCGCCGGGACCATCGTCCTGAACGGCCGCAGGGATCCCGATGCCGAGGCACGGAAAACCATCGAGGAGTTGCGCCGGAGAGGCGTCAGGGTCGAGGTCGAGTTGGCGGACGTGACGGATGTCGCGGCGCTCGACGCGATGCTGGCGCGCATGGACGCGGAGCTACCGCCACTCGGTGGCGTCATCCACAGCGTGGGGGTGCTGTCGGACGCGGCGCTGACCAACCAGACCTGGGAGAGCTTCGAGCGGGTGCTGTGGCCGAAGATCGTGGGGGCCTGGCACCTGCACCGGGCCACGCGCGGGCGGGACCTGGATCTCTTCATCCTGTTCTCGAGCCGCGTCGGCGTGATGGGCAATCCCGGGCAGGCCAACCATGCCGCGGCCAATGCCTTCCTCGACCAGCTCGCCGGTCACCGCCGTGCCCGGGGTCTCGCCGGACAGGCCATCGCCTGGGGGGCCTGGTCCGACATCGGCGAGGCGGCCGAGCAGCGGGAGCGGATCGAGCAGCGACGGGCGGCCCTCGGCGGTCGCTGGTTCACGCCGCAGCAGGGCATCCGGACGCTCGAGCGGCTGGTACGCCAGGACAGCACGAACGCGGTGGTCATGTCGATGGACTGGTCGGTGTTCGAGGAGGCTGTCGAGGAACGGCCTTCCCTGCTGGAGGAGATGCTGTCCTCGGATGCGGGCGACGCGGCCGGCGCTTCCACCGCGGCGGAGGACATCTTCTCCCGGCTCGGAGCGACCCCTGCCGGGGACCGTGAGGACATACTGGCCTCCTTCCTGGCGGAGCAGGTCCAGGCCGTGCTCAGGCTGCCGAAGTCGCCGTCGCCCACGGTCGGGTTCTTCGATCTGGGCATGGATTCTCTCATGGCGGTCGAGTTACGCAACCGCCTGAACCGCGCTTTCGACGGCGAGTACGTCGCCTCCAACACCATCGTCTTCGACTACCCGGACATCGAGAGCATGTCTCGCCACCTCGCCGAAGAACTCGGCCAGCTCTCAGCGGTCGGCAAGGCTCCCCCATCGCCCGAGATCCCGGAACGGGAGCCCCCGGCTCCGGCCCCTAGCGACGAGGACGGGATCGCGGTGATCGGTATGGCCTGCCGCTTCCCCGGCGCAAGCGATCTGGAGGCTTTCTGGGACCTGCTGGAGGGCGGTGTCGATGCGGTGACCGACGGGCGCCAGGACGCCGGGTCATGGAGCGACGCCGTCGGGGACCCCGGTGCGGAGGAGGTCGCGTACCGGCGGGGCGCATTCGTCGACGGGATCGACTGGTTCGACTCGCGGTTCTTCCGGATCTCCCCGCTCGAGGCGCAGCTGATGGATCCCCAGCAACGCATGCTGCTCGAGACCACCTGGCAGGCGCTGGAGGACGCCGGGCTGGATCCGGACGGGCTCAGAGGCAGCCGCACCGGGGTGTATGCGGGAATCGGTAGCAGCGAGTACCGCGATCTGCTCCAGGCGGGCAGCAGGGCCGACAGCTACCTCGGGACCACCGGAAGCGTGGCCGTGGGTCGGATCGCCTTCGCCCTTGGTCTCGAGGGACCGGCGATGCCGGTCGACATGGCCTGCGCGTCTTCGCTGGCCTCGGTGCATCAGGCGGTCGTGGGCCTCCAGCGGGGCGAGGTGGACCTGGCGCTCGCGGGTGGTGTGAACGTGATCCTCTCACGCCCGGTCTCGAAGTTCATGATGGAGATCGGGATGCTGTCCCCCACCGGGCGGTGCTGTCCGTTCGACGCCTCCGCCGACGGTTACGTGCGCGGCGAGGGTTGCGGGGTGGTGGTCCTGAAGCGGTTGAGCGACGCTGAGGCGGACGGCGACCGGATATGGGCCGTCATACGGGGGTCGGCGGTCAACCAGAACGGCGCCAGCGCGGGCCTGACGGTCCCGAACGGCCCGGCCCAGGAGCGCGTCATGAAGGAAGCTCTCGTCCAGGCGGGCATAGCACCGTCCCGGATCGACTATCTGGAATCGCACGCCACCGGCTCGCAACTGGGCGACCCGATCGAGTTGCACGCCGCGGCGGCGGTCTACGGCGACGGGCGTGACGCCGATCGCCCCCTGCTCGTCGGGTCGGTGAAGTCCAACATCGGACACGCCGAGTGGGCGGCCGGGATCGCGGCTCTCATCAAGACCGTTCTCTCGATGAGCCGGCAGGTCATCCCTCCGATGCTGCACCTGCGGGACCCGAATCCTCACGTCGACTGGGACCGGATACCGGTCAAGATCGCGTCGGAGAAGACAACTTGGCCGACCGGATCCGGCCGGCCGCCTCTGGCAGGTATCAACGCTTTCGGGCTGTCGGGGACCAACGCACATGTCCTGGTCGAGGGCTACGGTTCCGGTCCGGATTCTGCGGCGGCGGACGGAGTGGTCGCCCGGCCGGCCGGAGGCCCGCAAGCGGTACCGGCGATCCTTCCGCAAGCCATGGCCGGTTTCTCCGTGTCGGAAGCCGCGCAGCGCGGCGCTCGCCTGCTGCCGCTCTCCGGCAAGTCGCCCGGCGCGGTCAGGGATCTGGCGAGGCGGTACGTGTCATGGCTCGACGGTCGGCAAGGTTCCGCCTCTGATCCCCTGCTGTCCGACCTGGCCTGGACCGCGGGTACAGCCCGGAGCCACTTCCCGCACCGCGCCGGGCTGGTGTTCACGGATGCCGACCAGCTCCGGGAGAGCCTGGGGAGGCTGGCCGGAAGCTACGGAGCGCCTGACCTGCGTGACGGCACGGCCAGGGTGGCATTCGCGTACACCGGCCATGACCGCCGATGGATGGCCGCGGGCGAAGCTCTCTACCGGAGCGAGCCGGTGGCGCGTGCGGTGCTGGAACGCTGTGGTGAGGCACTCGGAGAAACCCTGAACGTATCGCTGCTCGATGTGATTTCCGGCCGACCCGGAGCAGGCCAGCACCTGAACGATCCTGCCCTGGTCCAGCCACTCTCCTACGCACTTGCCTGCGCGCTGACCGCGCAGTGGGCGAGCGTCGGCATCCGCCCCGCTGCGGTGGTGGGGCATGGTCCGGCAAGCCTGGCGGCGGCGCAGGCGGCAGGTGTGCTCAGCCTGGAGGAGGGTCTGGGGTTGGCGGCGGAACTGGGCGCCCGGCAGAGGCCGGGCCCCGGCTGGGACCCGCAAGCAGCTCTCGACGGTCTGGAGGCGGAGGTGGCCGGCCTCACCCTCTCGGCGCCGTCCATCTCCCTCGTCGACGGTTCGGACGGCCGGGTGGTGGGGTCGGTCGACGATCCCGACATAGCCATCTGGCTCCGGCAGGCCACCGGACCGGCCGGCCTTTCCGCCTCCGCCGGCACCCTGGCCGGGCTCGGGACGGATGTGGTCATAGTGATCGGTCCCGACCCGACGCAGGGGAGGGCCATCCGTGAGGCCTGGCCGGAGTCCGGGGCGGCGCCGACCGTGCTCTCCGCCCTGGTGGGTTCCCGGGGCGACGCCGAAACGGCGGAGGCCGACGGCGGGTTCCTGAGCGCGGTGGCGGGCGCCTACGAGGCCGGGGTGGACATCGCCTTCGCCGGCCTGTTCGCCGGTGAGGTCCGGCGCCGGATCTCCCTCCCCGGCTACCCGTTCCAGCGCCGCCGGCACTGGATCTAGAGCCTGGAGGTAGCGACATGGCCGGCTCGATCGGACAGCCCAACATCCTGCTGGTGATGGCCGACCAGCTGGCGCCGCAGTTCACCGGCGCCTACGAACATCCGCTGGTCCGCACCCCTGCGATGGACAGCCTGGTCGAGCGGGGCGCTCGCTTCGACGCCGCCTACTGCCCATCGCCGTTGTGCGCTCCGTCCCGGTTCGCCATGATGACGGGACAACCGGTTTCAGCCATCGGCGCCTGGGACAACGGCGCCGAGTTGCCGGCGTCGGTACCGACCCTCGCCCACTACCTCCGGCTGTCCGGATACCGCACCACGCTGTCGGGGAAGATGCACTTCGTCGGCCCGGACCAGCTGCACGGGTTCGAGCGGCGCCTGACCACCGACATCTACCCGGCTGACTTCGCCTGGACACCGGAATGGGAGTCGTCAGACGACAGGATCGACAAGTGGTTCCACGGAATGGACAGCCTGGCGGAGGCCGGCCGGGCATCGGCGACCTACCAGATCGACTATGACGAGGAGGTGGGTTTCGCCGCCGTCAGGCACCTCTACGACATGGCCCGCGACGCCGACGAGCGGCCCTTCTTCCTGGTCGCCTCCTTCATCCATCCGCACGATCCCTACGTGGCCCGCCCCGAGTGGTGGGACCTCTACGACCACGACCACATCGACCTGCCCGACGTGCCCCCGCACGACTCCCTCGATCCCCACACCCGGCGCATCCGCCGGGCCGTCCAGGCCGAGAGCGTCGGCTACAACGAGGCCGGATGCCGCAACGCCCGGCACGCCTACTACGCCAACACCAGCTACTTCGACTCCTGGGTGGGCGCCCTTCTCGGTGCGCTCGCCGAGACCGGACAGATCGACGACACGTTGGTCATCGTGACCAGCGACCACGGCGACATGCTCGGCGACCGCGGCACGTGGTTCAAGATGTCGTTCTTCGAGCGTTCGGCCCGGGTGCCGCTCATCATGGCCGGCCCCGACATCGTCCAGCGCGCCGTCCCCAACGCCTGCTCGCTGCTGGATCTGCTGCCCACGCTGCTGGACGTGGCCGGCGGCGGTGCGCCGTGGCCGGAGATGGCCAGGGCACCGGCCGGGCGCAGCCTGTGGGAGAGCGCCGCCGGAGGGCGGGATCCGGTCGACGAGACCACCTGCGAGTACATGGCCGAGATGACCACGCATCCGATGTTCATGATCCGCCGCGGGTGCCACAAGTACATGCACTGCGACACCGACCCACCCCTCCTCTACGACGTGGAGGCCGACCCGCTGGAGCGGAACAACCTGGCGGACGATCCCGACCATGCCGACCTCGCCTCGGACTTCGCCGCCGAGGTGGGCGAGCGCTGGGACAGCGACTCCATCCGGGAGCGGGTGCTGGCCTCGCAACGGACCCGGCAGCTGGTACACGCGGCGATGGCGACCGGCGACCCGGTCTCCTGGGACTACGCGCCGGCCCGGGACGCGGCCAACGAGTACGTCCGCAACCACATGGACTGGAACGTGGTGGGCCCCCGCTACCTCCTCCCCGAGCTCGGCTGATGGCCGGCTCGTCCGCCCAGCCCAACATCCTGTTGGTGATGGCCGACCAGCTGGCGCCGCAGTTCACCGGCGCCTACGAGCACCCGGTGGTCCGCACGCCGGCCATGGACGCCCTGGTGGAGCGGGGAGTCCGCTTCGACACCGCCTACTGCCCCTACCCGCTGTGCGCACCGTCCAGGTACTCGATGCTGACAGGCCAGCCGGCCACGGCGATCGGCGCCTGGGACAACGGTTCGGAATTGCCGGCGTCGATACCGACCCTCGCCCACTACCTCCGGCTGGCGGGCTACCGCACCACGCTGTCGGGCAAGATGCACTTCGTGGGGCCCGACCAGCTCCACGGCTTCAACGAACGCCTCACCACCGACGTCTACCCGGCCGACTTCGCCTGGACCGCCAACTGGGATGAGGCCGCCGACCGGATGGGCAAGTGGTGGCACAACATGACCAGCCTTTCGGAAGCCGGCCAGGCGCTGGCGACCTACCAGATCGACTACGACGAGGATGTCGGATCGGCGGCCGTGCGCCACCTCTACGACCTGGCCCGCGACACCGACGAGCGGCCCTTCTTCCTGACCGTCTCGTTCATCCACCCCCACGATCCCTACGTGGCCCGCCCCGAATGGTGGAACCTGTACGACCACGACGAGATCGACCTGCCCGACGTGCCCCCGGCCGCGTCGCTGGACCCCCACACCGTCCGCATCCGCCACGGCATCGAGATCGATACGGTCGGCTACACCGAGGACCAGTGCCGGAACGCCCGCCGCGCCTACTACGCCAACACGAGCTACGTGGACGCCTGGCTGGACAGGCTGGTGCGCGTCCTGGAGGAGACCGGGCAGCTGGACAACACGATCGTCATGTTCACCAGCGACCACGGCGACATGCTGGGCGACCGGGGAGTGTGGTTCAAGATGTCGTTCTTCGAGCGCTCGGCCCGGGTACCGCTCATCATGGCCGGGCCCGACATCACCAACGGCACGGTCCCCAACGCCTGCTCGCTACTGGACATGCTGCCCACCCTGGCCGACATCGTCACCGGCGGCGGAGCCTGGACGGAGTTGGCCGAAGCACCGGCCGGGCGCAGCCTCTGGGAGAGCGCCACGGGAGGCCGCGACCCCGTGGACGAGACCACCTCCGAGTACACGGGCGTCATGACCTCCCACCCGATGTTCATGATCCGCCGCGGACGGTACAAGTACATCCACTGCGACACCGACCCCGCCCAGCTGTACGACGTGGAGGCCGACCCGCTGGAGCGGGACAACCTGGCCGAGGATCCCGACCATGCCGACCTCGCCTCGGGCTTCGCCACCGAGGTGGGCGAGCGCTGGGACAGCGACGCCATCCGCGAGCAGGCGCTCGCCTCGCAGCGAGCCCGCCGGGTCGTCCACGCCGCCATGGAGGTAGGCGACCTCCACTCGTGGGACTTCTCGCCCTCGAGCGACGCCACCAACCAGTACATCCGCAACCACATGGACTGGGCCGACGCCGGACCCCGCACCCGTTACCCGCCGGTCACCTGAACGAGGCAGTCCGGAGGGGATATGGCAGAACTCCCTTCCTCCGCCTCGGTGGTGGTCATCGGCGGCGGCATCATGGGCGCGTCCGCCGCCTACCACCTGGCCACCGCAGGGGTGGACGTGGTGGTGCTGGAGCGCGACACCATCGGCTCCGGCTCTACCGGGCGCGCCGCGGGCGGCTTCCGGGCGCAGTTCTCGGACGAACTGAACATCCGGATGGCCGTCGAGAACATCCGCCGGCTGGAGAGGTTCGAAACGGAGTTCGAGACCGGCATCGATCTCAAGCAGTACGGCTACCTGTTCCTACTGCGCGAATCCGAGGTGGACGCCTTCCACCGTGCGGTAGCCCTGCAGAGGTCGCTCGGCGTTCCGTCGGAACTGATCACCCCCGAGGCGGCGCTCCACATGGTGCCGGGAATCCGCATCCACGACGTGGCGGCAGCCACCTTCTGCCCATGGGACGGCTACTGCACGCCGGAGTCCGTGGCGCTCGGCTACGCACGGGCGGCCTCCCGCCACGGCGCGGCCATCATCCAGGGTTGCGAGGTGACAGAGATCATCGTGTCGGACGGGCAGGTGCGGGGGGTGACCACCACGGACGGGTTCGTCTCCACCCCCGAGGTGGTGCTGGCCGCAGGAGTGTGGAGCCCCCGGCTGGCGGCACCTCTCGGCGTCAGCATGCCGGTGCGGGCGGTCAAGCGCCACATCTGGCTGACCAGGGGCTCGGACCCCTTCCCGCGCCGGTTGCCGCTCGTGATCGACTTCGCCACCGGCTTCTACTTCCACCGGGAGGCGGAGGGGCTGGCCATGGGCGGACGGGCGCAGACGATCGAGGACCTGGCGCCGGCCGTCCTCAACCGGGCGCCGGCCGTGGCCGAGATGGAAGTGACCCACAGCTGGTGGGGGTACTACGCCGTGACCCCCGACAACAACGCCATCATCGGCACCGTTCCCGGGATCGAACGGCTGCACTACGCCACCGGGTTCAGCGGGCACGGATTCCAGCAGGGACCGGTGGTGGGAGAGCACCTTGCGGAGCTGGTCCTCGGTTCGGAACCGACCTTCGACCTGTCCCCCTTCGACATGGACCGCTTCGAGACCGGGCGAGCCCTTCCGGAGACCGCGGTCATCTGATGCGATGCGCGGCTCTCGGAGTGTCAGCCGCCGGCGGCGGGGAGGAAGAGGCCGGCGCCTAGGGGGTCGTCACGGTCCAGGACCAGTTCGTTAAAGCCGGTCAGGTAGGCGGAACCGGTGATGGTGGGGATGATCGCCCGGCGTCCGTCGACCTCCGTCTCGTCCTGGATAGTGCCGGTGAACATGGTGTTGAGGACGCTCTCGTGGACGAAGGTGTCCCCCACCGCCAGCTCCCCCCTCTCGAAATGCCAGGCCATGCGGGCGCAGCACCCGGTCCCGCAGGGGGACCGGTCGAAGCCCAGGCCCGTGGAGGTGGCCAGGTTCTGCCCGTCCGCCCCGGCGCTGGTCGGCGGCCCGACGTAGAGCAGCTGATCGACCCGCTCCGGCGTTCCGGGCGGCCAGCCGGATCGCTCGCGGAGCGTCCGGTTGACCTCCAGCCGGATCCGGTGGCTGAATGCCACCAGGCCGGGCACCGATTCCACCGCTATCGGCACACCGGTCTGCTCCACCCGCATCAGGACGAACCAGATCCCGCCGAACCCGATGTCCACCTCAAAGGTCCGCCCGCCGACCTCCACCTCCAGCCCGGTGACCGCCACCCAGGACGGCACTCCCCGGAAGGTCACGGAGTGGACCTTTCCCCCGTCCACCCGCGCCTCGGCCCTGACCAGGCCGCTCAAGGTCTCCACCACCACTGCGGTCACCGGTTCCCGGGCCGGCAGGCGCTCCGTCTCCAGGAGGGTGGTGACCGTGCCGATCAGGGCGTGCCCGCACATGGTGAGCGATCCGAGGGCGGAGACGATCAGGACGGAGAGGTCGGCCTCGGGATGGAGCGGCGCCAGAGGCACGACGGCGTGCCAGGGCGCATGACCCCGCGGCTCCCCGACCAGCAACCTCATCAGGTCGGCGTGGTTGGCGATAAGGTCCGCCTCCTTCTCCGCCAGGGTACCGCCGACCAGGTCCGGGAAGCCTCCGACCACCACCCTGGTGGGCTCCCCGGCGGTGTGGGAGTCGACGACGCGCACGCGGCGGGCGAACGTCATCCGGCGGGATCGGGATCGAGGCTGCGCATGCTAGATTTTCGGGGCTCCCCTTCTGGCTACTCGCTCAAAGGAAACTACACCATGGGAAAGATCACCTACGCCACGATGTCGGCGGACGACCCGGCGCTCCATCGAGCCTACGAGGAGGGTCTCGCCGCCGCCACCGAGCAGATCGGGCAGACCCACCCCCTCCTGATCAACGGTGAGAAACGCTACACCGCCGAGACCTACACGGAACGTTCCCCGATCGACTCTGAGGTGGTGGTGGGTATCTACTCCCAGGCTTCCGATGACGATGTGGACGAGGCCGTGGCCGCGGCCCGCGCCTTCCAGCCCGAGTGGGAGGCGACGCCCTGGCAGGACCGGGTGGCCATCATCCGGCGGGCGGCCGACATCATGGACGAGGAGACCCCGGTCCTAGCCGGCTTCCTGAGCCTGGAGATCGGCAAGAACCGGCTCGAGGCGCTCGGGGACGTCTCCGAGGCGGTGGCCTTCGCCAACTACTACTGCGACCGCCTGGACGAGGCCGGGGGGATGGAAACGGCCATGGGCGCATACGGGGTGGGCGACACCAACCATTCGGTGCTGCGGCCCTGGGGGGTTTGGGCGATCATCTCCCCCTTCAACTTCCCGATGGCGCTGGTGGCCAGCCCCACATCGGCGGCGCTCCTGACCGGCAACACCGTGGTCCTCAAGCCGTCCAACACCGGCGCCCTGGGATCGCTGCTGCTGGCCGACATCTACTCCCGGGCCGGACTACCCGCCGGTGCCCTGCATGTGGTGACCGGCGGTGACGAGGCCGGCGATCGGCTCGCCCATCACGACGACGTGGACGGGGTCACCTTCACCGGCTCCTACGACGTCGGCATGTACCTGTACCGGACGGTGGCGGCCGGCCGCCCCAAGCCGGTGGTGTGCGAGATGGGCGGTAAGAACCCGGCGGTGGTCACGGCCAGCGCCGACCTCGATCTGGCCGCCGAAGGGGTGATGAGGGCCGCCTTCGGCCTGTCGGGCCAGAAATGCTCGGCCAACTCCCGTGTCTACGTGGAAAGGCCCGCCTTCCGGGAGTTCGTCAACCTGCTCGCGGACAAGACCGGCGAACTCGGGGTCGGCGACCCCCGCAACCGCGACACCTTCGTGGGACCCGTCATCGACCGGGAGGCGGTCGACCGCTTCCGTTCGGCGGTAGAAGCCGTGCGCGAAGCCGGGGGCGAGGTCATCTCCGGGGGCGAGGTCGTGACCGACGGTGACCTGGAGCGGGGGAACTTCGTCCAGCCCACCGTCGTGACCGCGCCGGAGGAGACCTGGATCTGGGAGAAGGAGCTGTTCGTTCCCTTCGTGGCGGTGACTCCGGTGGATTCCCTGGACGAGGGGATCGACAAGGCCAACGACACCATCTTCGGGCTCACGGCCGGGGTCTTCGCGGGCACCGACGGGGAGGTCGACCGGTTCTTCGAGCGCATCCAGGCCGGCGTGGTCTACGCCAACCGCCGGGCCGGGTCCACCACCGGGGCGTGGCCCGACATCCAGCCCTTCGGAGGCTGGAAGGGTTCAGGCACCTCGGGAGCCGGCAGCGGCGGGCCCTGGTACATGCGCTCGTACGTGCGGGAACAGGCCCGCACCGTGATCCGGGAGTAATGCCCGGACCCACCTAGCTGCTCCCGACCTGGGGTCTGCGGATGGGTGTCACCCTTTTCTACAACGCGGACTGCCCGGACTGTGGCCGCCGAGCTGGGCGTACCGCCAGGCTGGACTGGCTGCGCCGGGTGCGGGTTTCGACCGACGACTCACCCATCGGCCCGGTGCCCAGGGGCGAGATCGTGGTGGTCGACGATGACACGGGCAGGGTCTTCACCGGCGTCTACGCCACCAGGGCCGTATGCATACGGGTACCGGCCTACATGCCGTACGGGCTGGTGCTCCACATTCCGCCTCTCCTGCGGATCGCCAGCCGCGGCAAGAAGGGCTGCAACGGCGATGCCTGCGAGGTGTGACCACCCCGCGAAGTGATCAGGCCGGCCGGTACGCGATCCCCGGCCGGCCGCTTACCGGCGGCGCTACGTCTTGGGTCGGAGCTCGAAGATCATCGAGACCCGGGACGTGACCACCTCGGCGCCGCCGAACACGGGCGTGGGCGCGGATGCCGACTCCGCAGCCACCGCATCGTCACCTTGCATCCTCTCGACGGCTGCATAGGGATCGAAGCCGGCCGGGGTGATCCTGACGATCCGCACGATCTCGTACCCCATGTGTCCGGCGATGGCCCGGGCAGTCGCCTGGGCGTCGTCGATGGCATCGAGCAGGGCAAGCCGCTCGAACTCGGCACGGCGGGAGACGGTGAAGTCCAACCCGTCGAAGCGAACGTGGTCTCCCCCGCTCGTGATCACCATGTCGACCAGGCCACCGGCGAACCCCGTGCCGCGGATGGCGATCGACAGCCTGTTCTCGTAGAGGAAACCGAGCGAGACCCGGCCCTGGTCGGTCCAGTCGAACTCCTCCCGGATGCGGATGCTCACCGTCTGCAGGCCGTTCGGGGAGATACAGGTCGGAGGCGCCGTGTGATCCGCCGTCTCGGGCTCGGTCTTCGTGCAGTTCTCGGCGACCGCGTCGGCGATGGCCTGGACCGACTTGTTCCCGTCCGACACCGCGGTGATGAGCGAGTCACGCAGCACGCTCACCGTGAACCGGCCGATGGCGCCGTCGTAGCTGACGCTACGGCTGCCGACGCCCTCCACCGCCAGTTCCGTCAGCTTCGGCTCCCCCGACTCGACCTCGCCCGGCATGGTCGATCCGTTGCCTTCCGCCTGTCCTGCTCGCGCCGACGGCAGGAGCGCGGGCGTGCTCACCACGGCCAGCACGATGATCGCCACCAGCATCACCTTGACCGTCCGGGACCTACCCGGAACCCGTATCGCTTCCCTCATCTCGATCCTCCAGATAGTTGCCGGCCGGCGCTCGACCACGTCGATGCTCGATTCCACATACTCGAAACCTAGTGATACTGGCCGGGTATCCTGGCGCGGCACTCACCCTCCAGGTACGCGGAGCGGACTTGCGGCTGATCCCTTCGGTCTTAGCAATAGCCCTGGTCGCGGTCGCGGTCATGTCCTGCGGTGGAGACACCACCGGTCCCGCCACCACTCCGGCATCCCCGGATACGGGCATGGCCATCGACGACACGCCTGCTCCGGAAGAGCCCACCACCACCGTGGCGGATGCGGCGGCGACCGTCGCGACTACATCCGAGCCGCTCCCTACGACCACCGGTATGACCGAGCCGGAGACGACAGCCTCTACCCCCGCGACTACCACGTCCACGACGGCCGCGGTGACCTCCGAAGAGACGGCTGCCACCACCGAGCCCTCCACCACCACGACCGCGCCACCCGAAACCACTACCACCGCCGCAGCCGAGACCACCACCACGACAGTGGCAGCCGAGACCACCACGACCACTACCGAGGCGCTGGTCACCACTACAGCCGTACCGGCCACGACCACCGCCGCACCACCGCCCGCCACCGCGATCTCCGATGACGTGCCCGACATCGAGATGTTCGACGCCGCCACCGGAGAGTTGGTCAGCCTGCGATCGGTCGTCAAGGGCGAGAAGCCCCTGATGTTCTGGTTCTGGTCCCCCTTCTGAGAGACGTGCCGGGAGGAAGCCCCGGGCATCGAGCAGTTTGCTCGGCAGAACTCCAGCCGCCTCACCGTCATCGGGATCGGCGGCGTCGGCACCCTCGAGATCGCGCAGGAGTTCGTGGTCGAGAAGGGGGTCACGTTCACCGCGCTCTGGAGCGAGTCGCGTGACGCCTGGGAGTACTACGGGATGGACAGCACGTCGGACTTCATGCTCCTCGACAGGTTCGGCAACCGCCTGACCGAACCCGAACCCTACGACGAGCAACTCGTCATCCAGCTTCTGGACGAACTGGCCTGAACCTGTCCCTGAGATAGCTGGCTAAATCTGGTCCAGGCTTCTCTCCACGAAGGTCCGGTCGAGGGCGAAGGGTGAATCCTCCATCCGCCCGGTGATCAGGTCGGCCAGGATGCGACCTCCCGCCGGGGAGCACATGATGCCGTGGCCCGAGTAACCGCTGTTGACCCACAATCCGTCGATGGGCGCCTGCCCGATCAGGGGACGGTGGTCCGGGCTCATCACGTACTGCCCGGAGTGGACCATCCACGAAAGCTCCCCCTCGTTCCAGGCCTCGCCCCAGAACGGACTGATCCGGGCGGCGGCATCCGGACTGGAGGGATCCAGCACCCGGAACGCCATGCCGGAGCTGGGGGGGACATCCTCCACGGGTTCCCTTCCCGGCCCCCGGGGCGCGGCGTCCAGCAGTGCGGCGCCTGCCAGGGCGGGGCGCCAGTGCGTGCCGGTGTCGTCATCGATCGTCATGGGCGCGTCTGGAGGGACCCGCGCCAGATCGGGCACCACCACCTTGTGGCGGGGCTTGACCTCCAGCGGTAATTCCACGCCGAGGAGGGCGGCCAACTGGGCCGTGAAGGGTCCGGCGGCTATCACCACCTGCTCGGCGCGGATGTGACCGCTCTCCGTACCCACGTCAAAGCCTCCGGTGGGCAGTTCCCGAAGGGATAGCACCCGGCACGAAACGTGGAGTGGGGCGCCCGACGCCTGCAACAGCCCCAGGGTCAGGGCCCTCGGGTCGGCGAAGCCGTCGTCCCCCCGGTAGCGGGCGCTGACGACATCACGGCTCAGATAGGGGAACCTGCGCCGGGCCTCGTCCCCGGTCAGGATCTCGATGTCGGTCTGCCCCCAGGAGTGCTGGCGAGCCACCAACCGGCGCTGCTTGGCAGCCTTTTCCTCTGACGTGGTCGCCCAGAGGTACCCCGGCTGCCTGACCGCCAGCCCCGCCGCGTCCTGGCCGGTGATCGCGGCGAAGTTCAGGATCAGGTCGACCGTCTCGCGCACCAGGTCGGTCTCCTCCCGGTTGTCGAACTGCAGCCGGAAGGCACCGGTGGAAGCCGGGGTGGTGAGCGAGGCGGCCACAGGCCTGGCTTCCAGCACCACGGGCGACAGCCCGGCCCGGGCTGCCCAGAATGCCGTGGACGCCCCGACTATCCCGGCCCCGATGATCACCAACTCCGCGCCGGCCGGAAGGCCCCTTTCAACCTCGGACACCATGCCACAAAGCTAGTTCGGTACCAGGCCAAGCCACAAGGGGGACGGCCGGGACCGAGACCGAGAACGGTGCTCCGCAGGGTGGAAGTCCGGATGAACAAGGTCGCCGGCGCTGGACGGTTCCAACCTCGTCAGGTGTCTCGTCCAGGTCCGACTCCACTGGGGTCCGGTCGGCGAACTCCCTAGACGATGCTGTGATCCCCGCACCGTTCCCACTTCACATGCCGCAGCCCGCTCACTCGTGGAGTCCCGAGGAAGAACGTTGCCCGGCCGTCAGGCGCCCATCTCATCTCGAAGAGGCCCGGCACCCCTTGTACGCCTTTCACACGGAGGCCGGGGCGGAACCAGTGCCGTTCGCCTGCCTCCATCGCCATGAGGTCATCGACGAACCGTCCGAGAGCGGTCAGAAAGCGGGTCCGCTGCGCCGGCGTGAGGCGCCGAACGTCGTAGAGGAACGCATCAGACTCTTCATGAGTAGGCACTTGTGGGGTGGACTAGCCGCTATTCCGCTCGTAAGGCTGCGACTCGATACATGCGAGGAACTCCTCGCTGCTCGCGTGGAAGTGCGTTCGACCGGCCGCGAAGTCACCGGTCCTGTCGGGATTCGTTCCCACGGACGCATCCAAATCAGTCAGTGTCAATTCCTCAGCGTCGACTTCGGTCGTTGGAACAGGAGTCACGTTGTTTCTCCGCTTCTGTGCCTCTTCAACCATCAGCATACAACGTATCGTCGTTACGGTATAGCCCCTCGACGCGGGGAGTGGTTGCTACGTTCGCAATCCCAGCCATGAGCACCGCTTCCCCGGGTCGGACACCTCGATGGTAGCCCACCGGGGAGTCTCCCTTAGGAGGGATCAGCCGGTTGCCGGGGCCGAAGCCCGGTCAGTCGGTGGCCGGCTTGCGGGCGCGGATGAAGTAGGCGGGTGTGAAGATGCCGAGCCGGCCCGCCTCGACCAGGGCCGCCGCGCAGATGTTAAGGGTCTCCGCCACCCGCACCGATCCCTTCGGCGCGATGCGGAGGGCCTCGAGCAGCCTGAGCGTACTCCGGGTGACCGAGCGTCCGATCCTCGAACTCCGGAAGGTCGCCAGGGAGATCCCCGAACCGACCAGAGGCTGGTACCAGGGAACCGACGGACCGGTCGGCACCATGACATCCTGCGTCTCCAGCACGTCGAATCCCACCGCCACGAGCGCTTCGTCCAAGGTCCGGCGCTCGTCGAGCTCGAGTATGCCGCCGCCCAGTTCGATATCGGCCTTGATCCTGCGGTGAAGGGGATCCTCGGGGTCGTAGCGATCGGTCATGCACCATTCGTAGGAAGCGAAGCAGGCACCCGGCTTCAGCAGCCGGAACGCCTCGCCGTAGATGCTGACCTTGTCCGGGGCGTGGCAGGTCGCCTCTATGGAGAAAACGGCGTCGAACGAGCCGTCAGGAGCGTCCACGTCGAGGAAGTCGCAGTGCATGAATTCGGCCAGATGGGTCAGCTCCGCCTCCTCCGCATACTTGCGGGCGTGCTCGAGCTGGTAGGCGTTGCTGTTGACGCCCACGATCCGGGCGCCGGTGAACCGGGCGATCTCCAGGAGCGGCCCGCCGACGCCGCAGCCGAGGTCGGCGACCACCATGCCGGGTCCCAGCCCGAGCTTGTGGGCCAGGTAGTGCTGGTGGCGGGCCAGCGACGCCTTGAAGCTCTCGCCGGGGACCCGAGGGGCGAAATGGAACGACCTTCCCCACCCGAACTCGAAGAAGTCCGTGACCACGTTGTAGTAGAGATCGTTGATCTCCTTGTGGTCGAGCGGTGTCCTCTCCCGCTTGTCACGCCGAGTCGTGCGGAAGCGCTGGTCGTACTCACCGATGGTCCGGGCGATGCCGGAAGTGGCACCCTTCAGGGAGTTGTAAAGCTTGAACGCCACGGTTCTCTCCAGCATGCCTTGCGACAACCCACCCCGGGCACCGTAACGAGGGGCCCGCGCCGCTGTCAACCATCTGGGCGGCGCGACGGGTGTGAAAGCCGGTTCGATCTCGCGGTTAGGGTTACCCGGTCCATTTTCGGTCTGATGACAGAGAACAGTTGAGGAGTCCACCAATGACCGACGTACCCTGCCCCGCGGCGGACGGGTCCAGCCCCGCTCGCCGCCAGTTCCCGAAGCCGCCCCCGATGTGCATCGACCCCGCCAAGTCCTACACGGCGGTGATGGACACTTCGATGGGGTCGATCACCATCGCCCTCGACGCCGACGCCGCCCCCCTTACCGTCAACAACTTCGTGGTGCTGTCTCGCTATCACTACTACGACGGCGTCATCTTCCACCGCATCATCAAGGGTTTCGTGTGCCAGGGCGGTGACCCCACCGGCAGCGGCCGGGGCGGCCCCGGCTACCGTTTCGCAGACGAACTCCCCCAGCCCGGCAGCTACGAGCTGGGTTCGCTGGCCATGGCCAACGCGGGGCCCGACACCAACGGCAGCCAGTTCTTCATCATCAGCGGCTCCGACGGCACCCGCCTGCCGCCCCACTACTCGCTGTTCGGCAAGGTGACCGACGGCCTGGACGTGGTGGACGCCATGCAGAAGGTGCCGACCGCCCGCAACGACCGCCCGCTCACCCCGGTCACGATCAACTCCGTAACGATTACAGAGTCCGACTGACGCCAGGCCGACGTCGACAATCGCAAGTTTGGGTTGTCGATGCTATGGCACTTCAAGCCAGGACTTGAGATACCGCCCGGTGTAACTGTCATGGCGCATGGCGATCGTCTCCGGAGTGCCGGTGGCGACGAGGGTGCCTCCGTCCTTGCCGCCTCCCGGACCGATGTCCACTATCCAGTCTGCGGCCGAGATGATGTCGAGGTTGTGCTCGACGATGACAACGGTGTTGCCTCCACCGATGAGGCGGTCGATTACGGCAAGTAGCCGATCGATGTCGAGCGGATGGAGCCCGGTGCTCGGTTCGTCCATCACGTATAGGTTGCCGGTCTTGGTGAGTTCGGCGGCTAGCTTCAGGCGCTGCGCTTCTCCACCCGACAAGGTGGGGAGCGACTGGCCGAGGCGGAGGTAGCCGACACCCACGTCGGCCAGGAGCTGGAGGCCCGAGATGATGCGGGCTTCGCGGCTCCGCTCGGCATTGTTGGGCGGAGTGAAGAAGCCGATGGCCTGAGCCACGGTGAGTTCGAGGAGATCGGCGATGGTCATGCCGCCGTAGCGGTGTTCGAGGACTTCATCGCGGTAGCGCTTCCCCCGGCACATGGAGCACTCGAGTCGGACATCGTCGATGAACGAGAGTTCCATCTCGACATGGCCCTTGCCACGACATTCCGGGCAGGAGCCCTTGGAGTTGAAGCTGAAGAGGGACGGGCTGACCCCGTTGGCCTTGGCGAAGGCTTGGCGGATGGCGTCGAAGATCCCTATGTAGGTGGCGGGGTTGGAGCGCCAACTGCGCCCGACCGCTGTCTGGTCCACAGAGACGACCTTGCCGCCGACGTCCCGGACGTTGTTGATGAATTCGTGGATGAGGCTGCTCTTTCCCGACCCGGCCACACCCGTGAGGCAGGTCAGCACGCCCTTGGGGATCTCCACCGAAACGTTTCGCAGGTTGTTGCGGGTGGCGTTGGTGATGGCAAGAGTCTCCTTCCAGCGACGACGCTGACGGCGGTGCCGGATGGGTCCCGATGCGAAGGCCCGGCCCGTGGCGCTGTCCGTGGTGACCAGTCCGCCGGGAGGCCCGTTGTAGAGGACGTGGCCGCCACCATCGCCGCCTTCCGGGCCGATGTCGATTATCCAGTCGGCGGCTCGCATGATCGAGGTGTCGTGCTCTACGACCAGGACACTGTTTCCGGCATCCCGGAGCTTGGAGAGCATGCCGATCAAGTGGTCGATATCTCGGGCGTGTAGCCCTACGGACGGTTCGTCAAGGATGTAGATGAGGTCGATCAGGTCGCAATCGAGTTGCCGGGCCATCTTGACCCGCTGGCTCTCGCCACCCGAAAGGGTGTTGACACCGCGGTTGAGCGAGAGGTAGCCGACCCCGATGTCGATGAGGTGGCGGAGACTCGAGCGCATCTTGGACACGAGCGTCTCGACCGCCGGGCGAATCTGGTCGTACTCGGGCTGATCGGCGACAGTGGCAAGGGCCTCGTCGAGATCGGTCAGTTCAAGGTTGATCAGGTCACCGATGCGCTGACCACCGGCTAGTTCCACCGATAGCGACTGCCGGTTGAGGCGGTCCCCGGCGCAGTCACAGCATGTGGTGGCGTGGAACAGGCGCTTGTAGGCGATCCTGCGGACACCCGAGATCTGGTCCTCGTCCTTGTCTACGTGGAGCTGTTCGAGTTTGCGGGCCACCCCGTCGAAGGTGCGTTGATAGGTCTTTCCGTGGTCCTCGTAGCTGATCGGGAGCCTGTCCGCCCACAGCAGCCGATCCATCTCCTCGTCGCTGAACTCCGAGAGCGGCTTGTCGGCCGGGAGCACACCGGACCACAGGATCTGGCGGTAGTACCACTTGCCGATGTCGTAGTCGGGATGCTGGATGGCGCCCTCCCGTATCGTCCTGGTCCGATCGAGCAGCTTGTGAAGATCGACGGTGATCCGCTTGCCCAGGCCCTTGCAGCCCGGGCACATCCCGTCGGGGTGATTGAAAGAGAACACGTGACTCCAGCCTGCGAACGGCCGCGCCGCCCGGCTGTAGAGCATCCGCAGATAGGTGTAGATCTCGGTTGCCGTACCGACTGTCGACCTGGACGAGGCGCCGAGGCGCTTCTGATCGATCACGATGCAGGGGCTGATGTTGCGGATCTCATCCACAGGTGGTCGGGTCAATTTGGGCAGGCGGCGCCGGGCATAGGTACTGAACGTCTCGATCAGTTGCCGCTGGGCCTCGGTGTAGATGGTGTCGAACGCCAGGGACGACTTCCCCGAGCCGCTCACGCCCGTGAAAACCACCAGCCGATGTCTGGGCACATCCACATCTACGTCCTTCAGGTTGTGCGTCCGCGCACCCCGAACTTCGATCGGTATCACCACTGCGGGTCAGCCAAGGTCTTGAACCCCGGCCCCCGGTGCCGGGCCTGATCCCGTGCCAAGGTCGGCAACCGACTTGGCCCGGAATTGCTCGCGCCACTCGGGCGTCGGTCCCTGCGAAGTGCGAAAGCCCACAGGGCTGGTCGTCATCGGGTCTCCTTCACATAACATCGGCCAGTTCCGACACGGCGGCCTCCTCCGAGTCTGCGACCTCTAGGAGCAGGTCGGCGGCTGCTTCAAGGCGGCCGGCGCCCCCAGCGGCGCAGCCCTCGATATGTCCGGCGATCTCAGTCCAGAGCCGCCCCGCCGCATCAAACCGGTCAGCCAGGTGGAGGAGGCGATCATCGTCGAGGTGGCTCGCGGCCTCCCGAAGGAAGTCGGCGTACATGTAGCGGAACAGGCCGCCACCGGTGCCACCTCGCTCCATCAGCAGACCGACTAGTGCCAGGTCCTCGGCCTCGTAGTTCCCGTACCAACCGGTGATGAGCTCGGCCGTCTTGCGGATCCCCGTGGCGCCGAAGTTGGCTATCGGCGGGTGCAGATAATCACGCATGTTCGCCGAGATCGCGCCTTGCAACACGCGTGGCCAGTCGATGTCGGTGGAGGCAACGTTGATTGTCCAGGTCATGGCGTTGGACGACATCGAGCCCTTCCACAGGCGTCCTGCTTCGAAGCTGCCACGACCGGTGACCTGCGGACCGCCTTGCTGGTCGGTGTCCACTACCAATACCGTGGCGGCGTCGTAGCCATACACCGCCACGTAGTGGCCGGCGAAATCAACTTCGGAGTTGACGTAGTCCAAGAAGCGCATGTTCAGCTTTGCGGCGACCGGTTGGCCGGCATCGATGAACGAAGCCACGTTGTCCCAGGCCCGCTTCTTCGACCGCGTCTGGCGGTACTCGACCTCCAACCCGAGATGCTTGGCCAGTGTCCGGGTGAGCGCTTCAGGACGAGGCCGCCCACCGATGAACGGCGCGCCCATGCTCTTGAACACCAGCACCCCGTAGGACAGGCCTTCGCCCATGCCGTACAACATCGGCTCGCTCAACTCCAGGCCGGCCGCTCCGAGCAAGTTGCCCGTAGTGCTTGTCTCACAGTGTTGGCCGACGAAGGGCTCGTAGCCATCAATCACAGCCATGTACCGGCTGGCTCCTTGCGTGACGGAGCTGTTGCCGGTTGGCAAGACCTGCCGCTGGTGGTGGTCTCACGGTGCTCCCCCAAGAAACGGCGAGAAGTCCTCGACACCCGTCATGTCGGCCCTTTCTTCGTGCGGACCGTTGCTGCTCGGACCTTGGTCGCAGCCGCACGTGTCCAGGCCTGCTCGGCCTCGATACCATGCAGAATCCGATCAAACAACAGCCGTGCGCTCAGCGGCAAGTCTTCTCCTCTCTCGTATACATCGCTCACACGGTCATACTCGACCTCAAGGAAGGCCGAGCGGCGCTGCAGACACTGCACCGTCTCACCGAGGCCGAACTGATCGATCCCACATAGTGCGATGTTGAACCGAGGGTCATGCTCTCGAGTCGATGACAGCCCCTCGGCAATCGCGCCGAGCAGCGCCTCCTTGCCGTACCTGGTAAGACGAAACAGCTGACCTGGTGGTCCACGGTCCTGTTTCTGGGTGTCCACGGCTGACACCGCCAGATCTCGCGCCTCGATCCTCTTCAGGCCGTTGTAGATCGAGGACGATCCAACACCAGCCCACGCCGAGATTCCCCGCTCCTTCACCAGACGGCGGATCGTGTAACCATTGATGCCCGGCCGCTCTCCGATCAACAACAGCAGCACGAACTCGGCATTGGTCAGAATATAGTCCATATCAAGAATATACCAGCTGTGGAACTAAAGCCACCGGGGAGGAGATCTGGGGGCTGGGTGGTTCGTGACCGGACGTGAACTGAACGGCCGCCCGGACAACGCTGTTGAGGCGTCGCCGCCGACTTGCTCTGTAGAGCCTTGATGGGACCAAGCGCGTCCCGTCTACCTCTTGAGACGCTCCGGCGGAAGCGCTAGCCGTTGCCCGAAATCTCGACAGTCAGGCTCACACGCGTGGCTCCCCGAAACCGACTCCGGCGACCGGATCGTATAGGCGGTCGAGGGCGCGCACCAGCAGGGTGGCCATCTCGGCCCGGGTCACGGGGCGGTCGGGGCAGAAACGCAACGGATCGGTGGCGCACCCCGCGGTGATGCCGGCTGCGGCCAGATCATCTATGTCGTCCTCGTGGGTATTGCCGCCGGTGTCCGTGAAACCGGCCGACGCGGCGCCTTCCAGGTCGAACGCCTTCACCAGGAAGGTGGCCATCTGGGCCCGGGACACGGCCTGATCCGGGCAGAATCGCGGCGGATCGGCGCCGCACCCCTTGGTCACTTCGAGTTCAGCGAGACGCTCGACATAACTCGCCCACCACTCACCGGGATCCACATCGTCGAACCGCGTCCCGGTGTCGGAAGGCTCGAAACCCGGGTCGAGGACCCGGACCATCCAGACCGCCATGGTCGAGCGCCGGAGGGGATCACCGGGGCAGAAGAGCCGCTCGCCGCATCCGGTCCTGTCCAGGACGCCCGCCGCCGCCAACCGGTTGATCGAAGGCTCGAAGACGCTGCTGTCATCGTCGTCGAAGCTGCCCGGACCGGCGGGCTGTCCAGGTTCCTCCGGGTCGTCGGCCGGCGGAGGGGCCACGCCGTCGATAGCCGTGATATTGGAGGATTTGAGGCCCAGGGCGGTCCGGAACGCGGCCCCGGCGACGGTTACCGAGACGGGATTGCCGCCGCGGACACCGCTGAACCTGACCCGCGCCGGTGAGGACAGGGACTCCCGGTCGACCAGAACCGCCTCGGTGACGTCGTCCCAGCCCAGCCAAGTGGCCAAAGAGGCGGCGCTCACCCGCTCCTCCCAGGAGGCGTGCGGGTTGCCTACGGCCGGGTCCACGTCCCACGGGTCCGCCACCGGTCTCAGGTAGGGCCACTCCGTTCCCCGCGGGTTGCCGTCCCATTCGGTGAAGAACCCGTACACGTTGGTGCGGGTGACACCGCCGGACGAGGCGGAGAAGAACGTCTGCACGATCCCCGCCTTCGTGTACCTCTCCCACCCGGCGCCGAAGTAGGTGAGCACCCGGTCCCTGGTCGACTCCACGCCGTCGAGCCAGGGCTGCCCGTTCGACCGGGTCTCCTTGGCCCAGCCTATGTAGTTGATGTCCCTCCAGCTGTCGTAGAGGTGGCACCAGCAGCTGTCCTTGCGGGCGGCGCTGATCCCTGGGTCCTCGTCGGGATCGGCCGGGCGCGACCCGGTCTCCCACAGGAAGAACTTGTAGGCCGCGTACGAGCGGGACGTGACGGCCTGAGCCTCGTTCACCCCCGGCGCCGCCCAGTGGTCCAGCACCTCGGCAACGCCGCGGAGGTAGTCCTCCATCCCGATCGCCAGGACCACGTGGAACCCCACCTCCACGGGGTCGTCCCGTATCTTCAGCTCCCCGTGCCGGTACTCGCAGATCTCGTTGGTCCGGGATGCGCACAGCTTGCCCCTGCTCTCGCCGTGACGGAGCCGGACCCCGGCCGCGCCGGGCCACGAGATGGACGCCCGGCAGCTACCGGCCGTTCCCTGGAGCGCGCCACCGTGGAAGAAGCCGCATTGGCCGCGGGCGATGCGGCGGAACTCCCACCGCTCCCCCGCCTGGGGATGCTGCGGCTTCGGGCACGGACCCGCACCGTCGTCCGCGAGGCACAGATCCAAGGGACCTCCCACGGCGGTGAACTCCAGCAGCGTGATCTGGGAACCCAGGTTGATCCACAGCGGCTTGTCGAGCGTGTAAAGCAGGTCGTTGGGCAGGGCGAGATCCCGCATGGTCCCCGGCGCCGAGCCGGGGAAGTAGTAGGCGGCGATGTCCTCGCCCGGCTTGGCCGGATCGGCGAGGGCTTGGCCCAGAGCGCCCCACTGGCCCATGCCCACACCGTGGCCCCATCCCGCGCCCTCGAAGTCGAACCCCGGGGTGTGGTGGGCGTCTGCCCCGACAGCCGGGAGCAGCCCCACCAGAAGCAGCACGACGAGCACTCTCCGGACCACCCGCCGAGTGTAGGGGTGCTCTGTTAGCAAGACGTCAGGGCCCCACCCGGCAGCCCATGTCGAGGGCTGGTTCCGCCGGGTCGGTCTCGGCCCTCGCAGGCCCGGAGCTACCCGGGCGGTTGACCACGTCTGGCGGCGCCGGTTCGTTCAGCGTTTGGGGCGCCACCAGAGCGTGCTGTGCCGGCCCATGCGGTTCCCGACGTACAGGCGACCGTCCTCCTCGGTGACCTGCGGTTCCAGGAGAGGCCGCAGTTCCGAGCGTCGGGCCAGCGGCAAGGTCACCCTCTTGCCGTAGAAGGCGAGGATCTCCTCCCAGTTCTCGAACCACAACAACGCCGGTCTCTCCCAGTACTCCACTTCGGGACGGACACCGACCTCCTCGCCGATCACCTCCACCAGGTCGTCGACCGACGGGCCGTCCGGACGGTCGACGCCGTGGACGGCGCGGAACAGCGGCGCGATGTTCACCCGGGGATGCCGCTCGGTCATCTCGATCACCACCCCCCGGCGGGCAGCGTGGTCGAGAGCCGCCACGAACGGACTGATGTCCGCCACGTCGTAAACGACGTTGGCCGACATGACGACATCGACCTGCGGGACCTGACCCGCCACCTCCGGCCAGCGTCCCCTCACCAGCCGGGCGGAGACACCGAGCCGGGCCGCCTCCTCCTCGAAACCGTCCGCCATCCCCGCGTCGGGCTCCACCGCGGTGAGATCATGGCCCGAGAGGGCCAGGGGTAGTGAGACCCGTCCCCTCCCGGCGCCCACATCGAGCACCGAGGCGTGCTCCCCGGCGAGGCGCCTCGCCACCTCGACCGTCACCGGAGGAGGCACAGAACGTGCCGCTGCCGACATGCGCTCCCATATCCACGGCGACCAACCGTAGGGCGACTCCTCCGCCGCATCGAGCAGCCTCTGTGGAATCACCCAGGCCTCCAGTTCGGCCCGCCACCGATCCGCCGCCCTCAACTCACCACCTCCTGTCCGGACCGCGCCGCACCGAACGTCTCAACCATCGCATACCGCCAGACCGGCCGGCTCGATGAAGATGCCGTTGGCGTACTGCAGCTCGCGCACGTAGCAGATGACCTTGTTCAAGTCCTCGGGCGACAGGCCCGGCACCGGCTCCATGTCCCCGAAGTTCCAGTGGTGCTGGGGCGATCCCGTCTCCACGGCGCGGACGAAGCTGAAGTCGGCGTGGTGACCCGGCTCGTAGATCTTGTGCACCAGCGGAGGGCCCTGCGACGACCCGCCGGCGGTGGGGCCGTGACACTCCGAACAGTTGGCGGTGAACAGTTCGGCGCCCTCGCTAGCCACGTCCGAGAGGTCGGGCACCTCGACCGACACCGTCTGGGCGCCGGAGGCGTCACCAGCCGAATACTGGTCTTCCTCGCCCCCCGAACAACTCGCCAGCAACACCACGACCAGTACGGCCACCGGGACCGGACGCCACACCGGGTGTAGCCGGCCACCGACCCAGCGAATGCCCGCGCCTCGCCCGACCGACCGGGTGTTGAGGGTCATCGCGTTCCCCACTTTCGATCACACGTCTCCCAGTGCCTATCTGACGATACATAGAGGATCCGGGCTAGGCGTCCGTGGTTCGGGGAAGGGGCCACGTCGGGAATCCGTAGGAATCTGGTGGGGCCGGGAACCTTGGAGCGGGCCGGCGTCGTCACAAGAGACATGAAGACCACACCTGCCCCCACCCGAACCCTGATAGTGCTGCTAGCGGTCGTCACACTCCTGGCGGGCGCCTGCAGCTCCGAAAGCTCCGAGAGCGTCGACACGACCCTTGCAACCACCGCTGTCCCGGTGGAGACAACGGCGGCGCCGGCGGTCGATCCCGGACCCGAGCCCTCCGGCGAGGGCGGAACCCCATCCGTTGACAGCGGAACGGCTCCGACCACCGACGACGGATGGATCGAGGGGGAACCCGACTGGGACGGAGACGCCGCCGCCGCCGCATCCGTCGAGCTCGAGGCGATGGCGGAAGCCGTGATGGAGGAAGTGGCCATGGCGGCAGATGCCGCCGAGATGGCCGCCGCGGAGGCTGCCGCCCCTGAACCCACTGCCGCCCCCGCGACGACGGCAGCCGCTGCCGCCACGATCGCAACCGAGGACGACGTGGTCGTCCCCGAGACCGATGCCGTCACCCACGAGTCAGAGTTGCGGCAGGTGAGGCTCACGGGCGGGTCGATCGACGACAACGAACGCTTCGAGGACTACCTGGCCTACCGGGCCGACTTCTTCCGGCTCGGCATTGCGGTGCGGGATATCGACCCCGGCGGACGCATAGTGGTGAAGGTGACCGGCGAGGGCGGCCTTCCGGCGGCCGGCGCGGAGGTCCTGGTGACGGCGGGCCAGAGAGGGGTGGGCCTGAGGACCACCGCCGACGGCACCGTCCGCTTCCACCCCGAGGCCTACGAGTTGGGTGACGGACCGTTCACGGTGTCGGCCGGCGGCGCCAGCGCCGAGGCCGCACGAGGCGAGAGCCTCGCCCTGGAGACCTCCCTGCCCACGGCGTCCGGCGAGACCGTCGCCCTCGACGTCCTGTTCCTGCTCGACGCCACCGGCTCGATGGCGGACGAGATCCACCAGCTCAAGATCACCATCGACGAGGTGGCCATGCGCATCCACCGGCTCCCCGGCGACGTGGACGTGCGCCTGGGCATGACCCTGTACCGCGACGAGGGCGACATCTTCCTCACCAGGACGTTTGACCTCACGCCGGACGCAGAGGCCTTCGCCCAAGCCCTTTCGGAGGTGGTGGCCGACGACGGCGGCGACAACCCGGAAGCCCTCGACGAAGCGCTCGCCGACGCTCTGTCCAAGCCGTCGTGGCGGCCTTCTTCCGAGACGGTGCAGCTGATCTTCCTGGTGGCCGACGCTCCCCCGCAGGTGCTGCGGCAGGTGCCGGTGCCCTACACCGACTCGATGCGTAACGCCGCCGGGCGGGGCATCAAGATCTTCCCGGTGTCGTCGTCCGGCACCGACGACCAGGCCGAGTTCGTGTTCCGCCAGCTCGCCCAGTTCACCGGCGCCCGCTACGTGTTCCTGACCTACGGCGCCGAGGGCCGCGCCACCGGTGCGGCCACCGACATCGACCAGCGCGACTACGAGGAACTGTCCCTGGACGACCTGATAGTGCGCCTGGTCGCAGAGGAACTGGCAGACCTGCACGGCCCCACGGACGCCGAGCCGTCAAAGACACCCGAAGACGACCAATAAGGAAACTGAAGCCACCGCCGGACTCCCTAGCAGCCCTCCCGCCGCCGGCCGCCACCCCTCCTCGACGAGCCTCCCGAGGATTGGGTGGCGGCCGGCGTTTAGCTGGTTCAGAGTCCGATCAAGTCGGCGACGAGTCCCCGAATCTCTTGCAGCGCGACGGGTCCGATGTTCGTGCACCCAAGGGATCGATGGCTCTGCCAACAACGCGGCTATTAGTCTTGAAGGCCGTGGGTCGACCAGCGGATCCCGGAGTACCGCCACCCTCGCCGGACGCAGCCGGTCGTTGATGCGCGTCAACGAGTACATCCGTTACGAACCCGACGAACGCTGCCCTGCCCCCCTTACGCTGGGCGTGGCGGTGCAGGGGACCATGATCAGCCTGTCTATCACCGTCATCGTGGTGACGATCTTCGTCCTCGGGGCCGGCGAGGACAGGGACTACCTCTCGTGGGCGGTGTTCGCCGCCCTGATGATCACCGGACTCGGCACCCTGTTGGTGGCCAGCCGCCTGGGAAAGCTCGGAGCGGGGCACATTCTGATGATGGCATCGGGCGGCCAGTTCATAGGTGTCTGCGTGGTGGCGATGACCGAAGCCGGTCCGGCCACGCTGGCGATGCTGCTGGTCGTCTCGTCGGTGCTCCAGTTCCTGGTGGCCACGTGGCTCCCGAAGATGCGCCGGATCATCACACCCGTCGTCGCCGGGACCGCGCACATACTGATAGCGACGACAGTGATACCGGTAGCCATCGCCAGGTTGGTGGACACACCTGCCGGAACGTCGCCATCCCAGGGCCTGGCGGCCTCCGGGGCGGCGGCCCTCGCCTTCCTGTTCCTGGTATTGCGAGGCACGAGCATCTGGCGCCTGTGGGCGATCCCCATCGGGATCGGGGCCGGCTCGCTGGTCGCCGCGGCGGTGGGACTGTACGACTTCGGGCCGGTCCTGGACACGCCCTGGTTCGATCTGCCCGATTCGGCCGCATGGCCGGGATTGGACCTGACACCCGGCCCGGAGTTCTGGGGACTGCTGCCGATGTTCCTGATCGTGAGCCTGGTCGTGGCCGTCAAGTCGAGCAGCGACGGCGCGGTGATCCAGCAGGTCTCACGCCGCCAACCCCGCGCCACGGACTTCCGCACGGTGCAGGGAACCCTCAATGTCAGCGGGGTGACGATGCTGCTGTCGGGGATAGCCGGAACGGTTCCGCCCATCATGGTCTCGGCCAGCTCCATCTCGTTGATCAACCTCACCGGGGTCGCGTCCCGCCGGGTCGGACAGGTCATCGGGGGTCTGCTGATCCTGCTGGCGCTGTTCCCCAAGGGCCTCGCCGTCCTGCTCGCAGCGCCGACTTCGGTGATGGGGGCGGTCCTGCTGATGATCATGGGAGTGCTCCTCGTGGAGGGTATGCGGACCATCGTCAAGGACGGTCTCGACCATCGGAAGGGGATGGTGGCGGGAGCATCCCTCGCACTAGGCATCGGCCTGGAGAGCAACAACGTCCTGGAAGATCTGCTGGCCGGAACGTGGGGCGTGGTGTTCGGCAGCGGGTTGGTCGTCGGCGTCCTGGCGGTGGTGGTGCTGACATCCCTGATGGAACTGTCCAGCCCGCGCCGCAAGCGGCTGGAGGTGGAACTCGACATGTCCGACCTTCCCAGTATCAACACGTTCCTCACCGGACTCGCCACCCGCGCCAACTGGAGCGCAGCTTCGACAGAACGCCTGACCGCCGCCGGGGAGGAGACCCTCTCGACCATGCTGCAGCTGCGTGAGGACTACGCGGATCAGGCCCAGCCGCGCCTGATACTCACGGCTCAGGGCAGTGCTCGTGCGATCGATCTGGAGTTCATGGCTATCTTCGGTGAGGGAAACATCGAGGACCACCTGGCGTACCTGGTAGAACACACCGACACCCCGGACGAGAGAGATGTCTCGTTCCGCCTGCTGCGCCACTACGCATCCTCGGTCCGGCACAGCAAGTACTACGGCATAGACATCGTCTCGGTACAGGTGGAGTCCTTACCCGAGTCCTGACAACACCCGACACGAAAGGAGAGGACGAACGATGCGAGGATACGCGATCGTCAACACCGAAATAACCGACCCGGAGGGGTACGGCGAGTTCATAGAGCGCATACCGGACGTCATAGCAACATACGGCGGTAAGTACGTGGTCCGGGGTGGAAGGACCGAGTACAGGTACGGTGACTGGCAACCGGGCCGCGTGGTGGTGATCGAGTTCGCCAGCTTCGAGCAGGCGCGCACTTTCGCGGACTCCCCCGAGTTCACTGAGCTCCGGGAGATCATCGATCGAACGTCTACGGGACGCATGATCCTGGCAGAGGGCGTCTAGCCTCCCTCGCCCCGGACGGAGAAGCCACGCACCGGTCCGGCGAGAACCGCTCCCAGCGATCGGCGGTGACGCGTCCCAAGAGACCATCTCCACTGGACGGTTCCGGTAGCACTGATCGAATAGACGAAGGGATTGACTATGAAGAACACGTCCGGTAGGTCCCCCTCGGTTTGGGGGCTTGGCCGCCCGGCCGTCCCGGCTGGTCCCTCGCCCCTCTCCGGCTCCGGAGTGCTCCCGTGGTAGCGGTGGATGTAGCCCTCCGGGCGGGCGCGCAGCTCGGTGAGTGCCCGCTCTGGAGTCCCGAGGAGGGGGTGCTCTACTGGGAGGACATCGACGCCCGGCTGGTGCACCGTTACGACCCCGCCACCGGCGAGGACCTGACCCGCGAACTGCCGGGACGGCCCGGCTCGATGGTTCTAACGTCGGAGCCCGGCCGCCTCCTGATCGCGGCGGAGACCGAACTGGTCTGGTTCGATTGGCAGACCGGGGACACCACTCCCTGGGTGACGCTGGAACCCCCGGGGACCGGAAACCGGATGAACGACGGCCGTACCGACCCGGTGGGCCGCTACTGGGTGGGCTCGATGTACGAATTCGCCGCCGCCGAGCGCTATACCGGCCGCCTGTACCGCGTCGAGGGCGACGGGTCGTTCACCGTCACCCGAGCCGGGGTGGGAGTACCCAACGCGCTGGCTTTCGACACCGAACGCAGCCGGATGTACTGGGCCGACTCCCTGAGCCGTACCGTGCTGTGCTACGACTACGACCTCGAGACGGGAGAGGCCAGGAACGGGAGGGTCTTCGTCGAGTTCGGCGACATCCCGGGACGGCCGGACGGGGCGTGCCTCGACGTAGAGGGCTGCTACTGGGTAGCGGCGGTCCGCGGATCGGCCGTGCTGCGGTTCACGCCGGACGGCGCTCTGGACCTCAGTATCGACCTGCCCGTGGCCAAACCCTCGATGGTCGCGTTCGGAGGATCCGATCTGGGCACGCTGTTCGTGACCTCGATCGGCGGCGGGGGCAGCCATCGGCGGAAGGCCGCCGAACCGCGTGCGGGCGACCTGTTCGCCATCGACCCCGGCGTCACCGGACTAGCCGACGCCCCGTTCGCCGGCGCCTGAGGCCCCGACACCCGCAGGGCGTCTCGATGCTCCAGTGCTAGCATCCGCCGACCCGCCCAGGAGGGATCCCGCATAGCGCGCATCTGGTTCGAACGTCGGGTCATGCCCCTCCTGCAGCCCTACGTTCCGTCATCCGTCGAGGTGCTGGGGCCCGGCCGCCCGGAGGACACCCACGCCGGCATAGAAACGGCCCAGGGGGCCATCGTCGCCAGGTCCCGATTCGACGAACGCGTCTTCGACCGGGCGCCGGATCTGGTGGCCATCTGCCGGACCGGGATCGGCTGCGACAGCATCGACCTGGAGGCCGCCACCCGCCGCGGAGTCGCCGTCTGCAACGCTCCGGACGGACCGACGATATCCACCGCCGAGCACACGGTCGCCCTGATGCTGGCGGTCTCCAAGAGCGTGGTGCGAGCAGGGAACCAGCTCCGCAACGCGTGCGGCGACGGTGACCACTACGCGACCCACCTGGGGATCGAACTGCGCAACAAGACGCTCGGCCTGGTCGGATTCGGAAGGATCGCCCGCCGGGTAGCCGCCATCGGCACCGGCCTGAGCATGCATGTACACGCATTCGACCCCTACATCGCCGAGGACGCCTTTCCCTCAACGGTGGTCCGGGCAGGGACCCTGGAGGAGCTGCTGATGGCAAGCGATGTGGTGTCGGTCCACGTGCCCATGACCCCCGCCAATGCGCAGATGTTCGACGCCCGGGCGTTCGCCACGATGAAGCCGGGCGCGGTGTTCGTCAACGCGGCGCGCGGCGGCCTCGTCGACCAAGATGCCCTGCTGGAGGCCCTGGACAGCGGCCACCTCTTCGGGGCAGGCCTCGACGTGACCGATCCCGAGCCGCTCGACACGTCCCACCCGCTACTGCATCGACCCAACGTGACCGTGACCCCCCATGTCGCCGCCGGCACCGACGAGGCCCGCATCCGAATGTTCCAGCCCGCCGTCGAGCAGGCGATCATGGTCATCGAAGGACGCAGACCTCCACACATGGTCAACCCCGAAGCCTGGAAAGGCGTGGTCGCTCGCCTCTAACAGCGAGGAGAAACGGTGGAGCCGGGCTGCCACACCCATCCGATCGGGTGGAGTTCCCGGGTGTCGCACCGGGGGGTCTGGTACCCGTTACCCCGGTTCGCCCGATCCGGACTCCGATAAGGCCTCACCCCTGTCGAGGATCGAGGGCTCAGCCAACAACGCGGCGATCCTGGGCTTGGTGATCGGCGGCCGGTCGAGCACCTCTTGTAGTTCCTCCCATACCTGTGGGGACACCGCGAAGACACGCCGGTCGGCAAGGTCATCGGCAGCCGCGGCCACGGCGCAGCCCACCACGTATTCGTTCAACGACATCCCGGTAGCCTCCAGCACCCTGCGCACGATCGTGTCCTGGGCCGGTGTAACCCGGAGCGACCACCGCCTGGTCTTCGTATCCATGCCTGTAGCGTACGCCGAACCGACATACACACAGGGCACGGAGTAGGTCAGAAGAGGGCAGCCTGCTTCGGAGGCGAGCCCTGTTCCAGATCGGATCGGGCACCGTCGAGGATCTGGTCAAGTTCCGATGTGTCGGTCAGGGGTAGGGCGCCTCTCCGCTCGAGCGGCTCGTTACCGGGACCCTCTCCGTTCCCCCGCCACACGGCCACCCGGCAGTAGTCGCCTCTGATGGCCTCCGTGGCGCCCGACCAGGTTCCGCCCGAGCCGTTGTCAGCGGCAACCGCCACCGTCACGTCCGACAACGCATAGATGAGCTTGTTCCGGCCCATCGCCTTGCCGACCGAGAACCCAGAGTCCGGAGCGTACGGGGAGCACATCACCGTCCGCCCCTCGTGGACCGCCCGCCGCACGTCGGGAGTCCTCAGCGTCCGGACGAGCGAGTGGGCCGGGACTCCGACCACGGTTCCTCCGGCCTGGAACGCCGCGTCCATCGCCGATTGGTCGACTCCCCGGGCCGCGCCCGAGATGAGAGGAAGCCCAAGCGAGGCGGCCTGCCGTCCCAGCCCCTTGGCGACCTCCGCGCCCTCCTTGCTCACGTTGCGGCTTCCCACGACGCCAACACCCGGCTGATCGAGTAGCTCGAGGGCGCCGGCGGCATGAAGGATCGCCGGCCTCTTCGATCCGAGCCTTGCCTGCAACCGCTGCGGATAGTCCTCGTCGAACGGCGTCAGCGTCGCTATCCCGGACTGGGCGAGCCGGTCCAGCTCGAAAGCCATCGCCATTGCCCGCGAAAGGAGCCCCACCACCTGGGCAGCCATGTGATCCGCCAACCCGGAGCCGATCAGATCGTCCTCCGTCCGTCCAAGCAGGCCGCCCGGCTCCCCGACCTGGTCGACCAGGCGCCAGAACTGCGAAACGCTGAACGGCGCCAACCCGTCCCGCGCCATCCTGCTCACCAGGAGAATGGTCGCCAGCGAGTCGTCGTTCCGCATCAAACCCACCTCTCCGCGGTCTCTTCTCGCTTAGCGCCCTTGAGGGTCGCAGCCCGACTCAGACACCCGCGGTCCCCTCAATCTGGCTGCGCACACACCACCTCGCGTATCTCCTCAGGAAACGTAACGAGGTGTTGTGACAGGAACCACACAACTACATCCGAGGCCGGGAGCACGGCCAAGGGGAACTGTCGCTTGGCGACCGCATGGGCCACGACCTCATGGCCACTCCGTCGCCCGAGGAACTCGCCAGGTGTTGACTGGTCCTACGCAACGCGGGAGCAGCGCACCGCGTCATCCACGGCCCGTGGTGTGATGTCCCACACTTCGGCGACGACATCCCGGCTCTCCCCCGCGACAACGGACTCGGTCACTGTGGCAACCCGTAGACGGCGTCCGGCGATCGTCGGCTCGCCCGACGCATACTCCGGATCGATCACGATGCTGTCCGCGATGCGGAACCGGCGCACGATGGCATCCTCATAGTCCGCGGCCTGCAGGAAACGCCGGACCTCAAGGGACGGCAAGACGGCCTGCCCGCTACGAAATACGAAACGAAGCGATGGCTGCAGGTTCGTTTCCTGCTGCACCCTCAGAACCAACTCACGGCCCTCAGTGCTCAAGAACGGCTGAGCGGCGGCCAGCGGGTAGGCGGTGCCGAACTCTTTGCGGAGCGCCATGATCGCCGGGCGCATCCGGAAGACGGACACACCCTGCTGCCGATACTCTGAAATGAGGCGGGCTTCTACGAACTCTCCCCATGTGACGGTCTCCGAACCGGTAGCCACCGCCCTTACGAGCGGTTCGAAGTGCCGACCCCGCCGTTCGTATCCATCGATCCAACGGCACGCCGTACCACGGGAGAGGCCCAACAGACGGTCGACCTGGCCCATGCCGTAGACCTCGCGGTCCAATAGAGCAACCGTATCACCCACTAACGCCTCCTGCGTAGGTCTGCCAACTCTCGGGCCAAAGTAGCACGACGCTGCGACCACGGCCCACGTTTCCCGCTCCAAGACCCCGTGCGACCCAGGGCACAAGTTGACCGGCCATCTATGCCGGTACCATGCGTGCCGTGATGAGTTCCTCCGAATCAGCCCGTCCGACTGCCTGGTACCGGCCCGTAGCCGTTCCCGACGATATTGACGCCCCTTGGGTGGTCAAAGCGAGCGGATGTATCGAGTTGCCGTCCCATGTTCGATGGAGCGGTGATCGGGTGTACGACCTCGACGATGTAGCGGACCGCATGTCCGTGTACAAGCAGGTGCTGTCACATGGCGTCGCCGAGGATGTCCGCCGGTTCATCCGGGTAGAGGAACTCGCTCGCTTGTGGGGCCAGATGATCTTGCCCTCGTATGTGAGAGACGTGTGGGGGCCATGGTTACGCCGGCACGGTCTCCTATAGAGGAACGGCATGCTGTCGCCCTTGCAGCGTCGCCTGCGGCAGATCATCAACACCATCCCTGAAGCAGCCGACGTGGCATTGGCCGGAGGGGGTGCTCTGATCGTCCGGGGTGTTGTAGCGCGCGTGACCGCGGATCTGGACTACTTCGCGACATCCTTGAGAGATGTCGATCGGCTTCTTCCCGCCCTGGAAGCCCGCCTCGAACAGGAAGGGCTCCGCACGAGACGAGTCCAAGACCACCCGGGCTTCGCCAGGCTCAGCGTTTCCGATGGGCACGACACCGCGCGTATTGATCTGGCGTGGGACGTACGGCTGTGGCCGCCGGACAAGATCGAAGGGGGCGTCCTCCTTTCCGAGCGGGAGTTGGGAGCTGACAAGCTCCTAGCACTCGCCGATCGAGGCGAAGCCCGCGACTACATCGACGTCGCAGCGCTAGCAGATCGGGTCGGGTTCACCCGCCTGTACGAGTTGGCTCAACGGAAACATCCGGAGCTGCATCCCGGACAGTTGCTGCGCTCGCTGGCTGTGTTCGACGCACTGCCGAGAGGAGACTTCGGTCTGAGCGATCGCGATTGGCAGCAGCTACGAACACAGCTCAACAGCTGGCGGAACGAGTTGGAGCAGCTCAGCGCTAGAGACAGTCGACCCGACCCGACAAGGTTTCCCGAACTCGGCTGGTGAATACGGGCCTGCGGGGAGGATCGCACGATTCCAGTCCGCTGAGGTCTTGATCTCCTAATCCTGTGGTGCATCACGCCTTCGCCGGATCTCCAGCGCCCGTAGAAGACCAGCTGCTGTTGCCCTGGCTCAGCAAGCCGACGCACCGACCTTCGTCGCAGCCAAGCCTGGAATTGCTATATGGTTAGTTCTAGTTATAATAGAACTATGCTCTGGAAGATCGATGCGCAGTCACCCCAGCCCCTTCACGAACAGTTGGCCGGTCAGATACGCCGTGGCATTGCCGCCCGCGACCTTGCCGAGGGCGAGAAGCTACCCCCGGCGCGTGATCTGGCGCACGGCCTTGGGGTGAACATGCATACGGTCCTCCGGGCCTTCCAGACGCTGCGCGACGAGGGCTTATTGGAGGTCCGCAGAGGCCGCGGCACATCGGTGGCGCGGGACGCCAAGTCGGCGGCCCGCCACGTCGAACTCGCCCGAAGCCTGGTCAACGAAGCGCGTCGCGCCGGTCTGGACAATCACGAGATCCTACGACTGGTAGAGGTGCAACTATGAAAACCACCATCGAACGGACACGAACGAAGGTCCTGGGCGTCGGCATCCCTGTCGCGGTGATGTGCGCGGGCCTCGGCCTCTACCTGGCCTATTGGTACGACCTCCGGGATCGGTTGGCGAGGCACTGCGGTTGCTTCGGCGGGGTGGACGGTTCAATGACACCGCAGTTCCTCCTCGTTGTCTTCGTGCTGATGGTGCTCGGCTTGGGGACTTGCGTGGTGATCGCCCTGATCCGGCGTGGGCGCCGGCCGACGGCCGCAACGGGCGCGTCGTCCATCGGCTTGTTCGTCGGAGCGCTGGCGGCAGGAGTACTCGCCACCACCGCTATCGCGGAGATAGGGATGTCGCTCTGGCAGAATGCGACACTGTCCTCCCCGGCCAAGACCCTATGGATGGGCGGCAGCGTGATCATCGGCAGTGCGGCGGCGTGGATCGCCTCATCCATTCCGTCCGGCAGTGATCCAGGCACCGGAACGGCGTCACCGGTGATGGCCCTTGCTAACGGCGAGCGCGCCTTGTGGACCGCCACCCTATCCGCCAAGTGGCCGCTCATGCTGGGCCTCGTAACTCTGCTCACGGCCATAGGCCTAACCCAGATCGTGGAAAGGCCGATCGGGATGGTCCTGCTGGTGCTCGCCATCTCCATCACCACCTTTAGCCGTATACGCGTCACCGCCAACCGATCAGGGCTGCAGGTCCGTTACGGGTTCCTCGGCTGGCCCCGCACGTCGGTGCCCCTCGATCGCATCGCCACCGCCCAGGCCATAGACGTCGACCCCGCCGGATGGGGTGGTTGGGGATACCGGGGCAACCTGACCCTCATGAAACGGGCCGCCGTGGTCCTGCGCGCCGGTCCCGGGCTCCGTCTCGACCTGCACGACGGGAAGGTGTTCGTAGTGACCATCGACGACCCCGACATCCCGGCCCAACTCCTCAACGCCGAAGCCTCCCGCCTGGAGCTACCGACGGCTTGATGGGCGACGAAGGGCTCTATCCAGTACTCATGTATCCGGCCAGATGGTGTCCGGTCAGGGTCGACCGCTGGGTGACCAGGTCGGCCGGTGTGCCCTCGAAGACCACCCGGCCACCAACCTGGCCGGCGCTGGGACCGAGGTCGATGATCCAGTCGGCGTGGGCTGTCACCGCCTGGTGGTGCTCGATCACTATGACCGACTTGCCCGAGTCCACCAGCCAGTCGAGCAGCGCCACGTCGAACTGGCCTGGCGGCTGGTCGAAGAAGCGCGTCGCGCCGGTCTGGGCGACCGCGAGATCCTTCAATTGGTAGAGGTGCAACTATGAACGAGTGGACACGAAGAGCGCTCCTGGGCGCCGCCATCCCCGCCGCGGTGGCGGCCCTGGGCCTCAGCACATACCTGGCCTATCGCTCCGACCTCCCGGACCGGGTGGCGAGCCACTACGGCATCGCCGGCAGGCCGGACGGATCGATGACATTCGAGCAGTTCCTCATCGCCGTCGGGGTGCTCATGGTGCTCGGATGGGGGGCGTGCGCCTTCATCGCACTCACCCGGCGGCGGTTCCAGCCCATGGTCGCACCGACCCTCTCGTTCGTCGGTGCGTTCCTGGTGGCGCTCGGCTCGGGGATCCTCGCCACCACCGCCATCGGCCAGCGAGGCCTGGACACCTGGCAGGACGCGTCGCTCTCCCCCTGGGCACTGATCCCCTGGCTCGCCGGCAGCCTGATCGTTGGCAGTGCGGCGGCTCGGATCGCCTCGTCCCTGCCCCACCAAGCCGACACCGGCGGCGATACCGCACCGCCGGCGATGGACCTCGCTCCCGGCGAGCGGGCCTTCTGGACCGCCACCCTGTCCGCCAGGTGGCCGCTGCTCCTGGGCGCGGCCGTGCTCGTCGTAGGAGTCATCCTCGCGCAGCTCACGGAACCATGGCTCGCGCCCGTCCTGCTGCTCCCCGCTATCGCCGTCATCACCTTCAGCCGCACACGCGTCACCGCCGACCGGTCGGGACTGACCGTGCGATACGGGTTCCTCGGCTGGCCCCGCACATCCGTGCCCCTGCGCCGCATCGCCACCGCCCGGGCCATCGACGTCCGCCCCACCGAATGGGGCGGATGGGGATACCGCGGCAACCTGACCCTCATGAACCGCGCTGCTGTGGTCCTGCGCGCCGGCCCCGGCATCCGCCTCGACCTCCACGACGGCAAGGTGTTCGTAGTGACCATCGACAACCCCGACACCCCGGCCCGCCTGCTCAACGCCTACGCCCCCGGCCTGGAGGCGCCGAGACAATGATGGACAAACTCAAAACTATCCGGATGCGGCTTGGCCGGTAGCACTCGGGGCCACATACGAGCGCAGACGTCGAGGAGGCGGACGTTACGTAGGTGCGCTCGTGGAGGTGCGCCGGTGGGTTCGCTCCACGGGAGCTTGGTGGCACATCGGAACTCGCGAGCACGGCGTTTGTGAAGTGGCATAGCCGTCGCGACAAGCGCTCACCGGCGGTGTCGGTCTACCAATGACAATAGTTCCTGTTCATGGTCGGGGGTGAGAGGCCAATCGCGGCCTGTTAGGACACACTTGATTGTTCGCCGGTGCCAGTTTTGCTGATCGACCATATTCGTGTCGCCGGTGATAACGAGGTCAAACCCGTTTTGCTCGGCGGCGTCCAACAAGGCCCCGTTGTCCAAGCCCTTCCATCCCATGTACTCGACAGTGGATACGTCGTCGTCTTGGAACAGATGCCGCAGGCGTACGTTCAGGTTCTCGTCTATCAGGATTCGCACAGAAACCGTGTGGGTTCGCCCGTTACCGCTCTAGGCGGCGGCGTGGCTCAACACCGCTCTGATGTCGTCGTAGTCCAACCCGTACGTGTCGCTGAACTCCTCCGCGGTCTTCCCGCCCTTGAGGTAGTGGAAGAGCGACTCAACCGGGAACTGGGTGCCCCGGAAGGCTGGGATGTTCCTGGCGCTGAGCCGCACAGCGGGGCAGCCGGTCAGGTCGACCACTTCCACCGGAGGGGCGTCGTCCAGGTAGCGGAACGCTTCGATCACAGCATCCGCAGCTATTCGGAACGTATCAGCGAACCCCTCACAAGTACCACCCGCTGCGATCCAATCAACCAGTCCCTCCACTGCTATACGCCGCCCGATGAACGATGGGTGACTCCCCACCCGTCCAGGAACATATTCGACTGCGGAACAGCCGCGCCAGTCGATCATTCTCAGGACCATCGGATCGTTCTGGGACTCCGCGGACAGGTCGTCCGTGCCCGGTTGGGCTGCTGTGACAGTGGTTACCATGATGTTTTCTCATTATAGAGGTCGGGACTTCGTACTGGTTAGTGCCCTGATTCAGATGTCTACGGATGCGGTGGTCGGGGGAACGGAGGCGTAGTGGGCGCGGCCGTCGAGCTTGCTGTCGAACGGATTCAGCGTGATAGATTGGAGTGGCCTTCCGGTGATACTCCGGGAGGAAGTCGCAAACCCCGGAGTGCCCGTCCGAGGATCTGTCAGGATCGACTAGGACGGGAGCCGGGGTTTACGCACTTCCGGGGGCTTCACCCCGGAGTCACGTATCCGGCCAGGTGGCGTCCGGTCAGGGTCGACCGCTCGGCGACCAGGTCGGCCGGGGTGCCCTCGAAGACCACTCGTCCCCCGTCCTGGCCGGCGCCCGGACCTAGGTCGATGACCCAGTCGGCGTGGGCTATCACCGCCTGGTGGTGCTCGATCACGATCACCGACTTGCCCGAGTCCACCAGCCCGTCCAGAAGCGCCAGCAGGTGGTCGATGTCGGCCAAATGGAGCCCGCTGGTCGGCTCGTCGAGCACGTAGATCCCGCCCTTCCCGGCCATGTGGATCGCCAGCTTGAGACGCTGGCGCTCACCACCCGACAAAGTCGTCAGCTGCTGGCCGATGGACAGGTAGCCGAGACCGACCCGGGCGAGCCGGTCGAGGATGCGATATGCGGCCGGGACCCGGGAGTCGCCCCCGGCGAAGAAGTCCCTGGCCTCGGACACCGGCATGGCCAGGACCTCGCTGATATCCCTCCCGGCCAGCTTGTGGTCCAGGACGCTGCCCTGGAACCGCTTGCCCCCGCACTCCTCGCAGATGACGGGGACGCTGACCATGATCGCCATCTCGAAGTCGATGACGCCGGCCCCCTTGCAGTTCGGGCAGGCGCCCTCGGAGTTGGAGCTGAACAGGGCGGGTTTCACGCCGTTGGCCTTGGCGAACGCCTTGCGGATCGGACCCAGCAGGCCGGTGTAGGTGGCCGGGTTGCTCCGCCGCGACCCCCGGATCCGGCTCTGGTCGACCGTCACCACCCCGTCCCGGCCCGACACCGAGCCGCCGATCAGCGAGCTCTTGCCCGCCCCGGCCACGCCGGTCACCGCCACCAGCACCCCGAGCGGGATGTCCACGTCCACGTCCCTCAGGTTGTGGGTGGTGGCCCCGCGCACCTCCAGCGCTCCCGAGGGCGCCCGCACCGACGGCTTCAGCGAGGCCCGATGGCCGAAGTACCGCCCGGTGGTGGTATCGCTGGCCCGCAGTCCCTCCACGGAGCCCTCGAAGGTGACGTGCCCGCCGGCCTTCCCGGCGCCCGGACCGAGATCCACCACGTGGTCGGCCATCTCGATCACCTCCGGCTTGTGCTCGATGACCAGCACCGTGTTGGACTTGTCACGCAGGCGCAGCAGCAGGTCACACAATCGCTGGACGTCGTGAGGATGCAACCCGGCGGTCGGCTCGTCGAACACGTAGGTCACGTCGGTGAGCGACGACCCGAGGTGGCGGATCATCTTGGTGCGCTGCGCCTCGCCGCCCGACAGCGTCCCAGACGGCCGGTCGAGCGACAGGTAGCCCAGCCCGATCTCCACGAACGAGTCCAGCGTGCGTCCCAACGCCTCCAGCAACGGCGCCACCGCCAGCTCGTCGAGCCCGCGCACCCACTCCGCCAGGTCGCTGATCTGCATCTCGCAGGCGTCGGCGATGCTGATCCCCCCGATCCTCGACGAGCGGGCCGCCTCGGCGAGCCGGGTGCCGCCGCAGTCGGGGCAGGCGATGTAGGTGGCGGCCCGGTCCACGAACGCCCGGATGTGGGGCTGCATCGACTCCCGGTCCTTGGAGAAGAACGACTTCTTCACCTTGGGGATCAGCCCCTCGTAGGTGACGTTCATGTCCAGCATCCTGACCTTGGTCGGCTCCCTGTACAGGAAGTCCGCCAGCTCCGTCTCCGAATAGTCACGGATCGGCTTGTCCGGGTCCACGAATCCCGACTCGGTGATCGCCTTGACCGCCCAGCCGCCCTTCTTGTACCCCGGGATGGTGATGGCCCCCTCGGCCAGCGACTTGGAGTCGTCGTAGAGCTGGGTCAGGTCGATGTCCGACACCGTGCCCCGGCCCTCGCAGTGCGGGCACATCCCGCCGGCCCGGCTGTAGGTCTTCCTGACGGTCTTGCCGGAGCCCTTCCCGATCGTGATCGAACCGGCTGCCCGCACCGAGGGCACGTTGAACGAGAACGCATTGGGAGGCCCGATGTGCGGCTCCCCCAACCTGGAGAACAGGATCCGCAGCATGGCGTTGACGTCGGTGGCGGTACCCACCGTGGAGCGGGTGTCGGACCCCATGCGCTCCTGGTCCACGATGATGGCCGTGGTGAGCCCCTCGAGCACATCGACATCGGGCCTCGCCAGAGCCGGCATGAACCCCTGCACGAAGGCGCTGTAGGTCTCGTTGATCAACCGCTGCGATTCGGCGGCGATCGTGTTGACGACCAGGGAACTCTTCCCCGACCCCGACACCCCCGTGAACACCGTCAACCGCCGCTTGGGGATCTCGACGCTCACATCCCTGAGGTTGTTCTCCCGAGCCCCCGAAACCCGGATCAGATCATGGCCACCTGCGACACGCATCGAGTCCACGCTACCGGCTCCCAGCGTGTCGTTCACAGAACGGTGCAGCAACCGACCTCACGACCGGGATCGGCTGCGACAGCATCGATCTGGAGGCCGCCGCCCGCGGGGTCGCCGCCATCGGTACCGGCCTGAGGATGCGCTTACATGCATACGACCCCTACATCGCCGAAGACGCTCTCCCGCACCGGTGGTCCGGGCGCCGACTTTGGAAGAGTTACTGATCGCCAGCGACGTAGTGTCGGTCCACGTAGCCATGAACTCCACCAGCGCGCGGACGTTCCGACGCCCAGGCGTTCGCCACGGTGAAGCCGGGCGCGGTGTTCGTCATCGCGGCGCGCGGCGGCCGCGTCGACCACGATGCCCTGCTGGAGGCGCTGGACCGCGGCCACCTCTTCGGCGGACGAAGCCCGTGTGCGAATGTTCCAACCCGTCCGTCGAGCAGGCAATAATGGTCATTGAAGGGAGCAGACCTCCACACATCGCCAACCCGCCGGCTGGAAGGGCGTGATCGCTCGCCTGTAACAGAGAGGACGAGAAACGGTGGGGCGGGCTGTCACACCCATCCGATCGGGTGGAGTCCCCCCGTGTGTCCCACCGGGGGGTCCGGTACTCGTAACGGTGATTCGCCCAATCCGGACTCCGCCCTCCCCCAGGCCACATCCGCTTCCGCGAACATCAGACCCTGCGCGAAGCTCCGCACCATCTCCCGCAACAGATCCTCACCCTTTGCCTCGAACTGGCTGCGTAACGACACCAACTCATCCATTCTTGTGCTGACCACCGCGTTTCCTCCTCACGGACTACCCAAAACGTGTGAGTCTGACTCAGTGGGTCACCTAATTCAAAGGGCCTCACCCGCCGCATACCACAAGAATGGACTCCGTTCACTAAGATCACAGAGCAACGATTGGCCCGAGTGACCATCAGACGCGCCCAGGTATTTGGAAACCTTCGTCTAACGGAACATATCACCGGTCGTAGAGGTTCCGGACCTCCGGGCAAGACGGAGTCCGGGATCGCTCACAAGGCACCGGGAGCCTCAGCTAGGGCCTACCGCCACCGGTCAGTTCCCACCTGAATCGATAGACTGGTAGCGGGGCTGTTCTCTCTCACTGTTTGGCAGCTCTCACGTAGTGAGGGATTACTCGCAGCTTGACCCACGGCCGGTGGTGCAGACTCTGGATGATGCAATCCATGGAGGCAAGTCCGCGAACGATGCTTCCGAGGTGGTCCGCCTCCGCCCCGGATGTCTTACCGATGAGTGTCCGTTGGATCTCGCGTACCTGCTCCGCTTTGGTCTGGTTGAAGATAAGGCGTGTGCCGGTGGATCCAGCAATCTGGTCAGGCAGATCCCTCGGGAACTGAGTGGCTACGATGACCCCCAGACCAAAGGCGCGCCCTTCGCGCATTAGCGGCTCCAGAAAAGGGGACTTGACGAGTCTCCACGCCTCATCAAGGACGAGAAGGCGCTCTAGTCGGTGTCGATGTTCACGTCGTATTAGGTAGTTGTAAACAGCCATTAGGAAGAACTCAGCCACAGCGTCCTTTACCCGGTCACCAGGAAGCTGACTGATTCGTATCACTGTTGGAGTCCTGAGAAATTCATCTAGGTTCGTTGCATCAGCTCCACTGCTGAACAAACCGAGATCGAAGATTGGGGAAAGTCGACCTAAGAGTGGCGTCGCGTTCTCGCGGACGAGAACATCGCGAACAGCATCAAATGGTAGATAGTGCTGTCCTTCAGTCGGAAGGAACGACCGACCATCAATACCAGCGATAGTGTAAGTCTCCTTCATTGCCTCACGGAGGGTAAACGCTTGCTGGTCACCAAGTCTATATATGCGTTGAATCATATTAGTCAGTTGATGAACATGGCTAATAGGGTTTACAAGGCCACTCTCGCGATCTATAGGTGGAACCATCGGGTTGAACGGAAGGCTGTCAATGTTGGCGTCATGGACCACCAACCCTTCGGGTCCTGCATAGTCACGCTTCGAGTAGTCGTCCTTAAAGTCAAGCACGAGCGCGGGTAGTCCTTGTGGTAGTAGTTCGTGGACCAAAGCCTTCGTCGCTTGGGTCTTGCCGCTACCCGTCTCCCCGGAGATTGATATGTGCGGGTTGTTAAGTGACTGCTCGGGGTTATGTGGGTCAAACCACACCTGACGGGCTGCACCCGAACCAGGCATACGGTGACCGATCATGACCCTGGGTCTAGACGTCCCGCCTGTCGTGGAGTCATTCCGAGCGGAGCCTAAATCGGGCTTGTGCTCCTTGCTTGACAGAGGATACGACTCTCGTGCTGTCGGGGCAAACACATTGTCATCATTATTCGCTTGTTGACGATGCACTGTCCCATCAGGGCCTTGATCTGGTGTCAATGCTGATTTAACGCTCTCGACACCGTCTTCATTGAGGTCGATGATATCCACCGGCACACATCGGTTATCATCGATCGCATAAACGGTACGTAGAGGAGAGAGACTCCCTCGCGAATAGCCCAGATGCATCTCAACTAACGCACACCGAAGATCGACTTCCGGCTCACCATCGAATAGCCGTCCAGATCGCTTCGCCCAACGCTGCTTGGTTATGCTGTTATAGCGTGCCTTGCAGAGTTCCCTATACAAGTGGCCACGCAGAATTTCACGCCTTGACGGGGTCACTAACAAGTCCGCATCCGACAGATCCAGTATCTGACGGATTAGCCGGTAGGTGGATAACAGCTGATCGACCGCCCTCCCCGTAACATTGTTTCCGCTGATCTGATACTCTCGGGCCGTATCGGTGCGCGTCTTGACCTCTACCACTGTGACAATAAACCGATCGTCAGCAGCGTCAATGACCAGGAGATCTGCCCGACGAGGATCGTCCCCCAGGTGTAGCCAGCGTCTCGCCTGTGTACTGTCAAGACTTAGAAGAACCCGATCGTAACCGTCCGGAGTGAGATCACGCAAAGCCTGTACAGCTACGAGCAGACCAAGTAGTCCGCGTACATGGGATTGAGTTACTTCACCTGATCGGTTTGGGCGCAACGACAATATTCCCGCGTCGAGAAGATCGCTCAACTCTTCAAGAAGGACATCAAGCTTGTCGTCGGTGACGTACGTATTAAATTGACGCACCACATCGCGAAGACCTCGACGAAAGGCAGCAGGGGAGCGAGAGAAGGCGGCCATATCCCGAGTGCCTTCGCGTTCCGTCAAGATCCGTAGCGCCATGAGCTGTAAGTCACGATCTATATGGCTATCGGCAATCACATACCAAGGCACTAATTGAACTGCTGCTCGAAAGGACTCCTTGAGCGCTGCACCCTGGTGCATCGTAGCATAGGAGTTTACGTCAGTACCAATAGCGAGTGTAGCCAACGAATTGTACTCTGCAAGGATCCCACCGAGACCCGGTTCCATGTCTAAACTGTTTGTTGAGATTCGGTATATGATCCGTCTTCTATTGACGAGCGGCTGAATCTCCTGAACAGGGGCTCCAGCGCTCGCAGTTTCCCGTTCTGTAAGATCGAAGGCCACGCATATGTGGGCTCGGCTGTCGTCTAGGGGACCAACTACATTAGATGGGATACGTTTTGTCTCGAACGTGAAGCGGCGTTGCGTATGATCGCCAAAGCGGTGCTGAATACGACGTTCCTCATCGCTAGATAGGTTGAGCTCAGTTCTGAGTGCATTGCTGCGCCGTAGGACAGTCACATGTGCTCCGCGAAGACGTCCTGTGTCTGCGAGGTCACAGCACATGGACAAGAAGATGCCCGCATCGACGGGATCGAGTAGTACGAGGCGGAATCCCTCGGAAGCTGCTGGGTGTAAGTCAACGAACGCTTCGATTAACTTTCGGATGACTCGGGTGCCGTCCTTCGGATCACGGGCGGTTGCTTGCACACTGAAGTGTGGGAGATCACCGAGACGACCTGAGAAGGGAATGCTGTTAATGCCCCGGTTGGAGATGGCACGAGGTATACCAATTGACGAGAAGAAGTACGGGACTCCACTCTGGTCCAACTCAGATCGGACGAGCGTACGGTCTCGGGCCGTAAGGAGGTCCTTCTGTGTGGTAAGAACACGAACATACTCGCTATAGTGCCAAAGTAACATCGGATGCAAAGGGGTTAGAAGAGCCACAAGTGTTGAACCGTTATCGAGGAACACTGTATCGAGAAGCAGAAGCAATTCTACGAAATAGCGAGCATCGTCGCCGAACTCGGTATGCAACTCGCGATACGCAGCGCTTGTGACAGTGATCAGCTCCCGGTAAGCACTGACAACGTTCGTGACGAGGTTCCGGGTCGTCGGTGCTGTTGCGACCAACAGCGGAGCCGCGTGCAATTCTCCGAGGTACGGAAGTAGGGCAGTGCGGGCATTATCGTAATTGTTGAAAGCCTTGAGGATCGGCCTACCGGGTACAGCTTCGGCGAAAGCCTCCAGAAACCTATCAATTGTAAGACGCTCGAATCGGCGAAGGACTTTAGCGGAGTGTTGGAATCCTTGGACCATGGTGTCGATGTCTTCGCCATGTGACGACACCAAGCCTCCGTAGCTATCGTCACCGATCAGTCGGTTGACCATGTTTATGACAGCAGTTGAGACTTGGTGATCTACTTGAAGTCCGTCAGGTAAGGTGACGGAGACAGGCACGGGTCTAATCGTTGATTCGTTGATATTCTCTAGTTGGGCCCTCACCTGTGTCATGGCTTCGTCTGGGCACATGTCGGCAACGGCATTGTCGGTGTCTTCGTCGTTCAATAGACTCTCAACGGCGAGGCCTGTCAACGTACGAGGGACCTGACGCCGATTATCAGGGTCAGGATCCGGCTTGGGCTTCGGGGGCTTCGGGCGCTGGCGTCTGATGTTCAGCAGTTGCCGCGCGTCCGATGCGGTAAGGCTTAGCGGGCCGCCACGCCGGTAGTCTTGGAGACGGCGAAGTAGGTGCCTTAGATGTGTACGTTGTTCTGCGTCGCTCTCTTCGCTCAATACCTTGCCGACCCTTTGACGGTCTTCTTCGCTAAAGTTCGCGAGACGTAAGGCGATGGCCCGGTTGTCCCTGAGCCTCTTGCGGAGCTGTACTTTGGTGGGCTTGTTGAAGAACGCCGGATCGGGTAGAAGACCGAGGCGGTTTATCTCCAGCGCCGCTCTATCGCGCAGAGCACGCCCATCCAAGTCGCTCAAAGCGAGGTAATAGTCGATAAGATCAAGAAAGGAGATTTGTTCATCACTGCCGATAATCTGCCACCAACGAGGTAGGACTTCGTTCGGTTCACTGAACTTGGTACATGCGTGCTCAATAAGAAGACCCCGGAGCCTCGAGGGACCGACCGGAAAGAAGTCTTCCAACGAAGTCAACTTGGCGGGTGTCCGACTTCGTGATGACGACGATGAGGGCGTCAAGGTTTCTCGTGTTTCGCCAGATCTCAGCTTGCTCGATGCTGGTGGTGAAGATGTCTTCTGTAACACCCGGGGCTCTTGCCCTATCCGCAGCCGTGGCGTCGAGGTAGGCGATACACAGATCAATACCCTCAGCCAGAAGTGTGCTCAACGACGGGATAACGGCGTCGGGGTCTAGGTGGGGTACGTCGCGTACGAGGACACCAGGTTCGCCCTGTGCCTTGCGCAGGGCCTCGGCTAGGAGCTGGGCCACTAACTGACTGGCGTCAGACGGTTGTGTCATACGGTGGTCCAGTCTGTTGTCACGATGGTACGGCCATCTGCATATGACTTCGCAAATCCGATGTCGATGATCAGCTCTCGGAAGGCGTGGAGATTAGCCCGTAAATCCGTCTCATTCACTGAAATCGACCTGCGCAAGAACGGTCCAGGCTGAAGGTCATTATGACGGATGATATCAAAGTCGATAGGCCGGCCCAGAACGATTCCGAAGGAATCTCGGAGGCGGTCAAGGAACCTGTCGAAGTCCACCGTCTCGTCGGGTGTCACTGTCGATACCACCAATAGCTCCGCAAATTCGGCATTGGCCCCGTAGCGTTTATGCTCCCTACCACCGCGACCGCGATTGTCGTAGGGTAATAGGTAGCCAGCGCGGCGGCCCAGCGCGAGTAGCGTATTCCAAGGTAGTCCCCTCACTTCTTTGGGCCCAACTCGGGAGTATCCGACCTTCCAGAAGGCCTCAACTAGCGCGTCCACCGGGTCGTCCTCGACAAGGTGTGCTCTGTACTCTGCCTTGACAGCGTCCCATTGACCGTCTGAAGGTAGAGTGCCGACGTATGAATCGGGGTCCTCACCGCAGACACTGGTCACATACGCTCGTATCCGGCTGACCACAAGTTGCTCAATGGCGCGGAACCCTGCCTGTAGGGTTGCTGCTGACGCATCGCGAAGCGATCGCCGCCTACCATCGAACAAGTCGAGCAAGATTGGCGGTTGGGGCCCGGCCGGTATTACGTCATTGCATCGACGGATCATATGGACGTGTGTGGCGAAGACTCCAAAGAGCACGAGGCGTCGCAGGGTAGTCAGCTTCGAACTTTGGGTTTCCTCGTACCTGGCGAGCTGATCGACTCGATCGCGCAATACCCTCAGTGTAGGGGAACAGAAATTACCCTTGTCGTCAGTCCTAAGGAGCGCCGTGCCCCGCTCGAAGCGCACGGTAGCCCCCGCTCCGAGCGCCGCCGACTGTTCACTACAATACTCCAATAGCGGCAACGCAATCATTGTCCACGGGTCGGTCTCACTCTCCAGAAGGCGCCGCAGTAGGTTTGCCGCCGTGCCAGCGTTCCTCGGGATGCCAGCTGTCAAAAGCCTGGCGAGGAAGTCGCCGCAGCCGTTATCGGAAATATCACCGGTGACCATCTTGGCGTGTGACAGTGTGAATGATGCCTGCGAGGGAAATACTGCATCGTCCGCACCGAGGGTGTCCTTGGCGAGCGACCGGAAACGGGTCATCACTTCGTCGGTCGGTTGGTTGCCGAACTGATCTGTGAAGCAATCCCCATAGTCGGCTAGGATCTCCTCGTTCGGATTGCGTTCCTCGCTGAAACTACGCCTCTGGTCCTTGACGTACTGTCTCAGAACCCGCGCTAGGGGTCTAAAGTCGCTTTGGGTTTCTAGTAAGCGACGAGCCGTCCCGTTGGCTACATGGACCGGCTTCATAGAGCTGTTTGTTGGGATAAAGCCGAAGTCCTCATCGTAGATGCGGCGTAGTAACGTCTTTGGCGTCTCGGTCACAGTCTGTACTTCCTCTGTTCGAATCGAACTTGAACTGTCGCCTGTCGGTTGGTTTCAACATTTCGAATGTCCAAATCTGCGATCGCTAGCGGATTGCTCAAGTTGCGGTGTAACTCGTCTGCGAAGCGAGTGACCTTACGAGCCACACTGCGGGACCAAGTCGAGTGTCCGAGTCCGGCAGCTGCATCGCGAAGCGTCAGATACACCTCGCGATCGACGAGCAGCCTACTTGGAGGGGTTCCGGGTGCATTAGTAACGGTTAGCGCGAACTGACTCATGCGACGCATGTCCGGTGGTAGCCATAGGGTAACCCACTCCGCAAGTTGCGGAGTCTCGGCCTCGATCGCCTCGGAAGATTGTTTGTATAGGGAGACGAAGGCCGTCGGTGCCCTGACATCGTACCGGTGACTTTGCCAAAGCGTGATCTCGCGTTCGCCGTCCTCGGAGGGGCAGTCGGGCTCGAAGAAACGGTTGATAGCAAGTACCATTTCCCGTACAAGCTGCGGATCGCCCTCTAGGCCGCCAGCCAGAACGCGGTCGAACGCGCTCTCGTCGGAGGGTAGAGATCCCAGTAGTTCGTCACCGCGGGCGTGCTCAAAGTAGAAGCGGCGCTTCGCGATGCGAAAGCAATAGTCCCGGTCCTCGGCAGCACATGAGGCAGGCGCGATCGGAACATCATTCTCGTCAAGCCATTCGCTTGGGTCAGTCGTACCACGCCAGAGTTCCTCATCGATTTCCGGATGTGTGACGACCGCTGGATCTAAAGACCGGCGAACAAGATCAAAGAGTGGGCCAATCCCGCCCTCAAATACCAGGTTCGCAAAGCAGAAGCGACCATCACCCTGACTAGTAGCACGAACCGTCGCGTTTGTACCCCCGGTAATGAGATATGCGAGAAATCCCATCAGTTGCCGCATTGTCGTATGCTCGCCTCGTCGGGCGGCTTGTTCGAGAAGGCTGGCAAGTCTATCTTTAGCCCTATGCGTCCGAAGGCGGGTGACATTGACTTTCGCTGGATCAGTGTCGGTCAGTTGTGATGTAAATCGATCATCAATGAGCCGCTCGACCGCCTCAAAGATGACGCGCCTAGTAAGGATGTCCCGGAGGTTAAGATCGATCACACGCACTGGGTCTCTCGGTGGGTCCGGCGGATCACCAAAGTAGACTGCCGACCTCACCTGCCGTACGGATTCCGTGACGGGCTCGAAGCCTTCTCTGGTGGCGAGGCGCTCGAGTTCCAAGAGTGGCCATTCGTTAATGGCTAGTACAAAGGCACGACCTCCAATGTGACAGGAACGCCACTTTTGGAGAATCTCGGTATCACTGCACGCGTTCGCGTCGGTGATGACAACAGCGTTGTAGGTCGACTCGAGCACTTGCCGAAGCCGTTCGATGACAAAGGTCTTACCATCCCCCGGATTGCCTGTCATGATCAATTGCAGCCCGTCACTGGCACACGTGAGTAGGTACTCGTCTAAGTCGAGATCGACATGGAGCCAGTCAAGTTCCTCAAGGGTGAGTCGATCTGCATAGCTGTTGGCGTTGCGATACAAGCGTTCAACAAATGTAATCGGGTCGTCCCCGCCATCCACTCGGAGGTTGGTCGTAGAAAGAGCTTCTTGGGGCCGACGCACCACATACACCGATGTACCAAGTTTAGACGCTACCTTGCTTAGGAGGTGATCGTCGCGCCTGCTCTCACGTATCTTTTCCACCGTACCGGAACGTTTAAGCCGCGGTTTAGCCCAGCGCTCATACCAATACGATGCAATCTGAGCAGAGATCTCCGCGCCACCATCTTGCGGCAGTATGTAGTCTGGGCACCGGCTCAATCCGAGTAGAATATCGAAGGCGTTGGTTGCCAGAGGCACCACGTAGAGCAGGCGCGGTGAGTGGTGTCGAAGGTAATCGTTGGATCGTAAGCCGAGACCGTCGAGACCCATACGCAAGGAACGTAGCTTCGGGCTTGTGCCTTCGCCAAACAGATTATTTACCACCCGTTGGCCGTCGTTCGCGAGGTGAGCAACGGCTAGAAGACTCTCGGTGGTATCCGAAGCAAACTGCACGGTTCCGAAACTGTCAGTTGTGCCGACTCGTGTGTAGCGTATTTCGCCGACACCGCCAGCTATAGGGCCGGGTATACGGATGCGATTGTATTGTGCACTACCCAACGCATAAAGGCTTGAGGTGGTGAGAACGGAGAGAGCAGGTGTCCGGCGGACAGGATAACCAGCCATACCGGAGGCGATCAGACTCACCTTTCCATCATATCTGTCCCTTAGGTCACACACAACCTGAGGACTAGCCACCAACATTGCGACGAGCTTCCCTCCAAGAATCTGATTATATGGTGGGACAGCTCCGCACGTGATGATCTCCATAATGTTCTCGGCGACGGCCTGCTGCTTGATTCGCCGAAGCGCGACTTTAACAGCCCGCTGGCCGACCTCGGTGCGTAGGAGCTCTAGAAGGTTGTCTGAGCCATCCGAGATGCCGCTCTCCTCAAAGACCGTGAGGGCACGAATAGTGTCGGCCAGGTTGGCCGCACGCTTTCGTCGGTAGAGTTGAGTCTCCGCGACGGCCATCCAATCGACATCGTCTGCTTGCCCGCGCGCGACAAGATTGTGCATCTCGCGGATGAAGAGGTACTCCTCAGTCCGGAACTCACCCGCGCGGCCTAAGTCAACACGACGGATAGAGTCTGCTGACCTTTCAATTTCGAGTAGATGGGTAACAGCATCCCCGGCCGGTAGACAGTCTATACCAAGGTCCTTCTTGTAGACGCGCTCATACTCCGCACGCATAAATTCGACAAGATGGTTAGCTATCTTGTAACGTTCAACAGCACTTGCTGACTCCAGCCGATCGGAAAGGGCAGAGGTAGACCATCCAAGAGCCTCGTCACGCTGGGATAGACCAAGAACCGGATTGCCCAGACCGACGATCCCGATGATGGGGCGGTTTGGTCCGGCTTCGTCACGAATAAGATAGTGGATGTTTCTACCTGGTGTTTGCTGGTACGGGATGGACCACTGGAGACGAGCGTAACGCCATATGTCCTGAAGTCTCAGCCCAGTACATGCGTCATGAGCGTTGCTTGTTATGAGTTCAAGAACTGGTCGGATTGCAGTGCTGGCAGCGTTAGTGCCATCGATACGTCCGAGCCGATCGGCCAGGTCTGGCCCATCAGCGAACAGCGTTGCGACGCCATGCTTCTCCATTCTGGCAACAAACGCGGAAACCGAATCAGAGAGGAGTTGGTCGGCCTTGGCAAACTTGAAAGAGTTCCTAAGTTTCAACTTCGCGGCAGAGGTATCGTCGCCGACTGTTGCCAGAGTTGGAGGCAGGAAATAGATACCACCGTCGTCCACATCAACAAACCATCCCTGGAGAACAAGATCGCGTAGCAACCTAATCGCAGCCTGATAGTAGACAGTCGGCTGGAGAGCGTCCACGCTGACACCCAGAGTAACAAGCTGGGTCCGAAGTTCCTCAGCAGCATCAATTGATGCCTGAATAGCTTCCACGCGGCCAGCAAAGTCATGAGTCCGGAGGTCATGGACCAAGGACACCAAAGACTGATAGTAGCCGAGACTAAGACGAGGCCGGAACCTCCGAGGCTCGACCGAGCCCGCCCGTATGCCCGACGGTGACTTGAGTGCTGACAAAGGCGGCATCAAATGGCTACCAGCCGTTGCCGCTTGCCACCCAAGGGATCCAAGTCCATCGGGTTGAAGATCCAAACACCCTTAGGCCCGTTGCCACAGTAGACATCACCAGAGTGGTACTGGATTGGCTCGGCCCTGGTACCAATTGGAGGTACCCATTCGTAGTCTGCCCACCTCTTCTTCCTCCGTACTTCTCCGCAACCCCTCGAAGCGACACTCTTTCGGCTCGCGATTCAAGTCTAGGGTACTCACCTCGTGACGTGGTCCCCGTCGAGTGATCAGACGCGCCTTCGTGTCCACCGGTTGGTGAACGTGCGTAGACGCAATCTTCAGCCAATACCTGGCGACGATCTTGAAGCCAGGGACTCGCACGACCGACTTCGGTCATCACACACCAGTATGGATCAGCGATGTGACAGAGTCCCCGCCAGCTGCGTTCCGATGCCTCCACTTCGACAAGTGCGTCAAGGCTGGGCGATCCCAGTGGAGCTCGTGCTGGGCGTCCCGCAGGGGCTCCCATCGAGACCACCAGACCGTCCCCTCTACACGACAGGCCCTGAGGCACAAAGGTATAGGTCTCAGCCCGAGCGCGTGATCTCGTCCTTGAGTTCGATACGCTGCGGATGAACCCTCTTCCCGACAACCCGACACTCTCAGTTTCCCTTAGCAGCCCCACCCACCCGCCGAAGCATGCCAGGACGCCATCTCCGAGCCGGTAACCACCGACACCCACGGGAGCGAGAGACAGCATCCGGAGTGGCCTCGTAGTTAGCTGGCCATATCCGGCATGTCGGGCTCCGCAGGACTAGGTGCCTCTCGCGGCTACCAGTCCAGCT
>WTGI01000068.1 GCA_011523635.1 Acidimicrobiia bacterium
GCCGTACTGGTCCTATCTATCTCCATGGTGAACTTCCCGCTGTACCTGCGCCAGGTACGCAGTGTGTTGCTGCCGCTTACGGAGGCGGAGTTCGTGCAGGCGGCCAAGTGCGCCGGACTGGGAGCGTGGGGCATCGTGTGGCACCACTTCATCCCGAACGCCCGCGGCCAGATACTGGCCTTGTTCCCCCTGACCTGCGCCTACGCCATCCAGATCATCGCCGGCCTCAGCTTCATCGGCCTCGGCATCGAACCCCCGAACCCCGAGTGGGGATCCATGATCAAGGCAGGGGCCACACTCATCGTCCAGGGCCACTGGTGGGTCTCCGTCTTCCCCGGCGCCTTCATCGTCATATCCGTGTACTCGTTGACTGGCTTCTCTGCCCGCTCCGAGACGCTGGTCGGTCCAGGCGGGACGTCCGCATGAACTCCGGTCAGGCTAACGGGGCGCTGCTGTCCCTCTCCGGCGTGGAGGTCACCATCAACACCCTCTCGGGTCCGGTCCATCCCCTCCAAGGCGTGGATCTGGACGTATACCCCGGCGAAACGGTCGGGTTGGTGGGGGAGAGCGGTTCCGGGAAGTCGATGACCCTCCGCGCCATCCTGCGGTTGATGCCGCCGGGCGGGGCGATCACCGGTGGATCGGTGAAGTGGCAGGACCGCTCCGTGCTCGGCCTGGATACCGATGAACTCCAAGCCTATCGGGGCTCGGACGTGGCCATGATCTACCAGAATCCTGTATCGGCGCTAGATCCGATGCTGAGCGTGGAGCGCCAGATCGTGGACGCGTTCAAGGCCAACCGAGAGACCTCTGACGGTGTTGCGGAGGAGTTCGCCAGGGACGCCCTGCGGGACCTCGAGTTCGGCAACCCCGACGTCATCCTGAACCGCTACCCGCACCAGTTGAGCGGAGGTATGGCGCAGCGGGTCAACATAGCTCTGGCCCTGGCGTGCGGCCCATCCCTCATACTGGCGGACGAACCGACCACCGGCCTCGACATGACAACCCAGATAAGGGTGCTTGATCTGCTGGAGCAGCAAGTTCATGCTCGCAATGCCGCCCTGCTCTTCATCTCCCACGACCTGCGCGCCGTCTCGAGGGTGGCCCGGAACATCGGGATCATGTACGCCGGGCAGGTGGTCGAGTTCGGCCCTCGGGAGCGTATCCTGACCGATCCGTCCCATCCCTACGCCAGAGCACTGCTCGAATGCATGGATCTGCGGACCGGGGAGCGTCCTCGCTCGATTCCCGGTCTGGTTCCGCGGATGACCGAGGAGTACAAGCTCTGCGCCTTCCGGGACCGCTGCCCCTCGCGGATGGCCGCATGCGACGAGGAACCCCTACCTGTACACGAGCTGGGCAGGCGCCGACGGTTGCTGTGCCACTTGGGCCCCCATCATGGCTGAGTCCCCCATCCTCGAGGTCCGCAACCTGTTCAAGACCTATCGGGTACGACGCTCCATCGGACTGGTTGAGACGGTGAAGGCGGCCCAGGACATCTCTTTCACCGTGGAGCGGGGCCGGACCCTGGGAATAGTGGGGGAGAGCGGATCCGGCAAGTCGACCGTGGCTCGTTGCCTCCTGGGTCTCACGCCGCTGACGGAAGGGGAGGTTCTCCTAGAGGGGAACCAGTTGGGGGATCTGGGTGTCCGGAAGATGCGATCTCACCGCCGGATGATGCAGATGGTGTTCCAGATGCCGCAGGCATCCTTCGACCCGACCCGTACCGTTCGCAGTTCGGTTGCCGAGCCGCTGCGGCGGCTCAGACCGGACATGTCAAGAGCACAGCAGGACGAACGCCTTGCTGAGGTCTTGACGGCCGTGAGCCTTGGGGAGGAACTATGGGACCGCAAGCCCAGAGCCCTGAGCGGAGGCCAGCTCCAGCGTGCGGCTATCGCAAGGGCGCTGGCGCCCGATCCCGAACTCGTGGTGCTCGACGAACCGACCTCGTCGCTCGACTTGAGCGTACGCGGCGAGATACTTTCCCTCCTGCAGCGTCTCCAGGAAGAGTTCCATGTCGCGTTCGTGTTGATCTCCCATGACCTCGAGGCGGTGCGGGTCTGCGCGGAAGACGTGATCGTCATGTACCTGGGCCAGGTGGTCGAAGAAGGTACGGCGGCCCAGGTCTTCGGATCGCCGGCCCATCCGTACACGCAGGCTTTGATCGCGGCCAGCAAGTTCGAGACCGACAGTTTCGAGCTGGGCCCGAAGGGCGAGACTGACCCGGCCGCCGGGTGCCGGCTGATGCCGAGGTGCCCGCTGGCCGAAGAGGCCTGCTCAGTTGAACAGGACCTGGTTCCGAGCGCCAGCGACGGGCGGATGGTGCGATGCTGGAAAGTGGCGGCAACTGACCACTGACCACTGACGATCCCCGATCCGGCTACTGGTACGCTGTCGGTCGCGTTCTCTCCACCTGAAGGGATCAACGAGTAATGGGAACAAGAATCGCGGTGGACATCGGCGGTACGTTTACCGACCTGGTCATGGAGTCGGACGCCGGAACGCAGGTCTCCAAGGTCCTGAGCACACCCGAGGACCTGGTCGACGGCGTGCTGGATGCGGTAGAGAAGGCCGGCGCCGACCTCGGGGACGTATCGCTTTTCATCCACGGAACCACGGTGGGGCTGAACACCTTCCTCGAGCGCTCCGGCGGCAAGGTGGCCCTGGTCACCACCAGGGGTTACCGCGACGCCTACATCATCGGCCGCGGCCACCGGCCCGACATGTACGACCTGAAGTATCACAAACCCGCCACGCTGGTCGAGCGGGACTCCATCCTCGAAATCGACGAGCGGATCAGCGCATCCGGTGAGGAGCTACTCCCGCTCGACGCCAATTCGGTCGAGGTGGTGGCCAAGGCCATCGCCGAGGCCGAGTACGAAGCGGTGGCAGTGTCCCTCATCCATTCCTATGTCGACCCGTTGCACGAGTTGGAGACACGAGAGATTCTCCGCAGGACCCTCCCCGACATTCCCATCGTGCTCAGCCACGAGGTAGCGCCCGAGTGGCGGGAGTACGAGCGCACCTCCTCCACCGTCACCTCCGTGTACATCACCCCCCGGGTTCGCGACTACCTGTCACGGTTGTCCGAGGCCCTCCGCGACAAGGGCCTGTCGGTGCCGCTCCACATAACCCAGTCGAACGGCGGGGCGATGATCGCCGACTCGGCGGCCGACCGGGCGGTGCTCACCCTCTACTCGGGACCGGTGGGTGGCGTGATCGGAGGCCGGGAGGTGGGCCGGAAGACCGACCAACCCGACCTCATCTGCATCGACATGGGCGGCACCTCCTTCGACGTCTCGATCGTGCGCGGTGGCCAGGTCGGCATGCAGTCCGAGTTCGAGCTCCAGGGTCTGCCGATCCTGGCGCCCGCGGTGGAGCTGGTGAGTATCGGCGCCGGCGGCGGGAGCCTGATCTACGAGCGGCACGGCGGGCTCCGGGTGGGTCCCGAGTCCGCGGGCTCGTTCCCCGGCCCGGCCAGCTACGGGCGGGGCGGTGTCCGCCCCACCGTCTCGGATGCCAACGTGGTGCTGGGGCGCATTCCACGAGCCCAGAAGCTGGCCGGTTCCTTCACGCTGGATCGCCAGGCCGCCGAGGACGCGCTGGACTCCGTGGCCGGGTTCTTCGACCTGACGGCGACGGAACTGGCCGAGCAAGCGCTCGACGTCACCCACTTCGTCATGGCCGAGGCGATCCGCGAGTTGACTGTGGAGCGTGGCCTGCATCCCAAGGACTTCGCCATCGTGGCCTTCGGCGGGGCCGGCCCCCTCCACGCCGCCTTCCTGGCCGAGGAGCTCGAGGTGGAGCGGGTGCTGATACCCGCCGATCCTGGCGTCTTCTCCGCCTGGGGAATGCTCCAGGGCGACGTCCGTCACGATGCCGTGACCACCCATTACCGGAGGCTGGACCAGCCTATCGTCGACCTGACCGAGCCGCTCGAGCGGCTCAAGGACAAGGTTTGCCGCGAGATGGAGGTGGATGAGGAGCAGCGGGCCGGGATGCGCTTCGAGACGCACGTCGAGCTGCGGTACGTGGGCCAGGAGTACTCCCTGCCCATCCCGTTGGCGGATGCGGCCGCCGACGAAGAGTTCAAGGCGAGCTTCCACGCCCGCTACGAGGAGCGCTACGGCCACGCCAACCCGGAGGCTCCCATCGAGATGGTCGCTATCCGCCTGACGGGCATCCGCGAGTTCGAGCGCGGGCCGTCCGGCAACGGCAACGGGCAGGCCGGCGGGGCGGCCCGCACCAGCGAGCAGGTCATCTTCGACGGGCGGTCCCTGGAGGTCCCGATCGTGGACCGGGGTGACTTGTCCGGTCGTCTGGCGGGCCCGGCCATCGTCATGGAGTCATCCACCACCACGGTGGTTCCTCCCGGCTGGGAACTCCGCGTGGGATCCCAGGGCCATCTGATCATGGAAAGGGGAGGCTGACCATGAGCGCCACCACCGTCAACGGGGAAAACCGGAACATGCCCTCCCCGGCCACGGTCGAGGTGGTCCGCCATGCCTTCATCTCCGGGGCGGAGCAGATGCGGCGAAACCTTTATCGCAGCGCCCACAGCCCGGTCATCTACGAGATGAAGGACTGCTCGGTGGGGATCTTCGACTCGGAGGGTCACCTGCTCGGCCAGGCGCCGGGCCTCCCGTTCTTCCTGGGAAGCCTGGGCGGCACCATCCGGGCCGTTATCGGGATCAAGGGATACGAGGTCTTCCGGGAAGGGGATGTCTGGATCGTCAACGATTCGACTATCGCCGGCAGCCATCTCAACGATGTGACCGTTTACGCTCCGATCTTCGTGGACGGAAGCCTGCGTGGGTTCACGGCGGCCAAGGCCCACTGGAACGACATCGGAGCCAAGGATGCCGGCTTCGCCGGTGACACCACTGACATCTTCCAGGAGGGCCTCCGCATCGGCCCGACCTGCATCTTCCGGGACGGCCGTCTCGACCAGCAGATCGTGGACCTGATCGCCCTGAACTCCCGTTTCCCGACCGCGCTGGTGGGTGATCTGATGGCCGAGATCAGTGCCTGCCGGACCGGGGTGGAGCGGTTCCGTTCCATCGTGCACCGGTTCGGCTGGGATCAGGTGGAGAAATCCATCCATGCCGTGTTCGAGCAAGCTGAGGCTGAGGACCGGCGGTCGGTGGCGGAGATCCCCGACGGCGTGTACGTCGAGGGCGCCTATCTGGACAACGATGGCGTGACCGAGGATCCCGTCTACGTGAAGGTGACGGTCACTGTCGAGGGTGACAGCATGACCGTCGACCTGACCGGCTCCAACAAGCAGAACGTAGGGAGCGTCAACAGCGGCATCGTGCAGACCCGCTCGGGCATCGAGCAAGGCTTCAAGTTCCTGGTCAACCCACACTCCCCGGTGTCGGGAGGGAACTTCCGGAACCTAGAGGTGATCGCGCCGGAGGGGACCTGCTTCAACCCGAGCGAGACCGCCGCGTGCCTCAAGTACGGACCCCATCTGATGCTGGCGCTGGATCTGATGATCAAGGCCCTCAGCCGGGTCGTGCCGGAGCGGGCCGCGGCGGGGCACGTGGGCGACTCGTGGAACGTGATCATTGTGAGAGAGGACGAGTTCGGCCTGTTCCTGTCGGGGGAGGCCCTGACCGGCGGATGGGGCGCCTTCGAGGGGGGCGATGGCGAGTCGGCTCTTATCCACTCGGCGGCGGGGGACTTCAAGAACTTCCCGATCGAGACCATGGAGCACCGCTACCCGCTGATCATGCGGCGCCACAGCCTGCGCGAGGGCTCGGGCGGCGACGGGAAGTGGCGGGGCGGGATGGGCATCGTCCGCGAATACGAGATCCTGGCGCCGGTCACGATCCAGCTCTGGTTCGAGCGGGCCGTCCAGCAGCCTTCATGGGGGCTGTTCGGCGGCCAGGACGGCGCCTCGCCGGAGGTGTGGGTGCACCGTCCAGGCGAGGAGCCCGAAAAGATGCATAAGGCCAACGATCTGAAGGTCCAGTCCGGTACCCGGCTGGTGGTGAAGACCGGGGGAGGGGGTGGCTGGGGCGACCCGGCGGAGCGTGCCGCCGAGGACCGAGCCACAGACCGTCGCCTGGAGTTGGTCCCCTGACTCCCGGGTAGCCGAGATCAGAACCCCCGACCTGTCCGCTCCGTCGCCCGCGACGGTCGAGGTGGTGCGGAACGCGTTCATCTCCGGGGCGGAGCAGATGCGGAGGAACCTGTACCGGAGTGCCTACAGCCCGGTGATCTACGAGGCGAAGGACTGCTCGGTGGGGATCTTCAACGCCGAGGGCCGTCTGCTCGGCCAGGCGCCGGGCCTCCCGTTCTTCCTAGGAAGCCTGGGCGGCACTATCCGCGCCGTTATCGGGATCAAGGGTTCCGAGGTCTTCCGGGAAGGGGATGTCTGGATCGTCAACGACTCGACCATCGCAGGGAGCCATCTCAACGATGTGACCGTCTTCGCTCCGATCTTCATTGACGGGTTATTGCGCGGGTTCTCGGCGGCCAAGGCGCACTGGAACGATATCGGCGCCAAGCGGGCCGGCTACGTGGGTGACAGCACGGACATATTCCAGGAGGGTCTGCGGATCGGCCCCACGTGCATTTTCCGGGATGGCCGTCTCGACCAGCAGATCGTGGATCTGATTGCCCTCAACTCCAGGTTCCCGATTGCGATGGTGGGTGACCTGATGGCCGAGGTCAGCGCCTGCCGGACCGGGGTGGAGCGGTTCCGGTCGATAGTGCACCGTTTCGGGTGGGATCAGGTGGAGACCTCCTTACGGCTGGTGTTCGACCAGGCGGAGGTCGAGGACCGTGCCTCGGTGGCCGAGATACCCGATGGTGTCTACGTGGCCGACGGCTACCTCGACGACGACGGTGTCACGGACGATCCGGTCTACGTGAAGGTTACCGTCACGGTGGAGGGTGACAGCATGACCGTCGACCTCTCCGGCTCCAACCGCCAGTGTGTCGGCAGCATCAACAGCGGCATCGTGCAGACCCGGTCCGCCATCGAGCAGGGTTTCAAGTTCCTCGTCAATCCCCATGCTCCGGTGTCGGGAGGGAACTTCCGGAACCTCGAGGTGATCGCGCCGGAGGGCACCTGCTTCAACCCGAGCGAGACCGCCCCCTGCCTCCACTACGGACCCCATCTGATGCTGGCAATCGACCTCATGATCAAGGCCTTGAGCGCGGTGATTCCCGAGCGGACCGCGGCGGGACACGTGGGCGACTCGTGGAATGTCAGCATTGTGGGGGAGAACGAGTTCGGCCTCTTCCTCTCAGGCGAGTCGCTGACGGGGGGTTGGGGCGCCTACGAGGGCGGGGACGGCGAGTCGGCCCTGACCCACTCGGCAGCCGGGGAATACCGGAACCAACCGATCGAGTCGTTGGAGAACCGGTATCCGTTCCTGATGCGCCGTCACGCCCTGCGGGACGGTTCCGGCGGTGACGGCAAGTGGCGCGGTGGCCTGGGGATCATCCGGGAGTACGAACTCCTGGCTCCATGTACCGTCAACCTCTGGTTCGAGCGTTCCAAGCAACCGTCGTGGGGTCTCTTCGGTGGGGAGGCCGGGGCGTCGCCCGAGGTGTGGGTGCACCGTCCTGGCCAGGCTCCCACCCGGATGCTCAAGGCCAACGGTCTCAAGGTGGAGGCCGGAACGAGGCTCCTGGTCAAGACCGGCGGGGGAGGGGGCTGGGGGGACCCGGCGGAGCGCACCGCGGCGGATCGTGAACGGGACCGCCGCCTCGAGATGGTCATCTGACCGTTGGGATGCGCGTGCGGCCGGCGGCGGGCCGTGTCGGGTCTAACCTCTTGCAAGTTGTTCGCTAAACAGCCACGCCGACGTGTCCGGCTGGATTCATCGGGAAACACACGGATCCGGGAGGGAACCACATGAGTGATATGAACCAGGCGGTGCAGGAGCTGGGGGCCGAGTTCTGGGACTGGAGGGTTGTCGCCGGCTACCGGAGCCCCGACGACGTTCCACGCCTGGAGTTGGTGCCCGACTGGATCCCGCAGTTCGACGAGGATGCCGCCCGCCACCGGCTGGAGAAGGCCGCGGACTTCCGGCTGCGATGGGAGGACCTCGACGTGTCTGGCGAGCCGGTGCCCACCCAGGTCGACTACCGGCTGATCGGTTCTGCCATCTCCCGGGTGGAGTGGGAGACCAGCGTCCTGCGCTCCTGGGAGCGGGACGCCGTTATGCAGGTACATCAGGCGCTCGGCACGTACTTCGATTCGCTGCTCTGCCCGCCTCCGTTCGATAGGGATCGCCAGGACGGCATCATCCACAAGCTCCACATGGTGGGTCCCCAGCTCGAGGTCGCTCTCGAGAACCTGGCCCGAGCGGGCACCTCGGCTCTGGCCGGGTCGGCAATCCGCCTGCTTCGAGCGATCGATACCGCCCTGCCCAAGTCGATCGAAGAGCTGAGCGGGTACTTCGATGCATCCCGTAGGAGCTCCCTGGCCGAGGCCGGCGCCCAGGCCACCGAGCACCTGGTGTCCTTCCGCGAATGGCTGCGCGAGCATCAGGACGGGATGGTTGCCCCGGAGCCGGTAGGGCGCGACAAATTCATGTGGTACCTCCGGAACGTGGCGCTCCTTCCCCTCCAGCCCGAGGAGATGGTGCTGCTGGCCGAACGGGAGCTCTACTACAACTACGCCTGGGAGGAGGTGGAGCGCAACCGCTACGGCGACACGCCGGTACCCGACCGCTTCCCGACCGCCGAGGCCCAGTGTGAACAGCAGGCCCGGGATGAGCAAGCGGTCCGGGAGTTCTACGAGAACGAGAACCTCCTGACGCAACCCGATTCGCTCCGCCGCTACCTCACCGCGCCCCTACCGGAGTACGTGCAGCCTCTCAACTGGCTGGGGGTGGCCAACGACCTGACGTCCGACCGGCGCCTCGACGAGGATGCGTACACGTACGTCTGGGATCCCAACCGGCCCCTGTCCTACTTCTACGAGGCCAACGCCAGGGATCCCCGGTTGGGCATCATGCACGAAGGTGTCCACTACAAGCAGCTGGCCCTCTCCTGGGCCAACCCCAACCCGCTGCGACGGCGCTACTACGACTCGCTCAGCAACGAGGGCCTGGCCCACTACAACGAGGCGTTGATGCTTCAGGCGGGCCTGTTCGACGACGCTCCCTGGTCGAGGCTGGTGACCCAGAACTTCAAGCGACTTCGTAGCCTGCGGACGGTGGTGGACGTGAGTCTGGCGACCGGGGCCATCACCCTCGAGGAGGGGATGAAGATGTTCGAGGAGCTGATCCCGGTCGATCCCCAGACCGCTCTCGAGGAGACGTCGATGTACGTGTCCAACCCCGGTCTGGCGATGGCCTACATGGTCGGCAAGCTCGAGATCATCCGCCTGCTCGCCGATGCGAAGAAGAAACTGGGGGCCGACTTCAGCCTGCGATGGTTCCACGACCATCTGTGGAGCAATGGCAACGTTCCCATCTCGCTGCTCCGCTGGGAGATGCTGGACGACCCGAGCGACATAGAGGCCATCGACCAGGCCGGTTAAGGGTGCCGGTGCTGGCTGCCGGGTAGCCAACCAAGGCAAACGAGTCGATGATACGGAGTCATGGTCCCACGCGGTGCCTGATGCCGTTTCGGGCGCGGTTGTAGGCGTTCCGATCGCCTAGCACGCCGAAGGTCCAGTTCGCCTCCTGCACGAGCCCGTGAACCTCGAAGGCGACCTGGTAGGGATCGGTTCCGGGCGCTAGTTCGCCTTGTTCCACCGCCAGACGTGCATGTTCGGCCAGCGTCTCGATCCATCCCCGTGCTATCTCGGCGATCAGATCCTTGATGTGGTCCGGCAGGTCGGCAGCCCCGCCGACGAATCCGCCCCGGTAGGCGTCGCTCTCCGCGTAGTCGACCCAGTGCGCGAGAAGGGCCCTGAGCCGTTCGACTCCCTGGGGGGCGGCGGCGGCCGGTTCGGTCACGGCTCTCTTGAACACGTCGGCGCCCGCCCAGACGATCGACTGCTGGAGCAACTCGTCCGAGGCAAAGTGCTCGGCGACCTCTGGAACAGGAACTTCCAGGTCCTGCGAGAGCCGTTCCAGCGTCACTGCCTCGAATCCTTCTGCGGCCGATGCGTCGGCTGCTGCGGCGACGACCTCGTCTCTGGTGATCATTGGCGAGAAGATAGCTGCGTGGCCCTACGCCTGTCCGGTCTCTGTTTGCGAGCACATCCGCAGGCGCGGGGGCGGTGCGGTCCGGGCGCGGACCTCGCCGGCTGGATGTCAGCCCTGCGCGGTTGAATCTCTTGCGGTTTCGGTCGGTGGAAGCAGGTACTGTAGATCGCCGCGGCCGAAGGGATCTCATGACCGACAGCATCCGCGAGCAGGTACGGCAGAGCTACGCCAACGCTGCCCGGGCCACCATGACCCGGGTGGTCGAATCCGAGCCGGAGTGCGAGCTCGCGTCCAGCCTCTACGCACCTTCCGAAATCGACGAGCTTCCCGTAACAGCGGCCGAAGCATCCCTCGGCTGTGGAAACCCGGTTGCGGTAGCCGAGTTACGCCCTGGCGAGATCGTGCTGGACCTCGGCTCGGGCGGCGGGATCGACGTGCTGCTATCGGCCCGGAGGGTGGGCCCGACCGGGTTCGCCTACGGCTTGGACATGACCGATGAGATGCTGGACCTGGCGCGAGCCAATGCAGCCGAGGCCGGGGTGAGCAACGTGGCGTTCCTCAAGGGCTACATGGAGGACATCCCGCTGCCCGAAGCCTCGGTGGATGTGGTCATCTCCAACTGCGTGATCAATCTGTCGGAGGACAAGAGGGCGGTTTTCGAGGAGATAGCCCGGGTGCTCCGTCCCGGCGGCCGGGTAGGGGTGACCGATGTGGTGGCCGACGATGCTCTTACTCCAGAGCAGCGCAAGGAGCGGGGCTCATGGGTCGGCTGTATCGCCGGGGCGCCATCATTCATCGAGTACCGGCAGGGTCTGGAGTCGGCAGGCCTGGTCGACGTGGAAATCACTCCCACCCACCAGATGGCGGACACGGCAAACTCCATAGCCGTGGTGGGGGTCCACTCCGCCATCATCCGGGCCCGTCGTCCCTGAACCGCAGACCCGCGCCGCTAGCGTCTTCCGCCTCTACCCACGACGCGTGGAGAACTCCATTCTCGTCCTTGCCGGGACTCGGGAGGTCTCATCCGCAGCAGGCCAGTCCCAGCCTCCAGGTCCGTATGGCTTCGACGGCTATCAGCCCGGCCAGCCCGAGGGCCGCCAGCGGATCGGCCCACCACCAGCCGAGAACGGCGTTGGCAACCAGTCCGAGGAGTGCCACGACCGATAGCTTCCAGCAAAAGTCGGTCTGGGCGGCGTCGGCCTCCATGGCATGGCTGTGCAGGGCTAGAGCCACGGCTCGTTTGGCGTTGGCCAACCACTTCATCACGGCGATTGACAGGACGAGCAAAGCCACACCGACGGCCGAGGAGGACGGCCGCTCACCGCTGACCAGGGCAACGGTGGCATCCGCAGCCACGTAGAGGGCCAGCAACCAGAGGCTGAGGGCCACCCCTCTGCGGGCGATTCCCTCGACCCGGTTGATGCGTCCCGCATCCCCGGCACGCCGCTCAGCACCGATGCGCCAGAGGATCACGGCTCCGGAGACGGTCTCCACGAAGCTGTCGATCCCGAATCCGAGCAGAGCCACGCTGCCCGCGGCCAGGGCCGCCAGAACCGCGATGACCCCTTCCACCGCATTCCAGCCCACGGTCAGCCACTCGAGCCGCAGCCCGCGCCGGAGCAGACCCCTACGATCGGTGTCCATCCGCTCGTCGGTCATGCCCGCCCCGTTCGTGATCGACCACTCCAAGTTATCACGGCCCGGCAACGTACCAGCGCCCGACTTTCACCGTCGAGCCGGGTAGTTGTCATCCAAGCTCGGTGGCACAAGGAACTCGATAACCGCCGGGTCGCTCACTGGCCACTGGCCACTGGCCACTTATGATTTAGCATCGACAGCTGCCGGCAGAAGACTGGAAGTGGATTACCTTCGACCTCGCACCTGGCAGGATGCAGTAGCGCTGAAGACGGAGAACCCGGCCGCGGTTCCGATCAACGGCGGTACCGATCTCATGGTCGAGATCAAGTTCGCCGGCCGCAGGCCGGCGTGCCTCCTCGACCTCTCCCATCTCCAGGTGCTCAAGGGATGGAGGAAGAGCAACGGTACGGTCGAACTCGGGGCCGGCGTCACCTACACGGATGTCCTGGAGCACCTGGGTGGCGACCTTCCCGCGCTGGCCATCGCGTCCCGGACGGTCGGATCGCCCCAGATACGCAACCGCGGGACCATCGCGGGGAATCTGGCAACCGCCTCTCCTGCCGGGGATGCGCACCCGCCGTTGCTAGCCACGGGCGCGACGATCCGGGTCGAGTCGATGCGGGGGGTCCGCGATGTCCCGGTCGGGCGGTTCTTCACCGGTCCCAAGCAAAACGTGCTGGAGCCGGACGAGCTGATCAGGGCCGTCCTCGTTCCGGCGGCCCGAGGTCCCCAGCAATTCTCCAAGGTCGGGACTCGCAACGCGATGGTGATCGCGGTGGTCTCCTTTGCCCTCGCCTTCGACAAACCGAGCCGGCATGTAGGGACCGGGATCGGTTCCGCAGCTCCCACCCCCATCGAGGCCGCCGACGCCGCGGCCTACCTGGAGCAGGAACTCGACCGCGGGGGGTACTGGGAGGAGCATCGAGACCTTCCCGCCGGGACCGTGGATGGCTTCGCCGAGCGGGTGGCGGCCGCTGCCCGGCCGATCGACGACGTGCGCGGGCCGGCCGGTTACCGGGTCCATGCACTGCGCGTGATGGCCCGCAGGACCCTCCGTTGGGCATGGTCGGCCCTGGAGACGGACGGGACCCATGCTCATTGAGTTGATGGTCAACGGTCGGCGCCGCACCGCCGAGAACGTCCGGGTCGGTGAGAGCCTGCTGTACGTCCTGAGGGAGCACCTCGGTCTGAGGGGTTCGAAGGACGCTTGCGAGCAGGGCGAGTGCGGATCATGCTCGGTGTACCTGAACGGTGACCTCGTCTGCGCGTGCCTGGTGTCGGCCGGCCAGGCGGATGGCGCGGAGGTGGTGACGGTGGAAGGTCTATCGGACGGGGAGTCGCTCCATCCGATCCAGCAGGCATACGTCTCCGAGGGAGCGGTCCAGTGCGGCTTCTGCACGCCCGGGCTGATAGTCGCCACCCACTGCCTGCTCGATGCCAACTCCGATCCCTCGGACGAAGAGATACGTGAGGCCCTGGCCGGGAACCTTTGCCGTTGCACCGGCTACGAGAAGATCGTCTCCGCGGTCCGGCTAGCCGCGACGGAGACGGCGGCCGGATGAGCTCCGTGTCCATCCGGTCCCGGACCGGCCCGAGCGTCACCGTCCTGACCGGCTTCCTGGGCGCCGGGAAGACCACCCTCGTGAACCACATTCTCTCTACGGACCACGGTCGGCGCATCGCGGTGATAGTGAACGAGATGGGCGAGATCGGAGTCGACGGAGATCTCATCGTCTCCTCCGACGAGGAGATCATCGAGATGGCCAACGGCTGTGTCTGCTGCACGCTGTCGGTCCGCAACGATCTGGCCGCCACGATCCGCAAGCTGCTGGCCCGCCCCGAGCCGCCCGACTACGTGGTCATCGAGACCAGCGGAGTGGCCGACCCGGTTCCGGTGACCCAGGCGCTCTTCGTGGAAGGCTTGGCGGATCGCATAGGGGTTGACGGGATCGTTACCATGGTCGACGCCAAACACGTGGACGTCCACCTGGACGCGTTCGGCCCCGACCGGCCCGACAGCCGGGTGGTGGATCAGATCCTGTGCGCCGACCGCATCGTGCTCAACAAGACGGATCTGGTCGAGCCCGATGCCTTGCGGAACACAGAGGCTCGCATCAGAGAACTCAATAGCACCGCGCCGGTCATCAGATCGAGCTATTCCAGGGTGGATCCGGGTGAGATTCTCGGGATCGAGGCCTTCGGTAGATCGCCGGCGTCGGCAGGCGGCGGGTTCCTCGAGGACACCTACGTCCACTCCCGCGATCCGGGCTTGGAGGCCATCAGTGTCGAGGTCGACGGCGAGTTGGACGAGACCAGGCTGAGGGAGTGGCTCGAGGCCCTCACCGAGGCGCGATCCGCCGATTTCTACCGCATCAAGGGCATCCTCGCCGTGGCGGGGCAACCGCGCCAGACCATCCTCCAAGGGGTCCATCGGCTCTTCGAGATCTATCCGGGCGGGCGATGGTCGGGAGGCCGGAGCAGCCGGCTCGTCTTCATCGGCCGTGATCTCGATCGCCGGATGCTGCGGTCCGGTCTGGAAGGCTGCCGCGCGTGATGGGTCCTCGCCAGCAACTGGACACGAAGGTTCGTGACCGCACGACCCACGCCCGCGGCGTCGGCACGTCTCCCCCGCGCCCCGACGCCCCGCTCAAGGTGCTGGGCCGCTTCGCCTACGCCTCGGACCTCCACATAGACGGCATGCTGTGGGGCGCCACGGTGAGGAGTCCGCATCCGAGGGCACGCATCGTTGGTATCGACATCTCGCAGGCCCTGACGATCCGGGGGGTCGCCACCGTGCTGACCGCCGATGACGTACCCGGACGCCGCTTCTACGGGATCAAGGTGGCGGACCAGCCCGTCCTGGCCGCCCTCGAAGTCCGGTACGTGGGCGAGCCGGTGGCGATCGTGGCCGCCGACCATCCCGAGACGGCCCGCCGGGCGGTCGAGGCCGTCCGCGTCGACTACGAGTTGCAGGCGCCCCTGACCGATCCTGAGTCTGCCCTGTCCGGGAACGGGGATCCGATCGATCCGGGGGGGAACGTGGCGCGGCACGTTCGCATCCGCCACGGGGACGTTGCCTTGGCTCGCTCGCGGGCAGAGATCGTCATCGAGTCCGAGTACCGCTCCGGGGTCCAGGATCCGGCCTTCCTGGGCCCGGAAGCCGGTCTGGCGGTGCCGGACGGGAGCGGCGGCATCGACCTGTACGTGGCGGCGCAGTGGATCCACGACGACCGGCGCCAGGTGGCAACGGCTCTCGGACTGGATCCGAGCCGGGTACGCCTGACCCTGAGCGGGGTCGGCGGGGCGTTCGGAGGCCGGGAGGACCTGTCGGTCCACATCCATGCCTGCATGCTGGCGCTACGGATGGGCCGTCCCGTCAAGATGTCCTATGACCGGGCGGAGTCGTTCGTCGGCCACGTCCATCGGCACCCCTCCCGGATCCGGGTCGAGCTGGGCGCCCGCAGGGACGGAACCCTGGTCTACTCCAAGGTGAGGCTCCTGCTGGACGGCGGCGCCTACACGTCCACCTCACAGATCGTTATAGCCAACGCCTCCTACTTCGCCGCCGGCGCCTACCAGGTCGACCACGTCGAGATCGACGGCTACGCCGTCTACACCAACAACCCACCCCGCGGCGCCATGCGGGGCTTCGGGGCCGTACAGGCCTGCTATGCCATCGAGTCGGCCATGGATCGCCTCGCCGGCGAACTGGACATGGATCCGGTCGAACTGAGGATCCGCAACGCCATCCAGGAAGGTGACCTCCTACCCACCGGGCAGGAGGTTGACGGCCCCACCCCCACCCGCGAGCTCCTGGACCACCTGCGTAGCCTGCCGTTGCCCGCTGAGCTTCCTCCGGCGGGGGAGGACCTGAGACGGCTACCCGGCGGGGTGGGCAACACCACCCACGGGGAGGCGGTGGTCAGGGGGGTCGGCTACGCCCTCGGTATGAAGGCGATCGGATTCTCGGGAGGGGTGGACGACATCTCCACCGCCCGGGTGTCGGTCTCGGTGGCGGGCGGCCGGCCTGTGGCGGAGGTATACAGCGCCGCCTCGGAGTGCGGACAGGGCATCGTGGCGGTCCAGGCCCAGATCGTACGGACCGAGTTGGGGATCGACTCGGTGACCGTCCGGCCCGCCGACACTGACATCGGGGACGCCGGCTCGTCGGCAGCCTCCCGCCAGACCTGGATGACCGGCGGAGCGGTCGAAGGCGCCTGTCACGGCGTGCGCGGGCGGATCCTCGAGCGGGCCGCCCGACGCCTCGGTTGCTCTCCGGGCGACCTCGCTCTCACTCCCCACGGGATCACAGTTCCCGGCAAGGGGGAGGCTCTCGTCAGTCTCGCCGACATCCTCGGCGATGACACGATCGAGCACACCTTCGTGTACCACCACCGGCCGACCGAGCCCATCGATGATGTGCGGGGCCAGGGCAATGCGCACATCGCATTCGCTTACGCCGCCCACCGGGCGGTGGTCGATGTGGACACAGAGTTGGGTCTGGTCCGCGTGGTCGAGTTGGCCACCGCCCAGGATGTGGGGAACGCCATCAACCCCCAGGCCGTCGAGGGGCAGATCGAAGGGGGTTCCGCCCAGGGTCTCGGCCTCGCCCTGCTGGAGGAGGTTCAGGTCGAGGACGGCTTCGTGAAGAACGCCTCCTTCACCGATTACCTGGTTCCGACCATCCTCGACATGCCTCCCATGAACGTCCGGCTCTTCGAGTTCCCCCATCCCGACTCCCCGTACGGGCTCAACGGGGTGGGGGAGCCGCCCACGCTGTCCTCCACCCCGGCCATCGTCAACGCCTTGCGCAACGCCACCGGCCTCGACCTCCCGCGGGTTCCGGTCCGGCCGACCGATCTGATCGCGTCGCTCAAACGCGACGGGTCACCCCCCTAGTGCCCTGTTTCGGTAGCTCCTCATCAGCACCCGAGACGTCGAGAACGCGAAAAACGCCAGACCACGCCCCTCCCCGGCGGGCCCATCCCCCAGCCACCACCTCCTTCGGTCCGTGCGCGTTCCGCTATCCCCCGACGGGTCCGCTCCCGAATTGATCCCGGTTCCGGTTCCCTCGACGTCGAATAAGCAGGAAACCGGTGGTGCTTGTGACTGCCGGACAGTATGCGGCGGGGCTGTGACATGTTCAGCCCCCTTGTTCGCCCGGCACCGCACCGCCCGCGACAAGCTTCCGATCACAGACCGCAGCGAAGAGGCATAGGACACCCGTCGGCGCTACAGATCATCCACTACCCGTCGTGCCCGTTGTTCCTAGCCGACTACCGCTAGCGGCGGAGCAGTTGCTTGATCCGGCGGGCTGCCGGGGTCCATAGCCACTCGGGTTCGGTGTACCGGCGATGGTCCTCGCCGGGCAAGCCCATGGGTGCGTAGTAGCTCTTGTCGGAGTTCTTGCGCAGGTAGTTCGTTCGCCTCAGTACCTTCAGGGAGGCGTAGATAGTCCCCTTGTGGGTCCAGCCCTGTCGCAGGTAGTTCCAGTTGTCGGGCGCCAGATGCTGCGTCTCGCTGAAGTACCGCCAGGCGCGTTCGCTGTCGCCCTCCGACTCGAAGTGCAGCGCCAACCTGAAGGTCGCTTCTGCCAGGCGCAGGTTGTCGTCCACGGGCTTGAGCCGCTCGGCCAGTTCCTCACTCGACCAGACGTGGCGGCTGTCGGCTCCCCGCTCGATCCAGTCGCGAGTCGCCCGGGCGAAGGCGTCGTCGCCCACGCGAACCTTGCCGAGGCCGAACCTGATGGTCGTGCGGGCGGGGTACGTCCCTTCGTTGCTGCGGACGATACGCCCGTCCTCGTCGATCCACGCGGCTGACGGCACGCTCACCCAGCCGAACAGCGAACTGATCTGGTGTGTCGGGTCGACCACACACCGGTAGGTCGGCGAAGCCCGGTCAAACCACTTGCCGACAGCGGTGGCACCCCCCGAGTCCTGCGCCACGCTGATCAACTCGAACCGGTCCGGACCGATCGATTCGTACAGATCCTGCCAGTCCGGCAGGCTGAAGCGGCACCCTCACCAGGATGACCAGGTGAACAGCACCACCTTGCGGCCGCGCAGGTCCGAGAGCCTCAACGTCGCGCCGGTTCGCTCGGTCACCTCGAAGTCGGGGGCGATGGCGCTCTCCAGCCCGGCGCGACGGACCTCGGGCACCGAGCCGAGGCTCCAAACGTCGCCGTCTCGGGCGTACTTCTGGCCGATCATGTCCGCGAACTCCGAGTAGCAGAACCAGACCCAGTCGTCGGCGTCGGCGATCCACTCTTCCCGCCGGTTCTCAGGTAGCGGCACGCACAACTCGCCCAGGCACGCGCCTTCCGGTTTCATCTGCCAGCCGGTGGCGTGAGGGAGTTCGTCCATCCGCACCCACAGTGCCCCCCCGGCGTCACTCCGCCGGGCGACCTCGTTCGTCTTGCCGTTTGCGAGGATGATCATGCCTTCTCCGCGAGCGCCGATCCGCCCGGCGAACTGCCATGCTCACCGCGGGTAGGGCTCCAGTCGCGCTTCACCGTAGTGCTGCCTGGTGACGAAGGCGACTAGGCCGATGGACCGACTACCACGAGGCGCTACGGATCGGATACGCACCCTCGGTTTCCGCAGACAGCCGGCTGGGGGTAGCTGCACCGGGTCTCAAGAGAGCCCTCGATGCTCCCGAATCCCGTGCCGGGCATTCCGGTTGGTACCGTGCGGACCCGCATGAGAGCGGTCCGGGAGTCCTCGTTGAGTGATGAACCAAGTGGTCATGTGGTAACGGACCGGTTGTGACGGCAGATCGAGTCGGTTTACGCCTGCTGGGTCTGACGTGGCTGATCGTGTTCGTGGTCAGGTGCGGGTCGGGAGGTGGTCCGTCACCGCCCCAGACTTCAACCGAGCCGACTTCGGTCTCCACGACCTCGGCCGGAACGACTGCGGTCTCGACCACGCCGAGTTCTCTTGTGGGAACCGGTCTCGACCAGGTGTCCGGGAGTGCGCGCTCGCTCGTCGACAGCTGGCTATCGGCTGTGTCGGAGTCAGGTGACGCGTGGCCGGGCTACGACCTCTCGGCCATCCCGACGGTGCTGGTCTCGGTCGACGTCGAGGGGAGTCTCGAGGCGGTGGTGGCCTTCAACCACCCGGATCCGAACGCTCTGGGAGATGTGATCCAAAGCGCCGATTTAGACGGCCACCGCGTGGCGGTCGTCGGGGAGCCCGCCGACCCGGAGTGGTTGGTTTCCCTGGCGCCGTTCGACTTCTTCGCGGACATGGGCGGCGTCCAAACGTACGTGCTGGTAGCCGAGCGGGGAGAGCCGGGCCGCGAGCCGGACACGCCGGGGTTCGTGGCGATGGTCGCACACGAGGGGTTCCACCGGTACCAGTTCGACCACTGGGTTCCCGGCGCGGGCGTCCAAGACGTAGAGGGATACGACTTCGGGGCGGAGAACCTAGAGCTGCTGCTGCTCGAGAACCGTATCCTGGTCGCCGCCTACCAGGCGGGAACCGTGCCCGAGACCGAGCGCTTGGCTCGCCAGTTCGCAGCCGTTCGCGCCATCCGGCATGCACGTGATCCCAGGGTTCTCCATGATGAGGAGCAGGAGCGTATGGAGGGGTCGGCCCGCTGGATCGAGCACCACATGGGCGACGCGATCGGGAACACGTACACCTCCACCAACCACACCAGCGAGTTGGGCTACCTGGACGAGAGCATCGGGAACCCTGCGGCTGTGTTGGTCAGCGTCAAATCGTTCTTCGGGTTCGGCCGCTTCTACAGCAGCGGCGCCACCGTGCTGGCGTTGCTCGACCGTCTCGACGTCTCCGGCGCCGACATTGCCGAGCGCCTCGGCGACGGTGACACACCGGCACAGCTACTGGAAGAGCGCATCTCACCGCTCGGCGGTGTGGACGAACTGGTCGCGGCGGCCCGGGCAGAGCATGATCCGGACGGCCGCCTAGGCGGGGCCGCGGAGGTCCTCGCCGAGGTCGCGGCCGGCGAGGGGGAGACCGAGTTCCGCGCCGCAGAGGTCCCCGCCGAGACCCTCGGACCCGGCTTCGAGGCCGGTGAGGACCAGATAGCCTGCCTCGAGGACCATGGACTCGACCTGAGCGCCGACAGCGTCACGATTCCCGACGACATCGCCGCCGCCTGCTTCGGCGATCCAGGATCCTGATCGGCGCCTGCGAGCGCGCCGGTCGATCCTCCCGCTCAGCCATAAACGGGTGGCGCGGCCCCCCTCGATGGGCTATTTTTCTCCAAGCGGGCAGAACGAGCTCGAGAGCTGCAACCGATCGAAGGAGTCGCTTTTGGTACCGAAGTCCAACCGTCCCCATCATTTCACCCGCCGCCAGTTCCTTGGCGGAGGCTCCGCACTCATGGCCTTCGCCGCCATGGGAGGCCTATCAGCGTTAGTGGCCGCCTGCGGCGAGGGTGATCCGATCGACGAAGGCGCCGAGCCCGGTACCGACTTCACCGGCAACCTGGGCGTCCTGATAGGAACGCACATGGATCCGGTCAAGGCCCTCCTCGAGCAGCACCAGGCTTCCGTGGGGTTCGCTCCCACCATCGAGGAGGTCACCACCCCCGACCTCCGGAGCAAGCTCACCACCTCCTTCCTGGCGCAGAGCTCCCCGTGGGACGCGGTATTCGTCACCGCGGAGCTCGGGGCCGAACTGGGAACCCGAGGCTGGCTGACCAACGCCAGCATCTTCATGGACGAGAACGTTCGCACCGAGTCCGACCTTCTCACCCGAGGGATGGGAGCGGTCGAGCTGGACGACAACACCCTGGCGGCCCCGTGGACCATGGGAAGCCAGCTCCTCCATTGGAACAAGCAGATGATGGAGCAGGCGGGTCTCGATCCGGATGCCCCGACCAACTGGCATGCCACGCCGAACTCCTGGGATACCTTCGTGGAGTACGCCAAGGCCATGACCGGTGAGCGGGACGGTACCCAGTACTACGGCTTCACCGACGCCTGGGCCGGCGCCCATGTCCTCTGGACGTGGGGCGGGATGCTCAACATGCATGGCGGCAGCTTCCTGGACGAGGAGCAGCAGCCCAACTGGAACTCCGAGGAAGGCGTGGAGGCCCTGCAGAAGCTCTACGACCTGTTGCATACTCACCAGGTGGTCGATCCGGCCGTCACCACGTATACCTGGGTGTTCGACGCCACTCCGGGGTTCTTCGAGGGCACTCGGGGAATGTTCATCTCCTGGCCGTTCGTGGCGGGAGTGGCGGCCATTCCGGAGGCCTCCCAGATCGCAGGTCATAGCGCCTTCGCCCCCAACCCGGCGGTGGTCACCAGCGGTTCGGTGGACGGATCGGAGTTCTTCGGCGTGCCGGTGTATGCCGAGAACAAGGACGAGGCATGGCGCCTGCTCGAGTTCATCACCTCTCGCGAAGGTCAGCGGGTGGTGGCATTGGGCGGATGGGGTTCCATCTACTCGGGTGTGCTCCAGGAGCCCGACATCGTGGAGGCGTTCCCGTTCTACCCGGCCCTGGCCAAGGCATACGAGTATCCGGTGGACGGCGGGTGGTCGGAGGACCGTCCCCGCTGGACCCAGATGCTGGCCGACGAGATCCACGAGGTGCTCGCCGGCAACAAGTCTCCCAAGCAGGCGCTGGACGACGCGGCCGCGGCCGCCACCGCGGCCCGGAGGCAGGACGAGGAGTAGACTCTCGCTCCTCCTCACGACATGACTGGAGAAGTCCGGGCGGAGGAAACAATCCGGACAGGAAATCGCCGGGGTCGCCGGGCAGCAATTGCCCTGGTGGCCCCGGCGGTGTTGATCGTGGCCGGCGTGTACGCCTACCCGGCCGTCACCACGGTCGCGTACAGCTTGTCGGACATCGATCTCTCCCCCCGGTTCCGGATCGTCCGGTTTACCGGCCTCGACAACTTCTTCAACCAGCTCGGGAGCGGGGCGTTCTGGGAGTCCGCCTGGACGACCCTGTACTTCGGGGTGATGCTCTGCTTGGTCACGGTGGTCCTGTCGTTCGCCATCGCCCTCCTGCTCAACAAGACCTTCCTGGGACGGGGCCTGGTCCGGGTGACCGTGCTCCTGCCCTGGGCGGTCCCGCCGGTGGCCTCCGGGGTGCTCTGGGTGCAGATGTTCCACGCGGAGTTCGGCTTCCTGAACGGGTTGATCAGAGCGTTCGGCGGCGAGGGGGACATCATCTGGCTGGGTGGGCAGACCATTGCCCTGCATTCGGTGTTGATCGCCGAGGTGTGGCGCTGGATTCCCTTCGCCACCATCTTCCTGCTGGCCGGCCTCCAGATCGTCCCCCGAACCGTCAAGGAGGCCGCCGCCATCGATGGCGCTGGATCGTGGCGGACGCTGCGGCACATAACGCTGCCGCTCATGCTGCCGGTCGTCATACCGGTGGTGATCTTCCTGTTCGTCTGGGCGATGAAGGTGTTCGACACCATCTTCGTTCTCACCAGGGGAGGACCCAGCCGAGCCACCACCACCCTCAACTTCCTGGTCTACCGTCAAGGCTTCGAGCAGTTCGACTTCGGCAGTGCCGCCGCGACGGCCTATCTTCTCTCGGCGCTGACCGTGCTGGCCATCGCCGGGCTGGGCTGGATGCTGGTCCGTGCCCGAAGGCTGGCGGGGGCGTGACCATGGTCGCCACCGCTCCGGCCCGAGCCGTCCGCCGGGCCGCGACCTACGTCGGGGCGGCGGTGGTGCTCATCGTGATGGCGTTCCCGCTCTACGGGATAATCCTGACCAGCACCCAGACCGAGCGGGACATCCGCTCGGCTGACGTGGCGTTCATCCCCACCTACATCACCACCGAGCACTACACGCGCATCTTCTCCGCCTCCTCCGGCGTTCCGGTCGCCGAGTCGATGGTCAACAGCCTGATCGTGGCGATCGCGACCGCCGTGGTGACGGTGGCCATCGCGGTGCCCGCCGCCTACGCCCTCAACCGCATGCGTGTTCCGGGCCGCCGCCTGATCCTGGGCGGTTTCGCGGCGATCTACGTTTTGCCGACCCTCCTGTTCATCATGCCGCTCTTCATCACGGTGGTGCAGCTGGGCCTGCGCGACACCTACGTCGGCCTGGTCCTTCCCTACGTCGCCTTCACCCTCCCGTTCATGGTGTGGATCATGGGATCGTTCGTCCGGGCCATCCCGGTCTCGGTGGAGGAGATGGCCCTTATCGACGGCGCCGGCCTGCGCCAGTTGCTCTTCCGCATCGTCCTGCCGCTTCTCAGACCGGGCATCTTCGCCGGGTTGCTCCTGGGGTTCGTGCTCGCCTGGGTGGAGTTCCTGACCCCGCTGCTCTTCACGTCCAACCTGTCGATGCTCACCGTCACGCTGGGCCTGTTCCGCTCTACGATGGACATCGAGATCGGCCAGCTGGCGGCGGCCACCGTGATGACCGCGTTGCCGGTGATCCTCATCACGGCCTTTTTCCAGCGGAACATCACCGAAGTCATCACGGCGGGAGTGGAACGATGAGCCGCAGATCCGGCCGGTCCTATCCGAACGAAGGGAGGCATGGCAGATGCCGAACCAGATAGATGTGGTGATACAGCCGGTGGTGCTGAGGTTCAGCCTGCTGGACGACGAGGTGGTCTACCATTTCGCCGCCGACACCGACGCGGTGCTGGACCGCATGGAGCGGATGATGGGCATCGACCCGGCCGAATCCAGCCTGTTCGACTCCAACCTGGGCTTCCTGCCGGTGTCGACCACCGTGCTGGTCCGGGGCCCGAAGAACGTCCTGGTGGACCCGGGCAACCATCACACCGGCTTCTACGGTCAGCTCGGCATCGGTCTGGCCCGCTTCGGGATCACCCCGGCCGATATCGACTACGTGGTGTGCACCCATTGCCATCACGACCACATGGGCAGCGCCTTCCGGATTCCCGGCGCCGACCTGGTGATGGGCCAGGGCGAGGTGGACTTCTGCGAGGAGATCTACGGGCCGGAGGAGACCGAGCGGCGGCTGGCGGTCATGGGTGACCTGATCGAGGTGCCGCGGGGCGGCGAGTTGGAGATCATGCCCGGCCTGGTGGCGATCTCCACCCCGGGCCACACGCCGGGTCACATCAGCGTGATGGCCGAGTCGGAGTCGGGGGAGCGGGTGCTCGTGGCCGGTGACACGGTCATGACCCGCCGCGAGTATTCGGAGCGGACCTTCTCGCACTGGTACACCGACGACCAGCTCCGGGGTCTGAATGCCAGCCTCGACCGGCTTCAATCGTTGGCGCCCACCCGGGTTATGCCCGGCCACGACCGGGTCTTCGCTCCCGCCGGGGCTCTGTCGTGAGCCGGTTACGCGCCGCCGTCGTCGGCACGGGGATGATCGGTTCGCTCCACGCCCGCATCTACGCCGAGCATCCGCTGGCCGAGCTGGTAGGGGTGGTCGACACCAACGCGGACTCCGCCCGGACGGTGGGGGAGCAGCTCGGCGTGCCCTGGTTCACCGAGGTCTCCGACCTGCTGGAGGGATGTGATCTAGCCGCGGCGTCCGTCTCCGTGCCCGAGCACCATCGCTATCCGATCGCCATGCAGCTGGCAAGGGCCGGAAAACACCTGCTGCTCGAGAAGCCCCTGGCGCCTTCGCTGGCCGGCGCCGACCGCCTGATCAGGGATCTCGATGAGACCGGGGTTCTGACCATGGTCAACTTCATCCTGCGCTTCGATCCCCGCTACTCGGAGGCCAAGGCCGCGGTCGCCTCGGGACGTATGGGTGACGTCCACACCATCTTCGCGCGCCGGCGCGGCTCGTCCCTGGGCGCCGACATCTACGGTGTCTGGACCGATCTGTTGATCTCCACCGGCATCCACGACCTGGACGTGATGGCCTGGCTGGCGGATTCCCCGGTTACCAGGGTGTATGCGGAGACCATCTCCCGCCGGTCGGCTCCCTACGGGCATGATGACGCGGCCATGGTCCTGGTGCGGTTCGAGAACGGCGTGATCGGTTCGCTCGAGATCAGCTGGGTGCTGCCGCCCACCATCCCGGCCCTGCTGGACGCGTCCCTCCAGCTGGTCGGGACCGGTGGAGGGGTGTTCGTGGACGGGTCGAATCACGGCCTGGCCATAGCGGACCGCGAGGGGTTCACGCATCCCGACCTGACCCATTGGCCCGTGAGCCGTGATCAGGTGAGTGGTGACCTGGCGGGCTCACTGGATCACTTCATCCGGGCGGTGCTGGATGGCCGGCCTCCGGAGGTGACGCTCGAGATGGCTCGTAACGCCCACGCCATCGTGGACGCGGCCAAGCGCTCGGCGGAGTCGAACCAGCCCGTGTCGCTCACGCCGCCGGGCTGATCTGATGGCGGGTCCCCGCATCGGGGTGGCATCCCTGGTCCAGGAGACCAACACGTTCAGTCCCAAGCCGACGGTCCGGGAGGACTACACCATCCTGGTGGGCGAGGACGCGCTCCGGACCCTGGCCGGAACCAACACGGAGTTCGCCGGTGCGGTAGCCCGGCTGGAGGAGATCGGCGCCGACGTGGCCCCGTTGCTGGCCGGGTGGGCTCTGCCCTCGGGTCGCGTCACGGAGGAGACGTTCGAGCACCTGGCCGGGCTGCTGGACCGGGAACTGGACCGAGCCCTGCCCCTGGACGGGCTGGTGCTGTCGCTCCACGGTGCGATGGTGGCCGGATCGATCCTCGACGCCGACGCAGCCCTGATCGAGGTGGTGCGCCGCCGGATCGGGTCAGTACCGCTCGGGGTCTGCCTGGACCTGCACGCCAACGTGACGGAGCAAATGGTCGAGCTCGCCGACATCCTGGTCGGGTACCACACGGAGCCGCATGTCGACATGGCTTCGACGGGTGAGCGGATCGCCCGCCTGGTGGTCATGACGGTCCGGGGCGAGGTCGTGCCGGCCATGGCCCTGGCCAAGCGGCCCATGCTGGTCCCGGCGGAGGGCATGCGAACCGACATCGGGCCCATGTCAGAGGTTCGAAGCCTGGCCGATTCCCTGACCGAGGGCCCCGTCCTGGACGTGTCGTTGTTCCCGGTCCAGCCCTGGCTCGACGTTCCCGAGCTCGGGCTGGGCGTGCTGGTTGTCACCGATGGCGACCCGACGGGCGCCCGCTCGCTGGCCGAGCAACTCGCCGACGAGGTGTGGCGCAGGCGCGACCGGATGACCACGCCGCGCCTGATGGTTCCGGAAGAGGCTTTCCGGGCCGTACGTGAATCGGATTGCCGACCCTTCGTCATGGCCCATACCGCTGATTGCCCGACCGCAGGAGCGCCCGGAGACGATGCCGTGATGGTGACCGAGGCTGCCCGCCACGCCCCTGATCTGGTCGTGCTCCATTCGGTTGTCGACCCCGAGGCCTCCCGGCGGTGCCGTACCGAGGTGGGACGGTCGGTCCGGTTTCCGGTCGGAGGCGTTTTCGAGAGCTCTGCGGCGCCGGTCGAGGTCGAGGGCGTCGTCACCGCGGCCGGCTCGGGCGCCTACCGGCTCACCGGGCGATCCTTCACCGGACGGCAGGTATCGATGGGCGAGTGGGCGGTGATCACCACCGGCAACCACAACCTGCTCGTCAGTTCGGCTCCCGCGATCACGGCCGACCCCGCCACCTGGCGACATGCCGGGCTCGAGCCCGATCGGGCGGATGTGCTGATCGTGCGTTCGTGCAGCGATTACCGGGCCAACTTCCCCGGATCGGCGCCGGAGGCCGTCAACCTCGACCTGCCCGGTCCGAGCACCCCCAGGCTGGAGCAGCTGGAGTTCCGGCACGCGCCGAGGCCCCTGTACCCGCACGACCGGGCGGCGATGTGACGGGTTCGATGCCGGATGCCGGCGGCGCGCCGATGCCTGCCGAACAGGAGGTACTCGCCTTCCTCCAGGCCACCGCCGACGATCAGCTGGCCTTCGCCCGCCGCCTCATCGCCACGCCCAGCCCTACACCACCCGGCGACGAGCGCGCGGTGGCCCGGCTGGTCCGGGAGAGGCTGGCGGAGCTAGGGGTCCGGGACATCACCGTGCTGAGCGCCGAGCCATCCCGCCCCAACCTGATGGTCCGCATTCTCGGCCACGGCCCGGGCAAGACCCTGATCCTGTCCGGTCACCTTGACACCAAGCCCCCGGGCGACCTGTCCCGCTGGCGGGTATATCCGTACGACGCGGCCGTCTTCGGCGGTGTCCTCCACGGCCTGGGCTCGGGGGACATGAAGGCCGCCCTCGCTGCCATGGTCTACGCCGGAGCGGCCCTGGCCCGGGTCGGCGGCTGGGCCGGCGAGTTGAGCCTGGTCCTGACCGCGGACGAGGAGGGAGGTTCGACCCTGGGTTCGAAGTGGCTCGCCGAGCAGGGTCATCTGGAGGCCGACGCCGCCATCATCGGGGAGCCGTGCGGCGTGACCAGGGAATGGGAGAGCATCGGTGTCGTCTCCCGCGGGTCTGCCCTCTTCGACATCGAGGTGACGGGAACCCAGATGCACTCGAGCGTGTCCGATCGCTTCGATCCGGTCAACGCCACCGTCGAGATGGCTTGGCTCATCGCCAAGATGCACGGGGAGCTGCTCGACCGCCTCACCTACCGGCCCTACCGCCTGGGCGGCACGCGGCCGACCGTGAACATCGGAGTGATGGTCGAGGGAGGGGTCTTCTACGGGGTCTACCCGGGCAAGGCCCGGTTTTCCTCGGATATCCGCCTGGTGCCAGGGATGACCGAGGAGAGCATCACGGCCGACCTGGAGGGCTTCCTGGATCGGGCTATGGCCGAGAATCCCCGCCTGGAAGCCACCCTCAGGATGGTGGGTTGCAGCGAGGCCACCGAGATTCCGTCCGGGCACCCGGCGGTGACCGCCCTCCAGGACGCCTCCCATCGGGTACTCGGCAATCGTGTGGAGCCGGCTGTCTTTCCGGGCGCCACCGACGCGCTCAGCTTCCAGGGCATCGCCGGCATCCCCACGGTGGCAGCCTTCGGACCCGGCCTGGTGCCACGGGCGCACGCCCCCAACGAGCGCTTGGCCATGTACGGTGTCAACCAGGCCGCCCGCATCTACGCCCTCGCCGCCCTGCGCTATCTGGCCAGTTTCTAGTTGTTGGTTGCTAGTTGCTAGTTTTGAGTTGATACTGGATCGTATCAACTGCCTACTACAGACTACCGACTATCGACTACAGGCGGTTTGAGGCGTGCTGTCGTGGGGTGTTACGGTGCCGCGGGTATCGCGAGTGAGGGGTCTTGGGTGTGTATCGGGTAGCTGTGATTCCCGCGGACGGTGTGGGTCCGGAGGTGTCGGAGGAGGCGGAGCGGTCGCTGCGGGCGGCGGCGCGGTCTCACGACTTCAGCGTCGAGACGGAGTGGTTCGACTGGGGCTGTGACCGCTACCTGGCCGACGGGAAGATGATGCCGGACGATTACCTGGACACCCTGTCGGGGTTCGACGCGATCTTCCTGGGGTCGGTGGGCGACGTGTCCAAGGTGGCGGACCACCTGTCGCTGGAGTTGATTCTGGGGATCCGGCGCGGGTTCGACCAGTACGTCAACCTGCGCCCGATCCGCCTCTACCCGGGGGTCGGTACCCCGATCAGGACGGCCACGCCCGAAACGCTGGACATGGTGGTGGTGCGGGAGAACACCGAGGGCGAGTACGCCGCACAGGGCGGGGTGTTCAAGCCGGGCACGCCGGACGCGGTGGCGCTGCAGACGGCAGTGTTCACCCACAAGGGATGCGAGCGGGTCATGCGCTACTCGTTCGAGTTGGCTCGCCGACGGTCCAAGCTGGGCCCCGAGGCACCGGTGGGACGGGTCACGAACTGCACCAAGTCCAATGCCCTCAACTACTCGATGGTCTTCTGGGACACGGTGTTCGACGAGGTGGCGGCCGGCTATCCGGACGTCGAGACGGACATGGCGCTCGTGGATGCCCTCTCGATGTGGATGGTGAAGAACCCGGAGTGGTTCGACGTGGTGGTGGCCTCCAACCTGTTCGGCGACATCATCACGGACCTCGGGGCCATGCTCCAGGGGGGTATGGGCTTCGCGGCCGGCGGGAACATCGATCCCGAACGCAGGTTCCCGTCGATGTTCGAACCGATCCACGGGTCGGCGCCCAAGTACACCGGCCAGCGGCGGGTGAACCCGATCGCGTCGATCGAAGCCGTTCGCATGATGCTGGACCACCTGGGCGAGCACGGAGCGGCCGATGCCGTGGGCGCCGCGATCACAGAGGTGCTAGCCGAGGGGGAGGTGGGCACCCGGGACATGGGAGGGACCAACAGCACCGACGAGGTCGGAGCAGCCATCGCGGAGCGGATCCGCTGAGAGCCGCAGCCGACCGTCCGGCCCGGCAGGAGACCTGAGGTAGGCATGACGAGGTCGGTGCCGCGCCGGGCAACCCGATCCGAACTCGCCGCCGTGCGCCGCCGGCTGGCCTACGTGCTGTTCTCGGGGGCGGCCGTGGCCTGGCTCGCCTTCGTGGCCACCCTCGCCGTGGCGACCGTGGCGGCCCGTTCCCTGAGTGGATCCACCATGATGGCGGGTCTGCCGCTGGCGGCCGGCGCCCTGGGCCAGGCGCTGGGAACCAACGTGTTGGGACGGCTGAGCACCCGCTACGGGCGCCGGTTCATCATGGTCGCCGGGCCTCCCGTCTCCGCCTTCGGGGCGGCGTTGGAGCTGGTGGGGGTGGTGGCCGGTTGGTACTGGGTGCTGGTGGGAGGCGCGATCCTGATGGGAGCGGGCGTGGGCGCCATCCATCTCGCCCGGTACGTTGCCGCCGAGTTGGCCGAGGAATCCGAGCGCGGCAAGGCGATGGGCCTCCTGGTGTGGTCGGCGACCATCGGGTCGGTGATCGGCGCCAACCTGGTGGACTGGGCCGGTCGCATGGTGGAGGACTGGTTGGGCACCCCGTACGGCGGGGCTTTCCTGCTGGCCACGGTGGCCTTCCTACTGTCCGGGATGATCTTCTGGGTCGGGCTGCGCCCCGATCCTTCCCGGGTGGCGGTGACCCCTGCAATCCGTCCCGAGCGAGGCGCATCGGTGGGTGCCGCCCTGCGCCTTCCGGCCGTCCAGATCTCCATCCTGGCCCTGCTGTCGGCCCAGGGCGCCATGGTCCTCGTGATGACCGCGACCCCGCTCCGCATCGAGGACGCCGGCTACGGCATCGACGCGGTCGGCGTGGTGCTCTCGGTCCACGCGGTCGGGATGTTCGCCTTCGCCCCTCTCGTGGGCAAGCTGGTCGACCGCCTGGGACGCCTTCCCATGCTGGGGATGGGCATGAGCCTCACCGCCGTCTCCCTTCTCCTGGCCGGTGCCGCACCCTACGACAGCCTTTTCGCTCTGGCCTTGGGCTTGTTCGTGCTCGGATTGGGTTGGAGCTTCTCCTTCCTCGCCAGCAGTTCCATGCTGTTCGCCTCGGCTCCTCCCGATGTCCGCCAGGTGGTGGAGGGATGGGCCGACTCGGCGGCGTGGACGATGGTCATGGTGGGAAGCGTCGTATCGGGGGTGCTGATGGGCACCGTCGGATACAGCTGGCTGAGCCTGGTAGCCGCCCTGCCGATGTCGTTCATTCTCGTCCTGGCCCTCGCCGTTCCCCGCCTTCGCACCGCTATCACAGCCTCGAGAACCCGACCACTAGTCTGATCGGGCTGTCGCAATGGCATAGCGAGCCGGAGGAAGCCCGACGTGATAATCGATACGCATCTCCATCCCACCAACGTGGTCGACCAGGCGTGGCGCCACACCGGGGAGCCGTTCAACGGGGAGCGCATGCTCGAGATGATGGACGGTCCCTACTGGATCAACGGCAAGCCTCGCCGGATCGATATGGGCTTCATCCAGCCGCCCCCGGGCAACACGGTCTGGAACGAGGGCAGCCGGGGAGGCCGCGAGGGTATCCGGGACTACATGGCCTACATAGCCGAACTCACCCAGAAGTACCCGGACCGCTTCATCGGGAACTTCAACTACAACCCCCGGTTCGGACCCGAGAACGGCGCGGCGGAACTCGAGTTCCATGTCAAGGAGTACGGCTTCAAGATGATGAAGCTCCACGCCAACATGCACGCCTACCGCCCCGACCGTGCCCTCGACTGGCTCCGCCCGGCGCTCCGCAAATGTGAAGAGCTCGGTGTGGTGGTCCTGCTCCACACCGGTGACGGTCCCTACTCCATCCCGACCCAGTTCTATCCCATCATCCGCGAGTTCCCCGACGTGAACTTCATCATCGGCCACTTCGGGGTTCAGACGGGGGGCATCTACTGCTTCGAGGCATTCTGGATGATCATGGACTCGCCGAATGTCTACGGTGAGTCGGGATGGCTGCTGCAGTCGCGGATCGTCGAGTTCGCCAAGGAGATGCCGCGGGATCGGCTGGTGTTCGGCACGGACTCACCTCCCAACGATCCTGGTATGTGGCTCACCCACCTCGAGGTGCTGTGCCACGAACCACCCCAGGGTCTCGGAGTCGACGAGGATCAACTCGAGGACTACATGGGCAACAACATCGCCCGGCTGGTGGGTATCCAACCCACCGCACCGCCCGAGTCGGTCGCAGCGGCCAAGGCTCAGCTGGCAGCCGGTGTCTACGGCCGACCGACCGACTAGCTGGTTGGTTCCTAGCCGGTAGTTGGTAGTTTCTGGTCGACTAGTGGAGGCGAATCCGGTTGTTGGACTCGGGCAACGCACGGCCGGCACGCTCACAGGTGCCTGTGTCGAGACGTGAGGCCGCCGCGCGGTGTGGGGTTCTCCGATGAGCATTGCCGATCTCGCCTCGAGCCAGGACCTCCATGATTTCGTCTCGGCATACGAGCGGTCGTTTCCGGAGGATGTCCTCAACATCACGGAGCCGGTTCCCGACTCCCAGGACGTGACCAGCGTGGTGTGGGAGTTGGCCGCGGCCGGCCGGCACCAGATGCTCCGGTTCGGGAGTATCGCCGGTATTCCATACGAGGTCGTCACCAACCTGTTCGCGTGCCGTCGACGAATCTCCCGGATGCTGGGAACGGATCCCGAGCACCTGCACGACGCCTACCAGGCCAAGGCCAAGCATCTCATGGAACCCGTCGACGTGGGTGACGGCCCGGTCCTGGAACGCGTGACCGGCGGCGCCGCGATCGACCTGCGTAGCTTTCCCCTCCTCACCCACTTCGCCACCGACAGGGCGCCTTACATCACCAGCGGGATCATCGTGGCGGAGGGCGCCGACGGGATCGGCAACCTCAGCTACCACCGGGCCATGGTCCACTCGCCGACCGAGTTCGCCACCAGCCTTCACTCCCGGGGGGACCTCTGGCGCATGCTGAAGGCCGCTGCGGAGAGCGGGGAGCCGCTGCGGGTGGCGATGGTGCTCGGAGGGCACCCCTTGTTCATGCTGGCCGCCTCCGCCCGGGTACCGATGACCGTCGACGAGCGCCAGGTGGCGGGCGGCCTGTTCGGGGCGCCGCTCGAGGTGGTGCGGTCACCCCGTTACGGGATCCGGGTTCCCGCCACCGCCGACTTTCTCTTCGAGGGGGTGATAGATCCGGACGCCCGCGTAGAGGAAGGTCCCTTCGGGGAGTTCACCGGGTACTCGTCCGACCGGTCGACCAACAGCCTCTTCCGCGTGGAGGCCATGTCCTCACGGCGCGACCCTCTTCTCCTAGACGTGGTGGGCGGCAATTCGAACGAGCACCTGAACCTGTCCCGGGTCCCGAGGGAGTCCGAGATGGCAGAGAAGCTCAAGGGAAGGTTCCCGGACGTGACCGCCGTCCACTATCCGAACTCGGGCAGCCACTTCCATTGTTACGTCAAACTCCGGCAGCGGCGGGTCGGCCAGGCCCGCCAGGTCATGCTGGGCCTGCTGGGCTGGGACCCTTACCTGAAGACGGTCATCGCGGTCGACGACGACATCGACGTCACCAACGACTCCGAGGTGCTCTGGGCTCTGGCCACCCACTTCCAGCCTGCCGAGGACCTCTTTGTCGTTGACGGACTTCCCGGCAGTCCTCTTGACCCCTCCTCCTCCATCGAGGGCACGACATCGCGATTGGCCCTCGACGCGACCAGGGGTCCCGGGTTCAGTGGTGTGAGGATCGGCTTTTCGGAGGAATCACGGCAACGCGCCAGCCGCCTGATCGCCGAACGCCTATCCTCCTAGCAGCAAGGCGAAGCCTGAGCAGGAGGAGACAAGGTACATGTCAGTCTTGAGGACGATGGCGGTCCGGCACGCGTGGTTGGTCGGGTTGATGGCGCTCGCGCTAGTGATGGCGGCCTGCGCCGAAGAGGAGGACGGCGGCCGGTCAGCCGACGATCCGATCAGGATTGCGATGGTCGGGCCCAGCGCTTCGAACGACCTGGCCTTCACCCAGAGCATGGTCGACTCTCTCGACCGTCTCGGCCAGGACTACAACATCGAGGTCGACATCACCGACGGTACCTTCGTCATCGAGGACGCGGCTGTCGCCATACGGGGATACGCCGAGGACGGATTCGACATCGTGCTGGCCCATGGCTCCCAGTTCGGAGGCTCGCTGTCGGAGATCGCCCCGGACTACCCCGACACCGTCTTCGCCTGGGGCACGAGCCGTGACACGTTCGGCCTCACCAACGTGTACTCGTACAGTGTCCAGTCCGATGAGGGTGGTTTCATCAACGGGACCATCGCGGCGCACATGACCGAGTCGAACATCATCGGGGTGGTGGGCCCGATCGAGGTCGGCGACATCAAGCTCTACATCGATGGCTTCGTCGCCGGTGTCAAGTCGGTGGACCCGTCGATCACGGTCAACGTCAACTACATCGACTCTTTCAGCGACGTCGCGCTGGCGGCGGAGGCCGCACAGGCCCATGTGGAGGCCGGCGCTGATGTGATGACCGGTGTCTCCCAGATGGTGGTCGGTGCGACCGGTGTTGCCAGGGAGCACGGGGTTCTTTGGTTCGGTTCCCAGACCGACCAGGTGCCGCTGGGTGAGGACATAGTGGTTGCGTCGCAGATCTACCGGTGGGACTTCCAGCTCAGCCAGATCGTCGAAGACCTACTGAACGACGAGGTCAGCGGGCGGGTCATCACGGCCGACTTCGCCAACGGTGGGCTGACCATGGCCTACAACCCGGGTATGCCCCTCGCCGACGACGTCCAGGCTGCGGCGGATGCGGTGGAAGCCGGCCTCAAGGACGGATCGCTCTCAACCGGGGTCGAGTAGTCACCGGATGGCTACGGACCTGATCAACCAGGGTCGGTGAACACTGCCGCGAGCAGTGCCCCGGTCGGCCTTCCTTCCGGGGCACCCATCCGGCGCGCCGGCTGCGGTTAGGAGGTTCTGCTGACGCTGAACTGGAGACTTGTCCTCGCCCGGCTCGCCGGACCCGGCCTACTGATCGGCGCCGTCCTGGCGGCGGGTCTCATCGGAGCGGTCATGCTGGCGATTCTGGGAGCCAACCCGCTGACCGGCTACGCGGCGCTGCTGGATGGTGCCTTCGGAGGGGCGAAGAACCTGGCCAACAGCGCCCTCAAGGCCATGCCCCTCCTGCTGGTCGGGGTGGGCATCACCATCGCGTTCCGGGCGGGTGTGATCAACATCGGGGGAGAGGGCCAGATCATCGCGGGAGCGATCCTCTCGACGCTGTTCGTGCTGGGCTTCCCGGATGTGCCCAGCTTCGTTCTCCTGCCCCTCACGTTCCTCGTCGGCGCCATGGGAGGCGCGATCTGGGGAGGCATGGCCGGCGTCCTGAAATCCTACGCCCGCGTCAACGAGATCCTGAGCACGATCATGCTCAACATCATCGCCGTCCAGATTCTCAACCTCCTGTTGCGGGGTCCCCTCATGGACCCGGGCGAGATCGTAAAGGGTTCCCGGATCCCCCATACCGAACGCCTGAGCGGCAACGCCGACCTCCCTATCCTGCCCGGTGGGACCCGGCTTCATCTGGGGGTCCTGGTAGCGGTGCTGATGGCCGTAGCCTGCTATTTCCTGCTGTTCCGTACCACCCAGGGCCTCCGGCTCCGGGCGGTCGGCCACAACCCGTTCGCCTCCCGGTACGCGGGTATGTCGGTGAAACGCAACGTGGTGCTGGCGTTCATGTACAGCGGGGCGATGTGCGGTATGGCGGGGGTGACGCTGGTCTTCGGAAGCGAAGGGCACCGGCTGGCGACCGATGGCGGCGCCACCACCTTCACAGGCGCGGCCGGATTCAACGGCATCGTGGCCGCTCTGTTCGGGGGCTTGCATCCCCTCTGGACGATCCCGGCATCCTTCCTGTTCGGAGCCCTACTCGTGGGCGCCAACGCCATGCAGAGAGCGGTCCAGGTTCCGGCCGCCCTGATACTCGCCCTGAACGGTCTGGTCGTCGTCTTCGTCGTGGGGAGCATGTACGCTCGGACCCGACTGGCCAGGACTGCTTCCGAGTCGAGGGAGCAGGGTGAGGGAAGCGACAGCCGATCTCCGGAACGGAGCGGGGACCCTGAACCTAGGAATCCTCCGTGAGCGATTTCCTCACCGTTTCGGTCTTGCTGGCCACGCTCGCCTCGGGGATACGGCTGGCCACCCCCTTCCTGCTGGCGGCGCTGGGCGAGACCATCGGACAGCGCAGCGGTGTGCTGAACCTCGGTGTCGAGGGGGTCATGCTCCTGGGGGCCTACGGGGCCTACTACGCGACGCTTCGCACCGACAGCATCCTGCTCGGGATCCTGGTGAGCCTGATCGTGGGCGGGGTGATGGGAATCGTGTACGGGGTGGTCACCCTGGCTCTCAAGGCCGAGCAGGGCATCAGCGGTATCGGCATCTTCATCTTCGGCCTGGGTCTCAGCGATCTCCTGTTCCAGAAGCAGGTCGGGACGCCCACACCCATCGACGGGCTGGGAGATGTGGCTGTACCCCTTCTGGGAGACCTACCGTGGGTGGGGGAGGTCATCTTCCACCAGAACGTTCTCGTGTACGTGGCCTTTCTCCTGGTGCCGGTCCTGTGGTTCGTCATCAACCGGACTCCCTTCGGGCTGAACGTGCGGGCGGTGGGGGAGACCCCCGAGGCTGCTGACAGCCTGGGCGTCAGCGTGGACCGGACGCGGTACATCACGATCTTCGTAGGCAATGCCATGGCGGGTCTGGCCGGCGGGGCTCTGGCCCTGGAGTTGGGGATCTTCCAGCAGAACCTCACCAATGGGCACGGGTTTATCGCTATCGCACTGGTCTACTTCGGTGCTTGGCGGCCCAGCGGGGTGATGGCGGGCGCGATGGTGTTCGGCCTGGTGTCAGCCACCGTCCTGCAATGGAAGACCCTCGGCATCGTGGTGGGCACCACCGCCAGCATCGTGGGCATGTTCCCGGCCGTGCTGACCATCCTGGTGCTGGTGCTCGTCTCCCGCCGCACCGGCCAGCCGTCCGCGCTCACCCGACCATTCGAGCGGGGGCACTAGCCATGCGACCGGCCACGGCCGGAGCGCCGCTCCTCGAGCTGGAGGGGATCACCAAGCGGTTCCCCGGTGTGGTGGCCAACGACCGGGTCGACTTCGACGTGCGACCGGGTGAAGTCCATACGCTGCTCGGCGAGAACGGAGCGGGCAAGAGCACCCTGATGAAGATCCTCTACGGCCTGTATCAAGCCGACGAGGGCGAGATAAGGCTCCGAGGGGAGCCGGTGACGATCGAGTCGCCGTCGGATGCGATCGAGCAGGGCATCGGGATGATCCACCAGCACTTCATGCTGGTACCCACCCTCACCGTGGCGGAGAACGTCGCCTTGGGGCTCCCGTCCGGGCGGCGCCTGATGCAGGATCTCAGTCCGGTCCAGCAACGCATCAGGGAGCTGTCCGAGATCTACGGGTTGGCGGTCGATCCCGACGCCTACATCTGGCAGCTGGCCGTCGGTGAGCGCCAGCGGGTGGAGATAATGAAGGCCATCTACCGGGATGTCTCGCTCCTGATCCTCGACGAGCCGACCTCGGTGCTCACCCCCGCCGAGGTCGACGACCTGTTCGTGACGCTACGCCAGATGACCGATGGTGGTCGCGGGCTGGTGTTCATCTCCCACAAGCTGCACGAGGTCATGAGCCTGTCGGACCGGATAACGGTGCTGCGAGGCGGCCGGGTCACGGGCCGGACGGTTCCCTCGGAGACCAGCCGGGGACAGCTGGCCCACATGATGGTGGGCCGGGAGGTGCGGCTGGCGCCGAGGCGGAGCGAGTCCGATGTCGCCGATGCGCGCCTCACGATCAGCGCCCTCGAGGTTCTCGGAGACCGCGGCACCCCGGCGGTTACCGACTTCGACCTCGAAGTCCGCAGCGGCGAGGTGGTGGGAATCGCGGGGGTCTCCGGCAACGGGCAGCGCGAGCTGGCCGAGGCGCTGGCCGGTCTGCGTCCGGTCGCCTCGGGGACCGTCGTCATGAACGGAGTCGATACCACCACCAAGACACCCAAGGAGATCCGCCGGCTCGGAGTCTCCTACATCCCCGAAGAGAGGATGCGGGACGGCGCCATCGGCGAGTTCAGCGTCGCCGAGAACCTGATCCTCACCAGCCATGATCTGCCGCCCACCAGCCGGCGCGGGTTCCTCAACTTCAAGGAGATCGAGACCGGATGCTCCGACCTGGTCCGGCGGTTCACGGTGAAGACACCTTCGCTGGAGACGCCCACCTCCAACCTGTCGGGAGGCAACATCCAGAAGCTGATCATCGCCCGGGAGCTATCCGGAGAACCCGAGGTCCTCATCGCCTCCCAACCCACCCGAGGGGTTGACATCGGGGCGGCCGAGTACATCCACACCGTCCTGATGGATCAGCGGGCCGGGGGGATCGCCATCCTGCTGATCTCGGAGGATCTCGACGAGGTGATCGGCCTCTCGGACCGGATAGCCGTGATGTTCGAGGGCCGGATCATGGGCACTCTCGATCAGGAGGAAGCAACCGTCCAGCGGCTTGGCCTGCTGATGGCGGGGGTGTCCGAGGGAGAGGAATGAGAGAGGTCGCCGGCGCGACGGACCAGCTACGGAGCGGTTCGGGGCCTACGTACCGGCCGGGTCTGCAGGGCTCTCCTCCCTCCGATCGGTCGCGAAGACTCATGTTGTTGTCGGGGGGTAGCCGTCGGCGACCAGGACGCCGGGGTTTAGGATTCCCTTCGGGTCCAGGTGCGCCTTGGCGCGGGCCAGCACGTCGCCGAACAGCGGGGGCCTCTGGCGCTCGTACCACGGTTGGTGATCGCGGCCGATGGCGTGGTGGTGGGTGATGGTCCCGCCGTGGTCGATCACCGCGTCGGAGACGGCGCGCTTGATCTCCCACCATTGCTCCAGCATCGAACCCGGGTCTGCGGCGCAGTGGAACGCGAAGTAGGGGGCGGGACCGTCCGGATAGGCGTGGCTGAACCGGCACGACACGGCTCCCTCCCGGCCGGTCGCCTCGCGGATGGCGTCCTGGGATGCCATGCGGACGTTGTGGTAGAACGACTCGAAGCGGTCCCAGGTGATGGCCGACTCGAACGTATCAGAGATGATGCCTAGCGGGGTGAGGGCCTCCCGGTTGTAGGGCATCCTGATGAAGGCCTCACGCCAGGCGCCCGCCGCTCCGGTCAGGTGGGCGTTCGGGTCGCTCCGCCAATCGGCATCCGCCACGCCGCCCTGATCCAGGGCGCACTCTTCCGCCAGGTCCATCCATGCGTCGACGGGACGATCGGCCGACTCGAAGGAGATCACCATCAGCGTGAACGAACCGTCGCCGGCCCCGTTCACGGCCAGTTCCACCCCGTCCACGATCCTCACGTTGGCGGGGTAGAGGCCTGCCTGCGCGATCGCCCGCACCGCCCCGGAGGCCTGGACGAAGTCGGGGAATCGGAACCCGGCCGTCGCCTTGAACCGCACCCGCCCCTGGACTCGCACCCAGGCTTCGGTGATGATCCCTAGCGATCCCTCGGAGCCGATGGCCAGGCGGTCGGGGCTAGGACCGGCGCCCGATCCCGGCAGCCGCCGCGACTCCATGCGCCCGGCAGGCGTGACCATGGTGACGTTCTCCACGAGGTCGTCGATGTGGGTGTACAGGGTTGCGAAGTGGCCACCCGAGCGGGTGGCGATCCAGCCTCCCAAGGTGGAGTGCTGGAAGGACTGGGGGAAGTGGCGGAGGGTCACCCCGTGCGGTTTGAGGGCGGCCTCGAGTTCGGGACCGCGGGCCCCGCCCTGGATGCGCGCCGCCCGTGACAGCGTGTCCACCTCGAGCACCCGGTTCATCCGGCTCATGTCCAGGGTGACCACACCGGCGAAACCGCCGGCCACGTCCGGAGTCACCCCGCCCACGACCGACGAACCACCTCCGAACGGGATGAGAGCGGCCCCCTCCTCGCCCGTCCAGTCCAGCAGAGCCGCTACGTCGGCCTCGTTCCGTGGGTATGCGATGACGTCCGGGGCATGGGCGAAGTCCCGGGCGAAGATCCTGATCGAGTCGGGCTGGGACTGTCCGAAGCTGTGCAGGATGCGCTCGTACGGTTCCTGCGTGCATAGGGGAGCGAGGCTTGCCGGAGGGGCCAGGCGTGGTGGCGAGAGTGGTATGTCGTCCAGCCGCGGTATCGCTCCCGTTCCGGATCCGACTAGCCCGTACCTGGCGGCGAGGGTATCGAGCAGTGCGTCCCGATCGGACGCCGCAAGGCCGTCCCCCTCGTATCCCCAACCCCAATACTTGAGCCGCTTCGTCATCCGGACCGCCGATTCCTCTCCACCGTGCACGATGAAGACGTCACCCTAACCACCCCGCTAAGCAGGTCCCACTATCCGGGTGCGTGACGGGCGGTGCCGTGAATGTGTCCCACGGTCTCGGTATGGTCAATTCCAGTGGTCTCCACTTCGGGTTACAGACGTGGAGGAGGAGGAGGGGAGTTGAAGGATCAGACGGTGACGGTGGTCCAGGGGGACATCACGGCAGCATCTGTCGATGTGATCGTCAATGCTGCCAACGAGTATCTTCGCCATGGTGGCGGGCTGGCCGCCGCTCTGGCCGCGGCAGGCGGTGAGGAGTTCCTGGCTGATTCCGACCGATGGGTGTCCGAGCACGGCCCGGTCCGGTCCGGCGAGGCGGCTGTCACCGTCGGTGGCCGGTTGCGGGCAGGATGGGTCGTCCACGTCGTCGGACCCCGCTACCGGAAGGGGCAGGACAACCCAGCCATGCTGCGGGAGGCCGTTCGGGCGGCCCTGGACGCCTCGGCCGGGGTCGACGCCGGCACCGTGGCCATGCCGGCCATCTCCTCGGGCGTGTTCGGCTATCCGCTGGAGCCCGCCACCGAGGTCATCGCCGCCGAATGCGTCCGGTGGGTGCGAGAGAATCCCGGTGTCCTGAGCGAGATACGGTTGGTCGGCTATGACCGCCGGACAGCGGATGCCTTCCGGCGCGGGTTGGACGAAGCAACTGCCGAGCTATCGCCAAGAGGGGAAGGCACACGATGACGGTCCGCCAGCTGACCGAGCTCATTTCCCGCGCGCCCTGGAGGGAAGCGGTCACCTACCGGGACACGTGGCCCCACGAGTACGTGCTGTCCGAGAAGGACGGGCAGCAGGAACTGCTGGAGTCGGTCTGCGAGCGGTTCCGCGCGGGGGAGGGCGTTGCCGGCCGCTTCTTCCGCATGAAGAACAGTTATCTGTTCATCGGAGACCACAAGTACTGGCTCATGACCCACTGGGACAGGATCGAGCCGGGAGTCAACTACGTGCTGAACCGTGCTCCCCTCTACCGCGACCGCCGGGACTTCGTGATCCAGCCCGGAGACACGGGAAAGCCCGGGGACTACCCGTCCGATCCCGCGTTTCGCGGCTGAAGCCCTCCCATCCGGAGGGTCACGAGGTTCGGCTAGTAGGCGCGGACGTCGGCGATCTTGCCTTCCCGGAAGGTGTAGATGTACACCTCGTCAGCATCCAGTGGTTCTCCGACCGACCTTCCGGCAAACGGCCGCTTGGCCGTACCGCGGGCGATCACCTCCAGGGCGATGACATCGCCGTCTCCGTAGATACCGACGATTTCGTTGCAGAAACCGTCTAAGGCGTCGAAGGCGTCCTCGATCCACTTGCCGACGGCTCGGTTCCCTTTCAGACGGCGCCCGAAACGGATGATGTTCACGTCGACATCGTCCGTGTAATAGGAGGCGAACCGGTCGATGTCGCCGGCGTTGAGCGCCCCGACCATGTCCGCCACGACCGCCCGGTTGCCTGTCTCCTCCCGGTAGCTCACCCGACCGGCTCCATGTCGAACGCCTCGAGGTGGTGGGCCGGGAGTAGCTGGGTGCCCGCCTCGTCGCGTATGCGCACCACGCTGTTGTAGGCGGCGAACAGGTCGGTATGGCCCCCAGGGGGGATCACCTCGTACTTGGCGGTCTTCAGGATCTCCGGATCGGGGAAGTAGTTCTCCCATATCGTGCAGAGTCCGGCGATCACGTAGCGCCCTCGCGGGGTCTCCACCGCGATCGATTGGCCGCCCGGCGTGTGGCCGGGGGTGAAAAGTACGTCGAGTCCCGGAACCAGTTGCTGGTCGCCTTCGGTCAGTTCAAGTCCCCCTACGGCCATCTCCTCGTATCGATAGTCGGGGGCGAAACCCGAGGCGATGAAGGGATGCGGCGGGAGTGCGTCCCACTCCTTGCGCTGGACGATGACCTTTGTGTCGGGGAACAGGGGCAGGTTCATGCAATGGTCCCAGTCGAGGTGGGTGAGGACGATGAAGTCGATGTCATCGGTGCCGAGTCCGTGGTCGGCCAGCAGATCGTCCAGAGAACGGATGTTGATCACGTCAGCGAACTCCTCGCCGGCATGCCGGAGCTTGGACTCCCCCGGGGGCTTTATGTGGTTTGCGTACTCCTCGGCGCTACAGCCCACGTCGACCAGGACGTTGAGGCCCCGCTCCGCATCCTGGATCAGCCAGGAAACGTAGGGGAGATCGATCTTCTCCCCGAAGTTGTGGAGGAAGGTGAAGCGGGACTTCTCGCGCTGCGGCCCGTAGGCCATTACCAGAGGGGTGATCGTGAACGGCATCTATTTCACTCCTGTGGTGGTGTCCGGGCGTTGTACGTGTAGGCGGGAGCCAGCGGCCTCAGAGCCCACTCCCGGTAGAAGTCCAGAACGTAGGGCTCCACGTCGGCGGCAAGTCGGGCCTCACGGCGGCCCTGCTCGGTCGACACCCAGATCCTCTCGCGGCCGGCCTCGGCGAAGTCGGCCAGGATCCGGTCCTCGTCCACCGTAGTGAACCGTCCGTCGTCGAGAACGATCCGGCCGGCGATCATCACCGTCTCCAGGTCGGAGCCGGATGCCCTGTCCAGAAGTACATCCAGGATCGGTACCGACCCGTACTTGGGCTGGGGCCACGCGAGGCGTTCCTTGGTGACCACCAGGAGGTCTGCTTCCTTGCCCTCGGCAAGCGACCCCAGTGCCGCCTCCTGGCGGATGGCCCGGGCACCGCTCGAAGCCGCCCGGCGCAGTACCTCCAGCGAGTCCATGCGCCCGATCTCCAGCTCCCCGGGGATCCGTTGCAGGTACAGGGCGAGACGGAGCTCCTGGAAAAAGTCCTCGATGTCCGAGAAGGAAATCGAGTCGGTTCCGAACGCCAATGCGGCGCCCGAATCGAGGATGTCACGGGCTCGGGCGATTCCGGTGCTGAGACGCAGGTTCGACCCGGGATTGTTCACGGCAACTGCGCCGGTGTCGGCCAGGATCCGGATGTCCTCATCCGTTGCCCAGACGAAGTGAGCGCAACTCACGTCGGGCCCCAGAACCCCGATGTCGGCGAGCCTGCGCATGGCGGTCTTGCCGTAGGTCTCGAGGTTGAACAGCATCTCCGACCGGGTCTCGAGGGCGTGGGTCGTGATACCCGTGTCGTACTCATCCGCAAGTCGCCGGTTCAGAAGGTACAGATCGTCGGAGCACGCAGGTGTCCAGTCGGGCGCGAGGATCACCCGGAGCCGACCGTCGTGACCGTCCCACTCGGCGTGGACCCGGCGGTAGGCGGCCACCACGTCGTCGGTGGGCCACGCGTAGCCCATGGTCGATTCCCGCACCTGGCGGGCCAGTTCGTCCGGAAGGGAGGCGAGGAAGGCCTCGTCGGGCGCATGAACGTAGATGTTCTCGTCCCGGGTGACCATGCCGAGGGCGACCCGCATCCCGATGGTGCGGTAGGCGTCCAGGATGGGGGGATTGCCGAAGTCGTGCAGCGAAGGGTTCCCGTAGTTGAAGTCGACCGCGCCCGTCTGCCCACCCCTGATAGCCCGCATCAGCGCCACCAGGATGATGGTCCGGATGTCGTCGTCGCTCATGGCGCGGCGGAAGATGCGGGTGTTCATCCGCTCGAAGACGAACTGGAACAGGCCGGGCGAACCGGCCCCCATCGAATGGAAGTGGCCGTTGATGAAGCCCGGCATGACGATATGTCCCGGCGAGCCGACCACCCGGTCGAACGGACCTCTGCGTTCCAGCTCCGCCCGCGGTCCCACGGCGGTGACGTGGCGGCCCTCGACGATCAGGGCGCCATCCGCGATGACGTCCTGGTCTCCTCCGGCCAGTGCGACGACCGGATCCCCGGTGACGAGCAGCCGGCTCATGGAGTCATCCGAGCGGCCACTGTTCTCGGTTGTAGGCCATGTCCCAGAAGCTGTACTCGTAGTTGGTGCTGATGATGAAATTGTCCAGCATCTGACTGCGCCGCTCGTCCGACAGCCCCTCGGAGTACTTGTCCACGAACTCCAGGTAGTGCGCCACCAACTCGTTGTGCTCCTCGCTGCTGTAGAACTCCCACCACTCCGCGGACGCGCCCCGCAGGGGGGCGCCACGGAGTTGGATCCCGATCTCGTCGTAGGTCCATGGACATGGCAGGAACGAGCCCAGGTACTCGACCGGATCCTTGGTCCACACCAGGTTGAGGATGTGTTGGGTGTATGCATGGCAGGTCGGCGCGACCCGGGCGCCGGGCTGGCCGCCTACCCGGCGCAGCATGTCCTCCTGGTGGTGCATCTCGTCGACCACCATCGCGGTCCGGCTCAGGAAGAAGTCGCGGATCTCGTTGTTGTGGGCCTTGGCGGTGGCGATCGAGCGGCACTTCACCACGTTGTTGATGTAGTGGGTGTTCTGCTCGAAGTAGAACGCCAGCCGCTCGTCGGAGAGGGTTCCGGCCGCCAGGTCCTTCAGGAAGGGATGCTCGTAGATCCTCTCCCACATGTCCTTGGTCTGCTCGTACATGTAGCGGGTCCAACTCATGGATGCTCCTTCGTTGTTGTTCCGGGCATGGTTGCGAGGATCACCCCCTACCGTTCTCGGACGGGATCCGGTACACGCGCTCGGCATTGCCTCCGAGGACGAGGTCGATCTCCTGGCGGCTGAGGCGGAACCCGAGTTGTTTCGCCCATTCCGGCAGCATCCGGATCACGTCCACCCATTCCTTCAGCGTCATCGAGACCTCGACGTTGGTCATGTCGCTGCCAAACAGCAGCCGGTCGATCCCGATCCGGTCCCTGATCCAGACGAAGGTCCGCACCAGGTCGTCGACGCTTGCCCAGTGCTGCCAGAGGCTGATCTCGAGGTGGACGTTGGTCTTGTAGATCGCCACGCTCATGGCTTCCTTCGCCCAGGTCTCGAAACGGGCTCCGTGGCCGAGTACGAACCTCACCTCCGGGAAGTCCGCCGCCGCCGAGTCCACGTACATGGGGTGGCCGTACTTGCTCTTGAGGCGCCCGCCGGAGTGGCCCTGGTGCAAGAGGACCGGGACGTCGTAGGTGCGGCACACCTCGTAGAGTGGATGGACGATCTCGTCATCGGGGTAGAAGCCGGTGGTGGGGTACAACTTGAGGCCCAGGAATCCCCAGTCGACGATCGCCTTCTCCAGGAACTTGGCGGCGCCGGGCCGGCGGGGGTCGACCCCGCAGAAGGAGTAGATGCGCCCGGGCCACATCCGGGTGAGCTCGTAGTAGCCCTCGTTCTTCTCCTCGAAGGGCACCACGCCCCTGTCTCCGGTGAGTAGTCCCCGGTCCATCGGCATGGTCACCGATACGTCCACGCCCGCCTCGTCCATCCTGGCGATGGTGCGAGCGCCGTCGGGGTCCCAGCAGGTGTCCACCGAATCCCGGTAACGGGCCTCGGCGTCCTCGGGGTCCATGTCGAACCACCGGACCTGGTTCACCCAGGAACTGGGCATGGCCTTCTGGGACTCCGGGCTCCAGGAGGGTTCCCGGAAGACATGTATGTGAGCGTCGACGACCCGGCTCATCGGGTTCCTCCCCGCTGCCTCCTCCGGCGATAGCCGTCCATGGACGGGATGGCGTCCAGCAGCCTCCTCGTGTAGCCGTCACGGGGATCCTCGAACACCTGCTCGGTGGGGCCCTCCTCCACGATCCGGCCGTCGAACATGACCATGACCCGCTTGCTGAGCTGCCGCACCACTCCCAGATCATGGCTGATGAGCACGTACGACATGTCCATCTCCTGCTGCAGGTCGATGAGCAGCTGCATCACCTGGCCGCGTACCGACACGTCGAGCGAGGAGGTGGGCTCGTCGAGGAAGACCAGCTTCGGGTGGGTGGCTATCGCCCGGCCGATTCCGACCCGCTGGCGCTGCCCTCCGCTGAGTTGACCGGGGTAGCGGTCGAGGTGGAAGCCCCGGAGACCCACCATGGTCATGATGTCGTTGGCCCTTTGCTCCTGGTCCCCGTCCGACATGTTCAGGTGGAGCTTCAAGGGTTCGGTAACGATGTCGCGCACCGTCATGCGGGGATTGAGTGACGAGTTGGGATCCTGGAAGACCATCTGCATGTTCCTGTACAGGCGGCGCACTTTGGCCCTCGGGGTCTGGTCCACCCGGATGCCATCGAAGTCGACCTCACCTGAGGTCGGGTCGACCAGCCGGAGGATGCTGCGGGCCGTGGTCGTCTTACCGGAGCCGCTCTCACCGACCAGACCGACACTCTCGCCTCTGCCGACCCGGAGGTCGATGTTGTCGACCGCGACGATGGTCTGGCGGCGGGGCCAGAAACCGCGGTGGAAGTGCTTCGTGAGGCCTCGTACGGTGAGAAGGCTGTCGCCGTCGCCGGATGTCACTCCTGCCCTCCCTCCGCTTCGGCGCCCCTGGTGATGTGGAGGGGCCCCGGCATGGAGTGATAGCGCTCGGCGAAGTGGCACATCGAGACATGGCCCGGCTCCACTTCGACCACAGGGGGAACGGTCCGGCACACGTCCGCGACTGACGGGCAACGATCCTGGAAGAAGCATCCCTGCGGCAGGTTGCGGAGGTCGGGCGGGGCGCCGGGGATGCTGTAGAGGTCGCCGACCCCTCCCTCCACGCTCTCCGTGGACCGGAGGAGTTCACGGGTGTAGGGATTCGCCGGTTTCTCGAAGACCTGGCTGATGTCACCGAACTCCATGGTCCGACCCGCATACATGACCGCCACGTTGTCGCAGAGTTCGCCGACGACACCCAGGTCGTGCGTGATCAGCAGCACCGTGAGGCCCATCGACTCGACCAGGTCCCGGAGCATGGAGATGATCTCGGCCTGGACGGTCACATCGAGCCCGGTGGTCGGCTCGTCCAGGATCAGGAGGGTGGGGGGATGGATCACGGCGAGCGCTACCATGACCCGCTGCGCCATACCGCCGCTCAGTTCGTGTGCATACTGGCGGATGGTGCGGCTCGGGTCGGTGATCTGGACCCGCTCCAGGATCCGGAGTGCCGCCTGCCTAGCCTCGTCCTTGGTGGCGTCCGTGTGGGTCCGTAGGGCCCGACCGAGTTGCTCCCCGACCGTGAACACCGGGTTCAGGGCGGCCTTGGGATCCTGGAATGCGATACCCACCCCGTCACCGCGGAAGAGTTGCATCCGCTCCTCCGACCAGGAGAGAACATCCTCACCCCGGAAGAGCACCCGGCCGGATACGTAACGGAAGTTCTCGGGCATGAGTCTGGGGATGTTGAGGGCGGTCATGGTCTTGCCCGAGCCGGTTTCTCCCACCAGACCGGTCACCTTGCCTTCCTCGATGGCCACGTTGACGCTGTTGATAGCCCGGACATCACCACCGATGGTGTCGAAGTAACCCTCGAGGTTCTGGATCTCCACCAGGACGGCCATCAGGACTTTGTGGCTCTCACTTGCGGGACCTCGGGTCCATCACGTCGCGGACACCGTCGCCGAGCAGGTAGAACCCGGTCGTGAGGGTGAGGACGAACAATCCGGGGAAAACCGAGACCCACCACTCGCCGGTGATGATCTCCGTTTGGCCGCGGGCGATCATGGATCCCCACTCGGCGGTGCCCGGTTCGATGCCGATACCCAGGAATCCCAGGGCGGCGGTAACCAGCACCACCCACGCCGCATTGACCGAGGCGTACGCCAATACGGGCGAGAGGCTGTTGGGCAACAGGTGGCGGAAGGCCACCCGTGTAGCCGATCCACCCACCATGCGGGCCGCCTCGGCGAACTCCCACGTGCGTTTGGTGAGGATCTCGGCCCGCACCAAGCGGGCGTAGTAGGGCATGCCGATGAAGGCCATCACCACCACGACGTTGAGTTCACCGGGCCCGATGGCGACTACCACCATCATCGCCAGCAGCAACGTCGGGATCGATTGAAGGATCTCGAGGAGGCGCAGGAGGATGAGGTCCACTATCCCGGCGTAGTAGCCGGCGATCGTACCGAGAGCCACCCCGGCCACCAGGGCCGACACCACCGCCGACGCGGTGATCCGCAGGTCGAGGGCAGTGGCCGCGATCGTCTTGGAGAAAACGTCCGAACCCACCTTGTCGGTGCCGAACCAATGCTCGGCGCTGACACCGCTCAACGGATCCCCCACCAGTACCGCACTCGGGTCGTGGGTGGTGATGAACCTGGCGAATAGCGCGATCAGGATGAAGATTCCCACCAGGATGGTTCCGGCCGTCAGGCTCTTGCTCTGGCCGAACACGTACCTGATCTTCCCCCACCTGCTGCGTCCCGGCGCGATGACGTCGAGCGAACCGCCTTCCGGAGCATGGTCGGCTGTCATATCGATCACGACTTCCTCCTCATCTCGTCCTCGGGTCGATCAGCATGTAGACGATGTCCACCAGGAAGAACGCCACGATGTAGGTGACCGATGCCACCACGACGAAGCCCTGGAGGGCGGTGAAATCCGACTTGAGGATGGCATCGAGCCCATACTTGCCCATCCCGGGCCAGTTGAAGACCGCTTCCACCAGCACGGCGCCGGTGAAGACGAAACCCACGATCGTTCCGATCATGGTGACGATCGGAAGCAGGGCGTTCTTCAGGGCGTAACGGAAGTAGATGACCTGCTTGCGGATGCCCAACGCCTTGGGCGTACGGATGTACTCGGAGCGCATCACCTCGACCATCGAGGCGCGAGCCACCCTCGTTATGGGGGCCACGATGACCACGCCGAGCGTCAACCCGGGGAGTATGAGATGGCGAACCGACTCCCACCAGAGCGTCAAGTCCCCCCGAATGAGGCTGTCGAGCGTATACAGCCCGGTGATCTTCTCGGGCGCTTCCGCACCGAGGGGCAGCCGGCCTACCGGCCCGGGCAGCCAGCCGAGGATGACGAAGAAGACCAGGATGAGCACCAGACCGAGCCAGAACGACGGAAGCGCCATCCCGATAAGGGTGATGCCGCGCACCGAGAAGTCCAAGGGACCGTCGCGCCTCGCCCCTGCCAGCACGCCCAAGGGGACGCCTATCACGATGGCAAAGGTGAGGGACACCAGGGCAAGCTCCACGGTCGCGGGGAGCCGGTCCCACAGGTCGCTCGTGACGGGCCGGCCGGTGATGGTCGATTCACCCAGGTCGCCTTGGGCCAGGTCGGCCAGGAAGACTCCGTACTGCTCAGGGATCGACTTGTCCAAGCCCAACTCGACTCTGATCTTGTGGCGGAGTTCTTCGTCGGCCTGCGGGGGAATGTACAGCGCGACCGGGTCAGGCGCGAACACCCTTGCCACCAGGAAGGTGAGCGTCACGACGCCGAAGACTACCGGCGCTACCAGCAGGAGCCGGGTGAACAGTTGGCGGGACAGCCCGGAGTCCATCCCCGACCAGTCCTACAACGGGTCGCCCGGCCAGAGCCTGAGGGTTGCGACCGCGGCGTGATGGGTCAACGCGCCGCGGTCACATGACCGGAGAGCCGCTCGGATCACCCGGACGGCCTCAACAGGTACTGGCGCAGATGCGGGTCGGCAGTGAACGCCACACCGGTGACCGCCGGATGCACTGCGCCGGGGAATCCGCGCACGGCAAGCATGATCATCGGGAGGTCGCGTGCCGCGATCCTCTGGGCCTCACGGTACGCCTCGGCCCGCGCTTCGAGGTCCGGGTTGAACCGGTTCTCGAAGTGCAACTTGTCGATCTCGATATTCGAGTAGTGGGTTGCGTTAGAGAATCCGCCCACACCGACCGGCCCCGGGAACCCACGGGTTACCAGCCAAAGACCGACATTCGGATCGGCGTCGTCCAGCCAGATCAGCCCGCTGCGCATCTGGATGCCGGCCATCAACGTGTCGTCGTCGTACCGGGCCGTTGTCTGCTCCTGGTATTCGGTCGTCGGTAGTGGCCGGAGAGCGACGTCGATCCCCACCTGCGAGAGGCTGGCCTGGAGGAACAGAGCGATGTCCTCCCACTCCTGCCGCTCTTGGGTGTAGAACAGCTCGGTGGAGAACCCGTCCGGGTAACCGGCCTCCGCCAGCAACTGGCGGGCCCTGTCAAGGTCGGTGTCGTAGTCCCACGCCGGAATGTACGAGGGCGATGCCGGATTGACGATCGAATAGGAGCGGGTCGCGTTGGTGAATGCGTTCTCCACGATCGTGTCGTAGGGCACCGCGTGCGCGATCGCCTGGCGCACTGCCAGGTTGTCGAACGGCGGCGTGGTCAGCGGGAGGTCGAGGCGCCAGATGTCGGGGATCTCGGCGTTGACGATGGTGAATCCGGCCTCACCGAGGGCATTGAGTTCTCTGGTACCCAGAGCGAAGGCCACGTCCACCTCCCCCCCGAGCATGAGTGCCGTGATGTCCGCCGGGCTGCTGAGCGTCCGGTAGATCACCCGGTCGAAGCCGTTGTAGGCCTCGCCGAGCTGGTTCTGGTCCCCTTCGGTCCAATGGCCTGGGACACGGCGCAGGATCATCTCGGTGCCGGGTGTCGCCGACTCGATCACGTACGGGCCCGACCCCTCTGGGTTCTCCTTGATCCACTCGTGACCCCAAGGATCCTCGTCCGTGGCGCGGGCCTGTAACTCGACCGAGTCCACGATCCCGAAGATCGGGAACCTCATGCTCGGCAACGAAGCCTTGAGAAGGAACGGGGTCCCGTCGGCCAACTCGTAGTCGAAACGGATGGTGTAGTCATCTATGACCGTGACCTGGCGAGACGGCTCGAAGATACCAGCCAGGTTGGAGTTGAACGTTCCGAAGCCCGGGACCTCGATCGCTCGCACGAAGGAGTACCGGATGTCGTGAGCAGTCAGGGGGTTACCGGTCTTGTTGAACGTTACGCCTTGGCGGATCGTGAACGTCACCGATCCTCCGTCGATCTCCCAGCTCTCGGCTAGGCCCGGCGCTACGCCGAGGCCGTCCCATACGAAGGTGCCGTCCTCGCGCTCGGTGAGCGAGTAGGTGAGGAGCCGGTCGTAAAGGCCGACGCCGGCCTCGCGGTTGAAGTTGAGGAGGCTGTCGGGTGGATCAAGACTGTTGGGGTACCCGGTCCAGGCGATCACCACCGTCTCGGCGTCCTGCACGCGGTCCGGAGCCCGCATCACATCACCCTCGTCGATCTGAGGCGGCTGGGTGGTAGGTGGCGTGGTGGTCGTCGCCTCTGCCGTCGTCGAGGCTTCTGTGTCAGCGGTCGTAGCCGCCGCGGTGGTGGTGGGTGCGGCTGTGGTGGTGGGTGCGGCTGTGGTGGCGGGTGCGGCTGTGGTCGCCGGCTCGTCGTCACCGCATGCTGCAGCCACGATTGCAAGAACCGCCATCAGTATGAATGGGTAGTAGAACCGCTTCCGAGTCATTGTGCCTCCCTTTAGGGGCGGATTCGACGCTCAGCCCTCAGCCGTTCGAACCAGGGGCCCGAAACCTTCCGTGTCGTTGGATCATACCCATCGGCGCTCAGGCGCGTCACCCGAAAGCGCGACTAGATGGGTCTAGACCGGCCAACTCCGCATGTGATAGGCGTCGTCCCAGAACATCCACTCGTAGCGCATTCCGAGGCGCCACTTCTCGAGGAGCCCATCGAGGTCATCCTGCTCGAGGCCGACGGTCAGCCGATCGACGGCGGCGCGGAAGTCGTCCATCAGGTCGTGGTGGATCTTGCTGCCGTAGTACTCCATCCAGGACTCACGGCGCTCCTCGCCGATGTTCCCCGATACCTGCTCGCCGATGAGGTCGTATGTCCAGGGGCAGGCTACGAAACTGGCCAGCCAGTCGATCGTGCGCCCGTCGAGGGCGTTGTACCACATGTGGTACGTGTACCCCCTGCAGGCCGGCGCCATGGGTGGCAGGTTGTCCGGGTCGCCTCCGAAGCTCTTCAGCAGGTCGCCCTGCCGCTCGTCGCTCGGTTCGAGGTTCCAGTCGCGGGTGAGCAGGTCGAAAGTCTCCTTGTCGGGCGCCTTGGCCGCTGCAACCAGCCGGCACCGGTAGACGGCGTCGACGTATTGGAGGTTCTGTTCGAAGTAGAAGCGGAGCACCTCGTCCGGGAGAGTTCCCGCTTCGAGTTCGACGAGGAAGGGATGGCTCAAGATCGCGTCCCAAACGTCGCCGGTGTTATCCCAGAACCACTGTGCCCGGCTTGATGTTTGATCGCCCATGGGCCTCTCCTCTCTTGTTCCCGGCGCGAATCGTAGCTGTTAGGTTGCCGCCTTGAGAGTCGGGACGGGAGGGTTTCGGATGTCCGTGCTTCCGGGAAGGAGGGCGGTGGTCACCGGAGCCGCCTCGGGCATCGGCGCGGCCACAAGCCGACGGTTCGCCCGCGACGGAGCCTCTCTTGCCCTGGTGGATCGCAATGCGGACGGCGTGGCTCGCGTAGCCGACGAGATTCGTTCGGCGGGGGCGACCGCAGTTCCCGTTCCGGCTGATCTGGCGAAGGCCGCGGACGTGGACCGTGCGATAGAGGAGTCGGTGCGGGGACTCGGCGGGATCGACATCCTGGTGAACTGTGCGGGGGTGGGTCAGCATCCCAAGCCTATGGAGGAGACGGATGAGGCCGAATTCGACCTCCTCTTCTCCGTCAACGTCCGGAGCGTGTTCCTCATGATCCGGGCGGCGCTTCCGCATCTGGCGCAGTCAAGTGAGGCGGTCATCGTCAATATCGCGTCGAACATCTCGATCCGGCCCCGACCCGGGTACGCGGCCTACACGGCGAGCAAGGGGGCGGTGGCCTCTCTCACCCGGAGCCTGGCACTCGAGCTCGCCCCAAGGAACATACGGGTCGTGGCGCTGTGCCCGGCGGCCTCGGATACCCCGATGCTGGTGGAGTTCATGGGAGGTCAGAACACCACCGAGAGCCGTGCTGCGATCGCCGAGGCGATCCCGATGGGCCGGCTGGTGCAACCGGACGAGGTGGCCGCCGTAGCCGCGTGGGCAGCCTCCGAGGACGCCCGGATGGTAACCGGAGAACTGATCTCCGTGGACGGCGGCCGGGGCCTCTGACTCCTGACCTAGTTGCGGCCCTGGCCGGTGATCACCCACAACCGACAGTCGACGGTCTGAGCAGGGGTGTGTCGATCGATCCTGTTCATGGCGTGTTCAGCCGCCTTCCGGTCGAGATGCAAGATGAGCAACCAAGCCGGGGGTGAGCGGGAGGCGGTCGATCACCGGATGGCCGGGGAGGGCGTCGGCGACAGCATTTGCTATGGCCGCAGGTACGGCGATCATTCCCGACTCCCCCATCCCTTTCACTCCCAATACCGTGTTG
>WTGI01000017.1 GCA_011523635.1 Acidimicrobiia bacterium
CGATCAGAGCGGTACCGTCCACGAGTGTTGCCAGGGCGCAGGCTGCCGCGCTGCCGTCCTCGTAGGCGACCATGGCCGACCTGTGGGTACCGGTCAGAGCCTGCACCCGCCTGAGGACTCGATCGACCAGCGGCCTCGTCTCGCTCTCCGGGCCCAGCGACGAGGCCACCACGCCACAGAAGTCGAGCATGCCGGTGGGGTTCTCGACCGGTCGCACCTCCACCCCGTCTGGAGGTGCCGTAAGGGGAGGCATCGCCGTAGTGACCATCGCCGATAGCTCAGTAGCCATCGCCTTCCCGTTCCGCTCGGCCTCGGCCCAGAGCCCACGGTCGTCCGAACGCGCCAGGAGCGTGTAGCCATGCTTACGGGCGCCGAAGAAGCGAGCCGTGATGCCTAGCACCTCGCGGGGCGACATCACCCGGGAAGTCCGCATCACACCGTTGGCGTGGGCGGGTGAGGCCTGCGGGAGCGGACTCGCCCACGACACCGCGCCGTTCGCCTCCCAGATCTCCCCACCGCAGCTGCGGACGGTCTCCCGGTAGGCCTCGGCCAGCGCCGAGTCGAACCGGTCCAGCATGTTGCGGTCCGTCACGTCCATCGACTATTTCGCGCCAGCTCGGCCATCCGCTCGATGGTATCGGGGTCCGTGGTGTGCGGCCGGTTGGGGTCCGGGATGGCCGAAGCGCGCGAACCTGGCCGGAGAGTGGCCACTGTCAGAAGACGTTTTTCCAGCTGTCCCGCTTCGCAAGCACCGCCAACGGCGTGATCGCCAGCACCGCGGCCGCCCCGCAGAACAGGACGGTAGGACCGGCCGCGGCGTATATGGGAGGCCCGACGAGCGCCCCGAAGGAAGCCAGCACCAGACCGCAGGACTCTATGAGGCCCTGGGCCTCGGCGGCCTGACCCCGGGGAGCCACCTTGGCCACGGCCGCCTGGCCGGGCGGCGTCACGAAGGACCAGGAACTCGAGTGCAGGGCACCCACCAGCAGCAATGTGGGTATTCCCGTCACGAACCCGAAGGCGACAATGAGCGGGAGCTCGACCGCGGCGCCTATGAGGGCCAACCGGATCGGGTTGATGCGGTCCGATAGCCGGCCGCTGACAGGGGTGACGAAGACGCTCGGCAGCGCCACCGCCAGGAACCCGAGCCCGATCGCCACCGGCCCGGCGCCCAGATCGGTCATGTAACGGGCCCACAGGGCGTCGAGCATGCCGATCATCAGCCAGGGCGAGGCGGCCAGTAACAGGCCGGGGGCGAGGCCCGGGATCACGGCCAGCCGCCGACGATTCAGCCGCACGGAGGAGCGCCCGTACTCGCCGGGCCTGACCGTCACCAGGAGCGGGAGCAGCAGCACCTCCACCAACGCCGGGAAGAGGAAGGGAAGACCCCGGTGCAGCTCGTGGAGGAAGCCGGCCAAGGGAGGACCGAGGAGAAACCCGATCGTCAGCGTCATGGTCAGCGAAGCGAGCGCCTTGCCCTGCCGGTCCGGATCCCAACTCAGCATCAACCGGCGACCCGCCACCACGCAGACCCCCTCGGCGAAACCGAGCAACGCCCGGGCGGCCACCCAGTGCCAGAGGGCCGAGGCGAACACCATCCACAGCAGGGCGAGAGCGGCCAGGATGCCCCCCACGGTGATCATCCGGCGTTCCCAGCCACGGTCGGCGAAGGACGCCAGCCACAGATGGGCGACAAGCGTGGACATGAAGGATGTGCCGGCGATCATCCCCAGAGACCAGGTGGGAAACCCGAACCTGTCCTGTATCTCGGCCAGCAGGGAGATGATCACCCCGATCCCCATAGCCTGGGCGCCGATGAAGACGAGCAGCACCAGCCTCGGCAGCCGGTGGGGATCGGGGCGCATCGGGCCAGGCTAGACGGGCGGCCTCGATGGGGACCTGCCGAGGCACGCGCACCCCGCACCCTGATCACCAACCGTGAGCGGCGTGGACGTACCGTCGAGTGCCCGTTGATAGAGTTGCGAACGGCAGGCGAGGAGGAACTCGAGGAGCATGAAAGCACTAACCGTGGAGCAGATCGGCGCTTGGGAGCGCAACGGGTTCCTGAAGGTCGAGAACTTCGTAGACGCCGACGAACTCGCAAACATCCGGAGGATCATGGAGGGCCTCGTCGAACAGGACCCGCCCCACGAGAACACCCTCGTCGACATCGACCCCGTGCTAGCCGACCGGACCGACATTCCCAGGACGGAGAAGTTCCGCGCCCTGATGCATGCCGCCCACGCCAGCCGCGAGCTCCTCGACACCTACACCCTGCGACCCAGGACGCTCGACGTGGTGGAGGACCTGATCGGCCCGGACATCGTCTACTACACCGACCAGACCTTCCTCAAGCCTCCCGGCGGGAGCGGCGCCCCTGCCCACCAGGACAACGGCTACTGGGATGTCTTCTGGTCCGGGAAGGGCAAGCTCTCGGTGTGGCTAGCCCTCGACGACTCCACCCTGGAGCGGGGTTGCACCGAGTTCGTTCCCGGCAGCCACCGCGAAGTCCTGCAACACGACCGAGACTTCAGCAAGGACGCCCTGTTCGGCGGGGCGGTCCCGGATCTGGACCCCGACCAACTCGACTTCGAGCCGGTGGAGCTGAAGGCCGGTGACGCCTGCATCCACCACTGCGAGATCATCCACAGGAGCGGACCGAACGTGTCGGACCACTCGCGGCGCGGGCTGGTCACGATCTACTTCAGCGGGCGTTGCACCTACACCGACCAGGACTCCGTGTGGTTCCCCCACCGGATGGTCCCGGCGCGCGGCCACGTGTACCCCGGATGCGTGGGCTGGTACGAGAGTTAGTTGTTAACTGACCGCCGGTCAGCAGATCTGTAGACCTGCTCCCGGGCTCTTGGCTCGTACCACGCTGCCCAGGGCGGATATCAGGGTGAAGATCCCGCTCACCCCCTTCATGGGGCTGACCCGCCTGATCGTCAGATCGGCGGCCTCGCCCCGGGCGGTGATCTCGATATCGGACGTGCCGGAGTCCGTCACCGCGATCAGCACCGACCGGGTGCGGTCGAACCCGATCCCTCCCAGGGCCAGCGCGGCGTGGGCGTTGACGTTGCGGGGAAACAGCGGGCAGATGCCCCTGGTGGGACCGTCGTAGATCACGGTGTCCTCCGTGATTTCCTCACCGGTCAGGGTCGGATGCTCGCTGAAGTCGATGCTGGACGGGCTCTTGCGCATCACCATGGTCACTTCGTCCCACTGGTCCCGACCCTCCGCGAGGGCCTCCAGTCCCACCACCGCACCGTGGGGTATGTAGAGCCGGGTGCCGTGGGTCCCGGCGGTCTCCAGGAGCGTGCCCTCCAGCTCGGCGTCGGCGAGGGCGGTGAGCGACAGGGGCATGTAGTCGGTCTGGCGGAGGAACGCGGCGCCGTGGGCCCTCGTGACCGATGCGTGGGCCAACTCGACCACCAGGTCGGGCTCGTGCTGTGCGAACTCCCCGAGATCCTCCAGTACCAGTTCCGAGGGCAGGTGGGCCACCTTCTCCGGGCTGCGGTTATGCACGAAGGCCACCCCGAGCCCCAGCTCGGGTCGCGTACTGATCTGCTCGTACACGTAGGAGCCGATCAGGCCGTACCCGACGATGCCGATGCGGGGCCGCGACTGGCTCATACCTGACCTCCCGGTGCCGGGCTCAGCCGCCGGCGGTCCCGGCCAGGATCATGTCGAGGACCGAGGGTTGGATGTTGCCGCCCGACGCGATCGCCACGGTGACCCGGCCGTTGTCGACCTGTCCGTCGAGGAAGGCCGCCGCGGCGGTGGCCCCGCCGGGCTCGGCCAGGGTCTTGGTGCGGAACAGGATCGTCCTCACCGACTCGGCGATGGCCTCCTCGCTCACCAGCAGGATGTCGTCGAGGTACCTCTGGAGGTAGCGGAACGGAAGCTCTCCCGGCCGCCTGCCCGACAGGGCGTCGGCCATCGAGTGCCAGTTCTCGATGGTCCGCACCTCCCCCGCCTGCCAGGACACGTAGGCGGCGTTGCCGCCCTCCGGCTGGACACCGAGCACCTCCACGTCCGGGCGGTTCTCCTTGATCGCCACCGCGATGCCGGCGGCCAGCCCTCCACTCGATATGGGAATCAGGACCGTCTCGACATCGGGAACCTGTTCGAGGATTTCCAGGCCGATCCCGGAGTGGCCGATCGGCACTTCCGGATGCTCGAACGAGTGCAGAGCGAGCATCCCCTGCTCCTCCGCCACGCGCTCCACCGTGGGGTCGCGGTCGGCGAACGTGGGGCAGATGACCACCTGAGCCCCGTAATCCCTGGTGGACTGCACCTTCACGTCGGCCGTGTAGCCGGGCATGACGATGGCCACCGGCGATCCGACCACCGGTCCGGCGTAGGCGAAGGCCTGTGCGAAGTTCCCGGACGAGGACATGACGATCCCCCTCCGGCGGCCCTCGTCGTCGAACGAGCGGAGGATGTGGAAGGCGGCGCGGGCCTTGTACGACCCGGTGACCTGCAGGTGCTCGGCCTTCAGGAAGAGACGTTCCCGGCCCACTTCGGCGGAGGATCGGGCCACGGGGAGTATGGGCGTGACCCGCACAGGCGGCGCCATCCGCTCGTAGGCGTCGACGACCTTGTCAAGGGTGACCTCACCACCGGACATGCTGTTCCTCCAGAACCTGGCGAAGCACCGAGACCCCCTGCTCCAAGTCGGACTCGCCGATAGTCAGCGCCGGGAAGAAGACGGTGCAGTCCCCCACCAGGGCGCTCTGCGAGCCGAGCGTGTTTAGCACCACCCCGCGCTCGTACATGGCGGCTGTCACGGATCCGGCCACCTCCGACTCGGGAGGGAACTTCTCACGGCTGTCGCGCGACCGCACGTACTCGACCATCTGCATGAGGCCGATGCCGCGGATCTCACCCACGAACGGAAGGTCGCCCAACTCGTCCGCGAGCAGGGTACGGAGGAAGTCTCCCCGCTTGGCGGCCTGCTCCACCAGACCTTCCCGCACGATGGCATCGAGCACCGCCACACCCACCGCACAGGAGATGGGAGCACCGCTGAAGGTGTGGACCTCGGCCATCCGCCGGCTGTTGACCGCTATCTCCTCGACGATCTCGTCCCGGACGAGGGTCGCTCCGAGGGGCACGTAACCACCGCTCAGTCCCTTCGCCAGGTTGCAGAGATCGGCCACCACCCCGAAGTGGTCCATGGCCAAGAACTCGCCGGTGCGACCGGCGCCGGTCACGATCTCATCCGTGATGAGCAGGATCCCGTGACGATCGCAGATCTCGCGCACTCTCGGCCAGTACGAGGCCGGTGGCACGGCCATGCCGGCCGAGGGCGACACCGGCTCGACCATGACCGCCGACACGGTGTGCGGTCCGGTCGCCTCGATGGCGGCGTGCACCGCCGCCGCCGCACGATCCGCCAGGGCCTCACCCTCCAACCCTGCGAAGGGTCCCCGGAAGTTGACCGGTGCGGTCACCTTGACGGTGTGCATGAGGTGCGGGTCGTACGCCCGGTTCACATCCCAGCGGCCCGTCATCGACAGGGCCCCGACCGTGGCCCCGTGGTAGCTGGGTGAGAGGGCGATGATCTTGGTCCGCTCCCAGTCCCCGCGCGCCAGGTGGTACTGGCGAGCTATGCGGATGGACAGTTCATTGGCCTCCGATCCGCCGGAGGTGAACATGACCTTGCCCACCCCTTCCGGAGCCAGATCGGTGAGACGGGTGGCCAGCAGTTCCTGCTGGTCGTTGGTGACCCGGGAGTTGTGGACGAAGGACAGGGTGCGCGCCTGGGCCGCCATCGCCTCGGCGATCTCCGGCCGGCCCTGACCTATCCCCGCGGTCGCCGAGATGCCGCTGGACAGGTCCAGGTACTGCTTGCCGGAGGAGTCCCACAGCTGGAACCCGGAGGCGCGGACCATCGTGGGGTAATCGTCGTCAGGAACGCGGTAGAAGACCGCCGACTCGCGGGGATGTGATGTCACCACGGGCGACTATACCCGCTCGCACTGTGCGCGGGCCATGGCCGCGGGTGGGACCGGTGACCGGCCGAAGCCCGGCCACTTATAATCGGCGGCGCACGACGAAAGGCCTCCGCCGTACCTTGAGCGAGGGCCGGCCGAGGAGGTTCGGAAGGTGTCCGGGTTCGACCAAATCTTCGACGACTGGGAGTCACAGGGAATCAAGCGGGTGCGGTTCGAGCTACCCGACCTGCACGGGACTTCCCGCACCAAGATCGTCCCCCTCAAGGCCGCCCGCAGCTTCGCGCTCAAGGGCCTCAACATGTACGGGGGTACCGCGGTGCTCGACACCCGCTCCGATGTCGTGCCCGGCAGCCTGTACAACGAAGAGGTGGGCTACGGGGACCAACTCCTGTTCCCCGACCCGTCCACAGCCGCCATAGTTCCCTGGGCCTCCGACACGGCCCGGCTGATCTGCGATGCGCAGTGGTACGACGGCCAGACCCTGGAGGCCACTCCGCGGGCCGTCTACAGGCGGGTGCTCGAGAAGGCCGCAGGCATGGGATTCGAACCGATGACCGGATGCGAGTTCGAGTTCTACCTCCTCGACGGTGAGACCCACGAGCGCCTGTTCGAGGGCTACCACATCTTCAACGTGGTCCGCAACGAGTGGGTGCCGACCATCAACAGGATCGTGGACCTGATGCCCGGCGTGGGTATCGACATCATCACCTCCAACTGCGAGTACGCCGGTTCGCAATGGGAGATCAACTTCACCCCGGGCCGCGGCATCAACGGTCCCGACCGGGCGTTCACGTTCAAGAACGGCGTCAAGCAGATCGCCTACCAGGACGGGTACCTGGCCACCTTCATGACCAAGCCGTGGGCCGGGCACTCGGGAAACGGATGCCATATCCACATGTCGCTGGTGGACAAGGACACCGGGCAGAACGTCATGGCCGACGAGTCCCATCCCCAGGGTCTGAGCGAGGTGGGTCTTCAGTTCACGGCCGGGCTGATCGCCCACGCCAACGCCATCGACGCCCTCCTAGCCCCCACGATCAACTGCCGTCGCCGGCGCCGCACCCACACCTTCAGCCCCACCAACATCTCTTGGGGACTGGAGGATCGGTCGGCCCTGCTGCGCGTGAAGGCGGCCGGTCCCGACGCGACGCGGGTCGAGACCCGCTCCCCCAGCGCCTTGATGAACCCCTACCTGGCCAGCGCCGCCATTCTGGCCGCCGGCCTGGACGGGATCGAGAAGGGATTGGAGCCCCCGGCGCCTTCCCGCCAGGGTGTACCGGCGGAAGAGGACGAGTCGCTCGAGAAGCTCCCCGCCACCCTCGCCGAGGCACTGGATCACTTCGAGGCCAGCGATGCCACCACCGAGTTCTTCGGCCAGGAGTTCAAGGACGCGTTCCTGGCGGTTCGCCGCTACGAACTGGGCCGGTACGCCGCTGAAGAGAACGAGGACCCGGACTCGCAGCGCACGGACGAGATCAGCGCCTGGGAGTCCAACGAGTACCTGGAGTTGTATTAGTCGGTCGCCTAGCGACCACTGACCACTGACTAGCGGTCTTCGAGGATGGCCTTCAGGCGTTGAAGGTCGGTGCGGAGTTCGTGCTCCATCGAGGTTCGCCGGCTGGGGATGAGCAGGCCCATCAGGCCGGCTGCTTCAAACTCCAGTTCCACCTCGACCACGGTGGCGCCCTTACCGAACCTCTCCAGCGTGTAGCGGTCCCGGCCGCCCCGAACCCCCGATGTGTACTCCCTGCACAGCCGCGCTTGCGGCTCGAACTCCACCACCTCCCAGCACACTTCCACCTCCCGGCCCATGAACCTGAGGAGGCTCGTGCCGGTGGACCCGATCCCGGCCTCAACCGGTTGGTCGGGCTCGGCACGGAGGATGCCGGCCCGCCATACCGGCTCGTTGGCAGCGGAGGCAAGGTAGCCGAACACGATGTCCGGATCGCGGTTGATGAACACCTTCCTGGTGACGCGCAATCGGTGCCCCTCGTCGCAAACTCCGGGTCACCTAGCCTATCGTGCGGTCAGCGGAGGATTCTGTGACAACCGATTCGATACGCATTGAAGCCGATCTGCTGATCCCAGGACGGGGCGATCCCGTAACCGACGGGTGCGTGGTGATCGATGGCGACACCATCACGTACGCAGGGGGATCAGCGGACGCGCCGGGCACCCCGGGCGGCGTCACCCATCAGGTGCCGGTCGTGATGCCGGGGATGTGGGACTGCCATTCCCACTTCTTCGGAACTAAGGCGGCCGACCTTACGCAACTGGCCACCACACCCTTGCCGATGCTATCGGTCCGGGCGGCTCGGGATGCCCATACCCTCCTGATGGCAGGCTTCACCAGCACCCGCGAGATGGGTGGGCTCGGTGTCCACCTCGGCCGGCTGGTGGAAGAGGGGACGCTGGTCGGGCCGAACATCTACGGGGCGGGAGCGGCCCTCGGTCCCACCGCGGGACACAGCGACATCCACTGGATGCCGGAATCCTGGCGGGATGACCTGGCCGCGTCTGGCGTGGGTTGGGTGGCCGTGTGCGACGGAGTGGAGGAATGTATCAAAGCCGTCCGGCGCCAGATCCGGGTGGGCGCCAAGGTCATCAAGATCAACGCCACGGGCGGCACGATGAGCCACTTCGATCACCCCGACCACCGGCAGTTCAACGACAAGGAACTGCGGGCCATCGTCGAGGAGGCGGCCATGGCCGAGATGGCGGTCGGCGCCCATTGCCACGGGCTGGCGGGCGTGGCTGCAGCGGCCCGGGCCGGTGTGACCACCATCGAGCACTGCAGCACCCTCGACCAGGAGACCGCCGAGTTGATGCTGGAGATGGGAACCATGGCCGTTCCCACCCGCCACGCCGTCGAGTACCTGGTGTCGCTCAAGGGCCAGATACCGGACTGGGCGTGGCAGGCGCAGGCCAAGGTCGAGCGGACCCACGCCGCCGCCATGCGACTCGCCATCGCCTCAGGCATCCCGATCGCCACCGGCGCCGACATCATGGTGAGCGGCGGTCCGTGGGGCACCAACGGGCTGGAGCTCGCCGCGCTGGTCAAGGCGGGCATGACCCCCCTCCAAGCGATTGAAGCGGCCACCGCCAACGGCCCGGCCACGCTTGGTCCCAGAGCGCCAAAGGCCGGGGTGCTGGCCGAAGGCTACGACGCGGACATCATCGCCGTCGCCGCCAACCCTCTAGATGACATCGCGATCCTCGGCGACTCCGCCCAGATCCCGATGGTCTGGAAGGGAGGCCGGCTCGTGAAGTCGCCCGCCGCGGCTCCCCCGCCCTATGCCGGTTAGCGCCAGGGGACTCGCTACCAGCGGCTGATCACCGACCGAGAAGTTCCTCGGCGGTGCCGCTGAGGATGCGGCGTAGCGCGTCCTCTGTGAGGCCGGCCTGGTCGGCGGCCTCACGGGCATGGTCGGTGGGGCGGTCGAGGATCATGGGGAACGGGTAGTCGGTCCCCGCCGCGATCCGGGCCGGATCCACGGCATTCATCAACAGGGCCAGGGCCCTGGGATCGTGCAGGATGGTGTCGTAGTAGAAGCACTCCAGGATCGAGTCCGGATGATCGACCGTCCGGTCGAAGCCAGGTGCGTGACGGGACGCGTGGGCGGCCCGGCCTGCCAGCGTCGGCAGGACGCCGCCGCCATGGGCGAGCAGGACCCGCAGGTCCGGCCACCGGGTGAACGTCCGTGCGAAATACAGCCGGAAGGCGGCCAGCGTGGTCTCGAACGGGTTGCCGCAGACGTTGTTGAGGAAGTGAGCCTCCAGCCGATCACCGCCCATCACCCGGAAGGGATGGATGAAGAGCAGGGCACCTAGGGACGCGGCCGCCTCCCACAAGGGCTCCAGGCCGGCCACGTCGAGGTCCCTGCCCCCGACCTGGGTGGGAATGGCGCCGCCGCAGAACCCGAGTTGCCCCACCGATCGGACCAGTTCACGGGCGGCTGCCTCGCCGTCTACCACCGGCAGCGCCGCCAGAGCGCCGAACCGGGGCTCCTCCCCTATGTCCTCGGCGCAGCTGTCGTTCATGGCCCGGCACCACGCCATCGCCGCCTCCGGAGCGAGGTCGTCGCCGGTGACGTCCATCCAAGGCGCGAGGATCTGCCTCTCGATGGCTCGCTCCTCCATCCAGCGCAGGCGATCGGTCAGGTCGCAGAGGGGTGGGGGGACCGGACGGGAGGAGCCCGACGGGAACAGGAACGACCGGCCGTCCGGCGCCAGGCCGACCGGCCCGCTTCCGGCCGACGCGTGGCGGAGCAGCGACGGCGACAGGTAGTGGGCATGCATGTCGATCATGGACATAGCCGGGCGACCCCTACGCAGCCAGGCCGCTCAGGAGAGCGACTCGCAGCGCCACGCCACATCACCCCCCACGATGGTCATCACCGGGGCCGTCTCCGCCATCTCGTCCGGCGGGAGCCGGCGCGGGTCACGAGGAAGGACGGTGAAGTCCGCCAGGTAGCCTTCGGCGACCCTGCCCCGGTCGCCGGACTGCCCGTCCGCCTCGGCCGGCCATGCGGTCACGGTTGCCATGGCCTCGTCGAAGCTCACGCCCTCCCCGGCGCCCCATACCCGGCCGCTCGCATCGACCCGGGCGGTGGCCGTGGCGATGGCCGCCATGGGCGCGGCGTCCGGGATGACGGGCGTGTCCGAGCTGTGAACCGGCTTCAGGCCGGCATCGATCCAGGTGCGGAGCGGGTACATCGCCGCCAAGCGCTCCTCGCCCAGGGCGGCCAGGAAATCGGGGGCCCGGAAGCGCAGGAACGACAGTTGCGGCACCGGGATGATCCCGCCCTGCCGCATCGAACGGACGGCATCAGCCGACGTGAGGCAGCAGTGCTCGATCCGGTGCGAGCGGGTGCCGCCCGCCGGTGGATGGGCGGCCAGCAGACCTGCCACCGTCTCCACCGCCGCGTCGCCGATGGCATGGATGCTCATCTGCCATCCGATCCGGGCGCCCTTGCGGATCGTCTCCTCCATCTCCCCGAGATCGATATGCATGGTGCCCGACGTGCCGGAGTCCGAATAGGGCTCCAGCATCGCCGCGGTGCGGGGACCGAATGCGCCGTCGGAGAAGACCTTGGCCCCGCCGATGCGGAAGTTGGGGCCTCCGGCGCCGGGACGGAGCCCCAGATCCCCGGCCGCATCCAGCAGTTCGGCCCTGATCATCGACGTGAACCGCAGCCGGAGGGCCCGGCGTTCGCTCATCCGGAGAAAGGCCGCCACCTCCTCACCCCGGTGGGACATGGTGAGCGGGGCGGCATTGGTCACGTAGGTGAAACCGTGGGACAGGAAGTAGTCGGTGGCGATCTCGATCGCCTGCTCGTCCTCCTCTTCGGACCAGGGTGGCACCACCGGATCCATCAGGGCGCGAGCGCCGTCCAGCAGCTCACCGGTAGGAACGCCATGCTCATCCCGGACTATCTCCCCGTCGGGGGGGTCGGGAGTGCCGGCTCCGATGCCGGCCGCGACGAGGGCGGCGTGGTTGACCACCCGGCGATGGAAGTCGAAGCTGTCCAGCACCACGCAGCGGCCTCCGGGCAGGTCCAGCTCGGAAGCCGTGGGCGCCCGCCCCTCGGACAGGCGGGCCGGGTCGTAGCCGCGGCCCTTGATCCACCGGCCGGCCGGGAGCCTCCGGTCGGCGTCCGCCACCCTTCCGGCGATGTCGCTCACCGAGGAGACATCCGACGGCCAGCACGGAACTCCCATCCGGGAGCGCCCGTAGTTGACGGCATGGACATGGCTGTCGGCGAATCCGGGGAAGGCAACTCCTCCACCGAGATCGACGACATCCGCGGTGGCGGCCACCGTGTCCCTTACTTCGTCAAGATCACCCAACCCACGGATCCTCTGACCGCTGACGGCGACCGCCCGGATGGGACGGTCGCCGCCTGCGACAAAAGATGCGTTTGTAAGGATCCGATCAGAGGTCAATCAGCAGTCGGTCTCCAGCCCGTTGGCCTCGTCGACGATCGCCTGCTGGTCGAAGTCGTTGATCTGGTCGAGTAGATCGTCGATCACGTACTGGCCCATGTCGATCTGCTGGGTTATCACGCCACCCTGGATGAAGATGTTCACATAGGTGTTCCACCCGGCTGCATCCAGGAATCCGAACACGTAGTCGCCACCCTCCTGGGGAGCCGTGGTGATCTCGATGACCGCGGCGAGGCCCGCCCGGCCTTCCGCCTCGTCGGTGAACTCTTCGGGAATGAGTTCCTTGAGCACGCACACCGCGCCGTCCAGGTTGGCGTAAGCCACCAGCTGGCCCTTGGCAGTGGCACGGCCAAGACCGATCAGCAATTCGTCGTCGTCCTTGTAGTCCTCGGCGGCCAGAAGCCCCTCGGCAGGAAGGGTATTGAGCGAGGCTGGCGCGATCGACACGGTGTCGAGGCCGGCCGCGTTCATCGAGGCGATGTCGGACTTGGCGGACGAGTAGGCGTCGATCCGTCCATCGTCCAGAGCCGCCTTGACGGTCGGAGCGTTGGTCCCCACCTCGATGATCTCCACATCGTTGTCCGGATCCAGGCCTGCCTCGACCAGCAGCGCCCGCACCAGCGGAACCTCACCACCGGCCAGCTCCGAGATGCCGATCTTCAGACCGGCCAGGCCGGCGATGTTGTTGACCGACGATCCGGCAGGAACCACTACGTCGAACACCTCGCCATAGGCATACGTGAAGAACGGGTACAAGCCCGCCCCTGCCTCGATGGCAGGCAGCATCGCCCCTGGAACCCCCATTCCCGCCTCGGCGTTGTTGGCCGCCAAGATCTGGGCTACCTCGGATGATCCCCCGGTGCCCTGCAGGCTCACGTTGAGGCCCTCATCCTCGTAGTACCCGAGACCTACCGCGATCCAGTAGCCGTAGCCGAACCCGCTCGTCGTCGACAGGGCCAGGTTCACATCTCGGAGTTCCTCATCCTCCGCGCATGCAGCCCCGATCATGGCCATCACGATCGCAAGCGCCAGTACGACCGACCAGGGTCGGCTCCAGCGGGTAGTCGGTTTCATATCCCTTCCTCCTTGTCCGGGCGAGCAGGTGCTCACCATGATTCTATATGTTGGCCACTCAAGTGGCCTCGTCAAGATCCACATGCCAGAAGAGCAGCTTCCGCTCCAGCCATGCGGCCACCAGGAACAGCGCGAGGCCGATCAGGGCCAGCATCAGCAGGTACGCGAACACATCGTCGCTGCGGAACTGGAAGGCCGCTGTCTCGATCAGGTGGCCGGCCCCCTCGTTGGTGGCGGTCAACTCGCCCACGATGGCCCCGATCAATGCGAAGGTAAGGGCCGCTTTGAGTCCGGCGAACACGGTCGGTACGGAACTCGGGAGCCGCAGGTGGCGGAACGTCTGCCATCGGGTGGCTCTGAGAGATCTCATGAGCAGCCCCGCGTTCTCGTCGATCACCGTCAGCCCGGTGATGGTGTTGATCAGGACCGGGAAGAAGCAGATCGTCGCCGCCAGCGCGATCTTGGAGGCGATCCCGAAGGCGAACCAGGCGATGAACACCGGCGCCAGGGCGACCCGGGGGGTCGACTGGAACAGGATGATCACCGGGTAGAAGGCCTTTCTGAAGGTCGGTACGAGGGCTACGTAGGTACCCAGCAGGAATCCTCCGCCGGCCCCGATGACGAACCCGATGGCGGTCTCCTGGAAGGTGACCCAGAAGTGCCACAAGACGAACCCGGTGGTTATGGCCTGGAAGAAGGCCGGGATTATCTCCGACGGTTTCGACAGCACGATCTCAGGCCAGAACGACAGACGGCTCCCGGTGATGGCCTCCCAGCTGCTGAGCAACTCCCAGATGAGGAAGATGGCGATCACCACCGAGCCGGTCAGAAGGACCTGCGTCCAGAAGCTGCGGAAGCGGGAGTCCGAGCTGGAACCCGGCAGAGACCCCATTCCGAGCGTCTCGGCGTCGGACATGCTGTCGGTAGCCAATCGAGACTCCTTCCGCTCGCTAGAAGAGGCCGAGCACTTCGCGGATGTAGTTGACGGTGTCGGTGTACTCCGCCAACCGTCGTGAGCCCGGAACTCTCGGTCTGGGGAGATCGACGTCCACCAGATCGAGTATCCGGCCGGGCGTGGTCCCCATCACCGCCACCCGGTCGGAGAGGAAGACCGCCTCCCGGATGTTGTGGGTCACGAACACCGTGGTCTTGTGCTCGTGCTCGGCGATACGCGCCAGTTCCGTATTGAGGTGCTCCCTGGTGAACTCGTCCAGAGACCCGAACGGCTCGTCGAGCAGCATCAGGTCCGGATCCGAGACCAGCAGCCGGCACAGGGCCACCCGCTGCTGCATGCCGCCCGAGAGTTCCCGCGGGTAGTGCTGCTCGAATCCTTGCAACCGCACCAACTCGACGACGTCCGCGACACGTCGTTCCCCGTCCGGCTCCATAGTGCCCATGATCTCGAGGGGAAGTGAGATGTTGCGGATCACGTTGCGCCACGGGAAGAGGGTGGAGGTCTGGAACATCAGGCCGATCTCTTCACGCGGCTCCGTCACCTCGCTACCTCCGAGGTAGACGCTGCCGGCCGTCGGGCTGAGGAGTCCGGCGATGATCTTGAGGAGGGTGGACTTCCCGCATCCCGACGGCCCCACAAGGGTGAGGAACTCCCCCTGCCGAACGTTCAGCGACACGTCCTGTAGAGCCACCAGCGGCTTTCCGTCCTTCTCGAATACCTGGGTGATGCGATCCACGGCCAGTGCCGGGCTACGGCCCGCGATATAGCGGCGGGACGAGCCGGTGGTCGGCTCAGATACCACGCGTCATTCCTCTCGTATCGATCGGGATAGCGTGTGACTCTACTAGCTCGGTGGGCCGGCTTCCCAAGCCAGGCCACGAGTACGCTTGCAGCTCGTGGCGGTATCCCTTCCTGCGTCGATGAGGGCGGCCGAGTTCGTCGGGGATGGCGCGCTCCGGTTGGCGGAGCGCCCGGTTCCGGGAGCGCCGGACGGCTGGGCGCCGGTCCGGGTGAGGGCGGCCGGCGTATGCGGGACCGAGCTGCATTTCCTGGAGGGGCTGATCGACCCGATGGGTATGCCTCGGGTGCTCGGGCACGAGATCGCCGGGGAGGTCGCCGGCGCTCGGGCCGGATCACCGGGCTCGCGGGCCGCGGTCTACAACGTGATGAACTGCGGATCCTGCCGCTACTGCAACACGAACCGGGACCGGCTGTGCACGCGTTCGGGAGGGATGATCGGGTTCACGGCCGACGGCGGCTTCGCCGAGTACGTGATCGTTCCGGAGAGGAATCTGGTTCCCCTGCCGGACACCGTCCCGTTCGAGGCGGGCGCGGTGCTGGCCTGCAGCGGGATGACCGCCGTCCATGCGGTACGCCTGGCAGGAATCGGGATCGGAGACCCCGCAGTGGTCAACGGCATCGGAGGGGTCGGCCTGATGCTCACCCAGGTTGCGGCCCTGGCCGGCGCGACCGTACTGGCGGTGGCGGACGAAGCGGCCAAGCTGGAGTTGGCACGGAGCCTCGGCGCCCGGGCCGGCCTGGTGATCGACGATCCGGAAGGCTACGAGACGCTGCCGGGGGAGGCGAGCCGGATGCTGGGACGAGCGCCTGACGTGTTCTTCGAAACCGTCGGGACTCGGGAAACGATGCGGGCCGGGTTCAGCTGCCTCGCTCCGGGCGGTTCCTTCGTCCAGATCGGCTACACGAGCCAGCCCCTCGACATCCACCCGGGTGCTCTGATCAAGAACGAACTCCGCATCCTCACCTCCGCCGCCGGCTCCAAGAGCGACCTGGAGACAGCCATCGCACTGGCCGCACAAGGTCTGCTGAAGACCGTTGTCGCCACCCGGACCGACCTTGACGGACTGGAGGCCGCCATCCTCAGCCTGAAGGACCGCCGCGTACTGGGCAGGAACGTGGTGACGTTCGCATGATCCGTCTTCACATGCGCCGTCGTCGGTCAGCCGTCGTATCCGTGAATCAACCCGGGCGGTAGTCAGGCAGGGGCCTGGCCCATGGATTCGAGCATGGCGGTGGCGGTCTGCTCGTTGATCTGCGGGGGCACCGGCTGGGGTCCAGGCCGGAAGTCGCCGGCGGAAGTGGCCAGGACAGCCAGCGACCGGGCCTGCAGGGTGAGCCCGAGATCCATGGCCTCGATCGGGTTGCCCGTGGCGCCGGCGGCGGCCAGATTGACGATGCGGCCCTCGGCCAGAAGGAACACGGTGCGTCCGCCGGGCAACTCGTGGGCGCATAGCGAGGGGGATACCAACTCGCCGGGTGCTTCACGCTCCAGGCGGACCACGTCGATCTCGGCGTCGGTGTGGCCGGCATTGGCCAGAAGCACACCGTCGGGCATCGTCTCGATCAGTTCATATCCCACCACCCGCTCGCGCCCGGTAGCGGTGATGACCACATCAGCGGTCCGGACCGGCCCGTCCGGACCGGCCACGTCGAAACCGTCCATGGCGGCCTCGAGCGCCTTGACCGGGTCGGGTTCCACCACGGCTACATCGGCCCCCCGGCGGCGGGCATAGAGGGCGATGCCACGGCCGCACCATCCGTAACCGAACACCACCACCCGCTTCTTGTGCAACGACATGTTGGTGGCCCGCACGATGGCGTCCACGACGGACTCCCCCACCCCGTGCTTGTTCTCCACGATCGCTTTCAACGAGCTGTCGTTTATCACGATGACCGGGAACCCCACCGCCCCGGCCAGGGCCTCCCGCAGCCGGAAAGCCCCCGAAGTGGTCTCCTCGGTAGCCCCCCTGGGCGTCCGGCCGGCGCGTACGCACGCCTCGATCAACTCGGCGCCGTTGTCCAGCACCAGATCCGGGCCGGCCGCGGCGATCCGGCCGAGGTGAGTTCGGACCGCGCCTTTACCGTCGCCGGGACGGTCGAGAACCTCACAACCCCGATCGGCCAGCGCCTCGGCAGTGCCGAATTGGGTGGTGCCCTCGTTGCCCATGGCCACCACCCGGGCGCCGGCGGCCAGCAAACCCTCGACCAGCACCGCCGTCTTGGGCTCCAGATGGAGACGGAAACCGATCGTCAGCCCGTCGAACACCCCACGCCGCGCCAGTTCGGCCAGGGCATCCCCCAGCACCGGCATGCGCCTTCTGGCCCATGAGATCCGCCCCTCGGCGACCGCCCGCTCACTCGCCACCTATACCACTCCTCCCGCGAGCGTCCACGACTCCGATGGATCTGTGCTCGGAGCCACCAGCCTCCCTTCCTTGCTACCGGCGGGAGTTCAGGAAGGGATCACCGCTACCAGATCGATCTCGACCATGATGCCGTGGAGGTCGCTGCCCACGGTGGTGCGGACCGGCTTGGGATCACCGAAGCGCCGCTCGTACACCCGGTTGAACGCTGCGAAGTCGCCGAGGTCCTGCAGATGCACCGTCGCCTTAACGGCATGGTCGAGGCTGCTACCCGCCTCCTCCAGGAGGGCGCTCAGGTTATCGATGGTCAACTCCGTCTGCTCCTCGATCGTGTCGCCGACGATCTTTCCGGTTTCCGGATCGAGTGGTCCCATCCCTGCTGTGAACACAAGGTTGCCGACCCGCATGCCCTGCGAGTAGGGACCCAACGGCGCTGCCGCTGCTTCGGCGCGGATTTCTTCCTTCATGTCTGTACCGTCACTCCCCGCTTTCCGGTTACTGCGATCTGCTGATCTCACGCTACGGGAGTCACGGTAACAGTCCCCGGTGTCGCTGCTCCCCTCGACACGGCAAGCCTGAATCTGTAGGGGCGAGGTGACCGCCGAGACGTGGTGGTGTGCCTCTTCCATTGACCCCAGGATTACGATATGATGTCCCCATGACCACTAAGAAACGGTACTACAACGTCACCGGGCGAGAATTCCTCACCAAAGCCCACACCTATCTGGCCGAGGACGACCTGCTACAGGCCTCGGAGAAGGGCTGGGGTGCTGCTGCCCAGATGGTCAAGAGCGCCGCCGAGGCGAGAGGTTGGCCCCACAACGGCCATCACCAACTGTGGCGCGCGGTCAACTTACTTGTCGACCAGACCGGGGATCGCGACATACGGACCGCCTTTGCCGCGGCCGCAGCCCTGCACACCAACTTCTACGAAGGCTGGCTGCCCCGCGAGACCGTGGAGGACTACCTGGCCCACGTCTCGGACCTGCTGTCAAAGCTGGAGCCGCTCGCCTCCTAGCGGGCGGCGGCTCGGTCTCAGCCGAGCGGGCCTGTGACGGCTTCTACCGCCTCCACCAGAGCCTCTTCCGAGAGAAGCTCTTCGGCCTCCCGGAGCTCGGGCGACAGGATGCGATCGGGGCCCGCTCCGGACACGCGGCTTCTCAGGGGCCGGATCGCGGCCGCGGTACCGGCGGCCGGTTCGAGCGGCGCCCGCAGGTCGATGGCCCGCGCCGCCGTAACCCACTCGATGGCCAGTATCCGGCGCAGATTGCCGACCACCACGCGGAGTTTCCGGGCCGCGGACCAGCCCATCGAGACATGGTCCTCCTGCATGGCGGAGGTCGGATAGGAGTCGACCGAGGCAGGAGCGGCTAGGCGGCGGTTCTCGGCGCACATGGCGGCCGCCGTGTACTGGCCGATCATCAGGCCGCTGTCGACGCCGGGATCGTCGGCGAGGAACGGGGGCAGGCCATGGGAGCGGTTGTGATCGAGCAGGCGGTCGAGGCGTCTCTCGGCAATGGCGCCCACCTCGGCCAAGGCGATCGCAAGGTAGTCCGCGGCCAAAGCCACCGGCGCCCCGTGGAAGTTGCCGCAGGACTCGACACGCCCGTCGGGAAGGACCATCGGGTTGTCGATGGCCGAGGCCAGCTCGCGGTCGGCCGCTTCCTTCACGAAGGCGAGGGTGTCGCGGGCCGCGCCGTGGACCTGGGGCGTGCACCGGATCGAATAGGCGTCCTGGACCTGCAGGTCGCCGTGGCGGTGGCTGGCGACGATCGGTGACCCGGCCAGAACCGCCCTGAGGTTGGCGGCGCTGGCGGCCTGGCCCGGATGGGGCCGCAACGCCTGGAGGTCGGCCGCGTATGCGCGGTCGGTTGCCAGAAGACCCTCGACGCTGAGCGACGCAACGATGTCGGCAACGACCAGCAGGTACGAGGCATCGTGGACCGCCAGGCACAGCATTCCCAGGATCCCGTCCGTGCCGTTGGTCAGAGCGAGACCCTCTTTCTCCGCCAGTACCAACGGCTCGATCCCATGTCGAGCGAGGACCTCGGCGGCGCCGTCAACCCCCTCCCCGGTCACCACCTCGCCCTCACCGATGAGACCGAGACCGACGTGGGCCAGGGGAGCCAGGTCCCCGCTGGCCCCCAGCGAGCCGTGCTCAGGCACCACCGGCACGACCCCGGCGTTCAGCAGGCGTACCAGCCCCTCGGCGACCACCGGCCGCGCCCCCGAATACCCGAGCGCCAGGGTCCGCGCCCGCAGGAACATCATGGCCCGGACTACTTCGGCCTCCACGGACGGTCCCATCCCCGCCGCGTGGGAACGGATCAGCGAGCGTTGCAGGTCGGCCCTCCGTCCGGTAGGGATCGTGGTGGTGGCCAGGGCGCCGAAGCCGGTGGAGATCCCGTAGGCCGGGTCACCCTCGGCGAGTTGCTCCACTACGGAGCGGGCAGCCCTAATGCGCTCCAAAGCGCCATCCGTAAGCCGGACTCTCTCGCCCCGGCGGGCAACCCCGACCACGTCCGGGATCGTTACACCGGGACCCTCGAGCAGGACTGTCATCCCGGCACCGCCAATCGCGGAAAGAGCGCCAGCGAGGTCACTCGGGCCGCGTCAACCACGGCCTCGGCGGTCCGGTCCAAGCGCTCCCCCACCAACCGCTCCGCCGGTCCCAGGACCGAGAAGGCTCCCACGACCCCCACCGATCCATGGATGGGCGCCACTACCGCCGTCACATCGGGCTCGATGGCACCGGTGTTGAAGAACGGGACGGGGACCTGACCGGGATTCGGCACCTCGCTCGCCAGCGCCTCCCCTAGCGCCGTTCCTTCGACGGGTACCGACCTACCCACCCATCCGACGTGACGGATCGCTCTGCGACTTTCGACCGTCGCGATGTAGACGGCTTCGCTTCCATCCCTGACCGCCAGGTAGGCGGACTCCTCGGTCACCTCGGCGAGACGTTGCAGGGCCGGTTGGGCCGCAGCCGTGAGCCGGGCGTACGGCCCCGATTGGAAGGCGGCCAGGGCGACCCGCACGAAGCTCGGCCCCACCGAGTACCTGCCGAGATCGTCCCGGACCAGGTAGCCACGGGCGGTCAGGACCCGCAGGTGGCGCAGGGCCGTGCTGACCGGTATGCCGGTCGCTCCGGCCGCCTCGGTCAACCCGACCGCCCCTCCGGTTACGACCGTATCGAGCAGGCTCAGGACCCTCTCCGCCGAACGTGAGGCATGAAGCGTCGACCCGCTCCCGCCCGAGGATGGTGCCCGGGTGGCAGCCACCCGATCCGGAGACCCTGTAGATTGTCTTAGTTTCATTATATGAAATCGCCTTCTGGTTATTGACAGGATAGACCTGGATCAGGTATTATTCAAGGAGCAGTTCGGCCTGCGAGAACCTATCCCTGCGGATCGGCGAGGTCTGCGATGACGGCAAAGAGGAACCCCCCTTCAGGCCCGCCGGTGGGAGGTGTCCGCGCTCCTACCGGAACCGGTCTGACCTGTCGCGGCTGGCCGCAGGAAGCGGCCTTCCGCATGTTGCAGAACAACCTCGACCCCGCCGTGGCGGAACGTCCGGACGACCTGGTGGTGTACGGCGGTACCGGACGGGCCGCCCGGTCATGGGACGCCTACCGCGCCATGATCCGGACGCTCGCCACCCTGGCCCACGACGAGACGATGCTCGTCCAGTCGGGCAAGCCGGTCGGAGTCCTCCGTACCCATGAATGGGCTCCCCGGGTGCTGATCGCCAACTCCAACCTCGTTCCCGACTGGGCCGACTGGGACGAGTTCCGCCGCCTGGAACACCTCGGGTTGACCATGTTCGGGCAGATGACGGCCGGCTCCTGGATATACATCGGGACCCAGGGCATCCTGCAGGGCACCTACGAGTGTTTCGCCGCCATCGCCCGGAAACGGTTCGGAGGCACCCTGGCGGGCACCCTGACGATTACGGCCGGTCTGGGAGGAATGGGCGGCGCCCAACCTCTGGCGATCACCATGAACGGCGGGGTGGCTCTTTGCATAGAGGTGGACCCCGACCGGGCGGAGCGCCGTCTCGAGACCCGTTACCTGGACATGGTCGCCCACGGCTACGCGGACGCCCTCCGTCACTGCGCGGAGGCGGTGGCCGCCCGCCGGCCGCTGTCGGTGGGGCTGGTCGGTAACGCGGCGGAACTGCTGCCCCGCCTGCTGGCGAGCGGGGTCGCCGCCGACATAGTGACCGATCAGACACCGGCCCACGATCCGCTGGCCTACATCCCCGACGGCCTCTCCCTGGAGGAGGCCGACGACCTCCGGGAGGCCAAACCGGACGAGTACACCGACCGGGCTCGGGCCGCCATGGCCACCCACGTCGAGGCCATGGTCGGATTCCTAGACGCCGGAGCGGAGGTGTTCGACTACGGCAACAGCCTGCGGGCCGAAGCGGAGCTCGGCGGGTACGACCGGGCGTTCGACTACCCGGGATTCCTGCCGGCCTACATCCGCCCCCTGTTCTGCGAGGGCAAGGGGCCGTTCCGCTGGGTGGCGCTCTCCGGCGACCCGGCCGACATCGCGGCGACCGACCGGGCCGTCCTCGAGGAGTTCCCCGACGACGAGGGGCTGCGGCGCTGGATCACCCTGGCCGGAGAACGGGTCGCCTTCCAGGGGCTCCCCGCCCGGATCTGCTGGCTGGGCTATGGCGAGCGCCACCGGCTGGGATTGCGGTTCAACGACATGGTGCGGTCGGGAGAACTGAAGGCGCCCATCGTGATCGGGCGGGATCATCTCGACTCCGGTTCGGTGGCCTCGCCCTACCGCGAGACCGAGGACATGGCGGACGGCAGCGACGCCATCGCCGACTGGCCCCTCCTGAACGCGCTGGTCAACACCGCATCCGGGGCATCCTGGGTCAGCATCCATCACGGAGGAGGGGTCGGGATCGGCCGCTCGATCCATGCCGGCCAGGTGTGCCTGGCCGACGGCACCGATCTGGGGGCCGAGAAACTGGAGCGCGTGCTTCTCAACGATCCGGCCACCGGCGTCATCAGGCATGTGGACGCCGGCTACGGCTTGGCCGCACGAGTAGCCGCCGACCGTGGGGTGCGCGTCCCGATGGCGGAAACGGGCCTCCCGTAGTGGCTGCACGACGGGGGCGGGGCGGGCGCCGCGCCCGCATCGCCGATCGCGGCCCCGACAACCCCCAGGTCCAGTTCCGCCAGCCGAGGCTCCCCTGGCAGCCGGTCCGGGCCATTCCCGACGACCGGCTCGAGGCCATCCACGAGGCGTCCCTGCAGGTGCTGCGCGACGTCGGGATGGACATGCTGCACCTCGAGGCCAGGAGGCTTCTCGGCCGGGAGGGAGCGGATGTCGATCCCGACTCGGCGCGGGTGCGTTTCGATCCCGAGATGGTCACCGAACTTGTCGGCCACGCCCCGACCGTGTTCACCCTTCACGCCCGCAACCCCGCCCACAACGTCCACCTCGGCGGGAACCATCTGGCGTTCACCGCGGTGGCCAGCCCGCCCCATGTCTCCGGTCTCGGCCGCGACCGGCGCACGGGAAACCGGGACGACTTCAGGCAACTCGTCCGCCTGAGCCAGCACCTGAACGTCCTGCACCTGCACGGCGGGTACCCGGTGGAACCCACCGACCTCCATCCCTCGGTCCGTCACCTCCACGCCACCCATGATCTGCTCACGCTCAGCGACAAGGCCTTCCACACCTACAGTCTCGGACGGCAGCGGACCCTCGACACGATCGAGATGGCCCGGATCGCCCGGGCGATAACCGAGGACGACCTCGAGACCCAGCCCTCGCTGTTCACGGTCGTCAACACCTCGTCCCCGCTGCGGCTCGACACCCCGATGATCGAGGGCATCCTCGAGATGTCGGCCCGGAACCAGCCGGTGGTGGTCACCCCCTTCACGCTGGCGGGAGCTATGGCGCCGGTGACGATCGCCGGGGCGCTGGTCCAGCAGAACGCGGAGGCCCTGGCCGGCATCGCCCTTACCCAGGCGGTCCGTCGGGGAGCGCCGGTCGCCTACGGCGGGTTCACCTCCAACGTGGACATGCAGTCGGGCGCTCCGGCCTTCGGGACCCCCGAATACGTCCAGGCCGCGCTGGTCGGCGGCCAGCTGGCGCGCCGCTACGGCCTTCCGTACCGGTCGTCCAACGCCAACGCCTCCAACGCCGTCGACATCCAGGCCGCCTACGAGAGCATGTTCTCGCTGTGGGGAGCGGTGATGGGCGGCGCCAACCTGGTCATGCACGCGGCCGGGTGGCTCGAGGGCGGGCTGCGGGCCTCCTACGAGAAGATGGTGCTGGACGCCGACCTGCTGCAGATGATCTGCGCGGCGCTCGAGCCACCGGCCACCGACGCCGGTTCGTTGGCCCTCGAAGCCATCGCCGACGTGGGCCCGGGCGGTCACTTCTTCGGCACTGCTCATACCCAGGCCCGCTATCGCGACGCCTTCCACACCCCCCTCCTCTCCGACTGGAGCAACTTCGAGACCTGGGACGAGGCCGGACGGCCCGATCCCGCCCGGCGCACCGAGACCCTGGCCAGGGAGTTGCTCGACGCTTACGAGTCGCCCCCGATGGACCCCGCGGTCCGCGAGGAACTCGACGATTTCGTCGCCCGCCGAGCCCGCGAGGGCGGCGTGGCGACCGATTATTGAAAGGAGTTGCGTGAAGCCTGTCCGTTACAGCCCGGCCCGCCTTCGGACCGACGAGAACCCCGCCGGCCATCCATGCGCGGACCTACTTCACTACGAGGCCGACCTGGCCGTGCTGAACCACCTCCTCCGGGACCTGCGGGTCTTGCTTCGCCGCGCCAGGGCAGGCGAACTGGTGCTCCGCCCGTACGAGGTAAGGACCTGGCAGGAGGATGAACTGCGCCGCAGGATCGTCATGTGCGACCCGGCGACCCTGTTGAAGGGTACGGACGTGCTGATCGTCGGCTTTCTCGGGAACCGGCGGTCGACCGCGGAAGCTCAGGCCATCGACGAGTTCGACATCGACGTGATCTCCGAGTTCCGGCAATACCCGGGAATCCTCAGTTACAGCTCCATGGAGAGGACCCCGAAACAGTGGGCGAACCTGGTGGTCCACCACGAGGTCGGGGACCGTGAAGCCTGGCGTCACAGCGCGGTTCACATCGAAGCCGCCGAGGTCCTGTCCCCTGTCGTGTACCACAGCGTCCGCATCCACAACGGGCGGCTGCGCGGAGGCCCGATCAGCGACGGCAGCCTGGCGGTGGAGCTCAGCAAGTACTGGGACTACGACTCGGACCCGTTGTGGCACGCCGTCCGGACACTCCCGGGGGGAGTCACGTCTCCAGACCCCTGGCCAGGCCGGCGATGACGGTCCGGCGGATCCTCTCCATAGGTCACCCGGCGCTGCGGGTACGGGCGGGAGAAGTGACCCGCCACGACATCTCGCTACCGGCCATCCAGGAACTCATCGACGATCTCATCGACACCATGCGGCATGCCAACGGCTCGGGGATCGCCGCCACCCAGGTGGGCGAGCCCGTCCGGATCATGGTGATGGAGGTCGACAACAACCCGCGCTATCCCTACAAGCCAGCCGTCCCGCTAACGGTGGCGATAAATCCCGAGTACGAGATCCTCGACGGCAGGACGGTGGTCATCAACGAGGGATGCCTGTCTGTTCCGCTGCGAGGTGAGCTGGAACGCCACGTAAACCTCCGCGTCCGCTACACCGACCGGTCCGGGACCGATCATGAACGAGTCCTGTGCGGCCTCACCGCGGGGACGTGGCAGCACGAGTGCGATCACCTCGACGGCGTCCTGGTGGTCGACCGGATCGACCCCATGACCCTCAGCACATGGGAGGAATTCGACCGGCATCACCGTGACCCTTTCGTCGAGCGCATCACCCGCTTCGTGGCCGAGGTGGGCTCGTGAGCAACCACTACTGGTGCGAGCTGGCCTGGCTGGGCGGCCCGAGGGTGACCCCCGGAGTCCTGATCGAAGTGGACGGTGACCGTATCGTCGGGGTGTCCCCCGGACACGCCTCGCCTCCTGAGGACGCCATCGAACTGTCCGGCCTGACCATTCCCGCGCTGGCCAACGCCCACAGCCACGCCTTTCACCGGGCATTGCGGGGCCGGACCCACGGCGGTGAAGGAACGTTCTGGACGTGGCGCGACCTGATGTACGGGGTGGCCGCCAACCTCGATCCGCAGAACTACTACCAACTCGCCCGGGCCACCTTCGCCGAGATGGCGCTGGCGGGAATAGGCGTGGTAGGCGAGTTCCACTACGTCCACCACCGGCCCGGAGGGGATCCTTACGACGACCCGAACGCCTTCGGGGCGAGCCTGGTGGCCGCGGCGCGTGATGCCGGAGTCCGCCTGACCCTGCTCGACACGCTGTACCTTCACGGAGGGTTCGCCCCCTGGTCGGGATCCGGGTACGCCCCGCTGCGTCCCGAACAGGCCCGGTTCAGCGACAGGTCGGTCCACGCCTGGATAAGTCGGGTCGAGAGCCTGCGGGCGACGGTTTCCGGACCGGGCACCAGGGTCGGGGCGGCGGTTCACTCGGTCCGCGCCGTCGACCCGCCGTCGATAGGGAAGGCGGCTCGCTGGGCCAAGGACAGGGCCCTGCCCCTCCATATGCACGTCTCCGAGCAGTCGGCAGAGAACGAGGCCTGCCGCGAGGTCCACGGTCGAACCCCGACAGCCGTGCTGTCCGGCGCAGGTGCGCTGGGCCCGGACACCACCCTGGTGCACGCCACGCACCTCTCAGGCGACGACATCGACCTGATCGGCGCCGCCGGAGCCCTCTGCTGCATCTGCCCCACCACCGAGCGCGACCTGGCCGACGGGATCGGGCCCAGCCCGGACCTGGTCCGGGCTGGGGCGACCCTCTGCACCGGATCGGACTCCCACGCGGTCATCGACATCCTCGAGGAGGCGCGGGCCGTGGAGCTGGGCGCGAGGATCCTGACGAACCGGCGGGGAATGCACCCCACCGAGGCCCTAGCCGCCATCGCCACCGTCAACGGTTACAGGTCTCTCGGTTGGAAGGACGGGGGCGCCATCAGGCCGGGCTATCTGGCCGACTTCACCAGCATCGGGCTGGAATCGGTCCGCCTGGCGGGGATCGACGCCCCCAACATCCTCGACGCGGTGATCTTCGCCGGTTCGAGCGCTGACGTTCACCACCTCGTCGTCGGCGGCCGGCCGGTGGTGGTCGGCGGCGCCCACGTCTCGGTCGACGTCGCGGGCGAACTCGACTCCGCCATCGCCAAGGTGGTGGCGGCGTGACTCTGGTAATCGACAACATCGGCGAGTTGGTCACCAACGCCCCCGAGCTCGGGGCGGGACCGCTCGGGATCGTGGAGAAAGCCTCGGTGGTGATCGACGGGGACACCGTGGTCTCGGTCGGCCCTCCCGGCGCCGTGGCGGACGAGCGCCTGGACGCCGGAGGCCGGTGCGTGATTCCGGGGTTCGTGGACTCCCACACCCACCTGGTCTTCCAGGGCGACCGGGCGGAGGAGTTCACGCGGCGGATGGCCGGTGAGCACTATGACGGCGGCGGGATCCGGGTGACGACCGAGGCCACCCGCGCCGCGGGGCGGGGAGCCCTGCGGGCGGGCCTCTCACGGCGGCTCGAGGAAGTCCACCGGGCCGGCACCACCACCGTCGAGATCAAGTCCGGGTACGGGTTGTCGGTGGAATCCGAGGTTGCGACCACCTCGCTCGCCGCGGAGGCCACCCCGGAGAGCACCTTCATGGGCGCGCACGTGGTGCCAACCGAGTACCTGGGCAGGACCGATGAGTACGTCAGCCTGGTGTGCGGACCGATGCTCGAGGCCGTCAGGCCACACGTCCGCTGGATCGACGCCTTCTGCGAGAACGGGGCGTTCGACGCCGACCAATCGCGGGCGGTCCTCGAGGCGGGCCGCGCCGCCGGCCTCGGTCTGCGCCTCCACGCCAACCAGCTGGATTACGGTCCCGGAGTCCGCCTCGGCGTGGAGATGGACTGCGCGTCGGTGGATCATTGCACCTACCTCTCCGACGACGACATCGAGTCCCTCGCCGCCAGCAATACCGTGGCCACCTTCCTCCCCGCGGCGGACTTCTCCACCCGCCAACCGTATCCCGACGCCCGGCGCGCCATCGACGCCGGGGTCACCGTGGCCATCGCGTCGAATTGCAACCCCGGGTCGAGCTATACCACATCCATCTCGTTCTGCATCGCGCTGGCGGTGCGCGACATGAACATGACCATCGACGAGGCGATCGCCGCCGCCACCACCGGTGGAGCGGCCGCTCTCCGGCGCAAGGACGTGGGCCGGTTGGCGCCGGGTGGCCCTGCCCACCTCACCATCATCGACGCTCCGAACCGCCATCACCTCGCCTACCGGCCCGGCGTTCCGCTGATATGGCGGACGATCGGCGCCGGCTACGTGAACCCGAACGACAGCAAGCAAGACCAGTAGAGAAAGGCCAACCCATGAACGTTCCCAACCCCACCGGACACAACCAGTGGTACCCGTTCGCCAACCGCCCGCTTCCGCCCGATGTCGACGGGCAAGCGGTCAATCCGGCCGCCATCCCCGTTTTCGATGCGGTTCCCCTGCCGCGGAGTGCCCGGTTCGTGGTGGTCGGCGCCGGGGTCCACGGGCTGTCGAGCGCCTACCACCTGGCCATGTACCTCGAACGATCGGGGAAGGGCAAGGGCAGCGATGTCGTCCTGATCGACAAGCAGGGTCCCGGCGCCGGCGCCACCGGTCTGGCCTGCGGGTGCGTCCGCAACCTGTACATGACCAACTCGCTGCACCCCATCCTGCGCGCCAGCGTGGAGGTGTGGGAATCCGATCCCGTGAACTTCGGCTTCCAGCAGGTCGGCTACGTCTCGGTCGGTGAAGCGAACCAGTATGAGGACTACGTGGAGCTCCATGCATCACAGATGGCCAGCGGGTACCCCTCCGACCTCTACACCGGCCGGGACGCGCATGCGTTCCTGACCAAGCTGTGGCCCGACTTCAAGACCGAGAACTGCGACGTGGTGCTCCACGAGCGCCGGTCCGGATACGCCGGCACCCACATCGCCGTCTGGGGCCTCGACCAGAAGTGCCGCCAGTGGGGCGTGCAGCGCGTTTACGGAACTACGGTCACCGGCTACGAGCGGGACGCATCGGGATCGGTCACCGCGGTCGAGACCGACCAAGGACCCATTTCGTGCGAGCAGGTCGTCGTGGGCGCCGGTGCGTGGACGCCGCAGCAGTGGGAATGGCTGGGCGGGCCTTCGCACCTCGACGTCGTGTATCCCGACGGGCACATCGAGGAACAGATGGACATGTGGACCTACTGGCGCCTTTTGGAAGGCGAGGTCCTCCTCCCCGAGGGCGTGGACTTCCGCACCGCCCAGCACCGGGATTCTCCCGTTCTTCACGTAGAGCTTCTGGACACGCCGGTCTACGGCGAGGACGGAACCATGATCAAGGACCACACCTACGTGTACACGCGCTACGCGGCCGAGCGGGTGGGCGCTCCCGGTCTGCAGGGCGGGACCATCCCCATCAAGATCGGCCCCCGAGCGGAGGTCGAGCCCTACGGCCACCTCAATGACCTCTACCAGGCGGAATCCTGGTTCGCCGACTACTACTGCTCGGCCCTGGGCATGTTGTTCAAGCGCCTCGAGAACCTGCGACCCTATTTCAAGGACCGCAGGAACGGTGGGATCGGCGCGTTCACGCCCGACAACGTGCCGGTGTTCGACCATCTCGCCGACAACGCCTGGGTGATCGCCGACTCCAACCATGGTTTCAAGATGATCGGGGTGGGCAAGCTCACCGCTCAGATGCTCGTGTACGGCGAGAAACCCGAGGAGTTGAAGCCGTTCACCCTGGACCGGTACCGCACCGGCGGCACATTCGGCAACCGGAACTCGAACAGCCCCTGGGTCTGATTAGTTTCTAGTTTCTAGTTGCTAGTTGCTAGTTGATAGCATCGACTAGTGACTAGCGGCTAGCAACCGGCAGCTAGGAGAGAACGTTGAGCACCCCGGCGGAGGAGTCTCTGAAAGCTGCGAGCTATCTGGGTGACAACACGCTGACCATCATGCGCGATCTCGCGCAATACCTGTCGGAGATGACAGGCATCGAGGTGGTGATCGACCACGAGGCGGGGAGAACAACCATCGAGGCGCTCCGTCAAGCGCCCACGCTCGACCTGGTCTGGATGTGCGGCTACCCGACCGCTTCGCTCATCTCGGCGGGCCGGATGTCCCATGCGATCGTGGGCGCGCCGGTCTTCGCCGGTCACGGAGGTCCGGTCTACCACGCGGTGATCGTCACCCATAAGTCCGGACCGCAGTCATTGGGCGCCGCGCTGGAGACCAGGCTGGCCGTGAACGAGGTCGAATCCTGGTCCGGCTATCTCGGGCTCCAGGCTCATGTCGAGCGGTCCTTCCCCGGCAGGTGGTTCGCCGACCAGGCCGTGACCGGCTCGCACCGGGCCTCGCTAGGAACTCTGGCCGACCGCACCTGCGACATCGCCTCCGTTGACGTAACCGTCTGGGAGCACGCACTGGCCGAGAGACCCGAGGAGGTGGCGGGACTGCGCGTGATCGACCGCACCGTCGACTGGCCGGCGCCGCCCTTCAGCTTGGGATCGCAACTCCACCCGCGGGTACGGGAGAAACTCACAACGGCCCTTCTCGCCGTCGGACCGTCGGACGTACCGCCCCTGGACGGTGTTGTGCCGGCCAACTCCGACGTGTACCGGGATGTGATGCCTGTCCGGTCACGTGGATTCCCGAGTTCGGTGATCCTTTAAGCGCGCGACACGGACCCGAAGTGACGGCCGATCTCGCTACCGGACCGTCGCCGGCTTGATGGGTGCGGAAGGGCGAGCTCTCCTGCCGTTCAGCATCGTTCCGATCGGCGTGTACCGAATGAAGAGCTGGTAGGTCAGGAGTAGCAGCACCGTCACGGCCACCGAGATCATCACGAACTTGACCTCGGCGGGCAGGCTCCAGTCGCGGACCATGGCCTGAGCGACCACCACAACCGGAAGGTGCGCCAGATACAACCAGTACGAGGAGTCGGAGAGGTAGCGGACCGCGCGCCGCTCCTCCGCCAGCAGCACCCGGAAGAGTCCCATCAGCCCGAAGCACATGCCCCAGGCGTAGGCCACCTGCAGGACGGACGCCGCCGGCCATGAGAAGACGGCGGGTTCGAAGGTGAAGATCAGCCCGGCCGGGAGCACGACCAGGAACGAGATCGGCAGACAAAGCCACCATCGTCCCCCGATCGTGTCGACCAGCAGCTCGCTGCTCCGTCCCCGGCGCCCGTACATCAGGGCCCCGAAAGCGAAGAATGTGGCGTAGTAGGCCAGAACGTGGGGAAGCGGAATGAGGCCGTCCGACGTGTCGGGCCCGAAGACCGGATAGGCGCCGCCCCCGCCCATGTACAGCTGCGGCACGATCGTAAGTGGGATCATCGACCACATGACCCACCGCGGCCAGGTCGCCTGCCCGGAGCCATGGGGACCCCGGCGGTCCACCGCCCATGCCACGATCGCAAAGCCGGCCACCAGCCAGAGGAGGAACCAGAGGAACCACAGGTGGAAGAAGCGCTGGATCGTGGACAGATCAAGCCGTCCGGATGCATCATCGTCGTCCTCCGCCTCGACTGCGCCTGCTCCCCAACCCGGTATCTCCGACCATGCCACCCCTTCGGGCAGTGGATCCCCACCTCCGTGGGCAACCAGCAGGTCGGCTGCCTCCGCGTGGCCGAAGTGGAAGGCCACCCCTAGGGGGGTCTCATCCTCGGAGGCGGTTGCCACCGGCGCCGGATCGGCGCCCCGCGAGAGCAGCAGCTCCAGCATCTCCACGTCACCGGTCAGGGCCGCGGCATGGAGGAGGGCCCATCCCCCCGGCTCGCCGCGGAGGTCAGGATCGAAGCCCCTGTCCAGCAGTTGCTCCACGCCGGAGACGTCACCGGTGAACACCTTGCCCCAGATGTCATCATCCGCCACCTGGGCTGCCGGTGCGGACTTCGCCGCCCAGTCCCCGACGAGGCTGGTCAGCGGAACGATCGTGAACATGCCGATCAGGAGCGGGAGCGCCACCCGGCGCAGCCGATGGTTCAGCAGGGCGCCGAGGCCGCGGCGGCGCCACAGCAGGGCGGTGAAGAAGCCGCTCATGAGGAAGAACACCGGCATGCGGAACCCGTGGACCGCCCACAGGAACTCGTCGAACAACCCTTCGAAGCCGGAGGTGCGGTCCTGGACCCACCAGGCCGCCGGGAAGAACGCCAGCGATGCGTGCAGGCCGATGCCCAGCAGCATGGCGAACCCCCGCAGAGCGTCGAGGTCGTGGAGCCGCCGCCGCGGATTCACCTCTGGATCCACCCCGATTGGTACCGGATGCCCCGGGGTGTCTGCCATCGTCCAATGCTATCGGCGCGGTCCGCCGGACTGGCAGGGTTGCCACGGATCGAACGGTCCGGTGGCCAGGGAGTTCGCTAAAAACGGAGACGCTACGTGGAGGAGACTTGACTCACTGTGTTGTTATGCTGTATATACCAGTAATTTGTTATTGATGAGAAAGGGCAGATGAGAATGACTGCTGTGGACACCGCACCGGTCACCGAGCCCCTTGTCGACGCCGAGGACGAGGCAAGACAGGCAGAAGTACGGACCGACATCGCGCAAGCCCTGCTGACCATTCACAAAGAGACCACTGCGCTGGTGTGGCGGGCCACAGCGGTGATCATCGCCGCCTTCGGGATAGCCGTCACGATCATCCTCAACGTTCCCCGGTGACATCGATCATCCGAGAGGGTTGAACCCGGGTTCAGCCTCAAGAGGCCAAACGGGGAGTAACCGGAGCCCCCTGCGGATCACCAGCGTTCGTTCAACGCTCTCCGCTGCGCCTCAAGCAACTCTTCGTCAATCTCCGAGGGCTCGTCGGAGTACACGGCGTCAAGGCGGGCCGTCACGTCGTCGGAGTCCTCCTGAGTCGGCACTTTCATCCCCATAGCCTTGACCTTAGGCCCGAGGCGCGCTGGACGGAGCGTTCGATGCCCAGGCGGATAGCGGACTCGGGCCCGACGATCGTCACCCTCTTGGACGCCCGGGTCACCGCGGTGTAGAGGAGCTCGCGGGTTAGCAACCGCGAGGACTCCTGCGGGAGCGAGACGACCACCTCGTCGAACTGGGAGCCCTGGCTCTTGTGGATGGTCAGGGCGTGGACCGTGCTGTGCTCGCCCAGGTAGCCGGGCGGGAACGAGCGGACGCCACCCCGGTCGAACAGGACGCTCGTGTCCTGGCCGGCCCGGACCACCACGCCGATGTCCCCGTTGTAGAGGCCCAGGTTGTAGTCGTTCTTGGTGATCATCAGCGGCCGCCCGGGGTACCACTCGCCCCGGTACCGGAGGCCGGGGAACCTCTCGTCGAGAGCGTCCTCGATGTCGCGCCTCCACTGCTCCACGCTGCCGGGACCCTCGCGATTGGCGCACAGCACCGCCATCCCGTCCAGGCGGGCCAGCGCCTCCTCCTCGCTGCCGGGCGCCGATGCCGCCTCCACCAACCGGCCGCGGTGCTCGGTGACCCGGCCTCGGAGCTTCCGGAAGCCGGCCTCGGTCCGGTCCTTCACCCAGTGAAGGCCATCGACTTCCCGGTCGAGCAGTTCCAGCGCCCGGTCGGGATCACCGTCCCGGACCGCGTCGGCGAAATCGGCGATCGGACCCTGCTCCTCGAATCGGTGCACCCGCTCCAACACCACCACGCAGCCGGCGATCGCGGGCATGCCGGACACGAGACTCCGCTGTTCCGCATCCGGCAACCGGGCCGCCGGACCCACTATGTCGGCCAGGACCGTCCCGGCCTCGATCGACTCCAGCTGGTACGGATCCCCGACCAGCACCAGGGTGGCGTCGGCCCGCACCGCGGCCATGAGCTTGGCAGCTAGGGGCAAAGAGACCATCGACATCTCGTCAACGACCACGATGTCGTGGGGAAGCCGGTTCCGCTCGTGGTGGGCGAACCGGCCCCGTCCCCACGCCCACCCGAGGAGCCGGTGGATGGTGCCCGTCTGCAGCGTCCCCAGCCGCTCCCGGACGATCGGGTGCTCCGCCCTGGCGGCGAGCTCGTCGATGACCTCGCCCAGCCGGGCCGCCGCCTTCCCCGTGGGAGCGCACAGCGCCACTCGGGGGAAGTCCGTGGAGGTCTCGGCCAGAGCGGCCAGCATCCTCGCCACCGTGTACGTCTTGCCGGTGCCGGGACCGCCCGCAACCACGGTCAGCCTCCCGGTCAGAGCATTGACGGCGGCAGCGTACTGCAGGTTCGGCCTGCCGTCGAGGACGGGAGGAAACAGCCGGTCCAGGACCGTCCGGGTCTCCGACGCGAGGTCAGCCCGGGGTGCGGCGGCGCGCGTGCCGATCAGGTTGACCACGCGCTCCTCGTGCCGGTAGTAACGCTCGAGGTAGAGGCGATCACCGTCCAGCACGAGAGGCTCCTCTCCCCTGCCGTCGCCGACCATCGCGCTACGCGACACCGCCGCCACCCAATCCTCCGGATCCGGCCAGGGAAGCGCCTCCACCACCTCCGGAGGCCGGCCCTCGATCACCATCGCGTCCCGCTGCGTGTCGAGGCGGATGCATACGTGCCCGAAGCGGGTGCCCCGAACGGCCAGGGCGGCTGCCAGCATCACCGCCTGGTCGGACTCGTCCCACAACCGGCTGATGACCGTGGCGGAGTGGACCTCCAGGGGCGAGAGCGCACCCCCGTCGTTGAAGGCCGCCAGCAAGCCGGACGCGCCGGCCACAGCCTGCGGTCCGGCGATGGCCGCTTCGAGCCGTCCGGAGGCGACCATCATCGACGCCCTGCGAAGAGATCGCTCACAGCCACCACTGCCTGCGGCGGCGGGAACCAGCGCGCCACACCGCACCGCTCCCCGTCCATGACCGGGGTGTCGGGACCGATCATGCCCCTAACGAACAGGTACATGGAGCCGCCGAGGTGGACGGACGGCCGGTAGCCGGGAAGGCGCCATTCGAGGTACCGGTGGAGAGCCACCTGGTACAGCAACGCCTGGAGCACGTAGTTGCCGTGGTGCATGGAGGCAACCAGCGGGCCCGGCCCGTAGTCGGTCGCGGTGGGCAGCTCTCCTTCGGCCGGAAGCGTGTTGGACTTGAAGTCCATCACCACGTAACGGTCCCCGCGGCCGCCCGGAAGCACGGTGACGAGGTCGATCTCCCCGGTCAGGAAACCGCGGAACCGATGGGGCTCCAGGTCCACCAGCCGCGAGAAGTAGCCGCGGTGCGGATCATCGCCTTCCAGGCGTTCGAGCACGACGGCCGCGATCTCACGCAGGGAGGTGGTCGATGCGGAAGTACGCAGCGGCAGCTCGAAGCCCACCTCCTTGAGGGTCCGCCCCGGGTCGAGATGGCTCAGGGACGGGGCGTCGTCTCCGGGTCCAAGGGGTGTTCGCATCGCCGCAGCCATCCCTCGGACGAAGGCATCCGTCTCGAAGTCCCAGGAGGCGTGCCGGGTGAACTGGGCCAGTTCGGAGCGGATCGCCGCGGAGAGATCCGGAGAGTCGAAGGGCACGTTCTGGAAGACCCGGTGCACCAGCGACCCGAACCGGGGACCCCGAGGAAGGTCGTCCATCAACAGCCCGCCGCCCGCTCCGCCCGGCTCGCCGACGTCGGCCGGTTCATCGACCCGGTCGGGCTCGTCCATGGTGTCCGCCTCCCCGCCCAGGGGCCGGTCCGGCGACAGGGACGTGAAGGAGACCCGCCGCCAGAAGTAGTCGAGGGAACGATCGAGGCGGGCCCGTTCGAGCCGGCCGGGAACCCGCCGCACCCCCGTGTACGGCACCACCGGCTGGGGCGCGGTCAGGATGGTCTGGCTGATGGTCCCCCCGGAGACATCGATCAGCCGCTCGACCGCGCGATCGGGGTCACCCCCGCGGCTGAGGAGTTGGTAAAGCTTGGTCTCGCCCGAGTCCCTGGTGTTCTCGATCCACCACACCACCAAGCGGTGCTTGGCCCTGGTGAGCGCCACGTACAGCAACCGGCCCTCCTCGGCAGTGTCCTCGGCCATGGCCGACTTCTTATGGGACTCGAAGCCGGGAGAGGTGGGACCGCCTACGTCGACCACACGTCGACGGGGTTCACCCTCGGGAGCCGGCTCGGGATCGTGGAAGACGGGAACCTTGGGCTTGATCCGGGGGATATCCCACAGGTACGGCGCCAGCACCACGGGGTATTCCAGACCCTTGGCAGCGTGGATCGTCAGGACCTGGACCGCCGCCGCATCGGTGTCGAGGCGGCGCTGGCGGGACTCGGCGTCTTCTACGTTCGCCTTGGCGTTGCGGGCCGCCTCGTCCATGGCGGCCTCGACCCACACCACCAGCGACCCGACCCGGCCCCTCCGCCAGGCGGCATGCATCTCCTCGGCGATGTGGTTGAGGTCGGTCAGCTCCCTCTCACCCTCAAACTGGGAAAGCACCCGCGCGGTGAGGCCTGTGGCCCGGTCGATGTCGGCGAACATCGCCGGCACCCCGCGGTCGTGGAGCAGGCCCTGCCAACGCAGGAAGCGTTGCTGGAGGTCAAGGATGGCGTCGCCCTCCAGGTCTACCACCTCGCGGAGGTTCATACCTACGAGCGGCGTACTGGCCGCCAAGCGCAGGTAGTCCGCCCGGCTGGGCCGTTCGACCGCGAGGAGGAACCGACGCCAGTGCTCGGCCGCCGGAGTGGCGAACACATTCCCGGTTCGGGCCACCACCGACGGCACGCTGGCGGCCCCGAGGGCCTCCCGGATCATCCCGACTTGGATCCCGGTGCGGCACAGCACCGCGATGTCCCCCGGGGCCACCCGCCGCTCTGCACCGTCGCCAGCCGTCAGGAAGACCTCGTTCTCGAGGAGCCGGACCACCTCAACGGCCACATCCGAGGCGACCGCCTTCCGTGCGTCCGCCACGTAGAAGAACGCCTTGCGTTGCGTGCGGCGCAACGGGAAGTCATGCGAGAAACGGCGGATCTCCAGGGCTTCATCGACCCCTCGGATCCGGGCAGTCCGGTTCCGGTCGGCCGCCCGCACCCGCCGGTAGCCGATCCGTACGTCGCCGAAGGTGGCGCCCGCCAGTAACGCGTCGAGCGCGTCTATCAGCGGTCCGTCGCTGCGCCAGTTGGTGGCCAGGGTATGGTGGCCGCCGGGGTCCTCGACCGCCGAGAGGTACGACTCGATGTCGGCGCCCCGGAAGGCGTAGATCGACTGCTTCGGATCGCCGATCACGACCAGCCGGGATTCGTCGAACACCGCCCTGAGGATCTGCCACTGGATAGGGTCCGTATCCTGGGCCTCGTCAACCAGGGCGATCGAGTAGCGCCTTCCCAGCAGATCGCGGGCGCCGGCGCCGACCCGCTCCTCGTTCAGCGCGTCGCGGGCCTCCACGAGCGTGTCGTCGAAGGTGACCATGCCTTCCGCCCAGAGCCGCCGGGACAGTACCGACTTCATCTCCCGGGCCATCTCCGCCCGAACCCTCGCCAGTCCGTCCACGGAGGCCGGCACAGGAGTGATCCGGGCATCCGGGATCGTGACGACGACCTTGCCGATCTGGGCCAGGTGCTCCTGGGTGACCTGCTCGAAGTTGTCGTCCGGCCGGGGAACGGCGAAGCGATCCACCACCAAGTCGCTGGCCGCCCGACGGAGCAGCAGTTCGTCTATCTCACGGGGCTCCATGTCGCCGGAGAGCCGTGACCGGAACCCGAGCTTCTCCAGCAACCGGAGCGCAAAACCGTGGATGGTGAAGATCTGGGCGCGGTCGAAGTGGGCCAGCGCCTCCTCGAGCCGTTCCGAGTACTCACCCTGCCGGGCGGGGTCGGCGTCGAGCAGGACGCAGACATGGTCATCAACCGGCTCTGCATGCGAACCGCGGAGAGCACTGAGGGTGGTGACGATCCGGCGCCTGATCCGGTCTTTGAGCTCGGCGGTGGCGGCCCGTGTGAAGGTGACCACGAGTATGCGCTCGAGCGGAAGGCCTTCCTCGGCCACCAGGCGGGTAATCACGGCCGCGATCGTGAAGGTCTTCCCGGTACCGGCGCTCGCCTCGATGACCGTGCGGCCGTCGGCGATTGGTGCGTGGGGGTCATAAGGACCGATCTCGGTCACACCGGCTTCTCCACCATCAGGGGTAGGATCGGCCCCCACAGCCTCCCGGCGTACTGCGGGAAGGAACTCCGTTCCAGGGCCGACATCGTCGCCAGGTCTGGGAACAGGAACTCGTTGGCCGGATCCTCCGCCTCCCTCGGCAGCGGAGAGTACGGGTCCGGTTCCCACGTCTGCCCCGCGACCCTCCGGGCGACATCGCGGCGGCTACCCATCTTCCGCTGCCAGCCATAGGAGGTCTCGCAGGGCAAAGGGATGGGGGTGGTGAGGCCTTCTACGTACAGTTCGACGAGGTCCGACAGCAATCCCTCCGCCTGGTATCGGCGACGCTCCGCGTCGCCGCGGATCGGTCCGATCCTCACGCTCCGGAGCTTGTCGCCCCGAAGGTGGCGTCCGAGCAGCAACCCTTGCCAGGAGCGATGCGGGTCCAGCGCCGACAGGAAAACCACCTGGACGAAGGCTCTCAGGCGTTGCTTACCCTTGAGCCTCGAAGGGGTAACCATGTCGACTCGGGAGGCGCCCGGATCGGCCGTTATCACGCCCTCGACCGTGCGGCCGCCCACCTGCACCGCTCCGGTGAACTGCTCGTGCCGCTCCGGGTCGTATCCCACCTCCCTGGCCGCCTCCCACAGTTCGACCGCCCGCTGCCGGGCCCGGTCGAGGCCTGCCCGCCCGAGGTTGCCGGGCGGCAGGCTGTCGCCGGCTCGTTCGTGAACTTCGAGAGAGTTGATCGGATGACCGGACAACAATCCCGTGAGGAAGCGGTTGGTGACCTGCCACTCCTCCAAGTGGCCGAGCTTGGTGGGCACGGTGTCGTCGGGGATCTCTCCCTGGCGCGGGATCGTGAAGCCGAGGCGGGAGCGGATGAACTCGCGGGCGGGATGTTCGAGAAAGCGGCTCAGGTCGGCGAGCCGGATCACCGAGAAGAGATCACCCTCGGGAACCGGCAGCGACAACCGTGTTTCTTCGCGACCGTTACGACGTTGGACAGCCACCGATCCCTGGAACTGCATGGGGTCGAACCCCCACGGTCCGGACACGCCAAGACCCCCGGAGACGAAGTTGACCTCGCTGAACGGCTGGAGGGGATGGTGGGTCCGGATGCTCTCGAGACCCACCTCCCCTGCGATGCCCGCCAGGACGTCCGCCAACTCGGAGATGGGAACCGCCGGCGGGTACTCGGCGTTGGTCAGAGGGTCACGCCCCGAGTACGTGACGATCAGGTGGTCCCCTGCCGCCATGACCGCGTCGAGCAGGAGCTGGCGGTCCTCCGCGCCGCGGTCGGAGTCGCCGACGATCTCGTTGTCGACCAGCAGGTCGTCGCCGTCGGCCCGGCTGCTTCTGGGGAAGCGCTGGTCGTCCATCCCGAGCAGGCACGCCACCCGGTAGGGCACCGAACGCATCGGAACCAGTGTGCAGACCGTGATGTCCCCGGTCCTGAAGTGCAGGGGGCTCGGCACGTCCTGCGACCAGTAGTCCACCACCAACCGGGCCTCGGCAGGATCGAGCAGCGGATCGTCACCGCCTGCCTCCACCCCGGGGAAGCTCTCCTCGAGCAGGCGCTCCAGCTGGCCCCACTGCCACTGGTCGTCCCAGGCCGGCGCCGCCAACAGGCGAACGGCCGCGGCGATGGCCGGTCCCCACTCGGAAAACGGCCGAGGCTCGCCGAGAAGCTCCCGGACCGTGACGATTCTGTCGATGATCTGGGCCAGCAGGCCGATCGGCAATGCCTCCTGTCCCTCAGCCCCGTCGAGGGGGGCGATGGTGCCGACCACCCGGACGCTGCTGTCCGCGTAGAAGACTCCGGAGAGAGCCCGGTCGAGCCCGCGCCGCCAGGTGTGGTCCCCCACCCGGCCCGCGTTCCACCGGGCGCGGTGGTCGGCATCGAGACCCCAGCGCACGTTGGTGTCCTCGATCACCGCGGCGATCGCATCAGCCGTCTCCTCGTCGAAGCCGAACAACCGCCGCACGACCGGCATCGCCACCAGCTCGCGGACCGTGCCCGCTTCGAGGCGGTCGGAGGCCAGGTCGAGGACGGTGGCGGCGAACCGGACCAGCGGGTTGGTGGCGGCGGGCGCCCGGTCGGCGATCCGGAGGCGCAGGTCGGGCAGGGCATCCCCGCCGGTCCGTTCTCCAAGCGCCCCGGCGCCGGATTCCGGTTCGCCGCCAGCGGCATCACCGAGGAACACCGCTTCCAAGAGGGGGGCGAAGGTGGCGAGGTCAGGCGTCATGATGACGACATCCCGGGGTTCCAGCGTGCTGTCCGCCGCCAGGACGTGGAGGATGGCGTCGCGCAGGACCTCCACCTGCCGCCGGGCGCCGTAACAGACGTGGATCTGGATCGACCGGTCCCAGCCTGCGGCATCCACCGGAGCGGCTCCCTCGGCAGGAAGGGTGTTGGAGCGGATGTCCTGCTGGAGTCGCCCGAGCAGGGTCGTGGCTGCGGGTCCCGATGCTCCTGCGGATGGTTCGGTCGTATGGTTCCGGCTCGCCAGGACCAGCTGGAGTTCGCGGCTCTCCTGTGCCCAGGAGCGCAGCAGCGGATGCCTAGGCAGACGCGCGGTGGGATCGGACGCTCTTCCGGGACCGGTCGGGATCCCATCGCTCTCGACAAGGACCGCAGTGTCCCGCCACAGGGCGGGCGAAGGATGCAACAGGTGCAGGTGCACATCCCGCGCGGCGGCCAGCGCCTCGAACACCTCGATATCCATCGGGTCCGCCGATGTGAGCCCGTACACGAAGATCCGCTCCGGCAGAGCCACATCGAGCGTACCGCTCCGGATCGGATCCAGGGCCGAGGGGATCAGTTCCGCCAGGCTGGGCGTCCCGATCCGTGCCCGGACCAGCCGCCACAGGCGCGCCTGCCAGGCGTCCGCCTCGGCTAGGGCCGCCCCGTCCGGCCCGATGTCGTCCTCCTCCGTCCAGGCCCGCACCATCCCGGGCCGGCGCCGGGCGTAGCGGGTGAACAGTCCGGCGATCTTGCGGGCCGCCCGCAGGCGCTGGCTGTTGCCGAGCGTATCGACCGCATTCGGGGCGTCGATGAAGCGGGCCAACAGCCACATCCACGGCTCATCGAGGTGATCGTCCACCACCGATACGACGGTGCGGGTCAGAGCGGGTCCCTCCCAGGCATCCAGCGCCGAAGCCAGCTCGGGAACCGCCCGTAGCACTTCCCGGACAAGGCGATACGGGGAAGGGAACCCTACGTTGGCGCATATGCCGTCGCCGGACGTCCGGTCGGCCAATTCCGAGGCGATCCGCTGGGTGAGCCAGCGCTCGATACCGCGCGTCGGCACGGCCACCACTTCCGGCGCGAAGGGATCCGCCGGAGGTGACGCCAGCATCTCGCACAACCCACCAACCAACTCGTCGGGATGCGACCCGACGTGGATCAGCAACGCCACGGTCTGTTGCCCGATCGGTTCGGAGCGTGTGTCCGGTGCAGGTCCTCCACAGAGGCGAACTTATCACCCGGCACCGACACAATCGCATTCACCGACCGTCGAGGCGAGGAGGTAGTGATCCGGATCGGCGGCGGACTCCACCTTGGTCGCAGTCCGGCTAGCTGCTGTGGGGCACCACCCGTACCTTGGCGGGCATCCGGTCCAGCGAGCGCTCGACCACAGCATCGGCCAGGCCGGCGAATATGCGCTTGTGGACGGGCCACAACGCGTACCAGTAGAGGAGGCCCAGGGCACCCGCCGGGTGGAAGTGAGCGGCGGTGACGATGCGGGAGCCGTCTGACTCGGGTAGCACCTCGAACTCGAGAATTGCGGTTCCGGGGAGGCGCATCTCCGCCAGGAGGGTCAGGCGGCGACCCGGCTCGATAGCCACCACCCGCCAGAAGTCGACCGCGTCGCCCACTCGCAACCGGGTCGGATGGCGACGGCCCCGGCGCCTGCCGACTCCCCCGACCATGCGATCCAGGATGCCCCGCAGGTTCCACAACGGGTTGGCGTAGTACCAGCCGTTCGTCCCCCCGATCGACGACACGACCTCCCAGACCGTCTCCGGGTCCGCCTCGCAGGCGCGCTCCACCCGCTCGCCGCGGCTGTAGAAGGACACGTCCGACCGATAGTCCCGCATCGCGAACGAGCCCTCCGTCCAGCGCGCCGGCATCTCGGCGTCGTGCTCGGCCTCGAGGGCCGCCCGCACTGCCTCCTCGTAGGTGTGGAGAGGGAGAGGAATAGACCGCGCCAGGTCGGCGCCGGGATCGATGACGAGGTCGTGCCTGAGACCGTCAATCAGCGGCCTGGCAACGGCCGTCGGTACGGCGGTGACCAGGTTCAGCCAGTAGGAGGAGAGGCGAGGGGTGAGGACCGGTACCGGCACGATCAGGAGCCGCTTGCCGATCACCCGGGCGAATCCGGTGAGCATCTCCCGGTAGCGCAAGGTTTCGGGGCCTCCGACATCGTGGATCGGGCTTCTGGACTCTTCCGTCTCCGCAAGCCGGAGCAGGTACTCGATCAGGTCGTCCAGGGCGATCGGCTGCGTCTTGGAGTCGACCCACCTGGGCGTCACCATCATGGGCAGGTGGTAGACGAGGTCGCGGATGACCTCGAAGGCTGCCGAGCCCGGCCCCACCACTATCCCGGCTCGGATCTCGATCACCGGGACGGAACCCGATCGCAGCACCTCACCTGTCTCCCGCCGGGAGTCGAGATGCGCCGAGGCCGCTTCCGGGGGCTGCAAGCCGCCCAGATAGATGATGCGGCCCACCCCGGCGTTCGCGGCAGCATCCCGAACATGAGTCGCCGCCCGGCGGTCCAGTTCCGGAAAGTCCTTCCCCGATGCCATCGAGTGGATCAGGTAGTAGACGAGTTCGATCCCCTCGAACGCCTGAGCCAGCGACTCGGGATCGAGAGCGTCAGCGCGAGCCGTCTCGACGCCCTCCCACCCGCGGGCGTCCAGCGCCTCCGGCCGGCGCCCGGCAGCCCGGACCTCGTGCCCCTGCTCCACCAACCGCGGGATCAGATGGCTCCCCACATACCCGGAGGCCCCTAATACCAGCACCCTCGCCACTGGATCCTCCTCACGGCGGTCACGCCAGACACCGCCGTTCATTGTGCTCCCAGCAAAGTCTATGGCGGCAGCGCCCCTAGCTAGGCACCGACTCCACGCTTCACCGGCCGGGTAGATCTCCATGAGCTGCTCACTGACCCATCGAGGAGCGACACGTCCTCGTAGACAGGATCCGACCAACCCCGGAAGGCGTCCACGTCCTCGGTTCGCTCCGTCGAGCCGTCTCCACGGACGTGGGCGACCTCGACACCTCGATCGTGCAACACCCGCGTGACGAGCAGGAAGCGATGGCAGCCAGCGGGGTTCTCCTCGCTGCACATGACGACTACGCGGGAGCGCTCCGCCCGCTCGACCAGCCGGGCCAGACCGGCTTCGAATCTCGGGCTCTCCGCCATCCGTCCGTAGAGCACATGCCCCTCCGGATCGTAGAACCGGTCCCCGTCGGGCCTCCCGCCGAGTTCTTGACCCAGGAACAGGTACCGGAGACCGGATGCGTGCAGGTCGCGCTCCAGAGACTGCCGGTTGAACTGCGGGTTGAAGCGCGAGAACGGCGTGGTGCGGACATCGGCCACCGACTCGACCCCGTGCCCTCGGAGGAGCGCCACGAAGACCTCGATCGGATGGGTCGAGTGACCGATGGACAAGAGAGCCGGCTTACCCGCGCCAGCCGGCTCAGCCTTCTTCATACCGCGCCAAAAAGTGACATACCCATCTGGCGGGATCAGGTCGGCCTAGCAGCACTCAGTTGCCGACGGTACCGGACCGACCCCGTGAGGAAGCTTGTCCACCGCCTTGCTGTGCTGGTCTAGTTTCCGGAAGAAGTCGCGATAGACCGCGTCCCTGTCGACGTCGGTGGCCTCGCTCATCAGCGGCCGGCTGGGAAGATGCCTCCACTTGAGATCCCCGTCCAAGGTGGGAGTCGGCACGAAGGCGGTGGGCACCCACGTGGGATCGATCAGCCATGCGAAGTTGATGAAATCCCAGCACACCCAGGACTGCCCCGGGAAGGGCTCCACGAGCCGTTGTGCCCGGAGGCGGTTGTTGGTGTACAGGTAGTGGAGGTAGCTGCCTATCTCTCCCCGACCGTTGACCCACCGCTCCGACTCAGGCAAAGACATCACGAGTTGCTCGCCGATGTAGTAGCCCGGCAGGTACAGGAGCGGAACGCCGGAGTCGAAGAGCAACCGGGAGGCGTGCTGGTCCTGCACCAGGTTCATCGAGGGTGAGTTGCTGAACCTCACGAACGTCGGGTAGCCGGACGTCCACGACACCACCATCCGGGTGATGATCTCCGGCTCCATCAGCAGAGCCGCGGCGATGTTGGTGACCGCCCCGATCGCCACGACATGGAGCAGCCGGTCGTCGTCCGCCATGGCGGCTTCGATGATCCGCCGGGCGCCTTCGCTGTCCACGATGTCGTCGGGTGACTCCATGAACCGGTCAGCCCCGCGAAAGGCCACCCCATCCGATGACATGCCAAGCCAGCCCATGAGGGTGCCGATCTCGGCGAACGACATCTCCATACCTTCAGCCGTCGTCTCGAACTCGACATCCTCGGGGTCGACCCCTGCGGCCCTCAGCCGGTGCAACCAGGCCGCGATGTCGTCAACCTCGCCGGCGGTCGAATGATCGACGTTCGCCCGGGCCGCCGCCAGCAGGGGCTCCCTGAAGTAGGCCCGCGAGAACGGAGCGGACACGATGGCCTCGATGTCGACACGCTCGGGCGACAGCAGCCCCCAGGTGATGGCGAACTGGTCATCGACCTCGTTCGCCGCATCGGTGTCGATCACGACCCGAACCCTGCCCGGCTGCGGTGCCAGCATCTCCATGCGCCGCTCGTCGCTGATGTGCGGAAACATTGTCATCGCACTCCCGACCTTATCGAATCGGGCTGGTCTCCGGAAGCTCAGCGGACGCAGTCGGAGACAGCGGTACCGAGTCGTTATGTAGTAGGACACCGTGGACCACCAACCCAAGAGAATCCCGTCTAACCCCGCCAAGAGGTCCGAGTACTGGTAGGACATCATCTCCTATCAGCCACTTGAGGTCACAGACCCAATCAATCGCTGTGTCCGCGTCCAAGTCGCAGGACCGCGCCGAGGCGCGAAGAGAGGGAGTCGCCTCGCCAACCTCAGGAGCCCTACCACCTGCCGGAACGACAGCTACCGATACACGCCTCCCCTCGCGCGCCATACCCGCGGCTCCGGAGCACCGCCGGGCCAGAAGACCTAACACGCCGACGCAACGTGCAAAGGGCGGTATCATCTCCTTGGGGGAAGAGGATGCTCGGCTAGCCTGTATAGTGGCGCTCCCGAAGCAATGTCACTGTACCTTTTTCTGTTCTATCGGAATCTTCGACAAGGTTTGCTTCGTATGGACTACATTAAGCGTGGTAGCTAAAGGTGAAGTTACGGCAAATAACCTGGCAGAACTACCGGCGTCTTCCGGACGGCCAGATAGATGTACGGAATCACCTCGTTCTAGTCGGACCGAACGACTCAGGGAAGTCGAGTGTCCTGCGAGCAATTGACCTTTGCCTCGGAGTCTCAGGTGCCCGGCTAACCACTCTCGTTACGGATCGAGACTTCACCGAACTTTCCGTGCCACTAGTACTTCAGGTGGTCTTGGATGGGATTGAGGACGCTGACCGTGCTGCGTTCCCCGACGAGATCTCGACTGTGGCTGGAGAGACCCTCACGGTTGCAATTGAAGCTGTGATCGAAGACGGAGACACCGAACAGAAGCAAGTCCGTCGTTGGTTTCCGGATGCTGGGCACGGGCGATCCCCCACCCGAGTCCAGTTGAGACAGTTTGGCTGGGCCTACGTACCCCCGACACGGTCTCTATTCCGGGAACTGGGATCTGGGTCAACGGGCGCAATACGGACACTCCTGTCTTCTGTCGACCTCACCGATGACCAGACTGCCTTCGACGAGGCAGCCGACACGTTTCAGAGCGCGTTGCTCGGATCCGCAGCGCTAACGACCTTTCGGACGGAGTTGGCCGGAGCTTTGTCAGGTGCGTTGCCGAGGACGATTTCACCCGATGATCTGAAACTCGCAGCGGAGTCCGAACTGCTTGACGACCCGTTGGCGTCCGTCACCGTCGCCCTAACAGATGGAGACTACTCTGCTCCGATCTTGGAGCAGAGCGATGGGATCCGAGCTCTGACAGTGTTGTCTCTACTTGCCTTGTCGCATCGGACAGCGTCGATCGTTGGTGTAGATGAGCCCGAGCTTCATCTTCATTACACAGCACAGCGAGTGATCGCCTCGAAGTTACGAGAAGGGCATGGCCAGCGTGTACTGGTTACTCATTCGCCCGCAATTGTTGGCGAAATGGACCCACTTGACATCGTTACGATGAGAGATGATCGCCGACCTCGTCAACTGGGGACGGGAGCGGACATTGCTGAACTCGAGGCCTACACGCGCCATTGGTCGCACAACCTCATCGAGCCTCTAACAGCCCGGAGAGTCTTGCTTGTGGAGGGTCCATCGGACCGAATCATCTGCGAACGGGTCGGACAGCTGATTGGTATCGATCTCAACCGCAAGGGTGTAGCCATCTTCGAGCTAAGCGGATCCGGTCTGTTTGCCCGCGCGTACAGGCTATTCGGGCCGGACGGCTTCGACCTTCCGGTATTTGGCCTTCTTGACACGGACGCTCGCGACGAGTGGGCGAGGGCTCTAGGTTGCCGACCTGACGAGATTTCCGATAGCGGTCGATTCGAGGTGTGTGACCGTGACCTTGAGGCTATGTACGTCGATCTCCTCGGCGTTGACCGAACCCTTCAACTCCTCGTCGCTTCCCCGGCTATAAGCCTCTCGGCGATCAGGAGAGCGTGTGGAGTCGATCTCGCTGATTTGACCGCGGAAGTTCTAGCCGAGTATTGCGGGCACAAGAAAAGGAAGATAAGAGCTTCCCTAGCGATAGCGGCCGGGCTAGATAGAACAGAGGCCGCGGCCTTGGGCGCGGTGACGAGGATCGTGCGCGCTGTGGGAACATGACAGTTCCGGCCCCGGATGGCTCGCAGCAGGCGTTCGCTGAACTACCTCTCGTCAACGTACTTCTGATCGCCCCGGCGGGATGCGGGAAGACCGAGGCATTGGCCTACCGTGCTCGATCGCTCGTAGACAGAGGGTATGTAGAGGCTCCGAGGAAGATCCTCGCGCTTTCTTACTCCAACAAGGCAAAAGAGAATCTATCCGGCAGAATGCGCTTGCATTTTGGGCCAAGATGGCGCGAGCGTGTAACCGTCACGAACTTTCATGGTCTGGCCACAAGGGTTATCCAGAACCATGGTGTCACGATTGGGATCCCGAGAGATGTTGTCCTTCCGAATAAGGCGTGGCGTGCTCAAAGGCTTCGCGAACTCAACATTGGATACGGAGAAGCACCTTTGTTTGAAGGTGTTCTACGAGCTGCTAAAGCTGATGATGCCGACGATGAGGAAGTTCTCAGCAGGATCTACAAGAGCGGTCTGGAGACCGCGATTGAATATGAGGAAGGGCTGCGTCGTGAGAACCGTATTGACTACGACGACCAAATACGGCACGCTCAGCGAGTGTTAGCTAACGACGATGTGGCTAGGCTATATATTGCACACTTCTCTTCCGTGATGGTGGACGAGGTTCAGGATCTGTCGTTGCAACAACTTCGTCTCGTTCACGCTATAGGCAATGACTGTGTCACATATGTGGGAGATCCTGCTCAAGGTATCTACTCATTTGCCGGCGCTGCACCTGTTGAAGTATTCAAACGTATCCGGACCCGGTCCCCGATCGAGATAGGACTAGACTATTCGTACCGTTCGGCGCCTGCGGTACTCTTCGCGGTAAATGGTCTGGCTCGCCAAATGGGAACACAAGAGGTACAGTGCGGGCAACCCGATAGATGGTCGGATAACGGGCACGTGGTTCTTCTCCGGAGCTTGGACACTGAACAGGAAGCTCTGAAGCTCCTTGACTTCATCGACCACACAGATCTCAATCAAACTATGTCATTCGGTGTCGTCGCGCGAAGGTCAACAAGGCTCAACGACTTTCGGGCAATCGCTGAACAGCAAGGCCGTGAGTTTACAGACTGGGGAGAGCCTACCCACATTCCTCGCGTCGTTGAGTTGCTACATCATCACCTCCGAGCCGCCGAGGCGATGGAAGGGAACACGTTGAGATCGTTGGAAGGACTGTGCCACGCGGCCATCGACCCAGCAGATGCCGAGACTCACGATGAGATTGCATCTGCGTGCGCAGCTCTGCAGGACCTCGTCAACTCCGGCGCCAGCGTCGCGGAGGCCGTAGCAAAGTGTCGAGTAACCCCAACTCACCTAGACCGACCGGTTCCGCCGGGTGTACACCTCCTAACAGGGCACCTCGGCAAAGGCCAAGAGTTCGACTGGATTGTGGTTGTCGGCCTTGAACAAGGTCACGTACCCGACTTCAGAAACACGGCCGGACCTGAGTTAGAAGAAGAACTGCGAGTTCTTCATGTGATGGTCTCAAGAGCTCGTCACGGGGTAGTGCTGACATCAGCCGAGAGGACATGGACTCGCTTCGGATGGCGCAGTACCAGAGAGTCACAGTGGCTCGGCCTCTTAGCCCCGGCCGTTACGGAGGAGCTATAACTGGACGGTGTCGTCCTAGTGACCTCACACCAACCGAGCCGCCCGCCCCCGAACGCACGTAAGACACTACGTTGTCCCATATTTCATTGTTTTCCGCCTTAGCAGATTCCTCAACAGCACCCTCATGTATAACCAAGTCGTAGATCATAACATTCATGACGCACATGTTGCTTTCAGATATCGCCATGACTCTCATAGTATCTGGCTCTCTCGACCGCTTCCGAAATTGCCCTGAAAGCAACTGTATCGAAATCGACAGTAGTAGCACCCGCCCGCAACCCTTCTAGATCAATTGCTGCCACCTCACGCAGTGCGTCTCCAAGGTACTGAGGGTAGGTCACCACCAATCCTGGATGCTGGACCTGTACTTGCTCCATTTCTTGCCGGTACTGACCTAAAGCAATGTATGCACCTTCCAAAATCGGCTTAGCATCCTGAATAACATGGTCAGATCGTTCCAGCACTGTGAACATAATCACATTTCCCACCGACGATGACTCAAAGAGCGCGCCAGAAAGATTACTCTCAAGGCGGCGAAGGCTCTTGGCGGCATCCTTGAATACCATCTCGCACAATCTTAATCGATTTACTTCTGAGTTAGTCATATTGACTCCTGTATGTTAATCGTTGCACGATGTACACATCTATATTTGAGCGTGAACTACCTAGCACAGATCCTCCCGCGCCGGATCGTGCACCTCCGGAATTGCTACATGATTGAGCCGAGCCAGACATGCTTGCCTGCGGCGGCGAGGGCGGTCCTGTGCGTCTCGTAGGCGGGCATTAGGCGGTCGACTATGGACCAGAACTTGGGGGTGTGGTTGAGTTCGCGGAGGTGGGCTAGTTCGTGGACTAGGACGTAGTCGATGAGGGTTGGGGGGAGCTGGAGGGTGGCCCAGTGGATGTTGATGTGTTGGGGGCCGTCGGTGGGGCGGGCTGAGCCCCAACGGAAACCAAGATCGCGGACCTCTACGGTCACGGATTCTTCTCCGAGGCGGGCGGCCCAGGGGCGTATTCGCTTGCGGAGCCACTTGGTGCCGACTTCGGTGTACCAGCGTTGCATGGCCTCGGCGCCGTGAGCGATCTGGTCCGACGGGAGGTGGAAGCGGCCTCGGTCGAGGCGGACGCCGGTTCCGTCTGGGGTGATGGCGAGTCGGTAGCTGCGGCCTAGGTGGGAGAAGCCCTCCCCCGCAACGAACCGCTTGAGGACTGGGGGGCCGGACAGGGCGTCCTTTTCGATCAGCTTGCGGTAGACCCATTGGCGCTTGGCTTTGACGAAATCGGTAGCTCGTTCGATCGTCACGGCGGGCGGGGCCTTGAGCACTAGGGAGGCGTCGCGTTCGACCACGATCTCGATCGTCGTTCGTTCGCGGGGTGGGGCCACTTTGAAGAGGAGGTCGCCGACGACCAGTTCGGGGAGGTCGTGGAGTGCCGCTACAGCCGCGACTGTCATGTCAGCCGGTGCTGGTTGGCTTTGGCTAGGGCAACGAGTTCGGCTGACGACTCGTCCAGGCTGTCGAAGTCGAAGAGGTCGCTGCTGTCGAGTGTCCGCTTGATGGCCTTTCGGAGCTCGTCTTGCTTGTGGGCGTTGTCCCAGAACCCCACCACACGGATGATCTGGCTGATCCGATCAACCAGGTGCCTGGTCAGGTCGATCAAGCGTGTGCCGGCATCGGACTCGGATGTCGCTAGTTTCTCGGCCATCTGGTTGTGGAACGGGAGCTCGGTCGACGGATCGAGGCCTGTGTCATCTTCGTCAGTGCGGCCGGCGTTGATCTCGTCGATCAGTTCTCCGAACTCGAATGCGATCTGGTCCCAACGCTCTTCGAGCCGATCGAGAATCTCGTCGATCCTCTCTGACAACCTCGCGTAGTACACGGGGTCTTCGTCAACGTGGGTACGTATGTAGTGGCGCGCTGCATGTTCCATTTCTGAAGCCTGGGCCCGGTCTGAGCCCATCGCTTTGACATGAGCATGGAAGGCGGGATCGGTGATCCTCAGCGGTTGGATCTTCTGGCTGAGGTCCAGAACGGTGACGTGAGCGTCGATGAGCCGGCGGACCTTCTCCTTGTACTTGTAGGGATCGAAGTCACCGTCGGGCGTGTCGCGGTATCGGCGCCGGGTCCAGATCTGGATCTCGCCGAACAGGTTCACATCGTCCACGAAAGGAAGCGCTTCCGGTCTCGGCAAAACCGTGTCGAAGGTGGTGAGGAAGGTCCTTAGAGCGACGTCGAACTCGGCTCGAAGGCGCTCGTCGGCCAACAACTGGACACAGGCCTCGATCGCCTCGACGGTCGGGACGGGATCGATCCCGCGTTGTACAAAGATCTGCCGCACGCGTTCGCGCTGCGGTTCGAGCTTTTCGATCTCGGTGGTGAGCGGACGGAGGGCTCCGTCCACATCGGGATCGAGGATCTTCCCATCAGCGTTCGCGTAGGCGGTCAGAGCTTGGGTGAGTTGTGCTGAGACTCCGTAGTAGTCGACGACCAAGCCATTGTCCTTTTTCGGTGCGGTCCGGTTGACCCGGGCGATGGCCTGGAGGAGTTCCGCCTCCTGGATCAACCTATCTAGGTACAGGGCCTGTGCCTGTGGAGCGTCGAATCCGGTGAGGAGCATCGATTTCACGATCAGCAACGCCACCGGGCTCCGCTTCTCGTCAGTGGGACCGAGAGGAAGCTTGAAGCTGTCGATGTGTCGCTGTTGACGTTGCTTGTCGGTCCACCGCTTGTAATCCGGTGGGTCGTTGGTGTCCTCTGAGACGACCGGGACGAAGTCGAGAGCGCGGAGCAGATCGATCTCTCGGGCCGCGTTCCGCAGGAATGACTCTTCGGAATCGGCGGCCAGGCCATATCCGTTCGTAGGGTGTAACTGTCTCTGTTCGATCTCTCGGATGAGATCATCGCGCGCCTTGTTGAAGGCTGCGCGGTATCGCACGCAGGCCTTCCGACTGGTGGCGACGACCATGCCCTTGAGACCCTCTGGCATCACCGTGCTGACGTAGTGACGCAGGATGTCCCTGGCCTTCGCTTCGATCAACTCGGGAGCTTCAAGCACCTTCCCGACCGTGGCGTACTTCCTCTGTAAGGTCTCTCGTTGGCTCTCGGTGAGATCAGCGAACCATCGGAAGAAGACCTCATCCATCCTCGTAGCGCCCTTGACGGCCGCGTCGGTGGTGCGACCCTCGTAGAGGATCGGTACGGTCGACCCGTCCGCCTCAGAGTCGGCGAGGGTGTAGCGGTCGAGATAGCCCCCGAAAATTTCCCGGGTCTTCTTCCGCTTGCCCATGATGATCGGGGTACCCGTGAACCCGATCCGGGCCGCATTGGGTAGAGCATTCATGAGATTGGCGTGCAGTACCGACGCGTGAGAGCGGTGCGCCTCGTCAACCATGACCAGGATCGACTCCGACTCGTTGAGGATCGGGAAGGTCTCCCCCTCCTCGACTCTGTCACCACCTGAGCCCTTCTTGTCGCGCACCTTCTGGATCATCACCATGACCACAGCAGGCCCCGGCTGCCGCAACAGGTCTCGAGCCTCAGGACCATTCCGAGCCACCTTGATGGTCTCGCCTACGAGCGCTGCCGTGTCGCCGAGTTGGAGTTCGAGATCGGTCCGGTCGGTGACCAAGACAATCTTGAATCTACGGAGTTCGGGATGGCTTCGCATCGCCCTGATAAGGAACGCCATCGTCAGACTCTTCCCCGATCCCTGCGTATGCCAGATGATCCCGCCTCGGCGGTCGATCTCCCCGTTGCTTGTCTTGGTCTCCCCGGTCAGCAACCGCTGGATCGCCTTGTGAACTCCCCGGTACTGCTGGTACCGACTGACGATCTTGGCAGTGCGACCAGCACCAACCTCCATGAACAGAGTGAAGTGCCGGACGATGTCGAGCAAGCGCTCGGGTGCCAGCATCCCTGCCGTGAGGAGTTCCTGCTGCGTGACCGCGCCTGGGTCTTTGCCCAACGACTCAGCCACCTCCTCACGTGTGGAGGGGAACGGGTCCTTCCAGGCCATGTAGTGCTCAGGCAGGGCCGTGAACGTCGCCGCTTCTGCCCGCTCGCCGGTTGTGGCAACCGTGAACTGATTGGTCCAGAACAGCTGCTCCGCACCTTCCGGAGTTGCTGTACCACGCTGGTTGGCGTAGCGGCGGAGCTGATCGATCGCGTCAACGATGCCGCTCTCGGAACCGGGAGGCTTAGCCTCGATGACTACCAACGGGATCCCGTTGACGAACAGAGTGACGTCGGGACGGATGTTCGGAGCCTTCCCGGGCGTAGCAACTGGGAACTGCGACACAGCGAGGAAGTCGTTCGCTGACCAGTCTTCCCAATCGATGTAGTTGATCGTACGATCCCGACCCCCATCCCACCCCTCAAC
>WTGI01000046.1 GCA_011523635.1 Acidimicrobiia bacterium
GAGGCCCAGGGCGCAGGGCCGTCCGAGCTGGCTCGATCGGTCCTGGCCAGGACCGGGGCTTGGCAGGACATCGACGCCATGCCCACCCCTTCCGACATCTCCGCCCGTCTCAACGTCCACCGCTTCCTCGACTTCACCGAGCACTGGCAGCCTCTCGAGGGGTCCTTCTCGTTACGGGCGTTCCTGGACCATCTGGAGATGATCGGCAACGATCCGGGCGACGGGCTGGACACCGCCCGGCTGGCCGACGAGGAGGCGGTCACGCTTTCCACGGTCCACCGGGCGAAGGGGCTGGAATGGAAAGCCGTATTCCTGCCCGCCCTGTACGAGACCAACTTCCCGGCCCGGCCCCGGGCGTATGCCGACCCGTCCACGCTCGACTCGTCGGTACCTGCCCACCTCCGCATCGATCCCGAGTTCCGCGCCAACCTCGACCCGGCGCTCGACGACCGGGCCCGCCGGGACTGGCTCCGCCGGCGGCACTTCGACCAGGAGTGGCGCCTGGCCTACGTGGCGGTGACCCGTGCCGAGCAACACCTCTACCTGAGCGGGGCCCATTGGTACGGCTCGCCGGAGCCTCTCAGACGGCCCTCCCGGCCCGGCGATCTCGTCGAGACCGCCCGCAGCCTGGCGCATGTGACGATCGGTCGGTGGACACCGGAGCCACCGCCCCGACCCGACAGCCTGCGGTTCCCTGTCCCGGAGGCCGGGCCGGACCCGGTGCTGGGGACCACCTGGGAGATGGCACTCCACGAGATCGGCTCCGATGCGGGTTGGGCGGTCCGCAGGGCCGGCCGGCTAGGGGTGGAGGACCTCTACGATCAGGCTGTGGAGGAGTTTCAAGACGTCCTGCTGTCCCTCACCGATCCCGCCGGACACGATCCCGAACCGGAGCCGGCCGTCATCAGCGTGACCGGCCTGGTCACCTATGCCGACTGCCCGAAGCGGTACTACTGGTCCGAGGTGGACCGGCTGCCCCGCCGGCCGGGACCGGCTGCCCGCCGCGGCCTCGAGCTGCATCGCCGCATCGAGCTGCACAACCGGGGCATGGTCCCCTTCGAGGACCTCGAACCGCAGCTGTACGACCGCACGCCTGATGAGGACACGGCTTCGTCCGGAGGCGAGCGCACCGGCTGGGGCGCCTTCCTGGAGTCGCCCTACGCCGACCGCATCCCCGTCCATGTCGAGGCCCCGTTCGAGCTCCGGATTTCCGAGTCGGCCCGCATCCGGGGCCGGATCGACGCCGTCTACGGTGACGGGGCGGACCGCTGGGAGATCGTCGACTTCAAGTCAGGCCGCCGTTCCCACCGTCCCTCGAGCCAGGTCCAGCTGCAGGCCTACGCCCTGGCGGCGCGCCAGTCCGGGCTGGGCGCAGTCCCACCGGAGTCGCTGAAGGTGTCCTTCGTCTATCTCGGCGACGGACTCGACGTGGTGAGCGAGGAAGCGGACGGCGCCTGGATGGAGCGAGCCGAGCAGCGGGTGACGGAGCTGGTCGAAGGCATCCGGTCGGAGCGTTTCCAGACCGTCCCCTCCCCCGCCTGCCGCTCCTGCGACTTCCTGTCCTTCTGCAAAGCCGGCCAAGCCCACCTCGCCTCCGAATAGTGGCTAGCCACGATCATCGGCAGGTTCACGTCGGCCAAGTCCGGTGGGAGTCCTAGCTTATGACGCCCTGAACCTCAGGAACACCGCACCACCCATGACGCCCTACGCCTCGAGAACGCTGCGGTTCCCGAACCTGAGGCACAGGGCACCACCCATGACGCCCTGAACCTGAGGTTCGCTGCCAGGCGGCCAACACAGGCTCGTCTAGCTGCTATATGACCCGGCCGACGGCGGTCTCGACCATGAGGGTGAACGGTCCGTTGTTGCGGAGGTCCACCTCCATCATCGCTCCGAACCGTCCGGTCGCGACCTCCACGTCCAGGGCTCGCACCGCCTCCACGAACTCGTCGACCAGCTGTTCGGCCTGCTCGGGCCGGGCCGCCTCGGTGAAGCTGGGACGCCGGCCGCGTCGTACATCGGCATACAGCGTGAACTGGCTCACCACCAGCATGCCGCCTCCCACGTCGATGAGCGACAGGTTGAACCGGCCATCCTCATCGGGGAATATGCGGAGCCCCACCACCTTGCGGGCCAGCGCTATCGCGTCGGCGCCGGTGTCGGCCCGGCCGGCGCCCACCAGAACCAGCAGCCCGACCCCGATCCGCCCGACCACCTCGCCGTCCACCGACACCGAGGCATGGTCCACCCGTTGGATGAGCGCCTTCATCGATACCCCTCCCCCGGGTCGGCGTCCACAGTGATCGACAGGGCCACATCGAAGACCGCCTCGTTCGCCGCGTCCAACCGCGCCTGCTGCCTCTCGGTGAGCGGATCCAGGAAGCTCTTGTCCTGGTCGAGCTGATCCCACACCACCAGCAGCGCGGTGGCGGCGAAGCCCGAGTACCGTGCCACCGCGTAGAGGGTGGCCGCCTCCATGTCCACCGATCCGTAGCCGCGGTCCCGCCACTCGGACACCATCTCCCCGCTCTGGGCGAAGATCGACACCCAGGACAGGTGTAGGGAGTCGGCCGCCCTGACATCCCGTTCCATGAGACCGCGCCGGCCGAGCGCGGCCAAGCCGGGATCGCCTTCGACAGTGTCCGAGACCCCGTACAGATGGGCCACCCCCTCCCTGGCCACCGCAACTGACGGGACCACCACGTCGCCGGTGGACAGCCCGGCGTGAAGCGCGCCGCAGGTCCCGATCATCACCATGCGGGGCGTCCCCAGCACCCCGAACAGATGGGCCGGCTCCACCGCGCGGGGCGCCCCGTACACGCAGGAATAGACCACCGGTCTCCCCCGCCGGTAGCCGAGAAAGATGTCGGGGAAGGCCAGCTCGCGCACGTCTTCCAGCCGGCTGAGCCGCCAGGCAGTGCGTTGCTCCCTCCACCAGGAGCCCTCCAGGATCACGGCATGGGGGATGTCGGCCTCCGCGATACCGAGCGCGGCCATCCACTCGTCTCGACCGAAGTCCATGACCGCCCTATGCCGGGTCATCGGAAGCTCCTTCCCGCACCTGCCGGGTTCGCGCCCTGGCGTACCAGCCGTAGGACCACAAGGCGCCCACGAGCACCGATCCGGCCAGGAACAGGAAGGCGGTGTCCCAATCGTCCTGTCCGACCAGCCTGCCCATCACCGGCGACCCGGCTCCGCCCCCGAGGTTAAATGCCAGGGCGAACACCCCGGATGTCAGGCTCACCGCCCCCGCGGACCCGACCCTGGGATACAGTCCCAGCACCACGGATGACGAGGCCCCGACCAGGGCGGTGGCGGCGGCAACCGCCGCGAAGCCGCTCCAGAGACCGCCGACCCGGGAAACCGTCGCCAGCGCCGCGGCGGTCACCAGGATGACGGTCCCGCCCCGCAGGATCACCCCGGACCCGTGGGGGATCCGGAGGAACCAGCGGCCGGCCGCGATCGTCACGACGATGGACACGGCGGGCATGGCCGACGACAGGAGACCGGCCCGGCCCACGGACACGCCGTGTACCTCCACGAAGTAGGTCGGGGTCCACACGATGAGCGCCACGTAGGCCACGCCCAGAGCCGCCGCCGGGGGAAGCAGCCGGATCGCCGCCGCCAGCGACCCGGGACCTTGATCGGCCGGTGAAGCCTCGGGCAACGGGTCCCGCACCCCGATCCACCAGACCACCCCGATCGGCACGAGGACCAGGAAGGCAGCCAGGAACACGGCGTCCACCCCGCCCCGCTCGATGATCAACCCGCCCACCGCGAAGGTAAGTGCGGTGCCGGCCACGAAGCATGAACCGAACGAGGCGATCACCCGAGCCGACCGGCCCGCCTCCACCCACCGACCCAGCGCTCCGGCCAGAGGGGTCCAACCCATGGCCTGGAACACCCCGTTGGCCGACCAGATCACCAGCGCCAGCCGGAAGTCCCCGGATCCCAGGACGAAGGCCGCGTTGACGAGCCCGCTCCCGACCAGCCCCAGACCCACCAGCGTCCGGGCCCCGAAGCGATCCGCCAGGCGGCCGACCGGCACCGCGGACAGCGAGTAGACCCAGAAGAATCCGGCCGCCAGGGCGCCGATCTCGGTGGCGGACAGGCCCGCCTCCTCCTCGAGCCGGGGCACGGCTACGGAAAAGTTGACCCTTCCCAGGTAGTAGAGGGCGTATACGGACCATCCCGATGCGACCAGCCCCCAACGGGTCGCTGACGGGGTGGGGTGCAACCGACCGGCTACTCGTGGGCGGCGGCGGGCGCGATCACCCAGATCTTGGTGGGATCGAAGGTGACCGGCACCTCGTCCCCGTCGTTGAACAGCTTCACCTGCCCCGGGTCCGTGACCGCCTCGACCTCTATCTCACCCAGAGTCACCCGGAACCGGGCGTACCGCCCCACGTAGACGTGTGACCTGATCCGTCCCATCACCGAGTTGCCTCCGTCGGCGCCCAGCGTCACCGCCTCGGGGCGGATGCTGAGCACCGCGTCACCGCCGTCCACCGCCGACCGCGGCGCCCGGAACGTGCCTATGGAGGTGGTTATCTCTCCCCCCTCGTAATGGCCCGGAATGAAGTTGGTGCCGCCGAAGAACTTGGCTATGTCGATGCTCTGCGGCGACTCGAAGAAGGCGTCCGGAACGTCGAACTGCTGGAGCCGCCCGTCGAACAGCAGGGCGATCCGGTCGGCCAGCACCACCGCTTCCTCCTGGTCGTGGGTGACGAAGACGGTGGTGATCCCCATCTCGGTCTGGATGCGCCGGATCAGCTCCCGCATCTCGTCCCGGAGATGGGCATCGAGGTTGCTGAGGGGCTCGTCCAGCAACAGGACGTTCGGCTGGACGATCAGCGCCCTGGCCAGGGCGATCCGCTGCTGCTGTCCACCGGAGAGCTGCCGTGGCTTGCGATCCTCGAAGCCGGGCAGCTGCACCAGATCCAGCATGTCGGTCACCCGCGTGCGGATCTCCTTGCGGCCCACCTTGCGCATCTTGAGACCGAAGCCGATGTTCTCGGCGATGGTCATGTACGGGAACAGCAGGTAGTTCTGGAACACCATCACCGCTCCGCGGTCCTCGGGGGGGATGCTCAGGATGGAGTCGCCGTCGAAACTGATGTCGCCCGAGGTGGGCCGGAGCAGGCCGGCGATCATCTTCATGGTGGTGGTCTTGCCGCATCCGGACGGCCCGAGGAGGGCGGTGAGCTTGCCGGACTCGATCTCCAGATCGAGCTGATCGACCGCCGGGGGCGACTTCTCGTCGAAAATCTTGGTCAGCCCGCTGAGGGTTACCTGGGTCATATGTTTCCGATACCTCCTACGGCTGCGTTGTCACCGGACAGGTAGCGGGAGCTCAGTAGCAGGACGAGCACCGCCGGCAGGATGAAGACCACGCTCAGGGCGCCGGCTATGGCCGGGTCCGAGCGGACGAAGCCGAACAGCAGCAGCGGCAGCGTCTGTACCTGCCCGCCTCCGATGAGCAGCGTCAGCACGTACTGGCTCCACGAGATTATGAATGCGAACAGTGCTCCCACCACCACGCCCGGGAAGATGGCCGGCAGGGTGATGAGCCGCTGCGTGGCCCATCGGCTTGCCCCCAGGGAGCGCGCCTGCAGTTCGAAGTCCGTGTCGTAGTTGGCGAACACCCCCGACATGACCAGCGTCATGTACGGGAGGGTGGGCACCAGGTGGACGAGGATGACACCCGGGATGCTGTTGGACAGTCCGGCCCGGATGAACAGCACGTGGATACCGAGCACCACGGCCAGTCCCGGGACGATTATCGGGGCCAGGATCATCCACTCCACCAGCCGCTTGCCCCGGAACTCGTAAAGGCCCAGCGCCCGGCCGGCCGGAACGCCCAGCAGGATCGACAGGGCTGTGACCACCAGCGCGATCAGGGCCGTGTTCCACGCCACGCCCAGCACGTCGTTGTGGGGTGTGATCACCTCCGTCCAGGCGCGGGCGCTGTACTCGGTGGGGAGGATGGCCGGATAGAACCATCGGAAGCTGATCGACCAGATGAACAGCGGAACTATCGGCGCCACGAGGAACGCCAGCAGCCCGGTGATTCCCACCCATCGACCGGTGATCCGCCAGCTGAAGCGGCGCTCCTTGTCCTCCGGCGCGACGCCACCTGCTCCGGCAGCGGTCGGTTCGATTCGAGTATCCGCCATGCCCTAGGAGGATGCTGAAAGAGACGGGGATGGGTAGGCCCACGATGCCCCCAACCTGGGGCTTCGTAGCTGGCTATCGGACCAAATGGACATTTTTCAGTACCCTCCTAACTCCTCACGTACCGGCGTGACACCTTCATGTACGCCAGGATCATCAGGCTGCTCATCACCGCGATGACCATCGCCATCGCCATGGCCTGGGGACGGGCCGCCAGGTCGACATCGGTGTAGCTCTCGAAGGCCAGCACCGGCAGGGCCTTGGGGAAGGTGGAGCCCAGCAGCCACGGGATCTCGAAGGCGCCGAACGTGAAGGCGAAGACGATCACCGAGGCGGATACCACTCCGGGCATTATCAGCGGCAGGGTCACGTTGCGGAAGGCCTGCCATCGGTTGGCGCCCAGCGACCGGGCCACCGACTCGTAGTCCTCGCCCACCGACAGAAGGATCGCCAGGACTATCACCCCGATGAAGGGGATCTCCTTCCACACGTACTGGATGATGATGCCGATCGCCCAGGGGTCGTTGACCATGGCCGGGAAACCCGCCGGGCTGTCTATCAGGCCGGCCCCGGTGGCCAGGCGGGAGACGAGGCCGCTACCCGAGAACAGGTAGAGAACGCCCACCGCTCCCACCAGGTGGGGGATGGTGAGGTTGAGGGAGAAGATGAACTGGACGAAGCGCTTCCCCCGGAAGGCGGGCCGGAGGAGCATCGCGGAAGCCACCGCCAGGATGCTTGCGATGAGGGTGGAGGTGAAGGCGATATGGAAGGTGAGGATGAAGCTCCGGATGAACCCGTTGTCGGTGAAGATGATGGAGTAGGCGTCGAAGTTGAAGTCGTTGAGCCCGATCAGCGGGAAGTAGCCCAGGCTCCGCAGGAAGCCGGTGACCAGACCCCCCATGAACAGGAGCAGGATCACGAGGATGGCCGGCGCGAGGAGCACGGTGATCGTGAGACGCCGCGCCGCCTTCTCCGAGAGGCCGGTCCCCGTTAGCCGACGTGTCCTAACCGCCACGTTCCATCCTTCTCCGTGTCAGATGAACCAGATCGCCGGGCGCCCCCGCAAAGACGAGTCGTGCGATTGGAGCGCAGACCGGCGTGTGAAGGGCCGGGGTCGTAGGCCCGATGAAGACCTTGCCCCCGGCCCTTCCCATGATCCGGTTGTCTAGTTCTGGGCTACGTTCTGGACCCAACCTTCCTCGATGATCGGTACCCAGTCACCGAGGAGTTCGCCCAACGAGCTGATCAGGCCAGGATCGACCACCGACGGGTGCCGGGGTACGTCGGCGAAATGCGACTGCGATGCCGTATTCAGCACGTTGATCTGGCCCCAGACGTCGGGATAGGCCTTCTCCAACTGGCCGTCGATGCTCAGCAACAGGTCGGCCACCACCAACGCCGCCGCCTTGTTGGGCGAGTTGTAGGGGATGGTCACGAAGTTGGTGTTGCCGATCTGGCCGCTGTTCAGGCCGTACGTGCGGGTCGACTCGGGGAACAGACCGCTGTCCACCTTGGAACCGGCCGCTGCCGGGCCGTAGGCCAGGAAGTGGCTGACCTCCTGGTTGGCGTACAGCTGCTCGAGGGCGGGCTGGTCCACCGGGTAGGTCTCTCCACCGCGCCACAGGCAGGGCTCGACCGCGTTCAGGGTCGCCCACGTGGCAGGCGCCACCTGGTCGTAGAGTGCCTGGTCGAAGGGGATACCGACCATGTCGGTGTGCCCGCCGGGCAGGATCTTGTCGGCCTCGTTGTAGAACACGTGGCGCACGAACACGCTGCCGGTGAAGTCCGGCGGGGCCGGGTACGTGAACGTTCCCGGATTCTCGCAGGCCTGGGCCAGCAGGGCGTCCATGTCGGCCGGAGGATTCGGCACGAGGGCGCTGTTGTAGAACACCGCCGACTGGGCCTGGTTCCAAGGAACCTCGCACTCGTCCACCGGAGTACCGAAGTCGAAGGCGATGGGTCCTGCGTTCTGGTCCACATTGGCCATGCTGGGCATGATGTCCCAGTAGCCGCAGAACAGCAGTCCGGCGTTCTTCATCGTCTTGAAGTTCTCGCCGTTGATCCAGATCATGTCGACGGAACCGCTGGCGAACTCGCCGGCCTCGGTCTCGCTGATCACCGTGTCCACCGCGTTGACGGTGTCGGTGATGCGCACCTGGTTCAGGTCGATCCCGTAGCGCTCCATAGCCTGTTCCTTGACCCAGCCGTTGATGTAGCCGTTGATGACCGCGCTACCGCCCCACATGAACCAGTTGAGCCTGGTGCCGTTGGCGGCGGCCACGATCTCGTCCCACGACATGCCGGCCAGCTCGGAGTCACTCAGGTCCAGCAGGCCCGGACCGGAGGGTCCCATCGGCTCGGCCTCGACCGGAACCTCGACCTCGACCTCGACCTCGACCGTCTCGGTAACGATCGATGTGACCACCACTTCCTCCGTGACCACGACTTCCTCCGTGACCACGACTTCTTCGGTCACCACTTCTGTGACCACGACTTCGACCTGTTCGGTCACGATCGAAGTGACCACCACCGTCTCGGGAGTGGCATCTTCGGCGCCGCAGGCCGCGGCCACCAAGGCGATAACCGAGAGCAGCGCCGCCAGGCGCAGCATTCCTTTGTTTCTCTTCGTCCCGCGCATACGCGGTCTTCCTCCTTGCTTGCTCTTATTCGGCCGAACCGATGACCCACCGATCACTCGAAATCGGGAGCGACCCGCTGGTCGGCCCAGCCTTCTACTCTACGGCTTCTCGCCGCTACGTGCTCCTCCATCGTCAAAGCAACTTGCCTCGACCGTTCCCCGGCTCGACAGCATGTCAGTCCGAGGGAAGGCGCCCTAATACCTCGTACAGCCTTCGCTCCGCCGCCCGCATCTCGTGGGCCATGTTCAATGCCCTCATCCGGTCGAACTCGGGGAACCCCGCCCTCTGCTCGGCCGACCACTCCCGGGCGAACGAACCGTCCTGGATGTGGGAGATGATCTTTCCGAGGCGAGACCTCTCGGCTTCCTCCTGCTCGGGAGAGAGCCGGGCGGTCACTTCCTGCCCGTACTGGCTAGTACGGGAATGTAGCGTGATTTGGTCCCAGAGCCCAATGTCGCGATAGGCCTTGGCGGTCTCGATCCCCTCACCCGAGGCGTAGAACTCCAGCATCGCCACTTCGGGGCTGCAACCGGCCTCCACCAGCACCTCGCAGTACCGGCGCACGGCGTAGAGGTACCCCACCTGCTCGGCGAACAGGTCCACGGTCGCCTCCTCGAGAAAACTGGACTCGATCACGCCCATCCGGCTGGATCCGATCCCTTCGCACAGGGCCAGCATCCGCTCGAAGGCCGTGCCCGTGGCGTCTCGATGGACGGCGATGAGGCTCGGGAACCCCTCACCGCTCAGGTAGGTGTCCCTGACGCCGGCTCCGATCATGCGGGGAGCGATCAGCACCACATCCACGTCGGCCGGGGGCTCGATCAGGTCGAAGGCGATGTTGTAGCCGCTGGCGAACACCACCATGTCACCCGCCGAGAGATTCGGGGCGATGTCCCGCTCGAACACCTGGGGCATGACCTCATCGGGCACCAGCAGGAAGGTGACATCGGACCGCGCCACCGCCTCGCCGACAGGCAACACCTCGAAGCCGTCCTGCCGGGCAGCCTCGTAGGACTCGTCGCGGCGGCTCCCCACGATCACGCTCAGGCCGCTGTCCCGCATGTTGAGGGCCTGGGAGCGGCCCTGGTTGCCATACCCGACTATGCACACGGTCTGGCCGGCCACATGGCGCAGGTCGGAGTCCGCCTCGAAGTACATCCGGGCCATCAGCCGCCCGCTCTCCCCCCGCCGGCCACCTCGATCATGACCTTGACGGCGCCGGAGGACACGCTGAGGGCGGTGTCCATCGCCTCGGAGGCCCGTTCGAGGGGGAAGCGATGGCTGACGAGCCTCGTCCCGTCGATCCGGCCCGATGCCAGCAGGGATATGGCCTCGGGGAAGGCGTCACGACCGAGGTAGACGGGGATGACGGTCGCTTCCATGGACTGGGCCAGCAACAGGTTGAACGGGATCCGCTCCTCGGTGTTCACCCCCACCGCCACCACCCGTCCCCCGGGCCGTACCAGGCGCAGGGCCGTCTCGAGGGTGCGGGAGCTGCCCACCGCCTCGAAAACTACATCGGCGCCCCGGGGTTCGGTCCGTTCGTGGATCTCCTCGGGCTCCAGCCCTCCGACGTTCACCGTCGAGGTGGCGCCGAACTCTGCCGCTAGCGCCAGCCGCCCTTCATCCAGATCGGTGGAATGCACAGCCCCGGCGCCGTAGGCCCGCGCCACCGCCAGGATCAGCAGGCCGATCGGTCCGGCCCCGATGATCAGCACCGTCTCCCCCGGCCGCACCTCGCCGCGGCGCACCGAGTGGACCGCGATGGAGGTCGGCTCCACCAGGGCGCCCAGGGAGAAGTCCATCCCCTCCGGGAGCGGATAGGCGCCGCGCGCCGGCACCGCCACCAGGTCCTGGAGGGCGCCGTCGGTGTGGGGCGACCCGGTGAACCGCATGCGGGGACACAGGTTGTAGACCCCGCGCCGGCAGGCGTCGCAGGCCTCGCAGGGCACGATGGGCTCCACCGCGATGTGATCGCCGACCCGGGCGTCTCCCACTCCCTCCCCGAGTTCCGTCACGACGCCTGCGAACTCGTGGCCCAGCACGTGCGGGCGCCGGACCCGCCAGGTGCCGATCCGACCGTCCTTGTAGTAGTGAAGATCGGAGCCGCAGATACCCACCAGCCGGGGCGCCACCAGCACCTGCCCCGGACCTGGGGACGGCGCGGGCCGCTCCCTGATCTCGATACCACCTCCGGGAAGCAGGCAGGCTGCCCTCATGCGTCCTCGTCTCCTCGTGGCTCGGCTGTCCGGATCACCGCGCCGCCAGTATGCGGTCCTGGTCGTCGAGCTTGACGATCAGGTCACCGAAGATGGCGTCCCGGTCGATACCCACCGCCTCCAGCATGACCGGCCCGTCGGGTCGAGCCTGCCACACCAGATCTTCGTCGAGGTGGGGGGTCCTGGTGGTCCGCGTCGGCACCCAGCTGCGGTCGATCAACCAGGCGATGTTGATCAGGTCCCAGACCACCCAGGACTGGCCGGGGAATGGCTTGACGCCGCGCTGGATCCAGATGGGATTGTGGACGAAGAGGTGGTAGAGGTAGTCGCCGATCTCGCCCTTGCCCTTGATCCAGGCCTCCGCCTCGGGATGCGAGAAGTTCAACTGGGCGCCGATGTGGTATCCGGGCAGGTAGACGAGCGGCACACCCGAGGAGAAGAGCAGCCGGGAGGCGTGGCGGTCCTGCACCAGGTTCAGGGAGGGTGTGTTGTCGAGGTCGACCCAGGTGGGATAGCCGGAGGTCCAGTTGACCACCATGCGGGAGGCGATCTCGGGCGCCATCAGCAATGCCGAGGTGACGTTGGTGACGCATCCGATGGCCACGACGTGCAGCACCCGCTCGTCATCGGCCAGCGCCGCCTCGATGATGCAGTGGGCGCCCTCGCTCTCGACCGGAACATCCGGCGCCGGCATGTAGCGGTCCGCGCCGCGGAATGCCAGGCCGTCGCCCGCGATCCCCAGCTTGCCGAGCACGCGGTGGATCTCCTCGTACGACTCCTCCATACCCTCGGCCGGACCCACCAGTTGCAGGTCCTTAGGCTCGACTCCCTGGGCCATCAGGTGGCGAACCCATCCCTCGTACTTGTTCTCCACCGCGCCGGTGGTGGTGCCGGCCCGAAGGGCCTCCAGTTCGGCAACCAGCTCCTCCCGCATGTGGAGGTGGCCGAACGGCTCGGCAACGACCGCCTCCACCTCGATGCGCTCGGGCGACAGCAACGCCCAGGCCAGGGCGAACTGGTCATCGATCTCGTTGGCGGTGTCGGTATCGATGAGAACCCGGGCCGGCCCCGCTTGGTCGGCGAACATCTCCAGCCGCCGCTCGTCGCTGACGGTAGGGAACGAAGTCATCTAGCACCTTCCACGGTAGAACCGGCCTCGGAATACGGGTGGCCCACAATTTACACCCGGAGCGAAGGGCTTGACTCCCGAGCGACATCCCGGCGGACTCCCTCCGGAGGGCAGGGCTTCCGGCCGGCCTCCCTACAGACGGTTTGCGCTACAAACTTAGGCTGGCTAGACTGGTTTGTGACGCAAACTGTGGTGGATGACCGGCTCCACCACGAAGGGAGGCTCATCATGGAGAGACCTGACGGAGGGACGCCGGCGCTCACGCCCGAGGAGGGTTGGAGCACCATCCACCGGACCCTGGACCGGACGCGCAGTTCCATGTACGTGGCCGGGACATCAACGATCCTGCTCATCTGGGGAGCGATAGTCGCGATCGGCTTCGGCTCCCAGTACGCCGTCCAGACGCTTGCGGCCGACTTCGCGGCCGATCGCCCCTGGTATCCCGGGCCCCTGTGGGGGGTCCTGGTCGTCGCCGGGATGGTGGGCAGCGCAGCCGTCGGACGCCAGGCGTCCCGGAAGATCGCGGTCGGGATGGGCATGAGAAGCGTCGGGATCAGGGTGTTCCTGTTCTGGCTGGCGATCCTCGTGGCAACCTTTCTCATCCCTGCGGCGGCCGGTTTGTGGACCGGAGGCGAGGCCGCAACCAGGATCCCCTACGTCGCCATCGGCATCGTGACGCTCGGATACGTCCTGTTCGGCATCATGGTGCGTCCGATCCTGGCGGTGGTGGGGCTGGGCGTGGCGATGGCCTTCTACATCCCGGCCTACCTGGTGGAGTACCCATCGTCCGCGGCGGTCTCCGCGGCGGCCATCCTGGCCGTGTGCGCCATCTCCTGGGCATGGATTCGCAGGACCGGCGTCCTTTGACGAGCGACGCGATCGTCCTCGACGAGACCATCCACCAGTCCACCCGGCTCCGGATAATGTCCATGCTGGTCGGGCAACCCGACAAGGACCGCCTCGCCTACGGGTTCATCCGCAATACCCTCGACCTGACGGGCGGGAACCTGACCACCCACCTGCGCAAGCTCGAGGCCGCCGGGTACCTGGACATCATCAAGGACTCTCAGGACTCCAAGCCGCGCACCTGGATACGGATGACACCTGATGGACGACGTGCGTTCGCCCGCTATCTCGCCAACCTGGAGAAGGCTCTCAACTGGCGCCCACCGCGCTGACGGCAACCGCTCGGCGTATCCACCGGTGCACCACTGTGTACGGCAAATGGCCCTCGTCCTCGACGCAGGCACCGGGTAGTCGCCGCTAACCAGAGGACCGTAGACCGGCCGAGCCGTGCGCGCCGGGCCGCGGCACGGGCTCCGAATTGGGGATGGGCATCCGATCCACTAAACCGGTCACGCATCCCGAAGCGAAGGTCCGGAACCGAATGGCCGCCGATCCCCTATCCGACGCCGTCAAGCCTGCCCGGCGATTCATCGGCTGGCGGATCGCCGGGCTGGCCGTCATCACGGGCGCCATGACCGGCCCCGGCCAGACCATCGGCGTGTCGGTCTCGATCGACCCGCTGATCGCGGAGCTGGGGCTGAGCCGGCCCCAGGTAGCGGCCGCCTACCTGATCGGCACCCTGGCGGGCGGAGCCGCCCTGCTGCCGGTGGGTAGCTGGATCGACCGGGTCGGGACCCGCCGCGCCATGAGATGGATCGGGGCGGCCTTCGGTCTGGGCCTGGTCGCCATGGCGGGCGTGCGGGGCTTCGTGACCCTGGCGATCGGGTTCACCCTCATCCGCTGGCTCGGCCAGGGCGCCCTGACGCTGGTGAGTTCGCTTTCCATCACCCACTGGTTCGAACGCCGGCGCGGCCGGGTGTTCGGCGTGACGTCGCCCACCATCAGCGGCCTGATGAGCCTCACCCCGCTGCTTCTGGGGCTGGCCGTGGCGGCCTACGGCGTGCGGGTCGCCTGGCTGCTGGCCGCCGCCGCCGTCTGGCTGGTGGTCATACCCATCGGGCACTTCGGCATCATCGACCGTCCCTCCGATGTCGGTCAACGCCCCGACGGCTTCAAGCGGCCGTCCCCCACCGCCTCCGGGGCCTCCGGGGCCGCCGCCACCGCCCGCACTCCCGCCACGCGCGGCCAGGCCGTCACCCAACCCCGGTTCGTTCTCATGGCGTGCGTCATCGCCACCTCTTCCATGGTGGCCACCGGGCTGAACTTCCACCAGATCTCGATCCTGACCGGAGCCGGCCTGTCCGCGACCCAGGCCGCGGCCATGTTCGTGCCCCAGGTCACGGGCATGATCACCGCCGGCCTGGCGGTCGGGGCTCTGGCCGACCGGCTCCCCGCCCGGGTGCTGCTGGCGGGTTCGATGCTCTTCCTCACCTGCGCCCTGGTGATGGTCGGGCGCGTAGAGCCGGGCTGGCAGGCGTTCGCCTACACGGTCCTCCTCGGCGCCGGGGGCGGAGCGCACTTCCCGCTCGTCCCCACGCTGCTGCCCCGCTGGTTCGGCCTCGCCAACATCGGAGGCATCCAGGGCGTCTCCATGCTGATCATGGTGGCGGCATCAGCGGCCGGACCCGTCACCGTCGCGCTGCTCGCCTCCGGCGCCGGCGGTTACGCGGCGGCCGCCTGGTGGCTCACCGCCATCCCGCTGGCCACCGGCTTGGGCGCCCTCTGGATCACCGAGCCGGCGTGACGCCCGGGGAGGCCCGCGGGCCGGTCGCCGCTCCCCCGGATCGTGAGCCACCGGACCACCCCTAGGTACACTCCGAGCCGCCGCGGCGGGAGTGCCGGATGCTCGGCCGGGGCATGGCCGGGCTGCCATCCCGGTTCGGCATGGAGGTTGTGCAATGATCCTGTTCGACAATTGCCGGTTCCTGATCGCCACGCCCGACCCAGAGGGCGTCATCGAGGCGGGATGGGTGCTCGTCGACGGACCGCTCATCCACTCGGTGGGCGGACCCGAGGACTCGCCGAAGGACGATGTCGTCAAGCGGGGCGGCGAGGTGGTGGACTGCGGCGACAGGCTGGTGATGCCGGGGCTGATCGACAGCCATAACCATCTGGCCAACTACGCCTTCAACCTGCTTCCGGGCATTGACCCGTCCTCCCTCGAGTTCAGCGGCATCTCGGAATGCCTGGAGAAGTTCATCTGGCCCGCCTACACGTGGGCCTCGGACGAGAGCACCTACGACATGACCCTGGTGGCCATGTGCAACGCCATCAAGCACGGCACCACCACCATCACCAGCGCCTTCCCGTTCCCGCACGGGACGTTCCGCGCCGGTGTCGCCTCGGGGATGAGGCTCATCATGCATCCCCAGACCGTCAGCAACGTCATCCTCGGGGACGGCCTCGACGATGACGGATACCTCGCCCTCACCGAGCAGGTGATCCAGGACTACCACAACGCCGAGGACGGGCGGATCCAGGTGGCGGTCCACCCCCACACCACGTACTCGTGCTCGGAGCGGTTGCTGCTCGGGTGCATGGAGCTGGCCGAGCGCTACGACGTGGGGTTCGCCACCCACCTGCTCGAGAGCGCCGAGGATCGGCGCATGTCGGACGCCCAGTTCGCCGCCTGGGGCGGGATTGTCGGCTACCTCCAGGCCAGGGGCATTCTCCAGGAACGCACTCTGTTCTTCCATTGCGACCAGGTGAACCGGGCGGAGGCGGAGATCTTCGCCGAGGCGGGGGTCGCCATCTCGCACAACCCGCAGTCGAACGCCACGTACCACGGCTCGGTGGCCGACGTCCCCGCGTTGCGGGCGGCCGGCGTCACCCTCGGCCTCGGCACGGATATGCCGGCCGGCAACCTGTTCGACAACATCTACACGGCGTACCTCGTCAACGCCATCATCCCTCCGGACCAGGAAGGGCAGTTCGAACCCTGGGTGCCCATCGAGCTGGCCACGATCGGAAGCGCCCGGGCCCAGCGGCTCGGGGACCGGATCGGGACCATCGAGGCCGGCAAGCGAGCCGACATCATCACGGTGAGCCTGGACCGGAATACCACCCTGTACCCCCTCAACGCGGGGAACCTCCTCTACTGGATCGTCACCAAGTGCGCGGGAACCCTGGTCGAGGACACGATGGTCGACGGGAGGTTCCTGCTGCGGGGCGGAGAGTTCACGTTCCTGGACGAGGAGGCCATCATGGCCCGTTCCGACGAGTGGATGGCGAGGTTCGGGTCGTGGTACCGGGCCCGGAAGGCGGCCGGGGAGCCGGTGACCGTGAGGACCTACCCCGACTACGAGAGCCGGTAACCCCGAATCTCGACCCTCCCCGGGAACCGCCCTGTCCGGCGAGGCCGGCCGGGATGTCTCGGGACCGCAGGCCCGGTGGGTCGGCAGGCTCGCTCCGGACCGTCAGGCACGGGCGCCGGTTATGCATTGTCATGGCCCGGCAGTAACATCGTGGCCGGCAGCGAAGGCGCCTGATCCCCGGCTCCCGAGCTGCCTCGGATCACGGAACTAAGGCTCTCGTTGGTGGGATTCCTCCCAGGATCTTCGACTCGGTCAGCATGCTCGCAGGCGGGCGGGCCATTGACTCCGGTGTTCCCCCAAAACGGTCTTGGTGCTATGCCCGGTGACCTCGAAGAGCCGGGTGGAAGAGCAAAGGAGTGAGCATGACGAACTGGCGGCCCAGGAGCCCATTGACGTTCCTCGCCGCGCTGGCGATGCTGGTAGGGATTCTGGTCTCGGTTCCCGCATCGGTCGGCGCCCAGGACACGGAAGGGGACGACCCCTTCGTCCTCACCATCCTGCACAACAACGACGGCGAGTCGAAGCTCCTGCCCGACGACGGTTCGGATCCGGGCGTGGCCCGCTTCGTGGCGCTCATGAAGCAGCTGCAGGCCGGGGCGTCCGGTAGCGGCGTCGTGACGCTCACTTCCGGCGACAACTTCCTCGCCTCCCAGGAGTTCGGTGTCTCGCTGGCGCGGGAAGGCCCGCTGTACGACTCGGTCGCCCTGAGCGGAGTCTACGACGCCATGGCCCTGGGCAACCATGACTTCGACATGGGCCCGGAGGTGACCGCCCGGTTCATCAAGGGCTTCGACCCGGCCATCCCGTTCCTGTCGGCCAACCTGGACTTCTCCGCCGAGCCGGAGCTGCAGGCGCTGGTCGACGAGGGCCTGATCGCCCCAAGCACCGTGATCGTCACCGGCGGCGAGAGGGTCGGGGTCATCGGTGCGGTCACGCCGATGTTGCCCAACATATCGAGTCCCCGCAACGTGGTGGTCTCGCCGGTGCTCCCCGCCGTCCGGGCCGAGGTCGCGGCCCTGGCGGCCGACGGGGTCGACAAGATCATCCTTGTCAGCCACCTCCAGGACGTGGAGGAGGAAAAGGAACTCGTGGCGAGCCTGTCCGGCGTGGACGTCGTCATCGCCGGCGGGGGCGACGACCTGCTGCGCAACGACGGCGACACCTGCCTGCCCGACGAGCAGGCGGTCGAGCCCTACCCGATCATGGTCGAGGACTCCGCCGGGACGATGGTGCCGGTGGTCACCGCCCCCGGCGGGTACCGCTGCATAGGGGAACTCAACGTGACCTTCGACGCGGGCGGCAACGTCACCGCCGCCGAAGGGCGCTCGGTAGGAGTCGGCTTCGACGTGGAGCCCGATCCCGGCGTGCAGACCACCGTGATCGAACCCCTCACCGCGGCCGTCGCGCTGATCAGCTCCGAGGTCATCGGCGCCAGCGAGGTGGAACTGGACGGCCGCAAGCCCATGGTGCGGACCGTGGCCACCAACGAGGGCAACCTGCTGGCCGACGCGCTGCGGGCCACGGCCACCAACCTGGCCGAGGGGTTCGGCAGCCCGGTGCCCGATGTCGCCATCCAGAACGGCGGCGGCATCCGCAACGACGCGGTGATCCCGCCGGGAGACATCACGGTCGGGACCACCTGGGACATCGCCCCGTTCCGCAACTTCGTGGTGGTCGGCGAGGTGCCCCGCGAGACCTTCCACATCCTGCTCGAACAGGCCCTGGACCGCCTGCCCGGCGCCGGGGGCCAGTTCGCCCAGGTGTCGGGATTCACCCTCACCTACGATCCGTCCGCCCCCGCCAGGGAGATCGCCCGGGACGGCGACTGCTCCCTGGTCGGCAATCCGGGCGGCCGGGTGCGCGAGGTCGTCCTCGACGACGGCACGGTCATAGTCACCGGCGGCCAGGTGGTGCCGGGCGATCCGGTGGTGCTGGCCACCATCGACTTCCTGGCCGGTGGCGGCGACTGCTACCCGCTCGCCGATGTCGAGTTCACCAAGCTGGGCGTCAGCTACCAGCAGGCCCTCGCCAACTACGTGTCCGAGGACCTGGGCGGGAAGATCACGGCCGAGGACTACCCGGCCGGCGGAGGGGGACGGATCGTCGCCCTCGAGCCCGAACCGGAACCCGTGACCGAGCCGGCGCCGGAACCCCGGACGGTCACGGTGAAGCCCGGTGACACGCTGCGCAGTATCGCCATGGCCTACCTGGGCGACGAGAACCGCTGGCCCGAGATCTTCGAACTCAACAGGGGCGTGGTCCAGGCCGACGGCAGGGCACTGACCAACCCCGACCTGATACGGATCGGTTGGGTGCTGCAGATCGACCCGGAAACGTTCCCCATCGATCCTGCGGTGCGGGTCGGCACGCTCGACAACGGCTTCACCTTCTACCTGAGGAGCAATGACCGTCCGGGCAAGAGCGTGACGCTACGGCTGGTGGTGCGGGCCGGGTCGGCTAACGAGTCCGAACCGGGCCAGGGTTATGCCCATTTCCTGGAGCACGTGCTGTTCGAGGGCACCGAGGCCTACACCGCCGAGTCGCTGAACTCGACGATCCGGAGTCTCGGCGCGGAGTTGGGTCCTGACACCAACGCCTACGTCAGTTACGACCAGACCGTCTTCGAGCTGACCGTGGCGGCCGACCCCCCTGAGAACATCGGCACCGCCCTTCACGTGTTTTCGCAGATGGCTCACGCCGCCACCATCGACCCGGAGGCGGTGGTGGCCGAGCGGGGCGTGGTGCTCGACGAGCTACGGTTCCGCGTCGCGGACAGCTACGGATACGTGGGCGCCGAGTTCGATCGTATCTACACCAAGGGAACGCCCTACGAGGGGCGTTGGCCGGGTGGCACGTTCGAGTCCGTCGAGGCGACCACGGCAGCCGACCTGAGAGCGTTCTACGAGACCTGGTACGTCCCGTCGAACATGGCCATCGTCGCGGTGGGCGACGTTCCGCTAGACGAACTACAAGCCCTGGTGGAGGAACACTTCGGGTCCATACCCGCCGGTAGAGCCCCGGCGTTCTGGCTACCCGAGGTCACGCCGGATCCCGAGCCCTCGTACCACGTGGTCACGGACGAAGGTCAGGGCTTCACCTACATCTCGCTGGACATCCCGATCCCCACCTTCGAGTCCGGGACGGTGGACGGGCAACGCCTGGGCCTGATGGATGCGCTCATCCAGCTGATGGTCCTGAACCGTCTCGAGGATGCGTACTACCGCGGCGAACTGACCCAGGTCGACAAGCCCGACTTCAGCACCTTCAACCACGGATACCTCCTGCGGTTCTTCGGGACCAACTGGCAGGGTGAGAACCTCGACACGGCCTCCGCCGCCTACTACTCCGTTCTGCTGACGGCCGAGGAGTACGGCTTCACCGACGTCGACCTGGCCATCGCGCGAGACGAACTGGTCACGGCGTTGGACCACGGACTGGAGACCGCCGGCACCATCACCGACCCGGCGTACGCCGACGGCTACGTCTCGCACTTCCTGTTCGGCGGAGACATCAGCGCTCCTCAGGAACGGTACGACCGGCTCACGGCGCTGCTCCACGAGATAACGGCCGGGGAGCTCACCGACCGCTACCGGTGGCTGATGGAGCGGTCCGCACCGTTGGTGATAGCGGTCGGCCCCGACCCGGCCAGCGTGCCCACCACGGCCGACCTGGAAGCCGCCTTCGACGCGGCCGTTCCCCGTAGCGAGCCCCCGCCGGTGGAGCAGGGCATCGACGAGTTGCTCCCGCTTCCCGATCCGGTCGACCCCGTGGCAAGCGGCCCGACCGGCGTCCTGGACGGCCACGAGTGGGTGTTCGCCAACGGGGCAAAGGTGGTGTTCGTGTACTCGGACGAGGTCGAGGCGACGGTGAGCCTCCGGGCCAGGGCTCTCGGCGGGTGGTCAACCCTCGAGCCCGGAGCCCGGGCCCTGTCACCCAGAGCGGTCGAGGCGGTGGCGGGCAGCGGGTTCGGCGACCTGACCAAGTCACAGATCGACCGCTTCCTCAGCGAGAGGGCCGCTTCGCTCGGCGCTCTGATAGGTGAGAGGATCGAGGGTTTCGACGGCACCGCCAACCGGGACGATCTCGAGACGCTGTTCCAGCTCATGCATCTGATGGTCACCGCTCCCAGGGTGGACGACCTCGCCTTCGACCAGGCACTGAACAGCGCCGCCATCCGCACCCAACTGGCCGAGGTGAACCCGGCCTGGCAGGCGTGGGTGGCGTCCAACGAGGCCCGCTTCGGCCTGGAATGGCACCGGCCGGTGGCCACCCGGGAGCAGCTCGCCTCGATGACCGCCGAGTCGCTGCTCGATCTGTACACGCGCCGCCTCGGCCACGTGGACGACCTGGTGGTGGCCGTAGTCGGCGATACCGACCCGGAGGTGGTCGCGAGCCTGGCCCGCCACTACATCGGCACGCTGCCGGTGGGCGAGCCCGACACGTATGTCGACCGCCACCGGCCCTTCCCGACCGGAGTGGTGCGGCGCGAAATACCGGTCAGCGCGGACGAGAGCGCGGTGATGGAGATCTCCTACGAGACCGAGACTCCCGTCACCCCGTCGCTGCGGGTCAACGCCCACGTGCTCAGGGTGATCCTGGACAACCGCCTCACCCTGCTGGTGCGCGAGGAGTTGGGCGCGTCCTACGTCACGCAGGTGTCGATCAGCCCGGCCTTCGCCCCGCGGCCGACGGTGTACTCGGACATCGTGTTCACCTCCGACGCCGCCCGTCTCGACGACGCCCACGCCAGGACCCTGTCGATCCTGGCCGATCTGGTGGCCAACGGACCCACCGCGGAGGAACTCGATCAGGCCCTGGCCGTGGCCCAGGTTGACTACTCCACGCCCAGCAACGGCAGGCTGCTCAGCGTGCTCACGAATCGGCTCCACACCGACGACGCCAGCCTGCTCACGCCCGAACGCTCGCTGGAGGAACTCGCCAGGGTCACGGCAGCTACCGTGCAAGCTCTGGCCGCCGACCTCTTCGACACGGAGAACCGGATCGAGATCGTCCGCATACCCGCCTCCTACGGCGGCTAGGACTGTTGCATCAGGAGGGCGCAGACCTCGCGCCCTCCTGGTGTCCCCTCCCCCGTCTCCGGCCCGCCGCGTTCTGAGACCTGTGACCGTCGAGGGCGGTGTGGGCCCAGTGGCCGAAACAAGGGGGTTGAAAACGTCACAGGCCCGTCGCATACTGCCCGGCAGTCACAAACACCGCCGGTTTCTTGCATTCGACGTCGAAGGAACCGGAACCGGGATCAATCCGGGAGCGGACCCGTCAGGGATAGCGGAACGCGCACGGACCGAAGGAGGTGGTGGCTGGGGGATGGGCCCGCCGGGGAGGCGGCGTTTTGGCGATTTTCGCGTTCTCGGCGTGTTCGGGTGCGGATGTGGAACTCCCCGAACACGGATGGGGCACTCGCGGAACGGGGCTCTAGTGCTGGGTGTTGAGGGTTCTCAGGGTGGCTACAGAGTGCATGGCTAGGACCAGGATCAGCATCAGGCCTCCCACGAGGGTGGCGCCGTGCGGGGCCTCACCGACGGCTAGCCAGACCCAGAACGCGCCCAGCACGGTCTGTAGCAGGAGGAGTAGGGCCACCTCGGGCGCCGGGATGTATCTGGGGCCGGTGGCGATCAGGCCGAACGCCACGGGCACTATGAGGAGGCCGACCAGCACCAGCATGAGCCAGTCCCCCGAGTCGGCCGAGCCGGGGCTGGCGGCCGGTAGGCCGACCAGACCGGCGAGGCCGGCTCCGAGGGCCACCGCCGGGACCAGGTTCAGGGATGGTCGGGACCGGAGCACCACCAGCGTCCCGCCGATCGCTATCGCGGCCACGAGGCCGGCGAGGGTGCCAAGCAGGTCTCCCGTGACCAGCGAGCCGAGCAGGATCACCAGCGTGGCGACCGTCGCCCCGCCGATGGCGAGCCAGGTGCGGCGCGGGACCGCCTCCCTCAGCACCATGCGGGTCAGCAACGCCGCGAACAAGGGGCTCAGGCTGATCATCAGCAGGGTGTTCGCCACCGAGGTGTGGGTGATCGAGTAGATGAACATCACGTTGTCCAGGGCGAACAGCACTGCCGCGACCACTCCGGCCAGCCCCATCGCCCGCAGCTGAGCTCGCCATCCCGTTCTCTCCATCACCAGGAAGAACACGAACAGGCCCGGTGCCGACAGGACCCCTCGCACGAACACGAGCGTCCATGCATCCACGTCCATCAACCGGATCGGGACACCCTGGACGCTCAGGATTATGACCCCGGCGGACGTGATCAGCAGACCCTTCGCCGGATCGGAGAGACGGGAGAACCTACCCGGCATTGTGAACCTCCCGGTGGGTGGGGCCGGCGGTCAGGTCGAGGCTTCTCAGGGTCGCTACGGAGTGCGCCGCCAGCACCGCGATGAGAACAACCCCGCCCACCACGGTAGCCAGGCTGGGAACCTCCCCCACCGCCATCCACACGAACAATGCCCCCAGCACCGTCTCGAGCAACAGCAACAGTGCGACCTCGGCGGCCGGGATGTACCTGGGGCCGGTGCAGATGAGGCCGAAGGCCACCGGCACGAGGAACAGGCCCAAGGCCACGAGGTACACCCAGTCCTGGGGACTCGCCGAGGAAGGGGTGGAGGCGGGCAGGCCGACCAGAGCCCCGAGCGCGGAGCCCAGCGCCACGGCAGGGACCAGGTTGAGGTGCGGCCGCGCCCGGAGCACCACCAGCGTCCCCCCGAGCGCCACGGCCGCCACGAGACCTGCCAGCGTGCCCGGCAGGTCGCCCTCCACGAGCGAGCCCACCATGATGACCGAAGTGGCCACGGCTCCCCCTGCGATCGCCAGCCAGGTGCGCCTGGGCACCGTCTCGCGCAGCACCATGCGGGTGAACAGTGCGGCGAACAGCGGGCTGAGGCTGATCAGGAGGAACGTGTTCGCCACCGAGGTGTGGGTGATCGAGTAGATGAAGCCGACGTTGTCGATCCCGAACAGCACCGCTGCGACCACTCCGGCCATCCCCATCGACCGCAGCTGGTCCCACCACCCTCGCCTCTCCATCACCAGGAAGAACACGAACAGGCCGGGCGCCGCCAGAACTCCCCGCAGGAACAGCAGCGTCCACGAATCGACCTCGATCAGCCGGATCAGGACCCCTTCGGCGCTAAGGATCAGGACGCCGACCGTGGTGATCAACAACCCGAACGCGGGGCGGGACAGGCCACCGACCCTCCGCTCGTCCAAGTCGCTCCCGGTCACACCGCCTCCGTATTCGATCGGTGGGGATCGTATCCGCATCGTATGACACGCCGCGCCGGCGACCGGTCAACCCCGCGGGTCCCCGCTGGTTCGCCGCCGACATATTTCAGCAACATTTGATCGTTAGAACCGGGGCCACATGATCCTGACGAAAGGTGGTGAAGGGGATGGATCGCCGGGCACGGAAGACCAGGATCCTGGGGGTGGTTCTCGGCGTCGTACTGAGCGCCGGGGTGCTGATCGGCTGCACGTCCGACCCTGAGGGGTCCGAAGGCCATGATCCCGCCGGCAGCGAGATGGGCGACGCCGGGGAACGCACGGAAGGCGGCGGCGAGCACGGGTCCGGTGACGGCGGCGGTGAACACGGCGCCGGAGACGGCGAACACGGCCCCGGCGGCGAGGGAAGCGGCGACGGCCCGGAGGGCTCGGAGGGCGGTTCCGAGGCGGGCGAGCGCGCCATGTCGAGCCCGGTCGTGCCCCTCGACCAGGAGTGGGAGGGCGTGCTGGGAGGACTGGCTATCACGGCCCGCTACGACCAGGCCACCCGTACCGTCCACACCACGGCCCGCAACACCCTCTCCCACGTTCTCTGCTACGTGCAGACCGAACCCCACCTGAAGTCCGGAACCAGGACCGTGGGGGAACTCGGTCCGGGCGTGATGGGGCACCTGGGCCCCGGAGAGGCGGCTACGTCAGTGCTGGCGGTCGCCGGCGAACCGGCGCTCGCCGGGGTCTCCTACGACGGGTTGGTCACCCACATGGAGGTGTTCGACTGCGGCGGCACAGGTCCGGTGCCCCACTCGGCGGAAGGTGGCGAGGGCGGCCGCGAGGGACCCGGCGGCGAAGGTCACAGTCCCGGCGGCGAAGGCGGCAGCGAGGGCAGCGGTGAGCACGGCGCCGGCGGCGCAGGATCCGGGTCCGGCGGTGAAGAGGGCGGCGCAGCCATGTTGGGGGTGGGCGCGACCTTCGACCAGGTCCGGGGCGGCGCCCGGCTGATCCTCAGGTACGACCCTCCCAGCAACTCGTTCAGGGGTACCGTGGAGAACACCACCGACAGCGTCCTCACCCGAGTCAGGGTCGAGGTGCACCTGTCGAACGGGACCGAACTCGGCCCGACGGCGCCGGTGGACATGGCGCCGGGCATGGTCCTGCCGCTGAACATGGCGGCCACGCCGGAGCCGTTCACCGGATGGATACCCCACGCCGAGGTCGGCAGCGGCGAGCACGGCGGCGAAGGCGAGGGAGAACACGGCAGCAGCGCCGAGGGCGAAGGAGAACATGGCAGCGGCGGAGAACGCGAGGGGGAACACGACGGCAGCGGCGAACCAGAAGGAGAGCACGGCAGCGGTGGCTAGAGCGGAAGGAGGCTGGAGCTAACCGGTGAGCAGCCATGTGTTGATAATCGAGGACAACGAGAGGATCGCCGACTGGGTCCGGGTGTACTTCGAGAGGGCCGGGTTCTCCGCCCACGTCGTCCATGACGGTGAGTCCGGCCTCGCCCTGGCCCGCCGCCTGCTCCCGGACCTGGTGATCCTCGACCTCATGCTCCCCCGACTGGACGGAGTGGAGCTTTGCCGGATCCTGCGCGGCGAGTCGGACGTCCCCATCATCATGCTGACCGCCCGGGAGACGCCCGCCGAGCGCATCCTCGGCCTGGACAGCGGCGCCGACGACTACATCGTCAAGCCCTTCGACCCCGAGGAAGTGGTCGCGCGGGCCCGCGCCGTGCTCCGCCGTGTCAGGGACCGGGTCCAGCAGGTCCTGACACGGGGCCCCATCACCCTCAACGAGACCACCCGGAGCGTCATGGTCGATGGCGAGGCCGTGACCCTCACCCAGGCCCAGTTCGCCCTCCTGTCGACCTTCATGCGCCATCCCGGCCAGGTGCTCACCCGCTACCAGCTGATCTGCCAGGCCTTCGGATACGACTTCGAGGGGTACGACCGCGCCATCGACAGCCAGGTAGCCCGCCTCCGCAAGAAGATCGGCCGGGGCGGCAGCGGGCCGATCCGGACCGTCTACGGGGCCGGCTACAAGTTCGTGGTGGAGGACGGCTGATGTCGCTCCGCTGGCGGATCATGGGCTCGATCGTCCTGGTCATAGTGCTGACCATCCTCATCGGCGTCGGCATCGCGTACTACACCACCCAAGCCCGCCTCGATGTCTTCGTGGACCGGATCGGCACGGAGGAGGCGAGCCGGCTGGCCCGCAACCTGGGCCGTGAGCACGCCGCCGCCGGCGGTTGGGGGACGGTCGAGCGGCCACTGTCGGAGGCCGGATACGTCATCGACGGAACACGGCGGGGCGAGGGGTCCGGAGAAGGCGAGCACGGATCCGAGGGGTCTCTCCACCACGATCCGGTGCGGGTGGTCGTCACGGACGCCGACGCGCGGGTGGTCATGGACAACCTGTCCGAGCTGCCACCCGGCACCGTGGCGCCCGACCTGGCGGGCCGCAGCCGGACGGTGTTCGACCCGGAGACCGGCCTACCCGTGGGCCAGGTCCACGTTGACGTGAACCATGACTTCCTGTCGACCGAGTCCCACGGGTTTCTCAGCACGGTCCTGGGCATAATCCTGGCGGGCGCGGCGCTGACCGCCGCCTTCGGCATCCTGCTGGCCGCCTGGCTGTCGAAGCGGATCACGGCGCCGGTGACGGCGCTGACCGAGGCGACCCAGGCGATCGCCCAGGGCGACACGACGAGGCTTCCCGTGACCTCGTCGGACGAGCTGGGAAGGATGAGCGCCGCCTTCAACCGGATGACCTCCGCCCTCGAGTCCCAGCGCCAACTCCGCCGCCGCCTGATAAGCGATGTCTCCCACGAGCTCAACACCCCGCTCAGCGTCATCCAGTTGGAGGCGCAGGGGCTCCGGGACGGCCTCCAGACGCCCGAGGACGCCTCCGACCACATCATCGGGGAGGTGGACCGGCTACGCGGCCTGGTCACCGATCTGGACTGGCTCGCCGAGACCGATCACGGGGAGCTGCGGCTGACCTTCCAGCCGTCCTCGGTCCACGAGTTGCTGGCCACGGAGGTGGATCGGTGGCGGCCCCAGTTCCAGGCCCGGGAAGTCGAAATCTCGCTCCAGGCGCCTCCCGACCTCCCGTCCGTCGGCATGGACCGGGCCCGCATGAGCCAGGCGCTCGGGAACGTCCTGAGCAACGCCGTCCGTTGCACCGAAGCCGGCGGTAGGGTTGCGATCGAATTGAATTCAGTGAATAACGACTGTCTGGAAATTGTAGTTACCGACAGCGGGATCGGGATCCACGCCGCAGACCTCCCCCACGTCTTTGACCGCTTCTACCGGACCGATCGTTCGCGGCGCCGCGGGATAGGAGGCACAGGTCTGGGATTGGCCATCACCAGGGCGATCGTCCTGGCCCATGGAGGCAACGTCACCCTGGCGAGCGACGGACCCGGACGGGGAACCACTGTGACCGTTCGCCTCCCAGCGAATGGCCCGGAGCCAGGCCGACCTGAACCATCGCCGGTCTCCGGTGCCGGCTGACCGGCGACCGACTACGAACCGCCTGCCTAACCTTCTCCTTGGGGGCAATCTGCTTCAACTCACCCTTGACCTCACCGAGATCCGTGGTCAACTACCGATCTCACGATCCGTTCCGGCCGGCTTTTCGGAGGCCCTTCTCTGGCTAGGACTCGGGGCCGAGGTACCGGTCGTGCCAGGCGAGGATGTGCTCGAAACGCTCCACCCGGTGGCGGGGCGCCCCGCTGCGGCTCAACTCGTGTCCCTCGCCGGGGAAGCGGATCATCTCGACATCGATACCCCTGCGGAGGAGCGCGGTGAACAGCTGCTCGGCCTGGCCGATAGGGCAACGTAGGTCGTCCTCCGAGTGGATGATGAGGGTCGGGGTGGTGATCCCGCCGGCGGTGGCGAGCGGGCTGGCCTCCCACAGCGCCTGATGATCCGAGGCGGTGGCGGGGTGCAGGTACAGGCCGGCGAAGTCGCGGTTGATGTCGGACGTGCCGCCGAACGACTCCCAGTCGATCAGGGCCCGCTCGACCACCGCCGAGCGGTACCGCTGGTCGCGGGCGATGGTCCAAGCCGTGAGGAAGCCCCCGTAGGAACCCCCCATGATCCCGAGGCGGGAGGGATCGAGGCGCGCGTTACGGCGCAGGGCCTCGTCGACCACCGCCGTGATGTCCTCCACGTCCACCCTGCCCCAGCCGTCGCCGGTCACCGCCCGGAGCCAGTCGTGGCCGCGGCCTTCCGAACCGCGCGGGTTGCAGGCCACTACCGCGTAGCCGGCCGAGGCGTAGACCTGGAACTCGTCGAAGAAGTAGAACCCGTACTCCGAGGCCGGCCCTCCGTGGATGTTGAGCAGCACGGGGAACGGGCCGTCGCCCTCGGGTACGTAGAGCCAGGCGTCCACCTCGACGCCCGGAGCGCTCTCGACCTCGAAGTTGTCCGGGGCGACCAGTCCCCCGGAGGAACGTATCTCCCGGTTGAAGTCGGTCAGGCGCCGCTCCTCCCCGGCGGGGGTCAGCTCGTAGAGTTCGCTCGGGCACGTGGGATCGGTGGCGGTGAAGGCCAGCCTCCCGGATGCCGCCCGCGAGAGGCCGGTGATGTAGCGGTCGCCGCCCAGCACCGTCCGAACCTTGCCGTCGGGGCCGAAGGCGACCACCGAAGCCCGGCCGCGGTCCGCTATCGAGGCCAGGAAACCGTCCTCCAGCCAGATCGGCTTCTCCAGGGCGCCGGAGGTGAGCATGTCGTTGATGCTCCGGTCCAGGTGCCCGGTGATGTCGGAAGGAGCTTCGTCGAGCCTCCACAGGGAGCAAACGTACGGGTAGGCCGGCGCGGGGTCGCCGATGCCGTACAGGTTGCCCGACGGGTCGTAGTCGACCGAGAAGTACCCGGACCGCCGGGCCCGCACCGTCTCCGCGCCCCCGTCCACCTCCACCTCGACCACCTCGGAACCGCTCTCGAGAGACCGCGGGTTGTCACGTCTGGTCACCATGGCCACCCTGGTTCCGTCCGGGGACCAGGCCGGCCCCGACTCGTGCTCTTCGGAGCAGCCGACCCGGCGTGCAGCGGTCTCGCCGCCAGGATCGACCAGGTAGGCGTAGGTCCGGCGGTCGTGGAACCAGCCCCTGTTGTCCATCCGGACGTCGAACCCGGTGACCCGCCGGGGTCTCCGTGACCGTTCGTCCTCCTCGAGGCCGGCCCACTCCCCGTACCACCCGGTGCCGCGAACGAGTATCGAGCCGCCGTCGGGCGACCATGCCGGCGCGCCGGCGCCGAGCTCGAAGTCGGTGATCACGCGTGCTTCCCCGCCGTCGGAGGGCATGACCGCCAACTGGGTCGGGTCCTTCTCCTCCTTGCCCTTCCGCACGAAGGCCAGGGTCCCGCCGTCGGGCGACCACCGCGGGGACGAGTCGCCGGACCCGTACGTGAGTTGCCGCGCCTCGCCGTCCCAGAGCCAGATGGACGACTCGTACCGGTCCTTCTCCAGGTCGATGGTGGTCACCACGAAGGCGATCCGGTGGCCGTCCGGGTGTATCTGGGGATCGGACACCGAGCTGACGAGGGCGAGGTCGGCAGGTTGCATGAGCGGGGAGGGTAGCTACCGCTCGGGTGTACCTCGCTCCCCCGCCGCATGTACTGGGCCGGGGGCGCCGAACTACCCTCGCCGCGATGGCGGACTCCTTGCATCGTGGCTCGGCTGCGGCCTGATTGCGGGGACGGGCGCCGGGCCGGAGCGGGGCCGGCCGGGATGCTTGCCCTGGTCGTGCTGCTTGCTCTGGTTGTGCCGGCTGTGACGGTCATCGGGCCGGGTGCGGGATCGACTCCGGTGCAGGGTGAGGCTTTCCCGGTGCGCTCCGCCGCCGTCTCGCCCATGGCTGCCGGACCGGCTCCGGTGCTGTCGACCGCACCGGCCGTCCCCGAGCCCCGCTTGTTCACCATCGCCGCCACCGGGGACCTGCTCATCCACAGCCCGATCGTCCGCCGCGCCCGCACCGCCGACGGCTGGGACTTCACGCCCATGTTCCGCCAGGTGGCGCCCATCCTGCGGGAGGCCGACCTGGCCGTGTGCCACGTGGAGACGCCGATGTCGCCCGACAACCGGAACCTGTCCACCTACCCCCTGTTCAACGTGCCCAACCAGCTGGCCGATGCCATCGCCCACGCCGGCTACGACACCTGCTCGCTGGCCTCCAACCACTCCCTCGACACCGGCATGAGAGGGGTGGCCGGCACCATCGACGCGCTCGACCGGGTGGGGGTGGCCCACACCGGCATGGCCCGCACACCCGAGCAGCGCGCCGCGCTCAACCTGCTGGAGGTGAGAGGGGCGACCGTGGCCCACCTCTCCTACACCTACGGGCTGAACACCGGGAGGCTCCGTCCCGAGAACGCCCACCTGGCCAACATCATCGACGAGGTGGCCATCCTGCGGGAGGCCGGCCGGGCGCGGGCCGCCGGAGCCGACTTCATCATCCTGTCCCTCCACTGGGGAACCGAGTTCACGCGGACGCCCGACCGCTACCAGACCGACCTCGGACCACGACTGCTGGCCACCCCCGTCATCGATCTGATCATCGGCCACCACGCCCACGTGGTACAGCCCGTGGACCGGATCGGCGGCGAGTACCTCGCCTACGGGCTGGGCAACTTCCTCTCCTGGCAGTCCCCCCGCCGTGAGGGTGGCAAGCCCGGAACCCAGGACGGCGTGATCCTCCGGCTGACCGTCACCGAGGACCCGGCCACCGGGAGGTGGCAGGTGACCTCGATCTCGCACACCCCGACCATGGTGGACCTGTACACCTTCGAGATCGTCAACGTTCTCGACCCCGCGGGTGAGCGCAACCCAGCCGAGCTGGCCGCATCCGCCGCGGACACCGCCGACGCTCTCTCCTCCCTCGGAACGACAGTCCGAGCACTCCCCGGCCTGACACCGAATGTGGCCGAACTGCTTAGCCGCCTGCCGGACCCCTGGTAAGTAACTTCATGACCCTGATGGACGGTTCGGGGTCTTGATACGGCGATTACCTGGTACAATAACCGCACATTATGCGGCGGTTATTTATTCATGAGCAACCGGGATGGCCCCGACTCCGTTGGCAGGCCGACAAGGTGGCGGACAGCCTGGCAGTTGTCCGCTACAGGCAGGGCCGCTTGGTGGGCCGGATGCAGTCGTTGGGGTTCGGCCTCCGGCAGGAAGCGATTCTCGAGACTTTGACGCAGGACGTTCACAAGTCCAGCGACATCGAGGGCGAACGTCTCGACCTGGAACAGGTCCGCTCGTCTGTCGGGCGTCGCCTCGGTATGGACATCGGCGGTCTTCGCCATGCGGAGGACAAGGTCGAGGGCGTGGTGGAGATGATGCTGGACGCAACCGGCAACTATGACCAGCCCCTGACGGTGGACCGGCTGTGGGGCTGGCAGGCGGCTCTGTTCCCGACCGGGCGCAGCCGGATGCGACCGATCACCGTAGGCGGCTGGCGCGACGACCGTACCGGACCGATGCAGGTGATTTCGGGACCCATCGGCAAGGAACGGGTGCACTTCGAAGCACCCGGAGCGGCGCGGATCGACAGTGAGATAGACGCTTTCCTCGGGTGGTTCAACGAGCCTTCGGACGCTGACGCGGTGCTTGGCGCGGCATTGGCGCATCTGTGGTTCGTGACCATCCATCCCTTCGATGACGGCAACGGTCGCGTCGCCCGGGCGATCGCCGACATGGCCCTGGCCCGCTCGGAGGGCAGTTCACAGCGCTTCTACAGCATGTCATCGCAGATCCGGCTGGAACGCCGCGACTACTACCGGACCCTCGAACGAACCCAGAGGGGAACACCCGACATCACCGAGTGGATGGCGTGGTTTCTGGCGTGCCTCGGCCGGGCCATCGACGGAGCCGACACCACGCTGGCGTCCGTACTCACTAAGGCTCGCTTCTGGCAACAGATCGAGGGCGTCCCCCTCAATGCGCGCCAGCGCAGGGTTCTCAACCGACTTCTGGAAGGGTTCGAGGACAACCTGACCACCTCGAAGTGGGCGAAGCTAGCCAGGTGTTCCCAAGACACCGCCCTGCGCGACATAACCGCCCTAGTCAACGAGGGAATCCTCATCCGAAGTTCGGCACGTGGTCGCAGCACCCACTACACCCTCCACTTCGGTTGAGGCGCTCCGCCTCTCTGTAGCATCCGGCGAGGGTTGCGGTACGTCCCGAGACCCCGCTCGGGAACCGGCGGCCCCACGGGAACCGGCACGACACGGGCAGACGGAGGCGATTCGTGCAGCGAAGGGATCTGGAGTTGCTCCGCGGAGCGATCGACATGCACGCCCACAGCGCTCCCTCCCTGTTTCCCCGCCCCATCACGGACCACGACCTCGGCCGCCTGGCGCTCGACTACGGGATGCGCGGCTTCGTCATGAAGGACCATGACAGCGCCACATTCCACCGCGCCGCCTACCTAAAACGCTCCATGCCCGGCATCGACCCCATCGGCGCCATCGTGCTGAACCGCTCGGTCGGAGGCATCGACCCGCACGTGGTGGAGGCCGCCCTCCAGTACGGGGCCCGGGTGGTCTGGATGCCCACCAACCACTCGAAGCATCACGATGACTACTACGGCACCCCGGACTACCCGCAACTGGGCCGCCGGCAGCCGCAACTCCCGGGTCCGGGTGTCACCGTCCTCAACGGGAACGGTGTCCTTACCGACAACGCCAGGACGGTGATCAGGCTGGTGGCCGAGGCGGGAGCGTGCCTGTGCACGGGCCATCTCAGCCTCGAGGAGACACGCCTGGTGCTCGCAGAGGCCAACCGGGCGGGGCTCGAGAGACTGCTGGTCACCCACGTGAACCTGAGCCTGACCAAGTACGACCTCGACGTCCAGCGGGAACTGGTCGCAGGCGGCGCCTACCTGGAGTTCGTCGCCGTCACCTGCGTGTCGGAGTTGTTCGGCGAGCAGACCCCGGCGGAGCTGGCTCCGATCATCGACGCCCACGCCGGGGAGCGCCTGATCCTCAGCTCGGATCTGGGCCAGGCCTCGGGACCGCCGCATCCGGAAGGGATGCGAATGCTTCTCCGCTCGCTTCTCGATGAGGGGGTGGACTACGGCGCCCTGGAGAAGATGACCAGGGAGAACCCGGCATTCCTCACCGGCCTGGATTGATCGGAAACGCCCTCCGTCGGACTGGCCGGTGACCTCCCCGGACGGCACAACTAGTGGTCGCGTCTAAGTAGCATCGGGAGGGCCGCAGCCGGGGAGATCGGGTATGGAGCGGAGCGAGGCCGAGACGGTACTGAGCGCGGTCGAGGAGCGGATGGCCTCGGATCCCGCGGCGGGGCTGAAGGGATCGGGCTTCTGGAAAGTCGTCTCCGCCGCCAAGCAGAGCCCGGACCTGGCAATGGAATTCGCCGGGCGGATCGCCGCCATCGATCGCACCGCCTTCGAGCGGTGGGCAATGCTCACCGTCCCCCTCGGAGTGGGCACCATCGCCGCGTTGGTGGGAACCGTGGTGGGGCTGGTGCTGGTCGGCCTGGTCTACAGCACACCCGACCCGTGGAACGGTGTGGTGCTGCTGGCCGGGGCCGGCGTCATGCTCGTGACCACCCACGGCCTGGCCCACCTGGTGGTAGGGCGGCTGGCGGGGATACGCTTCACCCACTGGTTCATCGGCACCATCGCCCAACCGCAGCCGGGCGTGAAGACCGACTACGCCACCTACCTGACCACCGCTGCCCGGAGGAGAGCCTGGATGCACGCCTCCGGCGCCTTGATGACCAAAATCCTGCCCTTCGCCCTCCTCCCCGCCGCCCTGATAGCCGGAGTCCCCAACTGGGCGACGGTCCTCCTGGTGGTGGTGGGCGTGGTGTCGATCATCACCGACATCCTCTGGTCCACAAAAGTCGGCGACTGGAAGAAGTTCCGCCGCGAGATGTCCCTCACCAAGCCCTAGCGCCGGCATCCAACCCCCACCACCCCGAACCTCAGGATCAGAACGTCACCGGCGGTACCGTGTTCCTCAGGATCAGGACGTCACCGGTGGTGCTGTGCGCCTCAAGTTCGTGAACCGCAGCATTCTCGAGGCTGAGAGCGTCACCGGCGGCGCCGTGAACCTCAGGATCAGAACGTCACACATGACGCCCTGCGCCCAAAGAAACAAAAAACCCCCCTCACCCGCGAAGACCCAGCGCGGCCACACACGGCTGCCATGAACCTAAGGCTCAAAACGCTACCTACCGCGTCGCGAACCTGAGGATCAGAGCGTCACATATGGTGCCCTGTGTGCATCAAGAACCGAGATCCCGGGCAAAACTCGCGAAAAACCGGTGCTCCGCGCCGGGCCCTCCCCCGCCACCACCTGTCCTTGGCTTGGAGCGTGGTCGGCCATGCCCGGCTGGATGCCGGGTGGCATGACGGTTCGCTCCACGAAGCCTTGTTTGTTCCCTCCGGGCCGGCCGGACCGATCGATGAAAGCCTTCAGGCCGGTGTAGGTGCTTGGCAACAGGCAACGTATAGCGGGGGTGTGACACATCCAGCCCTCTGCTGGTCCCGCCGAGGCACCACCCTCGGTGGGGAGGATCGTTCCCTGGATGGGCCGGACCATCCAGGATGAGTCACGGTGTCCGGGGACGCCTCATGGACGGGAAGACGGAGCGAGCGCGGGTCATGACCACTCTCCACCTCGGCTGCGGACGGCCAGGTGGCCCGGAGACGGTTGACCCTCGCCCTCGGCGCCTTGCTGGGTCAGCGACGCCTGGACGGCGAGGCGGTCGGCCAGGTCGTTCCAATCGTTGCCCCCGTGCCCCTTCACCCAGCGGAAGGTGATCGGCCGGGACCGGTAGAGGTCGACCAGTGGCTCCCAGAGGTCACGGTTCGCCACGGGCTTCTTCTTGGTGTTCATCCAGCCGCGGGCCAGCCATCCCTTCCACCAACCCTGCCGGAAGCAGTTCACGACATAGGCCGAATCGCTGACGACCTCCACCGCGCCTTCGATGGTCCGCACCGCGTCCAGGGCGGCCGCCAACTCCATGCGCTGGTTGGTGGTGTGCGGCTCCGCGCCGCTCCGGTACCGGCCGCCCGGGATCACCCAGGCCCATCCTCCCGGTCCGGGATTGCCGGAACAGGCCCCGTCGGTGTACACGACCGTGCGATCCGGTGGCCGTGCTCCCCTGCCTCCACCGCGCCCGCGCGAGGACCGGCTCCGGTTGCTCTGATCGGGTCTGGTGCTGCGTCCGGCCACGCCTCGAATCCTCCGATCGCGTCCTGGTCAGGCACCATGATGGCATCGACCTGGCGAAGGCAAACCCGCGGCGGTACGTCAAGGAAGCGAAACGCCGCGCCCGCGCGCCACAGCTGCCGGAGCCCAAGCTGTTTCACAGGCCCACCACTGACCGCTGTCGGCCGGCAGCCGGCTACGAACCCCCTGCCGTGACCTTCTCCCGGGGAGCGATCCTCTTCAACTCGCCCCTGACCTCGCCGAGATCGCCCACTATCTGGATGATGTTGCCGGCCATAGATGCCTGACCCTCCTTCAACCCAGCTACACCCTCCTTCAACCCAGCTACATCCGCCTTCAACCCGGCCTGACCCTCCTTCAACCCAGCTACACCCTCCTTCAACCCAGCTACACCCTCCTTCAACCCGGCCTGACCCGACTTGAGTTCGATCTGGCCGTGCTCAACCCGGGTTAGGCGGGCATCCATCCCGGCCAGTACCCCATCCTGCTTATCGAGGCGACGGTTCATGAGCTCATCCTGCTTATCGAGGCGACGGTTCAGACCCTTGGTCGACGAAGCTATCACCCGCCAGAGGATGCCCACCACAGCGACGAGGCTTCCCAAGTCAACGAGTTGTGAGTCCATCCGCTCGCTCCTTCCCTCTCGATTCTAGAAGATCGACGCCATGAAGGCCTACAACCCTTACGAGAGGCTTCTGTCTATCAATCCAGCCTTAAACTAGCGTTCAAACCGGCATTCATAGCCTCTGATAGCGAACTAATTTTATCATTCTCATATCAGACACCGAATGGCGTGATCGGGCTTCCGGCTCATCACGCCTGAGGCCAGACCGGACACGAAGCCCTCCACATCCTTGACGTGCCCCGTCCCGGACCGCATGTGGACCCACGTACAACACCTACCCACGCCCACCACCATCCCCCGATCGACACCTGAAGTTCACTAGCCTTGCGGCCGGTTAGCTGTGGGGACTTCAGGAAGGAAGGTAAGGACGGTATGGACCTCAACGGAGCTGTGGCGGTCGTGACAGGAGGGGCTTCGGGCCTCGGGGCGGCTGCCGCCCGGGCGCTGGCCGCCGAGGGAGCGAAGGTGGCGATCCTCGATGTCAACGACGACCTCGGCAGAGCGGTCGCCGGCGAGCTGGGCGGCATCTTCGCCCATTGTGACGTGACCAGCGAGGATGACATGGTGGCCGGGGTCGACGCGGCCGCCCGGCTGGGCGAGATACGCGTGGTGGTCAACTGCGCCGGGATCGGACCACCCTGCCGGACGCTCGCCCGGGACGGAACCCCCCACTCGCTGGCCCAGTTCCGCAAGGTGATCGACATCAACCTGGTGGGCACCTTCAACACGATCCGGGTCGCCGCCTCGGCGATGATGGGGAACGAGCCCGACGAGCACAATGACCGGGGCGCCATCATCAACACGGCCTCCGTGGCCGCCTACGACGGCCAGATCGGCCAGGCCGCCTACTCGGCCTCCAAGGGCGGGATCGTGGGGATGACGCTGCCGATCGCCCGGGATCTCTCGGTGCTCGGGATCCGGGTCAGCACCATCGCCCCCGGCATCATCGACACCCCCCTCCTGGCCGGCCTGCCCGAACCCGCCAAGGAGTCGCTGGGCCGCCAGGTCCTGCACCCCAAGCGCCTGGGCCGTCCCGACGAGTACGCCAAGGTGGTGATGTTCCTGGTCACCCACCGGTACATGAACGGCGAGACCATCCGCATGGACGGCGGGATCAGGATGGCGCCCAAGTAGGGCCCGAGCAGGGGCGTGCCGACGCCTGGGGGAAGCGATATCTAGGCTGAACTCGTTAAGCAAGGAGAATCAACCAAGGTGACCCAGGAAGATGCTCAGTACATGGCAAGGCGTGCATCACGCTCGGGCCAGATAGCACTGCTCATCGACGGCGACAATGCCCAGCCCTCTCTCATTGAGGACATCCTGGCCGAGGTCGCCAAGTACGGGATCGTGACGACCCGGCGCATCTACGGGGACTGGACGCTGCCGCAGATGTCCTCGTGGAAGAAGGGTCTGCAGACTTATGCCATCCAGCCGATACAGCAGTTCCGTTACACGGTGGGTAAGAACGCCACGGACAGTGCTCTGATCATCGATGCGATGGACCTGCTGCACGCCGGATCCGTTGACGGCTTCTGCATAGTCTCCAGCGACAGCGACTACACCCGCCTGGCCACGAGAATCCGCGAACAGGGCCTGTTCGTCATGGGCATCGGCCAGAGGCAGACGCCGAACTCTCTCGTCAACGCATGCGAGATATTCGTCTACACCGAAAACCTGAAGGCGCCCGAGCAGCCCGCCACCAGCCAGGACAAATCTCCTGGTCCCACGAAATGGATCGTGACCGCGAGGAGAGCCATCGAGGCTGTCCTGGACGAGGACGGTTGGGCCAATATAGGGGCGGTCGGCAGCCAGATACGGAAGCTGGATCCTGCGTTCGACTACCGCAGCTACGGACACTCACGGTTGTCCCCCCTCATCAAGTCCCGGCCCGACAAGTTCAGGACCGAAGAGCGGATGCTCGGCGGGCACAAGCAGATCTACATAAGGAACAGGTGAGGCAGGTCGATCTGATTCCGCAGATCCTTCGGGTTGCCCGACCCGGCGGACTGACGGATCCGGGCACTCCTGCCTCTCGGTGAGGCCAGCCGGGGGCCTACTAACGACACTCCTTCCGCACCGGCTACCGACGGGCCGCTAGTCCAGGGCGTCCACCAGACTCTGGAACTTGCTGGCAGAGAAGCGGCTTGTAGCCTGCTCCACCCGGTTGCCGTGTTTGTCGACCAGCATCACGTGGGACGTGTACGAGTGAGGACCCTTGTAGTGTCGCCATACGGCATTTGAGCTGTCCCAGAGGTTGGTGAAGGTGAGCCGGTACGTGCTCACGAACTCCCTGGCCTTGCCCAGATTGTTCCATGTCTGGGGGTTGATGCCCACCACGGTGACCTTATCGGCATTCTCTCGAGCGAACCGCTCGACCTCGGGGGCGTGCCCCCGGCAAGTGGGTCACCACTCGGCCCAGAACCAGAACATGACCGCCTTGTCGCCGGTGAACAGCGACCGGAGGTTCACGGTGTCGCCGGTGGACACGTCGGTCAGGTCGGTATCCGGGACATCGGCGCTGATCTCGACCGGTCCGGACGCGGCCGCCTCCTCCTGCTTGAGCAATGCCCGGTGGAGGAAGGTGGCCATCTCGCCCCGTTTGACGGCCTGGCCGGGGCAGTAACGGAGCGGATCGGTACCGCACCCGGCGGTGACGCCGGCCGCGAACAGGGCGTCGATGTCGGCTCCGTGCGTGCGGCCCACGTCCACGTCGGCGAACCCGGCCGACGACTCGGCGGGTTCGAGATCGAAGGCGCGGACCAGGAAGGAGGCCATTTGGGCCCGGTTGACGGTATCGTCCGGGCAGTAGCGGAGGGGACCGGTAGCGCATCCCCTGGTTATCTCCCGGGCGGCGAGTTCCTCCGCGTAGGGCGACCACCACTCGGCGGCGTCTACGTCCGCGAACCGGGAGGTTCCGGTGGTGGTGACCTCGCCGCCGAGCGCCCGGACCAGCCAGACCGCCATCACCCACCGCTCCACCGGGACGTCGGGACAGAAGCCGTCCTCACAGAGGGTGTCCTCGAACAGGCCCCTCTCCGCGAGGGCGTTGATGGCAGGTTCGTGCCAGTCGCCCTCGTCCACGTCGGGGAAGCCTCCGGCGGCACCGGTGGCGGCCGGCGCCGGAGCGGTCGCGGCGACCACCAGCGCGAGCGCAACCAGCCCCACCAGGGCGGGCCGCAGCCGCCGGAGGGACGCTGAACGCTCGGATGCCGTCACTGATGCTCCCCGTTGTCGGGACCCGCCTCATGATACTTGCCACCGGCCACAATGACCGGTGCGCGGATCCCGGTCAGAGCTCTCCACGGCGGCGCGATAGACTCCCGGCGATGGGGAGGATGGTGGTGATCAGGCACACCCGCGAGTCCCTGGGCAGGCTGGCCGAGCGCCTGGAGCATGCCGGGATGGAGTGGGAGGAGACCTTTGTCATCGACGGGGACCCGCTCCCTCCGGCCGACGAAGTGGACGTCCTCGTGATGACGGGCGGCCGCATGGGAGCCTACGACACGGACGAGTTTCCCTGCCTGGTCGACGAGATGCGCCTGGTGCGCGAGCTGGTGGAGCGGGACGTGCCCGTGCTGGGGATATGCCTCGGATCCCAGCTGCTGGCCGCCGCTCTGGGGGGCCGGGCCTATCTGGCCGACCGTCCCGAGGTCGGCGCGGTCCCGGTGAAGCTCACCGAGGCCGGTTACCGCCACCCGGTGGTGTCGAAAGTGGCCGGACGGAGGGTGTTCGAGATGCACCAGGACACGTTCGACCTGCCTCCCGGCAGCGTGCTGCTGGCCCGGTCCGACCGGTTCCCCCAGGCGTTCGAACTGGGGTCGGCGCTGGCCATCCAGTTCCATCCCGAGGCCCACAACTCCGCGGCCAACAAGTGGGCCAACCACGGTGCCCGCTGGATGGTGGAGCGGGCGGGCAGCAACCCGGAGGAGTTCGCCGCCGGCATGGAGGACGCCCGGGCGGAGCTGAACGAGGGTTCCTACCAGCTGTTCGACGCCTGGATCGCCGGCCTGGGTGAGTAAGGGGAGAAGAACCACCCTGCCCTATCGGCCGATCTGCCCGGCAGGTGCCGTCTAGGAGGTGATCCGGGATGGCCACCAGTTCCACCGGCCCAGCAGGGAGACCACGGCCGGAACTATCAGGGTGCGGGTGATGAAGGTGTCCATCAGCACTCCGATCGCCACCCCGAACCCGAGTTGCAGCAGGTCCTGGAGCGGCAGGGTCATCAGCGCGGAGAAGGTGCCGGCGAGGATGAGCCCGGCAGAGGTGATGACCGGCCCGGTGCGCGCCAGGGCATGGCGCGTCGCCTCTTTGAGCGGGGCCGTCCGGGCCTCCTCGCGGATGCGCGACATGAGGTAGATGTTGTAGTCGACGCTCAGGGCGTTCAGGAACACGAAGAGGAAGAACGGGACGGCGGGACCCAGCCCGGTGTGACCTGCCAGGACGATGAACACCACCACCACGAGCCCGAGTGTCGCGAAGTAGGTGAAGGCGATCGTCACCATCAGGTAGAGCGGGGCGATGAGCGAGCGCAGCAGCAGGGCCAGGACCACGCCGATGGCCAGGAGGATCAGGGGAAGCACGACCACCGAGTCCCTGTTGCCCGCCGTGCGGGTGTCGTAGGCCTCGGCCGTGTCCCCGCCCACCAGCACGCTCCCGGCGGCCAGGCCCAGGGCCGAGGCCTCCTGCCGGGCGAGGGCCCGCAACTCGGGCACGGCATCCAGGGCCTCCCCGGAGAAGGGTTCCTCCACGAGCACCACGTCCAGGCGGCCCGCTCCCCCATCGGCGGAGACGAACCGGCGCCCGCTCCCCTCCGGCAGCTGGGAGATGTCCGGCCCCCGTATGCCCAGCGGCCTGCTGGGACCGGAGACGTCGGCCACGGCCGGGTGGTCGGCGAGTTCCAGCGTGAGGACGTCCAGCTGCTCGAGCACGGCAGGATCGAGGGCGCCGGCACCCGGGGGCAGGGAGACATAGACCTGGGTGGGAGAGAGCTCGCCGGCCGGGAACCCGCCCCGCAACAGCTCGAAGCTGCGGACCGATTCCGTGTTGGACGGCAGCCGGTCGAGTTGGTCGTAGTTGGCCTTGAATGGGATGAGGCCCGCCACCAGCACCGCCAGACCCACCCCCGTCACGACCAGGGTCAGGATCGGCCTGCCCAGAACGACCCCGCCGATCCGGCCGTAGACGCTGCGCCGCCAGTCTGCCCGCTCCGTCGCGCCGGCCTGCAGGCGGGGCTGAGCGGGCCAGAAGGCGCGCCGGCCGAAGATGGTCAGCACAGCCGGGATGAGGGTCAGGGCGGCCAGCATCATCAGCGCCACCGCCAGCGCGATGATGGGACCGAGCGCCTGGTAGGAGCGCAGCGTGGCGAGCCCGAGCGCCGCGCATGCGACCAGGATCGTCGCCCCGGCCGAGGCGACCGCGCCGCCGACGCCGCGCATGGTCAGCCTCATCGCCTGGTGGCTGTCGTCATGGCGCGTCAGTTCCTCCCGGAAGCGCGCCGAGACGAACAGCACATAGTCGGTGCCGGTGCCGAAGAGGACCACCGTCATGATGCCGGTCGTCTGCCCGGAGATCGGGATCCCGAAGCGGAGGGCGTACCAGGCCGCTATGGCCCCGGCCATCTGGAAGACCAGCCCCACCCCCAGCAGCGGGATGGCGGCCATGACCGGGGAGCGGTAGATGATCACCAGCAGCACCAGCACCAGCAGGACGGTCACCACCAGGAGCAGGGTGTCGATCTGGGTGAACACCCGGACCAGGTCGACGATGAGGCCTCCGGGCCCGCCCACGGCGACCTCTACGCCGCCCAGATCGAACGACGCCGACCGGTCCCGGATGGCCGCGACCGTGTCGAGGAAGGCCGGGTCGGCAGGCTCGCCGGCCACCTCCGCGAAGACGTACATGGTGGTGCCGTCGGGCGACACGAGACCGGTCCGCTGGCCCATGACCGGGTCGGGACTGAGATCCTGGCCCACGTTGTCCGGAGCCGCCGGACCGGACAGCCAGGCGGCCAGCTCGGCCGCAGCCGCGTAGGCGGCGGATCCCAGGCCCCCGGACTCCCGGAACACGACCAGGACCGGCGTGCCGGCCGCCGGGAAGCGCTCCTGGGCGAACCGGTACGCCCGCGTGGCCTCGGCGTCCCTCGGCAGGAAGAGCGCCTGCTCGTTCTCGTTGGCGTCCGCCAGCATCGGGAGCTGCGAGATCAGTGCGCCCGCGGCCACCATCCAGACGGCGAGCGTCACCCACTTGCCGCGGCGACCGCAGGCGAAATCGGTGAGGCGGCCGAGCACTACCGGTTCCCGGGGGGCACTCCGGCCGGGCGGCGGCCGAGGCTGGTGGTTCCGGCGCTCATCACCGAACGATGCTAACGAGGCCCCCGGAGCCCTTTCCTGCTGCCGGCGGGGGAAGGAGCGCCTGGCGGTTCAGTCGGGGATCCAGGATTCGGTCTCGATGCCCAGACCGTCGGCGACCCGGTTGGCGTAGGCGTAGTAGCCGACCACCTCGACTATGTCGAGGATGTCACGATCGGAGAAACCGGCCGATCGCAGGGCCTCTACGTCAGCGTCTTCCATCGCGCCGGGCGTCGCGGTCAGCTTGACGGCGAACCTCAGCATCGACCGCCGCTTGGGCGACAGGTCGGCAGTCGTCCAGTCCTGCTCGATCGCCTCGACCAGCTCATCGTCCTTGATCAGCCGGCGCAGACCGCGCCGGTGGTGGACGACTCAGTAGTGGCAGTCGTTCTCGAGGCTCACCACCAGGGCGATGATCTCCCGCTCGACCTTGCGGAGCGTCGCGGTACCGGCCATCGCCGACTCGTAGAGGGCCAGGTGCGCAGCCATACCGCGGGGGTTGAGCGAGTGCACCGCCATGATGTTGTCGACCCGCCCGTACGCGCGATCGACGACCCGGGGGTAGAGATCGCCGAGCTCGCCATCCCAGGAATCGTCGGGAATGACCTCGATACGCGCCATCAACGCTCACTCTCCACCGGCAAGGCCCATCCTATGTTGACGTGTGGCAGCCACCACCTGAGAGCACATCGTGTTCAGGCCAGGTCAAAGCGGTCGAGGCTCATGACCTTGTTCCAGGCCGCCACGAAGTCCCCCACGAACTTCTGCCCGGCGTCGTCCGAACCATAAACCTCAGCTATAGCTCGAAGCTGGGAATTGGAACCCAGAGCCAGGTCGACTGCGCTGGCCGTCCACTTGACTCCGCCTGTCCCTCGGTCACGGCCCTCGTAGACGTGCTCGGTCCCCGAAGCCTGCCACTCCGTGTCCATGTCGAGCAGGTTGACGAAGAAGTCGGTGGTCAGCGTCCCCACCCGGTCGGTGAGCACGCCGAGCGAGGATCCCGCCGAGTTGGCGCCCAGCACGCGGAGGCCGCCGACCAGCACCGTCATCTCCGGCGCGGTCAGCGACAGCAGGCTGGCCCGGTCCACCAGCAGGGTCTCGGGTCGGCGCCCGTGACCGTTGCGAATGTAGTTCCGGAACCCGTCCGCGGTCGGTTCGAGCACTGCGAACGACTCCACATCGGTCTGTTCGGGCGAGGCGTCGGTGCGGCCCGGCGCGAACGGAACCTCGATGTCGTGGCCGGCGTCGCGAGCGGCCTGCTCGACGGCGGCACACCCGCCCAAGACGATCAGATCGGCGAGCGACACCCGCTTGCCGCCGCTCTGGGAGCGGTTGAACCCGGCCTGTATCCCTTCGAGGGCCGCCAGCGTTGTCGCCAGGTCCGAGGGGTCGTTGGCCTCCCAGTCCTTCTGGGGGGCGAGCCGGATCCGGGCGCCGTTCGCTCCCCCGCGCATGTCGCTGTCGCGGAACGTCGACGCCGAGGCCCAGGCGGTCGAGACCAGCTGCGAGACGGTGAGCCCCGAGTCGAGGATCTTCGCCTTGAGGGCGGCCACGTCGGCGGCATCGACCAGTTCGTGGTCGACGGCGGGGACGGGATCCTGCCAGATCATCTGCTCGTCCGGGACCTCCGGACCCAGATATCGCGAGACGGGTCCCATGTCGCGATGGGTGAGCTTGAACCACGCCCTGGCGAAGACGTCGGCCAGCTCCTGCGGGTTCTCCAGGAAGCGCCGCGAGATCGGCTCGTAGACGGGGTCCATGCGAAGCGAGAGGTCGGTGGTCAACATCACGGGAACGTGCCGCTTCGACGGGTCGTGAGCATCCGGCACCGTCCCGGCTGCCGCCCCGTTGGCGGGAATCCACTGCCACGCTCCCGCAGGGCTCTCCGAGAGTTCCCACTCGTAGCCGAACAGGATCTCGAAGAAGGAGTTGTCCCAGGTCACCGGGGTCGGCGTCCACGCCCCCTCGAGCCCGCTCGTGATCGAGTCCCCCGCCTTCCCGCTTCCGAACGCGTTCGCCCATCCCAGGCCCTGCTCCTCAAGCGTGGCGCCCTCCGGCTCGGGGCCGACGTACCGGCCCGCATCGGCGGCGCCGTGGGTCTTGCCGAAGGTGTGCCCTCCGGCGATGAGGGCTACGGTCTCGGTGTCGTCCATGGCCATGCGGGTGAAGGTCTCCCGGATGTCCCTGGCCGCCGCCAGCGGGTCGGGCCGCCCGTTCGGTCCCTCGGGGTTCACGTAGATCAGGCCCATCTGGACGGCACCGAGCGGGTCAGCCAGCTCGCGATCGCCGCTATAGCGCTCATCGTCCAACCACCCGGTCTCGGGCCCCCAGTCGATGTCCTCCTCGGGCTCCCACACGTCCTCACGGCCGCCGCCGAAGCCGAACGTCTCGAAGCCCATCGACTCCAGCGCCACGTTCCCGGCCAGGATCATCAGGTCGGCCCACGAGATCTTGCGGCCGTACTTCTGCTTGACCGGCCACAGCAGGCGGCGCGCCTTGTCCAGGTTGGCGTTGTCGGGCCAGCTGTTGAGCGGCGCGAAGCGGTGCGTGCCCGATCCGCCGCCGCCCCGACCGTCGAAGGTCCGGTAGGTGCCGGCGCTGTGCCACGCCATCCGGATGATCAGCGGCCCGTAATGGCCGTAGTCGGCCGGCCACCAGTCTTGCGAGGTGGTCATCACGGCTTCGAGATCGGCCTTCACCGCCGCCAGGTCGAGGCTGTTGAACGCCTCGGCGTAGTCGAACTCGTCGCCCATGGGATCGATCAAAGGCGAGTTCTTGTTCAACGGCCGCAGGTTCAGCTGTTCCGGCCACCAGTGGTGATTAGCCAGCGAGCCCATGGTGGCGGGCACCTGGGGCGACACTGGACACTTGGCGGCCGATGCCTCCCGGTCGACGGTGCTGATGTCTTCGACGGTCATCGTTAGTCCTCGGCTCCTCGGCGGGTCGATCGTGCGTCTCCAATCTAGACGGGCAGACCCAAGGAACCGGAACGGCCCGGGTTGCCGCGCCGGAGCTGATCACGGAGCCCTTCGATCTCTTCCTGGGTGGCGACATCCCCTGCGCCGATAGCAGCACGGCCTAGTTCAACATCCTGTCTGGCCGTGGGGTCGGAGAGGATGGAGTCGGTTTCCTCGATCCCTTCTTCTTGGAGGACACCGAAGAAGAGGTTCTCTCCACATCCGTCCCCGTCGCCGGGAAGGGGGAGGATTTCGGTCTCGAAGCCGTATTCCTCCATGAGAAACACCCAGGTAGCTCGCGGGAAAAGGCCGGTCACGTGGAGGTCGGTCTCCACGCGCCGACCGCCTCCGTCCGTGATCGTGTAGGTGATCCGGGACTCGATGGTCGTGTCGGTCGGATCGGGGTCGGTCAGCCGTTCATCGACCTTCACTTCCGGGTCGCCGGGTCGCGAGGGCAGCGGGATGTCCCAGCTCAGGACCTTGCCTTCCTCGAAAGACTCCGCCACCAGGTCGGGCGCCACCAGGAGCAGGCCGCCCGGCCGCAGGTGCGCCCGGGCGGTGGCGAACGCCGCTCTCAGGTCGTCCTCGGTCAGCATGTAGGACACGGCGTCGTGGATGAGCACTGCGTCGAACACCTTCCGCAAGCGCACCGTCCGCATGTCGCCTACGTGATGCTCCACGCCGGGGTTCAACCGGCGGGAGTGTTCGAGCATCTCAGGGGACAGGTCCACGCCCGTCGCCTCGAAGTCGGAGGTGAGGTGCGACAGGTTGTGGCCGCCGCCCACGCCGAGCTCGAGGATGCGATGGCGTCCCTCGCCCAGCCCGGCCCGGATGGCGTCCCTCCAGTGGCCGGCCTCCTCCGCGTAGTCCTCCGGGGGGCTCACCAGCGGCCACAAATAGGCGAGGTCGGAGTAGAGGCGCCGGGTACCTGCCATGGATGCGCGTCCCGGCTACCGGATCGGGCTGCGCCGGGCCAGCGAGGTCTCCCAGGCCGTCCCCCCAGCCTGCGCCACGGCACGCAGCTCGGCCATCCGTCCGGCGGCATGCTGCGCGTCACGGCGGCCGGTGGCGAGCTCGCGCCATATGGCCCGGCCGCCCAGAAACCCCGAGGCCCCCGCCGCGCAGGCCACCCGCACCTGGTCGCGGAACAGCCCGAAATCGCTGCCCTCGGACAGGATGACCCAGGGAACCGGACTCAAACGGTCGACCTCGGCGCACGCTTCCGCCCACTCCCCGGGAGCGTGACGGCCGGTCCCCGGCATGACGGGAAACTGCAGCTTGAGCACCTCGGCGCCCAGCGGACCCAACCTTCTGACCCCTTCCAGCACGGCCCGTGTGCGGTCCTCGGGATCCTCGTAGAGCGCCAGGGGCTCGCAGAAGAGCGGCAACCCGGCCGCCCGGCACTGCCCCACCACCTCTGTCACGAACCGCTCCGCCGCCGACATGTCCCCGTCCGCGTCGTAGTACACGGAGATCTTGACGGCGTCCGCCCCCATCGCGGCCGCCCGCTCCACGTTCCAGCCGGGAAGGAGGCGAGGGGCGGTGCGCACGTCGGAATAGTCCCCGTCCTCGATACCGAGGATCAGGCCCAGACCCTCCGGGCGGCCCCGAGCGGTCGACCCCATGGAGGCGAGATAGCCGGGGTCGATCAGGACCGCCCCGCTGATCGGCCCGAGCGCCGCAATGATCGGTTGCTTGGCGCCGCTGATATCCGCGGCGGTCATGCTCTCGGGATGGTCCGGACGCACGGTCTGGGCGAACGACCCCACATGATCGATCGCCAGCACCGTGAAGTGCCCACTCTCCGTGGCCACCCGCGCCAGACCCTCCGACCGCTTACCCGCCCGGCTATCGGAGCCCTCCGTCATGCCGTAGGCCTCCCGCAACGAACTGGTGATCCTGCCTTCATAGCGTGCGCTACCACCTCATCATCAAGTAACAACAGGCCAGAAACCTAGTGTCCTGACTTTGGTAGCTCATCATCCACCACACCCGGGACGACCAGGACGCGAAAAACGAAAACGCGAAAACGCCGCCTCCCCGGCGGGCCCATCCCCCAGCCACCACCTCCTTCGGTCCGAACGCGTTCCCCTATCCACCTTAAGGGTCCGCTCCCGAATTGATCCCGGTTCCGGTTCCCTCGACGTCGAAAGCGGAAAACCGGCGGTGTTTGACTGCCGGACAGTGTGCGACGGGGCTGTGACACTTTCAACCCCCTGTTCCGGGCACAGGGCCCACACCGCCCACGACGGCCACGCTCACCGGACATGGCGGACTAGCGACGCGTGGTGTTAGTAGCGCTCGGCGCGGCGCATCTCCTCCAATTCCTCTGACACGATCGGATCGCTTGGTTTCCCCGGCTCCGGCACCGGTAGGTCGGTGAGCGGCCGCAGCGCAGGCCGGGCCCGACCCGTGGCGATCAGTTCGTCAACGCCCCTTGGCGCGTCCGCCGTCATGTGTTGATGCCCTCGATCTGTACGTGGTCGCGCATCGGGATGGCCTGGGTGGTGCGTAGCCCGAGCCAGGCGGCCACTTCCGCCAGTTCCGAGGAGAGGTCCCCCTGCGCCACGGCGTAGTGGTGCTCGCGGCCCTGGACCATCACGGTGTTGACCAGGTCCATCAGCTCGATCGGCTCGCCGTTGAGCCGGAAGCGGGTGAACCAGCCGCGGGTGCCGTCGAACCCGGCCTTGCCGGTGTCCACCACCTCGGCGGTGGCGATGAACATCTCGCTGAGACCGTCGCCCGCGTAGGCGATGGTGGTCTGCTGGGGAGCGAACAGCAGGTCGCCCGACACCCCGTAGCGGATATCCGACTTGCGGCCCAGCGTCACGTGATCGACCCAGCGGATCCCGTTGCCGGCCCCGAAATGGCGGGGCGTGACCCCGCAGTGCCAGAGCAGGGCGGCATCGGATTCGAGGTCGAGGGTGGTCAGGTCCAGCAGGGTGGCGGACCCGTGGTTCGGTGACATCGAGTTCATCAGGAGCATCGTCACCGCTCCGGGCACGTCCCCCTCGCAGGAGACCGCCACGCCGTCCTCCGAGCCCAGCAGGGAGTAGGCCATGCACGGGGCCATGTCGAAGTCCTCCTGGAAGCTGGGCCAGCACTGGACCGCCAGGGCGTCGTACCCCTCCGTCTCGATCATCCGGCGGAGGGCCAGGTAGAGGCGGGCGTTGCGGTCCATGCCGATCGAGGGGGCAGTCACCTCGGTGGCCAGGTCGGTGGCCATCCGCACCACGGAGGCGGCCGGGCTGGTCTCGACTGCCCGGGCCAGCCGGACCACGTCTTCGATGGTGTGGGTGCCGACCGTGGTGCCGAACCGGCTCTCCAGGTCGCCCTCGTCGAACAGCATGTTGTAGAAGCCGGGAGAGATGCCGCCTATCCAGCCGATCCGCGCCGAAGCCATCGCCTTGATGCCCGCCACGGCCCGGAAGGTGACGCGGAAGCGCCGCTCCGTCTCCGGCTCGTCGATGTGGCCCAGGAACCACTTGTAGGGCACCCCCCGGTCTCGTAGGTAACGGCGGATTATCGAGGCGAAGTGGTTGGTCGAGACCAGCGAGTGGAGCTGGATCGATCCCTCCAGCACCGGCTCGGGAGTGGCCCATAGGCCGAGCCGGGGGGCGACCGCCGCCAGCGGCTCCAGCAATTCGCCCGAGGCGCAGGCAGCCGCCTGGAGGACCAGGAAGTCGAGATCCTTAGACGACAGGTGGTCGGCGGCGGCGCGGGCGGCCTCGAGATCGCCGATCCCGTGTTCGATGGCCACCAGGTCGAAGTCCAGCTCGTCGGCGAGGCGGCTGAGGCCGGTGATGGCCCGGCGGTACTGGTCGTGCTCGTCGGCGTAGTAGCTCTCGAACGCCACCCCCACGTACCCGACCCGGAGTCGCCCTCCGCTCATACCCTCACCTCGCTTCTCAACTGGTCGGCCCAGGACTCGAGGACCAGGGCCACCGTGTTGGCGCCGGGATCCTCGGTTCCCAGGCTGTGTTCCGCGGCGAAGCGGGCCCGTCCCGCCGAGGGCCGCATGCCGGCGGTCGCCGTCGCGCCCCGGCGGGCGGCGCGGGCCGCGGCGGCCAACACCGGCTCCAGGCCATCCTCCCGGTCCAACGACTCGCGGGCATCGCGGACGGCCGGCGCCAGGGCGTCGATCATCGTCTTGTGCCCGGGCTCCGCCTTGCCGACTCTCGCCACGCGGGCCAGGCCCTTCTCCAGTCCGGCCACCAACTGCTGCGCATCCGGCGCCTCCGAGCGGGAGAGTTGTCCGGCCACAGCGCCGAAGAAGGCGCCGAACAGGGCGCCGGCGGCGCCGCCCACGGTCTCGTGAAAGGCGGATCCGGTGGCCCGCATCACATCGGCGGCCGTGCCGTGATCGCCCTGCTCGGCGCGGCGGGCGGCTTCCGCCAGGGCGGTCGCCATGTTGACCCCGTGGTCGCCGTCTCCGGCCACCGAGTCGAGCCCGGACAGCTCGTCCTGGTGGTCGCTCACCCGTGTGGACGCGGCGACGACCAGGCGCACCGCCAGGTCCCGATCGATCATGGCCGCTACCGACCGACCATCGTGAATCCGGCTCCTGCCGCAGGCCGGTCGTAGAGCTCGAGCAGCTCGCTATCCATGTGGCAGATGGCGAACGCGAACCCCGCCATGTCGAGGGTGGTGGCGTAGGGACCCATCCAGGACCTGACCGCCTCGATACCCCTCCGCTCCAGGGCGGCCCTAGTCCCCCGGTAGAGGACCGACAGTTCCATCAGCGTCAGCGATCCGGCGTTGTTGAGCAGCAGGCCGACCTGCGCCCCGGACGGCAGGTCGGCGTCATCCAGGAGGCGGTCGATCATCAAACCGGCGATCTCGTCCGCCCCGACATCCTCGCCGAGACGGTCGCCCGGCTCGCCATGAACCCCCATGCCCACCGACAGGGTGGTGTCCTCGGGGTCCCCGAGGGGCTGCCCGCTCACTGGATGGGCCACGGTGCCGGTCGCCGCCGAGAGGGAGCGGGTGCGGTCCCGGACCTTGCGGGCGATGGCGGCGCACGCCTCCAGGGAGTCGCCCCGTTCCGCCGCCGCTCCCACCATCTTCCACACGAAGAAGAGCCCGGCGCCGCCCCTCCGCTCCGTAGTCCTCTCCTTGGGGGCCGAGGCCACGTCGTCGTACAGGACCACCATCTCCACCCCGTCGATGCCTGCGTCCTCCGCCTCGTCGATGGCCAGTTCGGCGTTCATGATGTCCCCGGCGTGGCTGGAGACCAGCAGGAGGACCCCGCCACCCCGGTCGGCCGCCTCGATGCCCCGCAGGATCGCCCCCGGTCCCGGTGAGGAGAAGATCGGACCTGCCACGTTGACGTCGAACAACCCCTCCCCCACCCAGCCGATCATGGCCGGCTCGTGGCCGGAACCGTTGCCGATCACCACGCCCACCTTGCCCTCGGCCTTGGGAACGGTGCGGACCACCATGCCGTCCCGGAGAGCGATGATGCCGGCATGGGCTGCGGCGTACCCTTCCAGCATCTCCGCCACCGCCCGGGCCGGCTCGTTGAGGAACCGCCGGGTACGGATGCTCATGCGATGTTCTCGCGGATGAAGCGGGCCGCCTCCGCCGCGTCCTCATCGGGGCGGTCGGTCAGGTCCCGCCAGGCGTAGGTGGCCTGGCCGGTCTCGACCTTCGAGTTGGGGAAGGTCTCGAAGACCACCCAACCCTCGTAGCCGGCCTCGTCGAGAGCTTGGCTGAAGGAGGCCCAGTCGATGTGGCCGTACTGGGGCGCCCGCCGGTTGTTGGCGGCCACCTGGACGTGGCCGATCCGGCTCCCCGCCAGGCGGACGGCGCCGGCGAGGTCGTCCTCCTCCATGTTCATGTGGAAGGTGTCGAGCTCGACCTTGACGGAGGGATGATCGACCATGCCGATGAACTCCAGGCAACCGGCCACGGTGTTGAACATGAAGGTCTCGAACCGGTTGAGGACCTCGAGGCATACATCGATGCCGAGCGTGGAGGCGTAGTCGGCAACTTCGTGCATGGCGGCGGCCGAACGCTCCCGGTAGCCGTCCGGATCGCCGTCGAAGAAGCCCATCCAGGTGGCGTAGGTGACTCCCCCCAGGATGGGGCTGCCCAGCCGGGCGGAGTCGTCGAGGCACCGCCGCAGGTGGTCGACACCGGCCCTGCGCACCGAGGAGTCAGGGCTGGAGATGTCCATCGTCGGGCGAAGCCCGGTGCTGCAGAGAACCTGCAGTCCGAGCGAGTCGGCGGTGCGAGCCATCCGCTCCACGCCCACGTCGAGCCCGGCCACCAGGGAGATCTCCACCCCTTCGTAGCCGGCCTCAGCGGCCTTGGAGAAAACGGAGGACTGGTCGTCCGACCATCTGTCGAGCCAGTAGAAGATCTCGATGCCGACCGGTCGGGTCACGCGGTCACCTCCTCGACTGTGAACGCTATCCGCAGGAGCGGATGGGCTGGTTGGCTGCTGCTGAACGTCACCGCTACCACCGTACCCCGCTCCGGTACTTCGTCACAGATCACGCGGTGGGTGATGCCCCCGTCCACCCCGTCGAGCCGGATGGCGGCGAGGATGTAGGGGACCTCGATGCCGCCGAACGGAGGGGGGCTGTGGACACGGGTGGCGGCCACGATCCTCCCCGTGCCGGGCAGGTCGTACCAGGTGGTCTCGGACAGGTCGGCATCGCAGAACCGCCTCGGGGGGAACCAGGTAGACCCGCACTCCGGACACTCGGTGGCCCGCAGCACCCCTTCTTCGAGACCCCGATAGAACGGATCGGCCGAACCGACCGCATGGCGGTACCGCTGGGCCATCTCGATGTGGAGCAAGGAGAACCGGTCCCCAGAAGGAGTGGTCCCCCGCTCGACCCTGGTCACCCGCACCGGGCCCCCCTCCCCGGTAGAACGAACCCCCCGTGCCACGCCAAGAAGCTCCTTCGAGGCGTCGGACAAAGGA
>WTGI01000015.1 GCA_011523635.1 Acidimicrobiia bacterium
ACGAGCTGGTCATCGGCAACCTTCTGGGTTCCAACCTCTTCAACTCCTTCCTGGTGGTGGGGGTGGCAGGGGTGGTCGGCGCCGGTCCGATCGGAGAGCGGCGGGTGTGGGAACACGTCATGATGATGGTGATCGGCCTTGCGGTGGGCGCCATGGCCGCCACCCGCTCCCGCCTGGGACGCCTCCACGGCGTGACCCTGCTGGGATTGTTCGGGCTGTTCATCGTGGTGGTCGGGACCAATGCCACGGTGTGATCCGGTTGCCCGGCGGTGCGCCCCGGCAGCGGTGCGGGTAGTGTTCTGACAGTGGCGTACCAAGGGCCGACGGCCACCGAAGTGACGGTTTAGCGTGCAAGCGATCGGCGCCTTTCTGGACGCAATCGCCCGGACCGTGGTGATGGTCGCCGACACCCTCACCGAAAGTTGCGGATGGATCGCCCGGGTGCTGGTGGCGATCCTCATCCCGGTGGGTTTCCTCAACGTCTTCCTGCGCTACGTCGGGCGTTACACCGAGACCCAGTTGGTGAACAACACCTGGATCGAGGCGCAGTGGTACATCTACGGGGTCCTCTTCCTGCTCATGTTCCCGTACCTGCTACGCCACGACGGGAACGTGCGGGTCGACTTCTGGTATGCCGAACGTTCAGAGAGGGTGAAGACCAGGATCGACCTGGTCGGCCACCTGGTCGCCCTGGCGCCTTTCGTCACCCTGGCCGTATGGGTGTCGTACAAGCCGGTACTGGACTCGTGGCGCATCTGGGAGGTCTCGCCCGATCCGGGCGGCCTGCCCCGGGCGCCGCTCAAGGCGATGATCCTGGCGGCCTTCCTCTTGCTGGGCCTCCAGACGATCGCCACCCTGATCCGGCTCGGGGCTCGCCTGACCGGCCGGGAAATCGGCATCCGGGAAAGACGCTCCGACGCGCCACTGAGGATCGAGTAATGGGCGCGGAATGGCTCGCCATGATCATGTTCGCCATCTTCCTGGTGCTCCTGCTGGTGGGCTACCCGGTGGCCTTCTCGTTCGCCGGCACGGCCGTCATCTTCGGGGCCATCGGTCTCCTCCTGGGAGAGTTCGACCTGAACCGCCTGATCATCCTGTTCAGCCGCTGGTTCAAGGCGGTGGACAACTTCACGCTGCTGGCGGTGCCCTTCTTCGTGTTCATGGGGGCGATCCTCGAGAAATCGGGGCTGGCGGAGCGCATGCTCACCACCATCGGGATGGCGCTGGGCCGGCTCAAGGGAGGTCTGGGGCTGACCGTGGTGATAGTCGGAGCCATGCTGGCGGCGGCCACCGGCGTGGTGGCGGCCACCGTGATCGTCATGGGCCTGCTGTCCCTTCCCACCATGGTGCGCTACGGGTACGACCACCGGCTCGCTACCGGCCTCATCACCGCCTCGGGCACCCTGGCCCAGCTGCTCCCACCCTCGCTGGTCCTGATCCTGCTGGCCCAGGTGGTGGGCGTCTCGGTGGGCGACCTGTTCCTGGGGGCGATGGTCCCCGGGTTGATGCTGGCCACCATCTACGGACTCTGGGTGATCTTCAAGGCCTATACCAAGGACGGGGTGGCGCCCGCCCTTCCCGAGGAGGCGCGCACCATCCACGGCTTGGCTCTGGTGGGCGAGTTGCTGATCGCGGTGGTGCCCATCCTCCTCCTGATCCTGGCGGTGCTCGGGTCGATCTTCACCGGGATCGCCACGCCGACCGAGGCCGGAGCGGTAGGGGCCACCGCCGCCGTCGTCCTGGCTGCCCTGAACCGGAACCTGAAGATGCCGGTTCTGGTCGGCGCCACCCGTTCGACTGCGCACATCACCGGGCTGGTGCTGATGATCCTGTTCTGCTCGACCTTCTTCCAGCTGGTCTTCGACCAGCTCGGGGGCCAGCGGCTGGCCCAGGAGATACTCACCGGCCTGCCGGGCGGTTTCTGGGGATTCATCATCATCGCCAACATCGCGGTGTTCCTGCTCGGCATCAACCTGGAGTTCATCGAGATCACCTTCATCGTGATGCCGATCTTCGTCCCGGCGATCCGGGTACTTCATGAACTGGGTGAGACACCCTTCGAGACCCTCCCCGCCCTGATGATCTGGTTCACGGTGATGATCGCCATCAACCTCAACATGGCCTTCATCTCACCGCCGGTGGGATTCTCGCTGTTCTACCTCCAGAGCGTGGCGCCACCCGAGGTCAAGACGCTCGACATCCACCGGGGCGCCCTCCCGTTCATGGCCCTCCAGGGCGTGGCGCTGATCCTGGTGATGGTCTTCCCCGCCACCGTCCTCTGGCTGCCATCGGTAGTGGGCTGATCAGCCGCACCGACCGGAATCTCGCATGAGGGATCGAATTACACGGATGTAACTGTTGTTCTGTTCCTTTATTTTGCGAGTAACTTAACAATTTCGGACCTCTGCGGGCCGGGGCCGCGGACGACCAGGGGTCCGGTTCAGTACGGGCTACCTGAAATGGTCACACACCTGAACCACCCGATTGTTCGGTATGATTATTTTGCGATGAGCGAACAAATTCCCGTTCTCAGGCCGGGTAGACCAACCCGCAACGACGTCTATAACCGGCTCGCCGTCCAGATCCGGCAACTCCAGGATCGCTTGGGGGGGCTTCCCGGTCCGATCGAGGCGACCGGCATCTGGAAGGGGATCTGGCATGGAGAAGTCCATCACTCCACCGCCATCGAAGGCAACACGCTGGTTCAACGCGAGGTCGATGTGCTGCTCGAAGACGGAAGGGCCATCGGTGATCGGACTCTGCGCGAGTACCTGGAGGTCAGGGGATACGCCGATGCCGCGGAGTGGGTGTACGGGCAAGTGGCCCCGTCGCGAGGAGCATCCGAAGCCGGCCCGATCCTGACGCTGGCCGATGTCAGAACCGTCCATCACAAGGCGATGGCTCCGGTGTGGGAAGTCACGCCCCACCCCGAAGCCACCGAACGCGAGAGGCCGGGCGCCTATCGGGAGCACGAGATAAGGCCTTTCCCCGGCGGGATGACCCCTCCCTCATGGCCGCTCGTCCCCGGGGAGATGACTGCGTGGATCGAACAGGCGAACTCGCTCGATCCCACCGCTCTCGACTTCCCTGAGCAACTAGCCGCCCTTCACTGTCGCTTCGAGCAGATCCATCCGTTCCTCGACGGGAACGGGCGCGTCGGGCGGCTGGTCCTGAACCTGATCCTCGTCCGGCTCGGCTACCCGCCGGCGATCATCTACAAGCGCGACCGGGCACGGTACCTCCGCGCGCTGCAGCGAGCCGACGAGGGTGAACCGGGAACCCTGGGCATGCTGATCGCCCGCGCCATCCTGGACACCCTCTACCAGCACGTGATACCGGCCGTGGCAGGGTCGGCGCGCCTGGTCCCGCTCGCCGCGCTGGCCACACCCGACCTCAAGGCTCCGGCTCTGCGGATCGCAGCCTCCCGCGGCAGGCTGCAGGCGACACGGGCACCGGACGGCCGGTGGCGAAGTTCGCGTGTCTGGGTCGAGGAGTACAAGGCGAGCCGCTGGATCCGGACCTAGATACCGCACCGGACCATCCAAATCGCCAAGAGACCGCAGGCAGGCTGGAGCGAGAGGGGTGGCTCAGGCGAGGAGCCGCCTGAGTTGACCCGCCAGCTGGTCAATGTCTTCGTTTCCGGCCGCGACATCCATCACGAACCGGTAGACATCGTCGTTGGCAATGCCGGTGACCGTGACCCCATTGATCTCGAAGAACGTCGCTGTGCCCACGGCGTGATGGTGCCGGATTGAGACTAGGCCCTATTCGTGGGATCGACCGGCCCGCCGACCATCGGTACACTCCACCGGCTGATGGACTACGACATCGTCTTTCTCGACCGGGTGGAGTTGACACCTGTCTCGCGCCGGGCCTTGGAGAGGGTCGGCTCGGTCAGGACGGTTCCAGTTACGGCTCAGGAGGACCTCCTGGCAGCGGTGCGTGATGCGGACGCCGTCGTCTACCATCTGTTCCCCGGCCATCTGACGCGAGACGTTCTGGAGCGTTGCCGCCGTCTCAGGGTCATCGGCCGGATCGGCATAGGCATGGATCAGGTGGACCTGCCGGCCGCTGCCGGAGGTGGCATCACCGTGGTCAACGCGGCCGGCGCCCAGGCCGCCGCGGTCGCCGACCATGCCATGGCCCTGATGTTGTGCCTCGCTCGCAACGTTGTGGCGTCCCACACGGCCCTCGTAGCAGGGGACCGCAACCCTCCGTGGCAGTTCATGGGAGTCGAACTGGAGGGCAAGTCCCTGGGCATCATCGGCTTCGGCGCCATCGGGCGGCGTCTCGCCCAGCGGGCCTTCGGGTTCGGGATAGCGGTCCAGGCATACGATCCCTACGTCGCGCCCGACGCCATCGAGGAGGCCGGAGCTACACCCGTCGGCCTGGCCGAACTGCTCGCCGGCAGCGACTTCGTCTCCGTCCACGTCCCCCTCACGGACGAGACCTGGCATCTGATCGGCGCGGATGAACTCGCCACGATGCGACCCACCGCCTACCTGGTCAACACGGCGCGGGGCCCCATCCTCGACGAGGCCGCCCTTGTAGCCGCTCTGCGCGACGGAGTGATCGCCGGTGCCGGACTCGATGTGTACGAGGAGGAGCCACTGGCGCCCGGCAACCCGTTGCTGGCGCTCGATGGGGTGGTGCTCACCCCGCACATCGCCGGATGGGCGATAGAGGCCCAGGTCCGCACCCAGGAGAGCGTGGTGAAGGACGTGGCCCGGGTGCTACGGGGTGAGACCCCTGTCAGCCCGGTCTCGAGTGCCGGTGGTACGGGAGCACCTTCGTCGACCGGCGCCGGGCACCGGCCCGGTGAACCCCGCCCGGCCGCCCAGCCGATGCTTCCGTATTCCGCATGGGAGGAGAGCGGGCTTCCCCACCCCAGTGCCACCCATCCGTTCGGCGCTGTTCCGGGCCTGCGGAGGATCATCGAGACGGAAGGACCGGTCACGACCGATCGGGCCTACAAGGTCTACATACGGGGATCGGGCTCCACCCGGGTCACCAAGCTGGCCAGGTCCAAGCTGGATCAGGCCGTCAACCGTCTGCTTGCTCAGAAGCAGGCGCAGATCGACGAACTGGGCAGCCCGGGAGACAGCGAGTACCAGCGCGTCCTCCGCGTCCCCGGGAGTGCACCGGTAGTCGTTCGCGAGATCGGAAGCCGCGACCTCTACGAAGTGCCGCTGAACGAGGTCGTGGCCTTGATGCGGCAACGACTCGAACAGTTCCCGGGTGCGTCACACGAGGAACTGATGCGCTTCGTCCTCGATACCTACGGATGGAAACGCCTCACCGACAAGGCCCGTACCTACCTGACCGATGCGATCCGCTTGATGTACGAGGGGTAATCGCTAGCCGGTACCCACCGGCTGCCGGTGACCGGCGGCCAGTGGGCACTGTTTCGACCTACTCGAGGACGAGGGTGTGGGCAAGCTCCCAGGAGGCGGAGACCCGGTCGCCGATCCGGTAGGCGGACTCGTCCTCGTGGGACATGCGCTGGCTGACGAGCTGGCCCAGGCCCGGTATGTCGACGTGGAAGAGGCTCATCGCCCCGAGGTAGATGACCTCCTCCACCGTTCCTACGACCACGGACCCGTCGGGATGGGCAGGAGCGCCGGCCGGACCCAGGGCGATGCGCTCTGGTCGGACCGCCGCCCGCAGCGTGGTCCCGACCGCCACATCCGCATCCACACGGGCGATCACCCAGCCTTCACCGACCGTCATACCACCGGTATCGTCCTGTCGCTGCTGGATCTTCAAGTCCATGGCGTTGAGGGATCCGATGAACCCGGCCACGAAGGAAGACTCGGGGTGCTCGTAGATCTCCCGTGGAGTACCGACCTGCTCCACCCGGCCCAGGTTCATGACCGCGATGCGGTCGGACATGGTGAGGGCTTCCTCCTGGTCGTGGGTGACGTACACGAAGGTGGTCCCCAGATCGTGCTGGATGGCCTTCAACTCCAGCTGCATCTCGCGGCGCAGCTTCACGTCGAGGGCGCCGAGCGGCTCGTCGAGCAACAGGGCCGACGGCCGGTTGACCAGAGCCCGGGCCAGGGCCACCCGCTGCTGCTGGCCCCCGGAGAGCTGGAAGGGCTTGCGCTTCTGGAACCCGGGCAGCCGGACGATCTCGAGTATCTCCGCCACCCGCTGCACCCGCTCCTTCTTCCTCACGCCGGAGACTCGCAGCCCGAACATCACGTTGTCCTCCACGTTCATGTGGGGGAACAGGGCGTAGTGCTGGAAGACCATGTTGACGTTGCGCTTGCTGGGCAGGTCCCCGCTCACGTCCTTGTCGCGCAGGAGAATCCGGCCGGTGTCCGGTACCTCGAAGCCGGCGATCATCCGCAGGCTGGTGGTCTTGCCGCACCCGCTCGGCCCCAGCAACGAGTAGAACTCCCCCTCACGGATGACGATGTCGACGTCGTCGACCGCTACCACCTCGCCGAAGGTCTTGGTTATGCCCTTGAGGTGGATCCCGACCTCGGATGTCACAGAAGAGCTAGCCGTCATGATCCATCTCCTTGGTGCAGGGTGAAGGTTACCGATGACTCGCGGCCCGGTTCGTGGCAAATGCCGTGCATGGCCGCTATCCCGTCCCAGGTAGGGGTCGCCGCGGGCAAAGCACCGGTCTGCGGGTTGATGTCGAAGGCCGGGAAGGCCCCGCTGGTCACGTGGAGGCGCAGCTGATCACCGGGGCGGATCAGGGCGGCGGTGGACTGCATCCGGATCTCGACCTCCGCCACACCGTCCTCGTCCCGAGCCTCGGCGAGATCCTCGGCCGTCATCCGCCTGATCCCGTCGCTGATGTTGAGCGACGTGCCGTTGTGGACCAGGCACAGCCGGGTGACGTAGTCGGCGGAGACCGCCTCGGTGGCGGTCCACAGACGGGCGGTGACCGGTCCGGCGAGGGTGACCTCCTCCGTGAAGGGCTCCGTCGAGTAGACGAGGATCTCGGGCAACCTCTCCAGGAAGTGCTGGCTGCGCGGTCCGGCGGGCATGGCGTTCTCGTCGCAGCAGGTGTGCCCGCCGGCCGCGGCCACCGGGATGCGGGGAACGAAGTGGTACAGGTCGGCCGGTTCCGGCTCCCCTGGAGGCGCCTCGTCGAGACGGCCGTCTCCACCCACCGTGTTGGCCGTTCCATCCGAGCGAAGGTAGAGGGTGGTCTCGGTTCCGGGCGGCGGCCAGGATGGGACATCGTGCCAGCTGTTCTCGTACAGCACGTAGTAGCGGACCCGGTTCTGGCCGGTCTCCGGGGCCTCCCCGTCGAGATGGCGGTGGAAGAAGTCGACCTGGACCTGGTCGAGATTGACCGTCCCCCTGGCCTGCGGCCCCAGGATCAGGTCTCCGATGCACTCCCCGCCCGGGAGGTGTCCCCACGGACCGAGGATCAGCCATTGCTCGGGACCGTCCGGCCGGGCCGCCAGTTCCCGGTAGGCGACCAGGGCGCCTTCGAGGAACGTGTCGAACCAGGCGCCTATGTGCAGGACGGCGCAGTTCACTGAGTCCATGCGGTGAAGGGCGCTCCGTTCCTTCCAGAAGGAGTCGTTGGTGGGGTGTTCCAGCCACTCCTTGTAGAACTCGGCGTTCTCCAGCGGCTCGAGGTCGGCCGGCGCCGCCGAGCCCAGCCAGGCGGCGGCCTGCGATGGTACGGCCCGGATGGCCCTGCCGCGGGCCGTCAACCCGGGGTCGCCCCGTCTCCTACCGGCTTCCATCATCAGGGCGGCCGTCCAGTGGGGAACGAACAGGCGTAGGGCTCCCCCCTCGTACGTCCAGTGGCTGTAGAGGTCGGCGGCGGCCACCGTGGGGGAGATCGCGCCCAGGCTGGGGGGAGCCTCGGCGGCCGCAAGGTATTGAACCATTCCGGGATAGCTGGCCCCGTACATGCCGACCCGCCCGTTGGAGCCCTCGAGGCCGGCCGCCCACTCCACCGTGTCGTAGCCGTCCTCCAACTCGTTCAGGTAGGGCACGAACTCGCCGTCCGACCCGAACCTGCCCCTCACGTCCTGCACCACCACCACGAAGCCATGCCGCACGTACCAACCCGGGTGCAGGTAGTGGCCGTCGTGCACGAAGTCCTTTCCGTAGGGCGTCCGGTGCAGCAGGACCGGACGGGGTCCGTCGCCGAGCGGTCGGTAGATATCGCTCCGCAGGGTGACGCCGTCCCTGGTCTGCATCTCGACGTTGCGTTCGAGATCCACCCCGGCCCAGGTGTGGGTCCGCCGCGAGTAGGGCTGGCGAAGCGACGCTCGGTCCGACATCACACTTCCTGTCCTCGCCCGCCCTTCAACTCATTCCGTGTCCGCGTCGGCCACGCCGAGCAGCCCGGCGGTCTGGCTGAGCACCCGGTAGCGCCGCTCGAAGACCCGGCGCATCACTTCGGCGCCCACCACCACCAGCAGCGAGATCGTCACGACGACCACCGAGATGGCGATGATCTGCGGTACACGCACGGGTACCTGCAGCTCGGCCAGAACGAAGATCGGGAACGTGGTGACGGGACCGCTCACGAACACCGCCACCGCGTACTCGTTGAAGGAGATGATGAAGGAGATCACGTAGGCAGCCGCCAGGGCCGGCGCTATGAGGGGCAGGATGATGGTCCGGAAGGTCCGCCACCCGCTGGCGCCCAAGTCCTGCGCGGCCTCCTCGAGGTGGGCGTCGATACGTTGCAGGCGGGGTATCAGGATCAGGACGATCAGGGGCATCAGGACGACGACATGCCCGATAGCCACCGCCGGCAACGACAGGGGGAACTCCAGGACACCGTTCGTAAGGACATCAACGCTCCGGAAGGTGATCAGCAACGCCACGCCGAACACCAGATGGGGCACCACCAGCGGACTCAACACGAGGGCCATGATCGGCGTCTTGGCCTTGAACTTGCGCCGGGCCAGGGGAATGGCCATCAGCAGGCCCACCACGATGGAGGCCGTGCTCGACATCAGGGCGATCGTGGCGCTGGTACGGATCGAGAGCAGGAGGCCGCGGTTGGTGAAGGCCGTCTCGTACCAGTCGAGGCTGAACCCGACGAAGGGGAACCCGACGACGCTGCCCTCGTTGAACGAGAAGATGTAGAGCAAGGTGACGGGGGCGTAGAGGAAGATGATCTCGAAGACGAATATCCCGATCAGGACCCACTTGGCCCACTTGGAGGTGGCGATGTCGATCATGACTCGGCCAGCCTCCCGAAGCGCACCAGGCGCATGAACAGCAGCGCGAGGATGAACACCGCCATCACCAGCCACAAGGAGAGCACCGATCCGGTCCGCCAGTCGAGACCCATCCCGAACAGGTCGTCAATGGCGCTCCCGAACATGTAACCCTTGGTCCCACCCACCAGCTTGGGCACCACGAACTCCCCGATGGTCGGGATGAAGACGAAGAAGAAGGAGGCCACCACTCCCGGGAGGCTGAGCGGGAAGGTCACCTTCCAGAAGGCCCGCCAGCGGCTCGCCCCCAGGTCGGCGGCTGCCTCCAGCAGCCGGCGGTCCATGCTGATCATCGCCGCGAACATCGGCAGCATGACGAACGGGATCCACACGTATCCCAGCACGATCATCACCGGAATCTCTCCGAAGGCGAGTCCCTCGATGGGATTCCCCTCGTCTCTCAGGCCCGACCAGATCAGGAAGGAGTTGAGCACCCCCTGCCTGCCGAGGAGCACCTTCCAGGCCATCACCCGCATGAAGAAGTTGGTCATGAAGGGGGCGATCATCAGGAGTAGCAACGAGTACTTGTACTTGTCGGCGATCATGGCGAGGAAGTAGGCGATCGGGTAGGCGAGGATCACCACGACCACTGCCACGATCAGGGCCATGCGGAACGATTTGATGAAGAGCAGCATGTAGACGTTCTCGCCGGTGAGGAAGATCCGCCAAGTCTCCAGGCTGACCCCCTCCTCCTTGGTGAAGGTCTCCAGTATCCCGACGCTGTAGGCGACGACCAGCGACACCGGGATCAGGAAGAACAGCACCAGCCACCCGAGCGGCAACGCCAGCAGGGAGCGCGTCACCCGATGGCGGCGGCGCGCCAGGCTGGCTACGCGAACCTTCTTCTCAGAAGTGTCGCTCTTCTCAGAGGTGTCGTTCTCTGAAACCATGGCGCTCAAGGGTAGGGGTCGGCAGGTCTCGCGGCCCGCCGACCCGGGAGGATGCCGGACAGCGACAGGTTCTCACCGGCCACCGGCAGCCCGGCACCCTCCTGGATCGTTGATTCGATTTGGGATCAGACTCCGGCCGCGGCCTTGACCTCGATCCACGCGTCGTTCAGCCTGTCGATGTTCTGCATCTTGTCGAGCAGCGATACCCCGTCCAGTGCGGCAGGGTCACCGAGTCCCATCACGTCCACCAGCAACGGGTTGTCGACGGCGGTCGCCTTCAGGTTGGAGTTCCCGAAGTTGAACTTGTTCGAGATGGTCAGGGCCGCCTCGACGCTGACCGCCGCGTTGACCCACTCGTGGGCGTGGTAGTACTGATCGGCATCGGCCATCAGGAAGTAACCACACGAGAACCCGATGAAGCCCTCGTCCGGGGTGATGAAGGCGATATCGACGCCCTGCTTGGTCAGCTCGATCCACTGGGTGGGAGCGACGTAGGACGCCACGATGTTGCCCGTGGCCAGGTCGGTCTGGTTGGTAGCCAGATCGCTGTACAGAGCAGCCGGCACGATCCTGATCTTCCGCTTCATGAACTCGACCAGACGGTCCAGTTCCTCCTCGGTCGGATCGAGGGGGTTGGCCACGTTGTTCTCGGGCAGCTTGCCGGCCACCACGAACCACTCGGCCGAGTCCGTCCAGGTGACCTTCCCCGCCAGGTCCTCATCGAAGAGGATGGAGTAGGAGTTCTCCTTGGGCGTGTACAGGTCGGCCCGGTAGATCGGGATGGCGAGCCCGTACAGCAACGGGATGGCGTACTGGTTGCCGTCGCGGGAGGTGGCTGCCGTGAGGTTGGGGTTCAGATCCGCGAAGTTGGGAATCAGACTCGTATCCCACGGCTGTACCAGACCCTCGCTCACCGCGGTGTCGAACACCGCGAAGCACGGGTTCCAGATGTCCGGCTCGATGGCGCCCAGCTGCAACTCGCCCAGGGAGGCGAAGCTTCCGGCGGTGGCGGCGAACTGCGGGTGCGGGAACCTGCCCAGATAGCCGGGCCACTGCGTGGGAACTTCCCGCCCGGGTGGGGCGTAGATGAGAAGGTCGGCGCCGTTCTCCGCCGCCAGACCCGCCTCGCGCATACCCATGGTGGTGGTGGGGGCCTCTCCCGGAACCTCGACCTCGACGATCTTCTCCTCGATGACCGTCTCGGTCTCGGTGACGATTCTCTCCTCGATGACGGTCTCGGTGACCACCACCGTCTCGGGCGGAGCATCCTCGCCGCAAGCGGCCAGAGCGGCCGGCATGGCGCCCGCGACGAGCGCCCCTTTGCCCGCTAGCTTGACGAAATCCCTCCTACTGATCGGATCGCGGCCATCAGACATCGGCACCCCTCCTCCGGGTAGCTTGATCGATTATGGCCCCGGGGGAGTGCACGCGCAACTGATTTGACGTGTTAATGCAGACCGTCTCCTAGCTCAGCCTTCTACGCACCTGGTTTCATGTAGTGGGCGGTCCGTCTTTGGCCGATCGGTTCGAGCTTTCCCTCGTCTCGCAGGCGCCTCCGGAGACGGCTCGCCTGCTCGGAGGCAACCTGGCACAGATCAGCCGCGTCGCGGCGTGTGATGGAGCCGTACCGATCCGCGAACGCGATGCTGAGGAAACCGCTCGGGCAGCCGATACGCAAAGTTTTACGTCTTTCTAGAGGTTTGCGCAAAAGCCCAAGACTTTGCATCCGGTGCAAAGTGAGCCCTTCGGTGTCCGGATTCTGCTCGACCGGTCCGGCCTAGGGTCGGTGGCGCTCTATAACGAGCTCGACTCCCTGATTCTTCCAGACGTGGTCGCCAGCCCGGCGGAAGGCCTCCATGTCTTCGGGTGCCACGCGGGCGAAGATGTTGGTGAGACCCACCCCTCCGGTGTCGCCGTAGAACATGGCGATGATCATGCGGTCGGGCCAGTAGGCGATGTTGCCGGCCCGCTGGGCCTTCGACTGGTTCTCAGGACCCATATAGGTCCGGATCGGGAACATGAGCTCATCGCCGGCGAGGCGGGCATGGTTGACGGTGCCGGAAAGGGGGAGCAGGTCACGGATGGCGGATGCGGTCGCCGGTGCCTCGTCCAGGAGGAGCGTGGCCCGGATCTCCTCGCCGGCCACCTTGATCACTATGTCCGCGTCGCGGTCTCCGGGCCCTTCGATGATGCGGATCCCGGCCAGGCCTGCTTCCTCTCTGGCCGCAGCGGTGATCACGGTGGGCGGTTCCACCACCAGTTCGGTCTTGCCCTGGCGGGCGACAGTCCTGATGTCCTCGGTGGTCAGTATCCGGCGCATCGGATCATCCTTCTCCAAGAGCCTCGAGCGCCACGCGGTGCCCGATCTCTACCTCCGCCTCGCTCCCCGCGAGGATAAGCCGCCCGGTGGCGCCGTGGAGTCTGACCAGGACCATGCGGAGCGAGGTTTGCTTCTCCACCTCGTTGGCCGCCAGCGCCACGTACGCGGCCGGCTCGGTCTCCACGACCAGCATGGCGTCACCTTCCCGGAGCCGGTCGCGGACGCCCATCCGGTTCACCAGACCGGCCTCCGCCCCTGTCACGTTGCTGACAACGCGCGTGGTCACCAGAGAGGGTGCTATGCCGGGCGCCGAGGAGCTGCCGATCATCGCCAGCATGATCGTTCCGGCCTGGCGGACGGCGTCAGGGTTGGCCGAATGGAGTTCGAGCGTCCCGTACCTCCGCTCAGCGACCAGCATCGAGGAGGAGTTCTCCGTGTTCTTCAGCGCGGCGTTGGCCAGCGAGAACACCAGCGTGGCAGGCGCCACCTCCACGTACAGCTGCGACATCCCTTCCAATGCCGGGCCGTCCCGGTCGTCCCTTCCCACGTAGGCCGCCCAGGCCGGTTGCATCTTGTCGACATACACGTAGGCGCGCAGGGAGTTGCCGCCCCCGCCACCTGATTGCCCCGGACTAGTCACCTCATCCTCCCGGGTCGTGGCTTGCTTCGTCGACGATGCCGACGATCGTCGCGTCGGTCGGCGCCGACGCGGTGGCTTCCGGAATCCTCGCCGCGGTCCCCTGGGCGACCAGCACCAGGTCTCCCGACCCGGCGCCCACGGCGTCCAGCGCCACGAACGAAGAGGCGGGGTCGCCGCCCTCCGGCCGCACCACCAGCAGCTTGGCCCCTCCTAGCCCGCCGGCCCGCACCGTCACCACGGTGCTTCCCGTAACACGGCACAACAACATCTACGTACCCTCGCTTTCGCTCCGCCTGCGATTCCCGGCTGCCCCGCCTTTCGGATGGACAGGCGCGGGGATCAGCCGTCGAGCAGAGCGCTCACCTTCCCCAGGTCCTCGTGGGGCTTGGGGATCAGATGGGCTGCGACGAGTTCCCCGACCTTCTTGGCCGCGGAGGCGCCTACATCCACCGCCGACTTCACCGCACCGACCTCGCCCTGCACCATGACCGTGACGTACCCGCCTCCGATCACGTCGCGCCCGACGATCTCGACACGGGCCGCCTTGGCCATCGCGTCGGTCGCTTCGATGGCACCGACGAGCCCGCGAGTCTCGATCAACCCTAGAGCACCTTCCATGATCCGAACCTCCCTCAGTTGTCCTCGTACCAATCGTTGAATCCGCGCCCGATATTGACGTGCACGTTCTTGGTCTCCATATACTCGTGGAGCGACTCCAGACCCAAATCGTGGCCCGTGCCGCTCTCCTTGTAGCCGCCGAAGGGCGCCTCGCTCGGATACACGCCGAAGTGGTTGACCCAGATCGAGCCCGCTTCCAAGTCCCGTGCCACTCTATGCGCCTTGCCGACGTCGGTGGTCCAGATCCCGGCGGCTAATCCGTAGCGGACGTCGTTGGCCAGCCGGACGGCCTCCTCCTCGCCGCTGAACGGCATCACCACCGCCACCGGACCGAATATCTCCTCCTGCGCGATCCTGAACCCGGGCTCGACATTGACAAAGGCAGTGGGTCTGATGAAGTTACCCCGGCCGAGTTCGGGATCGTCGGGCGGGGCACCGCCCCCTAGGACGGTCGCTCCTTCGGCCCGGCCGATATCCACGTACTCGTAGACCCGCTCCATCTGCCGCTCGTTCACCAGCGGGCCCAGCTGAGTCTCCCACCGCCACGGCAGCCCGATCCGGATGGATGCCGCCCGGGCCGCGAAGCGCTCCACGAAGTCGTCGTAGACGGGCCGCTCCACGAGAATCCGCGAACCGGCGGAGCAGACCTGGCCCTGAGCCAAGTAGATGCCGAAGAGGGCGCCGCTGACCGCCCGGTCGAGGTCGGCGTCGGCGAACACGATCGAAGGCGACTTGCCTCCCAACTCCAGGGACACCCGCTTGATCGTCCCGGCCGATCCCCGCATCACGGAGCGGCCGACCACCGTCGAGCCTGTGAAGGCGATCTTGTCGACCCCCCGGTGCTCGACCAGGGCCTGCCCGGCAACCTCTCCGGCGCCCGGCACCACGTTGAACACGCCGGGCGGGAGGCCGGCTTCGAGGCAGATGCGGCCCAACTCCAGGCAGGAAAGCGGGGCGAGTTCCGGTGGCTTGAGCACGACGGTGTTACCGGCCGCGAGGGCCGCGGCGGACTTCCGGCAGGCGATGTGGAGGGGGAAGTTCCAGGGGATGATCATCCCCACCACGCCCATGGGCTCCTTGCGCACGTAGTCGAGGGAGTCCTGCGGTAGGGCCAGGACCCGGCCGTCAATCGCTCGAACCAGACCCTGGAAGAACCGGAAGGGATCCCAGGATGCCGGAAGGTCGATCAGAGTCGTCTCCCTGATGGGCCGGCCCACGTCCTGGCTCTCCACCTTGGCCAGGAACTCGTGCTCCTGCTCGATCCGCTCGGCAACCTTGAGCAGGAGATCGGCTCGCTCGGCGGGATCGAGGACGTGCCACTCGCGATAGGCCCGCCGGGCGGCCCCGACCGCCAGGTCGATGTCATCGGTGGCGGCGGACGCCACCTCCACGATGGTCTCGTTGGTCGCCGGGTCGACCGAACGGTTGGTGGCTCCTCCGGTTGCGTCCCGGAACTCGCCGTCGATAAGGAGCTTGGGGTGCATGCGGGCGGGATCCGGGAGTCCCTCGAAACGGGGACCGGCGCTCGTGGTCGCCCTCGGCGAGGCCGGCGCAGCATCTCCGACCGTGACCGCCGAGGCGCGGAACGGGGGCGGAGTAGGAGGTGGGACGGGGCGGGGCCCGTCTGCCGCAGGAGGCCGGGGAGCGGCCAGGCGGGAACCCTCCACCAACCGCACTCCCAGGCGGTGCGCCTCGTCGAGGGCCGCGTCGGTCAGGACCGTCCCCTCGCGCATCATCAACTCGAACTCGCCCACCTCGGCCAGTTCGCGGATGTCCTCGGTCGTTACGAACCGCCTCATGCCGGCCCTGCCTCAGACCAGTTCATCGACTATCCCTCTCGCCTCGGACAGGGTCAGGACCTGGTACGGATCCCTGACCACCCGCTCGCGGAAGTGGGTGACCGTCCACGGGTCACCCCCGTATTCGCGGTCCTCATCGGTGAGCTCCTTGGGTTCGATCAGCGCGCCGGGCGTGTGGATACAGGCCACCTCCTGGGAGGTCATCCCGTCCGGCGCCAGCCCGATCCACATCAGCCCCAGGTCGGGGCGGGCCAGGAAGAAGGGGGGAACCCCGAGATCGAAACCGCGCTGCGCCAGGCTGTCGACCAGGAACGGGGCCAGATCGTGGGGATGCAGGTCGGTGTGGAGGTAGGTGTGGAAGTGCTCGGTCTCGTCATCGGCGTACCACCCCAATACCTGCTGCCAGTGGTCGGACGCGATGTAGGAGAGGATGCCCTCCCGATCCGTATCGGTTGCCCTTCTCGGACCTACATCGCCCAGGTAACTGCGCTCCCCTCCGTCGGTCCAGACGTCCAGGAAGTCCTCGTGGTGGTCGGCGATCACCGACGAGTCGTCGTAGCGCCATACCACGTTGACCACCGGCCTGGTCTCCGGGTAGATCTTGATCCAGCCCCATTCGCCGACGAACGCGTGGCCCACGTTGCGCACCCGGCGGCCGATCCGGTCCAAATACTCCACGAACAGGAACTCGAGCGAGAGCGGGTGGACCACGGTGGTCACCTTGGCCTCGAAGAAGCTCACTCCCGGATCGTCCAGCAGGCCTTGGGCGTCCGCCCACGCGTCCGACCGGAAGAAATCGAGCAGCCCGTCCCGAAGCGTCGTGGACATCCAGACCAGCCGGCGTCTAGCCCGGCCGTCCGGGCGAGGCCGGGTCAGCCGGGGCCATCACAGGTGGATGACTTGTTGTGTCTCGGCCGACTCGTAGGCGGCGAACACCACCTCCATCGTCTTGGCGTTGTCAGACGCCACCGTGACCGGAGGGATGCCGTTGTCCAGGTAGTCGAGGAATGCCATGTAGCACCCCACGGTGCCCTCCCGGAGCTCGTCGGCCGGCCAGGGCGCCGAGTACCCCACGGTGTGCCCGCCCGGGGGCTTGGTGTCCGTAGGGGGATAGTGCCAGCCCTCGAGGCCCGGCTTGTCGGTGTATAGCTTGTAGGGGTGGTCGGGCTGGTTGATGAAGATCGAGCCGATGGTGCCGTCAATACGCATGCGCATCACGTACTGGTCGCCGCGGGCCGACACCCAGCACTCGTCGATGCGGGCGATTACCCCGTTGTCGAACTCCATCGTGATCATCGCGAAGTTCTCGCCGGCCAACTGCTGGGTGGCGATCTGGCGGGTCATGGCGTGCACCCTCACCACGTCTGCGTCGACGAGATGCCGGATCACGTCGATGTAGTGGACGTCCTGCTCGTACATGAGGAAACGTTCCTGGTCGCGCCGGTAGGTGGGATCGATGTCGTTGATGAACTCCTCGACCCGCACGTGGAAGAGGTCGCCGATCAGCCCCGCGTCGATCCGCTGCTTGGCATCTACCAGGTCGGGGTACCACCAGAAGTTCTCGGCGATCATGAACTTGATCCCGCTGTCCTCCACCACCTGGACGAGTTCCGCCACCTCCTCCGGTGAGGCGGCCATCGGCTTCTCGCAGATGACATGCACACCGGCCGCGGCGGCCGCCTTGGTGACCGCCAGGTGGAGGAAGGGCGGCACGCAGACGGAAATGATGTCGAGGTCGGCCTGCTCGATCATCTCCTCGAACGGGCCGTAGACCTCGGGGATGCCATACTCGTCCGCTCTCTGCCGGGCCAGGTCGAGGTCGAGGTCGGCGATGGCCACCGTCTCGACACCTTCGACGCGTTGCTGGACGGGCAGGTGGTAGACCGAGGCGGCGAAACCCGCCCCCACGCATCCGACCCTGTAGTTACCGTTGCGTTCGGCCACCGGCTCCTCCTCGATACCCGCTAGTCGGTCATTTCCTCGTACTTGGCGCTGATGTCATCCCACGGGACCAGAGTGTCGGCCCACCAATGGAGGCGACCCAGATAGACGCTCAACTCGTGGGTGTAGGCCAGGTACTCCTCGCGCGTCTCCATGTGGTCGAGCGCGTCTAGAGAACCACGCACCAGCGCGACGCTGTCGTCGAGCCCGTACCAGTTGTGGAGTATGCCAAGCTGCGCGTCGCAGAACATCCGTACCACCTGCTTGAGCGTCTCCAGATCGAGCGACTCATCCCGGCCGGCATTGCGTAGCACCGCCATGTCGTCGGCGAAGGCCCTGGTGTTCTCCTCGGCGCAGATGATCATCGGCCATCCGTACCCCTTGGTCCCCCGCCGGGTCGTGAGCCTCCGGACCTCGTCCGGCATCTCGTACCAGATGGCATTGGTGGCGCGGTTCAGCACTTCGATGGTGTTGGCAACCCTGTAGTCCATGAGTCATCCCATCCTATCGGCCTCCGCCGCGGCGGCGCCAGCCCCAGGGCGGCAGCCCCTGATCCGGTCAGGCTGCCTTCATGGCGAGGGCGAGAGCGCGCGCCGGGTTGTCGATGACGGTCCCGTAGAGGGTGTTGACCGGCATGCCCCGCTTCTTGAGCGACGGGAGGATCACATTCATGATGTGGTCCCAGCCCGGGCCTCCGAAGCTCGACAGGCGGGCCTTCAGACCGATGTCGTGCGCGAAGAGGAGCTTGCCGCCCAGACCGTCCTCGACCATCCACTCGACTGTGGACATCCGGTCCTCGTCGGATACGTATACCCCGTCGGTCGGGCACGGGTGGCCCCAGTCGTCCAACTCCAGGAAGGTGTCGTAGGTTGCTATCTCCTCCAGATAGGGCCGGTCGTCGGTGCACAGGTCCAGGTGGCCGGCGATGACCCGGCTGGGATGCACGCCGTGGTCCTCGATCAGGAACCCGAGAATCGACGGCATCAGGCGCTGCTCGTGGAGCGCATGGATCTGGATGGCCGCACCGGTGGCGTGGTGGGTGATGGCGGCCGCTTCCAGGACCTTCCACTCGTTGCGCGTCACCGGGTCGGAGGTACCGATCTCCCCGATGATCCCGCAGCGGATGTCGGTTCCGTCGGCGCCGGTGGTGATGTCACCGATCATTCCCTCGGCCAACTCCTCGGCGGTCATCGAATCCACGTACCAGGGATGGGCATGGTCGACGTAGTACCCGGTGCCCGAGATGATGTTGATTCCGACATCGTCGGCGATCTTGCGCAATCCCCACACGTCCCTACCCAGACCGAGGTTCGACGAGTCGACCACGCTGCGGCCCAGGGCCATCTTGAACCGCCTGATCTCCTGCGCGCTGAGCCGCCAGTCGGTGTTGATCAGGTTGTCGCGGCTGCGGTAGGGAAACTCCCGGAGCAGCGCCGCGTTGTGGGGGGTCACCGGTACGTAGGAGTCGGACCCCAAGCCCCGATGCGTGCCTTCCAGGAACCACATGAGGCATGTGAACAGCAGATGCTCGTGCATCATGGTCACGCCGAGTTGGTGAGGCTCGATGGGACCGTTGACCGTGATGATCTTGCCTGTTTCCTTCATGGTCTCTCCGTCGCTTATCCCGATGACACTAGGAGGGTACTGTGGCGCGGCACGGCGGACAGGCCTCAGAACAGGCCGGAGACCTTGACTTTGACGTCCGCCACATCGGACTCGACTATGACCGTGATGTTCTCCACCCCGGGGTTGTACACCCAGATGGCCCGGTCGACGCCCTCCTCCGTCCTCACATCGAGAGGCGGCTCGAGCGCACCCGTGTAGAAGTCGACGAGCTCGTCGAAACCGGCGGTCACATCGAAGAAGACATCGTCACCCGCCCCCGTGGGTTCCCAGTAGGCCGAGGTCACGCCGGGCGGGACCAGCTCGGGCGGAAATCTCGCCGGGAGTCCTTCAGTGGGCGCGGCAACTGTCGTCGGCGGCAGCGTGGTCATGGACGCCGGCTCGGTGGTGGCGGGAGCGGTGGTCGTGGCGGTGGTGGTCGGGCCGGAGTCACCGCCGCACGCGGCGAGGAGCAGTAGGGCGATCGCCGGAACTACGTGGCGTTTCATAAACCCTCCCGGTGATCCCAAATCGATCAGTCTGCCGCCGATCCTAGCCCCCGGTCGATAGGGCGGTCGGTGGTGACAGGTGACGGATCGCGCGGCAGTGGGTAGCATCCGCGACGCGTCTGTAGAGGAGCCGGATGGCCAGAGGTAGTCGTCGGCGAGGTGTCTCGCCTCCGGCGCGACCTCCGAAGCAGTCGTTGCTGATCGCCCAGGCCGCCTTCGTCCCGGTGATTCTGGCGATCGTCTGGTTCTTGGTGACCAGGGAGACCCCGCTGGACCCCATGAGCCTGCCCTCGTCACTGCGCCTGTTCTTCACAACCGGCAGTTCGGGTCTTACCCGCATCGACCCGGTGTACCTGCCCCCGCCCGAAGCGGTTTACCACAGCGCCATCGAACTCTCCGATGTTCTCCCGGGCGCCCTCTGGATCTCGATGCGGATCGTGCTGCTGGGCCTCGCGTTCGGGGGTGTGGCCGGCATCGCCACCGGCCTGATCCTCGGCTACAGCCCGACGATCCGACGGTACTTCGAGGCCACGCTCGACAACCTGGTGCGCCCGGTCCCGTTCATCGCGTTCATCTACCTGTTCATCCTCTGGTTCAGGGTCGAGGCCGTCCGACTCGTCGTGCTCGTGGCCATCGGGATTTTCCTGCTTCTGAGCCTGACCACTCTCGAGGCGGTACGGAACGTCCCCCAGATCTACGTCAAGGCGGCCCTGACCGCCGGGGCGGAACGGTTCCGCATCTACCGAACGGTCGTCGTCCCGGCCATTACGCCGCACCTGATCGCATCCGTACGGTTGGGAGCCGCCTACGCCTGGGGGCTGCTTGTCGCAGCCGAGCTAGCCGGTAGCCAGCAGGGTCTCGGCTACATCCTGATCAGCCGGGTCAACTTCTACCTGGACACCGCTTCCGCGGTGCTCATCGTGTTCATCTTCTGCTCCCTGGCGGTGGTCTTCGATCAATCGGTGCGGTACGCCGCCGGTCGGCTGACCAGGTGGAGCCCGCGGGCGAGGCGGGGAATGGTCGGCCACATGCTGGGGAATTGACGCGAATGCGGCGACTAGGCCTTCGACGGTCCAGAACGGAGAGGAGGGAGGTTCAACTCCAGATCCAACCGGTGACCGCCGGACCGGCGCGCCGGCTGGCCGAGGCGTCGGTGGTACCGCTCGTCCTGGTAGCGGTCTGGTATGCGCTGACGCGAAACATCCTCGATCCCGGCATATACCCCGGCCCGGACAAGGTTCTCGCGTCCCTGGTGGAGATCATCGATCTCATCCCCTCCGCTACCTGGGTGTCGCTGCGCATGGTGTTGCTGGGAATGGCGGTGGGTAGCGTCGCCGGGTTGGCCACGGGCATCGTCTTCGGTTACAGCGCGTTCATCCGTCGGTTCTTTGAGGCAACCCTGGACAACCTGGTCCGTCCCGTTCCGTTGTTCGCGCTGATTCCGTTCTTCATCCTCTGGTTCGGAGTCGGGTACGCGCCCCAGGTGTCTCTGGTCGCACTGGCCATGTTCCTCTTGTGGACGCTTGTCACCTTGGAGGCCATACGCAACGTCCCCCACATCTACATGCAGGCCGCACTCACCACGGGAGCGAGCCGCTTTCACATATACAGGACGGTGGTGGTACCGGCCATCATGCCGCACCTGGTGGGCTCTCTCCGCCTGGCCGCAGCCTCTGCCTGGGGCCTCGATGCGGCCGTGGAACTCATAGGCGGTTCCCGGACCGGACTGGGCTTCATCCTGTTGGTTCGTAACCAGTACCTCGATCCGGCCGGGATGATGATGATCGTGTTCATCTTCTGCACGATGGCGATCATCTTCGACCAGACGGTTCGCCTCATTTCGGCGCGAATAATTCGCTGGAGCCCACGCAGCGACCGCGGCCTCGTAGGTAGCATGCTCGGTAACTAAGTGGGAAGCAGGCTGCCGGCGCGGCCTACGCGGCCTGATTAACGCCCGGCAGGAGAGTACGCACTCCCACGCGATGGGAGGCAAAATGCGACGCTCACCCAGGAAACGGCTCTTCATCCCGATCATGATGGTCCTAGCCCTGATGGCGACGGCTTGCGGGAGCGAGGAACCTGCCGCAACTACGGCTGCGCCCACCACCGCCGCGCCGACTACCACGGCCGCGCCCACCACTACGGCCGCGCCGACTACCACGGCCGCGCCCGCGCCTACCACCACCGCTCCCCCGACGACGGTGATCCGGGAGGTGGTCGAGGTGGTCGAGGTGGTCCGCGAGGTGGTCGTGGAGCCGGAGGAAGAGGAGATGGGCCCGATGATCCCGGATGCGCCACTGGTGACGGTGCGGATCAACGGTGGACCTTTCTATCCGTTCAACCTGTGGGCCGCGTCCAAGGAGTTGGGCATCGCCGACGAACTCAACATCGAGTTGGACATCTCGAGCCAGGGCTTCTTCCCGACCGCCGCACTGAAGCGGGGTGAGTTCGACGTGATCGCCTCGTGCCCGGCCTGCGCGTTCGGCGTGTACGAGAGCATTCCGGAGTTCCGTAACTGGATCACGTCCTACCAGTGGAGGGGATTCCAGCTGATCGGCCGCGCCGATCCCGAGACCGGCGCCCCGGTACATAAGCCATGGATCGACTTCTTCGTCGACGCCGGCGGTGACTTGGATCAAGCCAACCGGGAGTTCGCGGCATCGCTCGCCGGACGGAGCTTCGCAATCTGGGATCCCGGTGGCATCGCGACGCTCAAGGCCCTGATCGAGCAGGGCGGGTTGACCCTTGACGATATCGAGATCATCGGCTTCGCCGACATCAACGTAGCCTCTACGTCGTTCATCGCCGGCGAGGGTGACTACCACTCCGGTGACAGCATCCAGATGCACCGGATGCTGACCGCACCCGACCTTAGAGACAGCTTCGTATCGGCTGCCCCGTTCCAAGCCTACGGGGCGACCGGGTTGTGGTACAGCACCTTCGCGTCCACCCAGGACTGGCTGGACGCCAACGAGGAGACGGCGCTGCGAATGCTGGCAATCTGGTACCGGACCACCCGCTACCTGCACAACCGCACCGCCGACGTGCTCCCGCCCATGCACGAGGCAGTGCGCCGGGCCGGCGGAGTCCTGGTGGACGACGAGACGCTCAAGGCCGAGTTGTTCAACATCGAGGACTTCGTGCGGTACCAGGATGCGTGGGATCACTACTTCGCCGACGGTTCGCCCACCAACATGGACCTGTCCATCGCCCTCACCCACAAGAACGCGGTGGAGGCCGGGACCGTGGGGGCCGACTCGGACTGGCGGGTCTTCGAGGTCGAGAAGGAATGGTTCCAGAAACTGATGGCCAGACAGGACCTGGTCAACTGGATCATGAAGCCGCTGTAGCAAACAGCCAACCGAGAGCAGGCCCCGGACCGGAGCCGGGGCCTGCTCCGCGCACCGGGCCGCTCAAGGGAGAAGAGGAAGTGACCGACATCAGCGGGAGGGTGGCCGCCGGGTTCGAGCCGGTGGTGGAGGCCTTCGAGGAGAACTTCGCCGTCCGGGGCGAGGTGGGGGCCGAGTTCTGCGCCTACGTGGGAGGCGAGCCGGTGGTCGACATCTGGGCCGGGATAGCCGCCCCGGGGAGGCCGTGGCTCGAGGACACGTTGGTGCCCGTGTTCTCGGTCACGAAGGGTCCGACCGCCCTGGTGGCCCAGATGCTGGTTGATCGTGGCCTCATGGACCTGGATACCCCGGTTTGCGAATACTGGCCGGAGTTCGCGGCCGGGGGCAAGGGTAATGCGCGGGTGCGGCACGTTCTCGGCCACACGCTGGGGCTTCCGTCCTTCCCCGACTACTGGAACCTGGTGAGCTTCGACGCTGCGGAGGGATGGCACCGGTATGGAGAGATCTCGTCAAGGCTGGCCACCGCTCCCCTCGCCTGGGAACCGGGAACCCGGGTGGCTTACCACTCCATCACCTACGGTTGGCTGGTGGCGGAACTGGTGCGGCGGATCGACGGCCGGACGCTGGGCGCCTTCTTCGCCGAGGAGGTGGCCGCCCCGCTGGGACTCGACTTCTGGATCGGGCTTCCGGCCGAACATCACGATCGGGTCGCCAGGCTGTGGCACGATCCCGACCCCGCGTTCGACCTCGTCGAGGCGCTCGGAGGACCCGAGAAGGCGGCCGGGGCGGCCCTGTTCATAGGTCCGGAGCGCGGATCTCCGATCGACCTCGCCAACGACCCCGACTTCTGGACGGCCGAGATGCCGGCCGTGAACGGCGTCGGCACCGCCCGCAGCGTGGCGCGGATGTACGCCATGCTGGCCTCGGGCGGGGAACTGGACGGCGTGCGCCTGGTGTCCGACGAGTCGGTGGCCACGCACGCTGCCGAGCAGGCCAGGGGCACCGACGCCATCTTCGGGGGCGAGACCCGCGTGGCGCTCGGGTACGGGCGCTCGACGCCCGGAGGACTGTCGCTCGGACCTAACGATGAGGCGTTCGGGATGCAGGGGATCGGAGGATCGGTTGGCTACGCGGATCCGGTCGCCGAGGTCGGCTTCGGCTACGCCATGAACCAGACCCACATGGAGGTCGGCACCGACCGCCGGCCCAGGGCGCTGTCGGTCGCCCTCTATCGAGCGATCGCCGGCCGGGACGGTTGATACCGGTCCACGAGGGACTCAGACCGGGTTGTCCTTGCCCTCCGGACCCATGGCTGTGTACCCGCCGTCCACCTTGAGGTCGATGCCGGTTATGAACGAAGCGTCGTCGCTGCAGAGGAACAGGATGGCCCTGGCCACATCCATCGTCTCGCCGCAGCGATCCAGCATCAGGCGCGGGATGATGTAATCCTCGAAGGCCCGGCGCTCCATGACATTGGCGGTGGCTTCGGTCCAGGTCCATCCCGGGCTGACCGTGTTGGCCCGGATGCCGTGGGCGCCCAGGTCGAGGGCCATGCACTTCGTCATCGCCACCAGCGCCCCCTTGGTGCTGTGATAGGTCCAGGCGCCCGGCTTGGCGACTCCCGCCACCACGCTGGCCACGTTGACGATGGCGCCGTTGCCCGCCTGCTTCAGCGGCTCGAAGGCGGCCTGGACCATGTTGGTGGCGCCCAGAACGTTGGTGGACCAACTGGCCTCCCACTCCTCCCTGGTGACATCCAGCCCTGCGACCACGAAGCTGGCCGCGTTGTTGACCAGGCAATCGACCCGGCCGAACGTGTCGACCGCGGCCGCCACCGCCCGGCGGCAGTCCTCTGATCTCGCCACGCTGCCGCCCACCGACCGCAGGGCCTCAGGCGAGCAATCGAGGCCCTGAGTGACGAGGTCGTGGTCCACCGGTTGGCGGTCGAGCACCACCACCCGGGCGCCCTCCCGGAGGAATTCCCTGGTCGTTGCCCGGCCGATCCCGGAGGCCCCCCCGGTAACCAGCACCACCCGATTCTCGAAGCGCATCATGAGGGTCTCCATTCCCGAGGAGCCATGGCCTGAGACCTCACCCGGTGAGGGTCCCACGCCGCCTGCCCGCAAGCGTATGGCCGGCCCGGGTGGGCGTCAACATCGTGGTGCTCACAGGCGTCACGCCGGCTAGATGGTTGTATCCCGCTCGATGGCCTGCCAGCGGCCGCAGCCTCCGGCGTGGAACCAGCGCTCCTGCTTCGCTCCCTCCGTGTTGCTCATCATGAAGCCACGGTCCACATCACGTTCGTCGGCTCCGGTCAGGTGGTCGGGAGGGTCGGGAACCTCGCCGTACACCCACTCGTCGACCGGGCGGACACCACAATGCGGGCAGTGGAGACGCAGGGCCATCAGTGCGTCGTCCCGGTCGAACCGGGGTCGAACATCAGCCGGTCCTCCTTGAAGCGGTTCAGGGAGAAAGGGGCGATCAGCTCGGGCGTGCGATCCGTGGCTATGAGCTCCGCCATCTGCTCGCCGCCGGCGGGGATCCCCTTGAATCCCCACGTTCCCCAGCCTGTCGTGACCAGGAAGCCGTCCACCCCCGTGTATCCCATTATCGGGGACAGGTCGACCGACATGTCACAGACGCCGGCCCACTGGCGCAGGATCGTCAGGTTCCTCAGGAACGGGAGCAGGGTGACGGCGGGAAGCGAGCAATGCGAGAGGAACTCGTAGCTGGAACGGTACGAGTAGCTCGGCTGGCTGTCGATGCCGGCGCCCAGGAGCATCTCCCCTCTCGGCGTCTGGCTCACGTAGAAGCCCATGTCAGCCGAGGCGACGATGGGACGGAAGGAACGGCTGTAGTGGTTGGTGACGAACGCCTGGAGGGGGTGGGTCCGGATCGGTAGCCGCACCCCGGCCATGGCCGCCAGGGTCGACACATGACCCCCGACCGCGCTCACGACGACACCGGCCGCCACCGGTCCCCGGTCGGTCAGCACACCCGTGATCCTGTCTCCGGACCTGAGCAGGCCGGTCACCGCGGTTCGCTGATGGACGTGGACCCCGAGCTTCATCGCGCCCTCGGCCAGCGTCCACACCACCCGATCATGGCGCGCCGTAGCGGCGTGGGGACTGTACGAGCCCCCCGTCACCCGGTACTCGCCTCCTCCCGCGTTCAGGTCCACCTCCGGACAGATCTGCCGTACCTCCTCCGGAGTCACGTATACCGTGTCGGCTCCGAAGGCCTGGTTGACGATGGACCGCGCCCGCTCGTGGCGGGTACCGGGAGTCCCGTGCACCAACCACAGGAGCCCCTTGCGGTCGTGCATGATCCAGCGCCCGGACTCCTCCTCCAGCCTGGAGTAGAGGTCTACGCTCCGCTGGTAGAAACGAACCGCCTCGGGGATTCCGTAGTTCGCCCGGATGATGGTGGTGTTACGACCGGAGTTGCCCGATCCGATGTAGCCACGTTCCAGAACCGCCACGTTCGTCATCCCGTGGCGGGTAGCCAGGTGATAGGCGGTCGACAGGCCATGCCCGCCTCCCCCGACGATCACCACGTCGTAGGACGATCGGAGGTCCTCCCACCCGAAGGCCACCTGGGCTTCGATGAACTCGTTCATTCCCGCCTATCCCCCAGACCGAGACGATCCTCCAGGTGGTGCGCCAGCACGGCCGGCACTAGGACCCGAACCCCGCCCTCGTCGAAGAGCATCTTGACCGGTATGCCGGCAAGGTGCCCCTGGGCGACCGCCGGACGGTGCCGGGGGAACTCCCAGGCCGACACGGCTTGCAGACGAGCCAGTTGGGAGCGGCCGAACCAGGCCGCCGAGAAGCCGGTCTCGGGCTCGATGATGGCGTACCGGTCGGCTACGTCGACCCGCGCCAGGGCCGGTAGCACGAGCAGGTCGTCAGGGGCCAGACGCACCAAGCGCCCGCCGTCCGGCGATTCGATCCCGTCGAGCGCCCCGGGGTCGGCGACGATCCTGGTGGCCTCCAACCGCTCGAAGCGTTCAGGCACGGACACGTGAACCCTCCGGATCGTAGAAAGGCACGGCCACCTTCCGAGCCGGGCGTCCATCGATCAGGATGTCGCCGGCAAACGCCCCGTCCCGGGCGTACAGCCAGGCCAGAATCACCGAGCGGCCCAGCACGCGGGACCAGGTGGTGGAGGTTACGAACCCGGCGTAGTCGCCTTTCACCCGCAGGATCGCGCCCTGGGGCGGCGGACCGCCATCCATCTCCAAGCCCACCAGCAGCCTGTCCAACTCCATCCGGGAGGTCCGGGCCACCGCGGGCTTACCCAGGAAGTCCGCCTTGTCCATCCGGACCGCCCAGCCGTGACCCAACCGGCGGGGCGTGGAGTCCGGCAGGCTGTCCACCCCGACCAGAATGTGGCCCTTCTCGAGACGCAACTCTTCCAGCACCTCCAGCCCGTGCGGCCACACGCCCAGGTCCGCACCGGACTCCATCAAGGCATGCCAGAGGCGGCGCGATTCACTCGCCTGGTGGTGGAGCTCGTAGGAGATCTCACCCGTGAAGCTGAGCCTCATGACCCGGCACGCGACACCCGCCACCTCCATCTCCGTGTGGCCCATGAAAGGAGGCAGCCGATCAGCGGCGCCGAGCCGGGAGAGGAACTCACCGGACCGGGGTCCGGTCACGTTGATCGCCCCCCAAGAGGCGGTGCGGTCCAGGATCCTCACGTCCATCTTCCAGGCCTCGGCCCAGTCGCGCAGCCACATCTCGAAGTGGCCGGCGCCGGCGGACGTGGAGGTGAGCAGGAACCGGTTCGCGCCCTCGCGGCACACCAGCCCGTCGTCGAACACGTAGCCACGCTCGTCGAGAACCAGCACGTACTTCGCCCGGCCGGGGCGGAGCGGGCTGATGCCTGTCGGGTAGATACGCTCGAGGAACGCGTCCGCGTCGGGACCTGACACCAGGATCTTCCCCAGGGTGCTCACGTCGCAGATGGACACCCCGGACCGGACCGCCCAGTACTCGCGGTCCGCGTCTCCGTAGGTCCAGGGCCTGAGCCAGCCTCCGGAGCGTTCCATCCTGGCCCCCAGAGCAAGATGCTCGTCATGGAGAGCGGTCCGCCGGTCGGGATGGTGGTACCAGCCCGCCGCGGCCTCCCCCATCGTGATCTGGGTGACCACCGGACGAGCGGTGAACGACGGAGGCAGTTCCTGCCCCCCTGCGGCCACGAAGCTGCGCACGTGCGGCATGCAGACGGCGCCCTGGCAGGCACCCGTGCCCGCCAACGTGGACCGCTTGATCAACTCCAATTCGTGAAATCCGCGGTCCCACACCGACCGAAGATCGTCCACCGTGACCTCGGAACACGGGCAGACGACGCCCGCCTCGGGTACGGGCGGCCGGTCGAGATGTCCGGCGGCGCTGCCCACCGCGCGCGCTCCCGGCAAGCCGTGGGCCATCCGGGCGAGCGTGTCCCGCGGACCCGATCCGAGACCGACCACGGCGGTATCGCATGGATATGCGCGTTCGGCGCCGGTCTCCTCGTCCCGGGTAACCACCCGCCGCACCACTCCTTCCCCCTCGAATCCGACCAACCTGCCCCGGGCCGGCTCGTGGCCCACCCCCTCCGGTGGCCTACCGACCGATACCACCCTTCCCAGATCCACTCCGGAAGCTGCCAGCCCCTCGGCTGCCCGCCTGGTCAGGATGCCGGCCAGCTGGTTCCCGGGACATACGGGCTGCGCCTCGACCGACCCGGTCGCCACCACGACCTCCTCGCTGAAGATCCTCGCCATGCCTTCAGGTGTCCGGGCCACCACCTCCGGACCGGGATATACGCCGACCGCTTCCGTGCCGGCCCGCGCGTCGAGGGTGGCCACCCTGCGGCCTCTCTCCTCGGCCTCGGCAGCCGCCTCCCTCCCCGAACGACCCTGGCCGATCACCACGGTGTCGCAATGGACCATCTCGAAGCCGACCGCACTCTCGCCGGTGGGCGCTCGGGTGGACGATGGAAGGGGCGGGTACCCGCCGGACGGATGCGAGGCGACCTTCATGCCTTCGACGGCCGGAGTCCGGCAGGCGCGAACGTACGAGACTCCCCCGAGGGTGACCAAGCAGTAGGGGCAGTCGCCGTCGGCGCACAGGCATCCGCCCCACGGCCTCAGACCGGCTCGGAAAACAGCCGTCAGGACCGTGTCCCCCGCCTCGAACGGGACCTGCGTCCCGTCGAAGTCGATCACCTTGCCCGGGCGAGTCATCGCAGCCCGAGAGGGTAGCCGGAGAGCAGCTCGGCTCCGCGATCGGTCACCAACACCTGCTGCTCCAGCTTGACGCCCTCCCCCCGGCCCCACCGACCCACGAAGGACTCTACGCACAGCACCATTCCGGCCTCCACCACGCCGTCCCAACCGGACTGGTCCCAGGTGTCGGGATAGACGATCATCGGCCACTCGTCCGCCATGCCCACCCCGTGGAACTGCGTGGTGTAGTGACGGAACCGCTCCACATCCGGCACGTAGGTGTCGAAGGTCAGTTCGCGGAAGGTAATGCCGGGACGGAGCATCGCCATGTTGCGGTGGATCATGTCCTCCGCCCGCCCGAACACATCGAGTTGGTGGGCATTCGGAGGTTTGTCACCGGCGATCCACGTTCTCGAGATGTCCACGCACATCCCGAACGGGCCGATCAGGTCGGTGTCGAAGGCCACGAGGTCGCCGTCCTCGATCACGCGGGCGGATGCCTCCTGGAACCACGGGTTGGTGCGGGGGCCAGAGGACAGCAGGCGCGTCTCGAGCCACTCGCCGCCCCGGCGGACGTTCTCCGAGTGGAGCACGGCCCACAGCTCCAGCTCGGTGATGCCCGGTTCGAGAGCGGCACGCATCGCGTCCAGGGAGCGATCGGTCACGACGGTCGCCGCCCGTATCAGCGTGATCTCCTCGGCGCTCTTGACGGATCGGGCCACCTCCATGACCTCTCCACCGTTGCGGAGTTCGAGACCGTGCCGCTCGAGGGCGTGGATGGCGTCGGGACTCGCCCGATCGATCGCCACCCGACGATTGCCACCGCCGTGTTCCGCCACCAAGGCAGCCAACTCGGCGGACCAGCGCCGCAGGTTCCGGTCCATCTCGGCTCCCGACAGCTCGTACATCCACTGGGTGGCCGGCCGTACCTCTTCGACCAGTCGGGCGTGTCCGGCCAGGAAGGCCGCATCGCCGTAGTCGAAGAGGATCATGGGACCCTCGGCGCCGACCCACAGGTACCGGCAGGGGTTGTGAGCGGTCCAGAGCGACATGTTGGTGGTGTCGGAGGCGTAGCGAATGTGAACCGGGTCGTAGAGAACGATCCCCGCGTAGTCCAGTTCCCGCAACCGATCTTGCACCCGCGCCAAGCGGTAGCGGCGTACCACGTCGAGGTCGGGAAGAACGATCCCGGCAGCCGCTATCTCCGAGAGCGCATGCTGCGGCAACCCGATGGAGTGCCAGTTGTCGGCCACGGCCCGCCGGTACTCCGCGCCACCGACTCCGCGCGGGCCGATCCGGCTGCCAACCCGCGGTCCGAATGGGTCCCGGCCGGTTGTCATCTCCGGTAGAAGGCGTCCGACCTCACCACCGGGAGGAGGCTCCCCCAACCGGACCCTCCGGCGTGACCACACCAGCGAGTGACCAGCGCTGAGTCATCCCTTGGCGGCACGTACACCGGCTCACCCTAGTGACGATGGCCGGTACCCAATGGGAGGCATAACGCCTCGCGGACCACACGTGGCCGGGACGATGGGTGGTCGGCCGAGATCCATGGGCAGGGATCCGCCACCGTCTTCCAGACAAATCGCGTGGCTGACCGGGACCCGGACGACCCGTCTCGTTATGGTGATCACACCGGCGTGACGCCTCGCGGCAGGTTCGGGAGAGGCCGGAAGGAAAGGGGAGACCATGATCATCGACAGCCATGTGTGGCTCTCGAAACGCGAGCACTGGGGCGGCAAAGGCGTGATGGACGACGCCATGTACGCAGCGGGGTGGGCCAGCCGTGGCCTAGGCACCAAGACGGGGCTCTTGAAGGGCATGAGCGCCGAGCAGATGGTCGAGCGAATGGACGAGGCGGGCGTGGACATGGCGGTCTGCCATGCCAGCAAGGTCCCCCACCTGAATTCGGAGGTGCCCCCCTCGTTCGTGGCGGCGGCGGTTGACAAGTATCCCGACCGGTATATCGGTCTGGGCAGTGTCGACCTGTTCGGGGGTCTCAGCGCGCTGCGCGAGATGGAGGAGATCGTCGACATGGGCCTGGTGGGAATGAAGATCTCGCCCGCCACCAGCTTTGACATACCTCTCAACGACCCCTCGATCATGCCTATCTACGAGAAGGCCCAGGAACTCGGGATGGTCATCTTCGTCCACACCGGGTGGTCCGGGTACTTCCTCCTCAAGAACCAGCACCCGATCCTCCTGGACGACGTGGCCGTGGAGTTTCCCGATCTGAAGCTGGTGGTGGTCCACGCCGGGGAGAACTACTACGAGGAAGTAGTGATGATGATGCTGAAGAACCCCAACGTGTATGCCAACACGGGCTGGTGGGGCTTCCTCCAGCCGGTGGAGACCAACGTCCGGTTCCTCAAGTACGCCAAGCACTTCATGGTCCTCGACAAGGTCCTTTGGGGTACGGACAACTACGACTGCCGGGAGGATGTCCCGTTCGTGAAGTCCCTGCCCGCCCAGGCGGCCGAGCACAACATCGCCCCCGGACTGCCCGAGCTCACCGACGATGACATCGCCGACTACATGGGGAACAACGCCGCCCGCCTCTTCGGCGTGGACACCGGCTGATCCCGATCCGGGCTCGATAACCTCCGCCCATGCGGGCTGCCGTCATGCACTCGCCCGGTTCGCCGCTCGTGATCGAGGAACGGCCACGGCCCCGCACCGGGTCGGGTCTGATGGTGGAGGTGCTGGCCTGCGGTGTCTGCCACACCGACCTCGACCTGCTCGGCAGCGAGCTCACCAGGACCCCGCACGTGCTCGGCCATGAAGTGGTGGTGGCCGGCCCGGACGGGGAACCGTGCCTGGTGTACGGCAGCTGGGGGTGCCGGCGATGCTTGCACTGCCGGTCGGGGGACGAGGCGATGTGCCCGGACGTGGTCATCGTGGGGGTGCACGCGGACGGCGGCTACGCGGAGGCTCTGGTGGTCCCCGACGAGAGCTACCTGTACCCGATCGGCGACCTCGACCCGGCCGAGGCCGCGCCGCTCGCCGACGCGGGCGCCACCTCGTACCGGGCGGTTCGCAGGGCCATGCCGGCCACCCGGGCCGTGGTGATCGGGGTCGGCGGTCTTGGCCAGTTCGCCATCCAATGGCTGAGGCTGGTGGCGGACTGCTCGGTCACAGCGGTGGATACGGCTCCTGACAAGCTCCACCGAGCCCTCGAACTCGGCGCGGACGAGGCCTGTCCACCCACGGCCGAGATGGAGCCCGCGCCGGTCGTGCTGGACTTCGTCTGTACTACGGAGTCGTTGCAGTTGGCCAGGTCGCTGGTCGAGCGGCAGGGAAGGATCGTGCTCGTGGGAGGCGGCGGAGGGACGATCGCGGTGGGCATGGAGGCGATCCCATACGAGACGTGGGTAACCAACTCCATTATGGGATCCCGGTCAGACGTGACGACCGTGCTGGAACATGCGCAGCGGGGGAACGTGGATTGCCATGTCGAAGAACTTCCGCTGGACGATGCCGACACGGCTCTGGGACGGTTACGCGAGGGCGGGGTCACGGGCCGGCTGGTCCTGAAGCCTTAGGAGGCACCAGATCGTGGACGAGTCGAGCAGTCAGGAGTGGTAGGCCACGTAAGGCGCTTCGACGCTCGGGACCTTGACCTGGACCACCGCCGGCAATCCTGACTCCATGGCCCAGCGCAGTGCATCGCCAAGGTCAGCCTCATCGTCCACGTACTCGCCGTGCCCGCCCATCGCCTCCATTACTTGCCACCACGGCCGGCGGGGCAGGTCGAGCTCGATCTCGGTGCCGTAGGCCCGCTGCTGGGGCAGGGCGATGGCGCCCCACTTCTCATCGTCGTAGATCACCACGATGATCGGTGCCCCGTACCGGAGCGCGGTCTCCATCTCGAATCCGTGGAACGCGAACCCGCCGTCGCCGACGATCACGACCACGGTGCTCGCCGGGGAAGCAAGCTTGGCCGCCACCCCGAAGGGAATCTCGGCGCCGAGGGCTCCCGACTGGCCCGCCCGCAGGTAGCGGCCCGGTGGCCGGACCCGCAGCACGGGGTCGGCCCAGAAGTCGATGTTCCCGTGCGAGGTCACGAAGGTGGTGTCGCTCGGCATCGCCTGCTCCAGCAGAGCGGTGAGCCGGGCGGGGTGTATCCCCCCGCCTTCGACCTGCGGCTCCACGGCCGCACGATCCCGCCACGAGCGCCAATCCTCGGCCACCCGGTGGCACCAGGCGCGGTCAAAACCTCCGGAATCGACCTTCGCCAGAGCGTCCAGCACGATGTCGGAGCCGGCCACCAGCCCGAGGTCCGGTTGCAGGAACTTGCCCACCACGGCCGCGTCCGGATGCGATTGGATTACCACCGCGTCATCGGCCACCGGGCCGCCGTACCCCAGGTCCGCCTCGAATTCGTGACCGACGACCAAAACGAGGTCGGCTTCGGCGATGGTGTGGCGGAGCGGGGGGTTGGATCCGAGGTAACCCACCCCGGCGTAGTACGGATGATGCTCGTCCACCAGACCGCGGCCAAGACGGAGGGTGACGAACGGGATCCGGAGGTGATCGACTGCATCGGTCAGAACATCGTGGGCCGTCGACCACAGGACATCGTCTCCCGCCACCAGGAGGGGTCGCCGGGAACCGGAGACGAGGTGCGCGAGGCGCCCTGCCTGCTCCGCCACCAACCCCGGGCCGAGCCGCCGACCCTTGGCCCGCTTCGCCGACGGAGCGGGCGCCGACCCGGCCAGCACATCCACCGGGATCTCGAGGAATGCCGGACCAGGACGCCCCGAGGTCATGGCCCTCCAGGCGGCATCCAGGTATTCCTCGATCCGGGCGGGGTCTACGACCCGGGCCGCGTACTTGGTGACCGGCATCATCACCGGGAGAGGGTCGAAGGACATGACCGACTCCCTGTCCAGCACGCTCACCGGCGCCTGCCCGCCCAGGATCAGGAACGGCACGCCGGCCCGGACGGCCGTCAGCGCGGGCGTGACCGTATTGGTGACACCTGGCCCCAGCGTCACCGCGCATACCCCGGGAGATCTGGTGACCCTGGCGGTGCCCTCCGCCATGAAGGCGGCTGCTGCTTCGTGGCGGGTGTGGACTATCCGGACAGGCACCCGCCGCGTGGCGTGGTAAATCGGGTTGAGTGGTCCGCCGGACACCGAGAAGACATGCCGGATGCCCCGGGCGGCCAGTAGGTCTACTACCAGATCACCGCCGGAATAGGGGGCGTCGGCGGTGGTCACCGGGTCAGGCTTCTCGGATCTCGGCGATCACTGCCCCGACATCCACTGTGTCGTCCTCCGTGACGTACACCTGGGTCAGGATGCCCGAGGCCGGGGACTCCAGCTCGACCTCGACCTTGTCGGTCTCGAACTCCGCTATGGGCTCGCCCTCGACGACCGGGGCGCCCACCGGCTTCAGCCACCGGATCAGCACCGCGTCCTGCATCGAGACGCCCCACTTGGGAAGTATCACCTGCATACCGGCCTGCCTCCCTTCACGCCGGGCCGACCGCCACCCGGTCGGCGAGTGTCGCCCTGATGGCCCGTTCCAGGTCGTCGGCGCCCACGTCGAGCCTTCCCTCGAGCACAGGGCTGAACGGGACGGGTATGTCCGGCCACGTGACCCTTTGCGGCTGGGACCGCAAGGAGTCCCAGGCTCGCTCCGACACGCCGGCGATCACCTCCGCCGCCAGGCCGCAAAGGCGGCGGGCCGGATCGGCCACCACGAGCCGCCCGGTCTTGCGGACCGAGGCCACGATCGTGTCCCAGTCGAGCGGCACGAGGCTGCGGGGATCCACCACCTCCACCGAGATCCCGTCGGTCTCCAGCTTGTCCGCCACCTCGACGGCCGTGTGGACCAGCGAAGCCAGCGCCACCACCGTCACGTCCTCGCCCCGACGCTTGACGTCCGCCACCCCCAGCGGGATCTCGTAGGGATCCTCAGGGACGGGCTCGCGGCGGCGGGAGAGGCGCAGATCGGCCAGGAAGACGACGGGGTTGGGATCCCGTATGGATGCGATCATCAGGCCCTTGGCATCATGGGGGGTGCTCGGCATCACCACCTTGAGGCCGGCCGTGTGCATCAGGATCGAGTGGGGGTTCTCCGAGTGCTGGGCGGCGGCGGAGCCCGACGGCCCGGTCCCGGCGAAATAGACGATGGGAAGTTCCACCTGGCCGCCGGACATGTAGCGGAGGCGGGCGGCCTGGTTGGCCACCTGGTCCATGGCGACGTAGAAGAAGCTGGAGAACATGACGTGGGCGAACGGCCTCAGACCGGCCGCGGCTGCTCCCACCGCGCCGCCGACGAACGCCGCCTCCGAAATGGGCGTCTTGCGGATCCGGTTGGCGCCGAAGACATCGATCAGGCCCCGGGTGACGCCGAACACGCCCTGGTCCACATCCTCACCCATCACGATCACCGTCTCGTCCTCCTCCATGGCAGCGCGTAGCGCCTGGTGCATGGCCGCCATGAAGTACACCCTCGCCATCGTCATCCTCCTGCGGGGGCGAATACGTGATCGAGCGCCTCGTCAGGCGACGGGAGGGGGCTGGCCTCGGCGAAGTCCACGGCCCTGCGAACGGCCTCCTGCTCCTCAGCGTCGATGGAGTCGAGCTCCGCGGCCGTGATCCCGGCTTCGGTCTGGAGCAGGTCACGGAAGCGGGTAATGGGGTCGCGGGCCTTCCAGCTCTCCACCTCCTCATCCGTGCGGTACGCGGCCACGAAGGCGCTCTCGCCCTCGCTGTGACCCGAGAAGCGGTAGGTGATCGCCTCGATCAGGGTGGGCCCCTCCCCGCGCCGGGCCCGGTCGACCGCCTCGCCGACCACCCGCCGGACCTCGAGTACATCGTTGCCGTCCACCTCCAGGCTGGCGACCCCGAAGGGCTCGCCGCGGCGGAAGATCCTGCCCGCGGTGAGATCGGCCGTGGGAGTGAACTCCATGTACTGGTTGGACTCGCACAGGTAGATGACCGGGAGCTTCCAGATGGCGGCCAGGTTGAGGGCCTCGAGCAGGACGCCCTGGTTGGCGGCGCCGTCGCCGAAGAAGCAGATCGTCACCCCGTCCCGGCCCAGTACCGAGTCGGCGATGCCCGACCCGGTGGCCATCGGGATCCCGCCACCGACGATGCCGTTGGCGCCCAGGATCCCCAGGCTGGTGTCGATGATGTGCATCGAGCCGCCCTTGCCCCGGCAGTAGCCGTCCTCCCGCCCGAAGAGCTCGGCCATCATCGGCGCGACATCGGCCCCCTTGGCGATGCAGTGGCCGTGACCCCTGTGTGTGCTGGTGATGTGATCGGTGTCGCGCAGCACGCTGCAGGCGCCCACCGCCACCGCCTCCTCGCCCACGTAGACATGCACGAATCCGGGCAGTTTTCCGAGCCGGTGGAGTTCCTGGACCTTCTCCTCGAAGACCCGGATGCGTACCATCCGCCGGTAGAGGCGCAGAAGCGTATCGGGCGACATAGTGGTCGATCCTAACGGCACTCCTTCCAGCGTCCCCAGTGGCACGGAGAACGCGAAAATCGCGCCGGCCGGCTTCGCCTGATGGGCCCTCCCCCTCCGCCACCACCTTGGTGTCGAGCGCGTTCCGTCCCTCCCCCGACGGGGCCGCTCGACGATATGTTCCCGGCGCGGTCCGGTCGACGTCGGAGCCGGACCGCAGGTGCTTACGGTATCCAACACCGTATAGCGGGGCTATGACAGATACAACCCCCTTGTTCGTGGGGGCGTCTACGGGTGTGATGACGGATCCGCCGCGCTGCTAGAGCAACCCTCCGGAACGCAGATCGGATTCCACCCGGTCGAGGCTGCGTTCGATCACGCCCACCACCCAGTCGCCTTCCTCGGCGGTCATGATCAGCGGCGGTGACAGGATGATGTGCTGGCGAAGCGGCCTCACGATCAGGCCCTCCTCCCGGCAATAGGCCTCCACCCGCCCGGAAATCCCTACCTCCGGGGGAAACAGCGCCTTGGTGTCCCTGTTCGCCACCAGTTCGACCGCGGCCATGAACCCCAGACCCCTCACCTCGCCGACCAGCGAGGACCCGGACAGGTCCCGGAGCCGGGCCTGGAACCGGGCGCCCACCCGGGTGACGTGGCCGCAGAGATCCTCACGCTGGATGATGTCGATGTTGGCGAGACCGGCCGCGCAACACACCGGGTGGCCGGAGTGGGTGAACCCGTGGGCGTAGATACGGTCCGGGTCTTCGGAGGCGCTGATGACGTCGTGGATGCGGTCCGACACGACAGTTGCCGACAGGGGCTGGTACCCGGAGCTGATCCCCTTGCCGAGGGTGATGAGATCGGCCTGCATCCCGAAGACCGGCTCGGCCGCCAGGAAGTATCCCAGCCGGCCGAATCCGGTCACGACCTCGTCGGCGATCACGAATATGTCGTTAGCACGGCATACCTCCACCATGCGAGCGTGGTATCCCTCAGGAGGGACGATCACTCCTCCGGCGCCCAGGACCGGTTCCAGGATGAAGCAGGCGATGTCGTCGGCCCCCAGGCGAGTGATCAGGCGTTCCAGGTCGTCCACCAGGTAGTCCACGAACAGATCCCCCTCCAGCCCGTCCGGAGCGCGGTAGGGGTAGGGAGAGCGGAGCTCGTGGACCACGTCCACCACATGGAACGTCTCGTGATAGTTGCCCGAGAAGGTCAGCGACGCGGCCAGATACGTGGACCCGTGGTACGACTGATCGACGCTGAGGACAAGCCGTTTGCTGTCCCGGCCCTGGAGTCGGAAGTAGTGATGGACGGTCCGTATCGCTGTCTCGTTGGCGATCGACCCGCCCGTGCCCAAGAAGACCCGGTTCAAACCCTCGGGCGCCAGCCGGGCGATCCGGGCAGACAACTCGGCCGACGGCAGGTTGGCATTCCGGGCGAAGATCTGCCCGTAGCTCATCCGAGCCGCCTGCTCCCTGATTGCCTCCACCACCTCGTCCCGCCCGTAACCGACGTTGACACACCACAGTCCGGCGTTGGCGTCGAACAGGCGATTACCGCGAGCGTCCTCGAGGTAGCACCCGGCGCCACCCACGTACATGTCGTCGGGAGCGATCTCGGTGGTGGCCAGTTGGCTGAACGGATGGATGACGTGGGAACGGTCATGCCCGATCGCCGCGCGGTACGTCCCCTCGACAGTCATGGAAGTATCCGGATCACGGGTCCCGACCAGGTACGGGCCGGACGGGGCTTGGAGGCGGCGCCCATCTCCCGGGTCTTAACAGATCGTTCCTGGGACCGGTCACCCATGGGCCGCACCCTACACCGATCCGCCAAGTCCGCCGAGAGGTGCCCGGTCCGACCACATGCCGGGGGCGCCGGGCATCACACCCGCTAACGCTCGAGCCGCGTACACCGACCACGGAGGATCGGCCGCAAACCGGTTAGCCTCGATAGTCGGGAAGTCGGCAGGAGGTGATCCTTTGGTGCTGGGAGCAACCAAGAACCGCCCCCTCGCCACCACGACCACCGGTGGCCTGCCCCGCCCGGGTTGGTACACCGAGTCGCTCTCAGGGAGACCGTTCTCGGTGGCGATGGCAGGGCGAGGTTTCCGCGAGCAGTACCGCGACCTGGTCGCCGCGCTGGTGGCCGACCAGAACCAGGCCGGCATCGACATCCTGGTCGACGGAGACGCCCGGTTCGACGACGACGTGGCAGGGAGGCAGTGGATCGCCTACCCGGAGGAACGTCTGGCCGGTCTCGGAACTCCGGAACTGCGCAGCTATCCCATCCACCAGGGCCGTCAGCCCGGCGAGTTCATGTACGAGGTCATGGAGACGAGGATGCCGCGCGCCGTCATCGGCGAGGTCGGCCCGGGCCCGCTCGAGTACGACCGGATCTGGCTCACCTCGCAGGCCTCCACGGACAAGCCCGTGAAATTCGGTGCCATCTCGGCCCAGCTCCTCGAAGCCTCCATCAACAACGATTTCTACCGGGACCGGCGTCGCCTCGTCATGGATCTGTCGGAGATCATGAACGAGGAGTACCACCGCCTTGCCGACGCCGGCTGCCCGGTGATCCAGGTCGAGGAGCCCGCCATCCACGGGATCGCAGGAACGGAACCGGGCACCATGCTCGACGCCGGCTTCTACGTGGAGGCCTTCAACCGGGAGGTGGCCGGCCTGCGCGACAAGACCGAGGTGTGGTGCCACACGTGCTGGGGAAGTCCCGGCGCCCAACGGACCCGCTCGCAGCAATTCTCCTACGAAGCGGCCCTGCCTTTCCTCAACGAACTGGACGTGGACGTCCTGACCTTCGAGGCGAAGGAGGCTTCGGGCGAGGAGATACCGATGATCGCCTCCGGCATCGGATCGGACAAGAAGATCGCCCTGGGGGTGGTGAGCCACCGCACGCTCCAGATCGAGCCGCCGGAAGAGGTGGCGGAATTGGTCCGGAGGGCGCTGGACCACATCGGCCCCGAGCGGTTGATCGTGTCGACGGATTGCGGGTTCGGACGCCAGGGGATGAGCCGCATGCACGCGTTCTACAAGATGGTCTCGTTGGTGCGCGGCGTGAACCTGGTGCGGGCCGAGCTCGGCTTGAAGGAAGCCGACGTCCCCGCTGCGTCGCCCCGCCTGACCATGCTCGACTGACCGTCCGGAACTCGGGCACGTTGCCCGCCTCGGCGGTACGCTCAGCTCGTTCTCAGTCTTGACAGGAGCACCCTATGGCCGAACGTAACGCGGACGTACTCGATCTCAGCGGCCGGGTGGCTGTAGTCACCGGCGCTGCTTCAGGACAAGGAAGGGCAGCAGCTCGGCGCCTGCACCGGGCGGGAGCGACGGTGGCGGCACTGGATCTGAATGCGGAGGGCCTCGCCACGTTGGGGGACGACATCCTGACGCTGTCGGTGGACACCTCGGATCCCGATCGGGTCGCAGAAGCCTTCGAGGAGATCGAGAGCTCGCTGGGACCGGCCTACATCCTGGCGTCGGCGGCGGCCGTCTGGGCGGGTTGGAACAGCATCGTCGACATGGACTACGGCGACGTGGAGCGGATCTTCCGGATCAACACCTTCGGAACGCTCTACTGTGTCAAGAACGCCGCCCGCCAGATGATCCGGGAAGGCGAAGGCGGCCGGATCATCCTGTGGTCGTCGATCGCAGCCGCCCGCGGCCAGGCCGGCGACATCCCGTACAGCGGCAGCAAGGCCGCCTTGGAGGGCATGGCCCGACCGCTGGCCGCGGAACTGGCCCAGCACGAGATCACCGTCAACGTGATCGCGCCCGGCGCCGTCGACACCCCGATGCTGGGCGGCACCGACCTGAGCTTCTACGACACAGTGCTGCCCGGCCGCCGGATCGGAACCCCGGACGAGATCGCCGAACTGGTCGCCTGGCTCTGCTCGCCCCTTTCACGATTCGTCACCGGAGCGGTGATCCCCATAAACGGAGGCGTCGCGTCGATCAACGGACCGTGGGCGCTGGCCCACACTTTCCACCAGTTGGAGCCGGATCTGGTCGACCGGATGAAGGCGGCCCTGTACGGCGAGGACCAGCCAGCCAGCACCAGTTACGACTAGCAACTAGCCCTGATTATTCCTGTTCCCAGCACACCAACGCGGATCAAGCCACGCCAACCACACATTTCGCAAGCGGCCACACTTCACCCTGCGGTTGACTCCCTACCGACTGGAAGACGGGACTATCAGATGACTGTCACCCCAGGCCAGGAGTACGATCGTTCCATTCTCGTCACCCGGACAGACCCCCACCATGAATAATCGGGGCTAAGTCTCAGTAGGGCCGGGATCCCTTCGGCCGGTCAGTCAGGTAGGGCTGGGTGATCTTGCGGGCCTGCTCGATAGGATGCACCCCCACCTGCTGGGCAAAGGCGTCGATCAGCCGATCCACCACCGGACCGGGAGTCCCGGTCCCGATCTCCCGGCCGTCGATGCTGGTAACCGGCATCACGAAAAACGGAGTGGAGGCGAAGAAGGCCTCATCGGCGGTCATCACGTCGTAGGGCTCGAGGTTGGTCTCCACAAACTCCATGCCCAGCTGCGGCGCCAGTTCCCGCACGTCCTCGCGGGTGATTCCCCGCAGGATGTTCCGCCCCTCCGGTGAGATGATGGCGCCGTCCTTCACGATCAGGAAGTTGGCCCCGCCCCCTTCGGTGATGTAACCGTCGTCGTCCACGAACAGTGCCTCGGCCCTGGGGTCCACCTTCTGGGCCTCCCTCATGCCCTGCCCGTAGTGGATGCGGTTGCGGTTCTTCATCTTCGGGTCGAGGTAGCGGGCCGGGATGTTCTTGGTCGGCGGTATGACGGCCGGAACTCCGTTCTCCAGCCCGTCTAGGAACCCGACCAGCGACGGTCCCAGCGGGATCACCATCATGAACACGGTCCGCTCGTAGGAGTCGTACGGTCCGGGATCGAACGGTTTGGCGATGCCTCTCGAGCAGTCGTTGTTCCACATCAGGTCGTCGTAGGGCTCGATGGTGGCCCTGTTGCGTTCGATGAACTCGTGGGTGACCTCCTCCATCTCCGCGATCGACATGCCGCAGTCGATATCCAGCGCCCTCATCGAGGCGTAGAGCCGGTCCAGGTGGTCACGGAGACGGTGAGGACGCAGGTCATAGGTCCGGACCGTCTCGAAAACGAACTCCCCGATCCGCACCCCCACGTCGAATGGCGCCAGCCTCAACTCCGACTCTGGGATGAAATGACCATTGAAATAGGCGGTACGTTCGTTCATGTCCCCTCCTCCCGGCCGCCGCAGGCCCTCCCCCGCGCGACCGTTGTCGTCCATAATGGCACGGGGCAGACTCGGACGGTCGGTAGGAGGGCTGATGGCGAATCAGGTAATGACGGTTGCCGGTCCGGTCGATGTGGAGGATCTGGGCCTCACACTCATGCACGAGCACATCTTCCTCGACCTGATGCGGGATGCCTGGATCTTCACCAACATCCTCAACGACCCGGAGTTGGCGGACATCGAACTCGACATGCTCCGCCAGGCCGGTGGCGCCACCGTCGTCGACCTCACATCCGGAGGCCTCCGGGAGTACGACAACCCCATCATGTTCCACCAGGACGATCTCTCGCCGCTGCCACCGCCCCTAGCGGTTCGCCGCGCCGCCGAGCGGAGCGGGCTCAAGGTCATCATGGGCGCCGGCTGGTACCACGAGAATTACTACAAGCCCCGGTTGTGGGACCTCTCCACCGACCAGTTGGCCGAGGAGATAGTCGGGGAACTCCGCCAGGGCATGGAGGGAACCGACGTGAGAGCGGGGATCATCGGGGAGATCGGCGCCCAGTACAACCGCCTGTCGGCTATCGAGGAACGGGTGTTGCGGGCCGCCGCCCGCGCCCAGATGGAGACCGGCGTCGGCCTGACCACCCACACCACGAGAGGGGTCGGCGGGTTGGAGCAGCTGGACGTCCTGGAGCAGGAAGGCGTCGATCTCTCACGGGTGGTGCTCGCCCACTCCGGAGGCCAGCCCTACCCGGAGTACCACGCCCGGATCGCCCGGCGCGGCGCCTGCGTCTCGTTCGACCGCATGGGGAGCCTGCCGGACATGACCGGCTTCCACCGCAACCGTGTCCTGGGCAGCATCAAGCGCCTGATCGATGACGGCCATACGGACAGGATCGTCCTGTCTCATGATGTGTGCTATGCCGATGATCTGGCCACCAACGGCGGCCCCGGCTACGCCTGGCTCTCCGTGGCCGGCCGGGAGATGCTCGCACAGGAGATCGGTCTTACCGACCACCAGTGGCACACCATCATGGTCGAGACCCCCAAACGCATCCTGGCCGGCTGACCACCGCACCCGAGCCGTCGCCGGTAGCCGGCACCACGTCAGAGGCCGGCGGCCTCGTCGATCACGGCCAGGAACCGGTCGATGTCCTCCCGGTTGTTGAAAACGTGCGGATCCACCCGGAGCACGTCCGCGTAGTGCCAGCCGTCAACACCTCTCCTCCGCATCAGGTCGCACACCTCTCTGGGGCGTTCCATTCGCACGGCCACTATCCCGGCCCTCGCATCGGCATCGGGCAGCGTGTGGAGGTCGAGACCGCGGGATAGCAACCCGTCGATGCAGTACCCGGCCAGATCCAGCACATACTGCTCGACCTCGGCCATGCCGACGCCCGTCAGGATTTCGAGCCCCGGGAGGGTGGCGGCCAGCCCGAGAAGCGGCGGAGCGCCCAGGCGGAACCGATCCGCGCCGGGCTTGGGATCCAACCCGCCTCCGGGCCACGACGGGTAGTCGTACGAGAACCCGGTGATCCCGGCTCGGGGAGGGAGGCGGTCGACGTAGCGCCGGTCGGCATACAGGAACCCGACCCCGGCCGATCCCAGCAGCCATTTCATGGCGCCGCAGGCGAGGAAGTGGACCCCCGACCGATGCACGTCTATCTCCACGGCGCCGGCCGACTGCATGGCGTCCACGATGAGCGCCGCGCCGTGCTCGGCTGCCAGCGTCCCCAGCGCGTCCAGATCGTGGCGGAACCCCGTCATGTGACACACATGTGACACGCTCACCGCGATGGTGTCGTGGTCGATGGCCTCGGCTAGGTCGTCGATGTGGACCGCTCCGTCCCGTGGCGCCACGAAGCGGCAGTGGACCGACTCGCGTGCCGGCAGCATCCATGGATACACCGAGGAGGGGTAGGTGAGGGTGTCGAAGACCACATTGGATCCGGGGAACCCGTCGAGTATCTCCACCGCCAGATTGGAGCCGGCGCCTGTGCAATCGGTGACGACCACCTCGTCGGGTTCGGCCCCGATCAGCGACCCGAACAGATCCTGTACCCGGCGGTACTCCTGGTCGAGCCGGTCATAACGGTCCTTGGGGTCGTACGTGACCTCCTCTACGAACCGCGCCACGGCTTCGCGGGCGGGGATCGAGGCGGGCGCCAGGCCGCCGCTGAACAGGTAGGCGCGCTCGGCCAGCACCGGGAACAGCGCGCGGATCTCCGACTGGTTCATGGGCCAACCTTCAAGCGGTCTCTGTGTGCCGGACGCGGTGGCGGACACCGGTCGGACGACGCCCACACCGCGCCTGCCACACCTCTACCCGCTGTTCCGGGCGCCGCGCCGCCGGCCTATCTCCAACCGCAACCGGGCGACGACCGAGCGAAACTCGGACGATGCCTCCGAGAACCCCTTCCTGGTCTTGGCGCCGGGTCCGTTCAGGTAGTCCAGGACGATCGCCTCGGCGGCTACGAATTCGGCGGCGGCCTCCGCCACCTCGGTTGCGATGTTCCCGGGGATGCTGGTCACTCCGTTCAAGTCGCCGTGCAGCAGGTCGCCCTGGTTGACGACCAGGCCACCCACGCGGACCTGCTGCCCGACATGGAGGGTGCGGCAGTAACCGTGGGCGCTGATGGTCGACCCGGTGAAGACCGGGAAGTCCAGAGCCCTTACCTGGTCCAGGTCCCGCCCGGCGCCGTTGGTCACCAGCCCCACAGCCCCGAAGGTCCGGTAGGTGGTGCACATGATCTCCCCGAACACCGCCGCGGCCGGCGGATCGTCGAGGTCCTGGTAGACGACCACTGGGGGACCTCCGAGCCTTTCGAACAGTTCGATCTGATCCTCGAGAGATCCGTAGACGTCGGTTGCCGACGGCTCGCCCGCCGAGCGGAAGGCGGCGGTGGCGGCCAGACCGACCATCGGCGGCATCTCGGGAAAGGCAGAACGGATCCGATGATCCATGTAGCCCTGGTCCCGGGGTCTGACATCGAACAACTCGATCACGTTGCAGATGGTGGGCGTGTCGAACCGCCGGAGCAGGTCGAGGGTTGAAGCGGCGACCGGCGTCGAGTCCAGCATCTCTACTCCCTATCTCTATCGGACGCCCGGCCCCAGCGAGCGGAGCGCCATTCCCGGCCCATCAGGACTGCTCCACTGGTCTGTGCCTGCGCATCGGCTCGGTTGTCAGGCGGGTGACTCTTCGGCAAGAGTCAGCACCCGGCGCGGGTTCTCGATCAGAATCTTGTTGATGATGTCGCGGGGTACGCCATCCCTGCTCAGCGTGGGGATGATCACGTTCATGATGTGGTCGTAGCCGGGCCCTCCGAAGCTGGACAGCCGCGCCTTGAGCCCGATGTCATGGGAGAACAGCAACTGGTCTTCGTGACCCTCGGAGATCATCCACTCGACGGCTCCGACCCGATCGGCGTCGGAGACGTAAACCCCTTCGGTCGGGCATGGGTGCCCGAAGCCATCGAGTTCGAAGAAAGTGCCGTACTCGGCAACCCGCTTCATGTAGCTGCGGTCGCCGGTGGTCAGGTCCATGTGGCCGGCGATGACCCTGGTGGGATGCACCCCCATCTCCTTGACCAGCAGGTCCAGGATGTCGGGCATCAGCCTCTGCTCATGCAAGGCGTGGATCTGGATCGCGGCGCCCGTAGCGTGGTGGGTGATGGCGGCGGCTCTCAAGGCCTTCCACTCGGAGGGAGCGACCGGATCCGACGTCCCGATCTCCCCGATCAGCCCGCAACGGATCTCGGTGCCGTCCGCACCCTCGGTGATGTCCCGGATCATGCCCTCCGCCATCTCGTGCTCCGTCATCGACTCGACGTACCAGGGCTGGGCGTGGTGGACGTAGTACCCGGTACCCGAGATGATGTTGACCCCGACATCGTCGGCGATCTTGCGCAACCCCCACACGTCCCTGCCGAGACCGAGGTCCGAGGAGTCCACGACGGTTCCGCCCAGCGCCATCTTGAAACGCCTCACCTCCATGGCGGTGAGGTACCAGTCGGTGTTGATCAGGTTGTCCCGGTTGTGGTAGGGGAACTCCCTGAGCAGGGCCGCGTTCTGGGCGGTCACCGGCATGTACGCGTCCGATCCCAGGCCGCGATGGCTCTCCTCCAGGAACCACATCAGGCACGTGAACAGCAGATGCTCGTGCATGAGGGTGATGCCGAGCCGGTCGGGCTCGACGGGGCCGTTGACGGTGATCACCTTGCCCTGATCCTTCACGGCAACCTCCCTCGCCACGGTCCTGCCGGCACCAGACGACAATCGACGGTCTGCTTGTCGAATACAGGATCCTGCACCCCGGCGGTACTCCTCTCCCGTCGGAGCGTACAGCAATCGGGCAGATCGTGGGCTGCGTCTACGGCACTCGGGCTATGACCGCTCGGGCTTCGCCGAGGGTTGCGGTCCGGTCGGGGTCCTTCGCGATGAGGTCTCTCGTCCCGGTGATGCCGTACCCGATCCAAGGAGCCGATGCCCGGCTGCGCCGGGTAGGCGGGCGCAGCCTCCCGCATCCGGCTTCAGCTACTCGGCCTTCCCACCGCCTCCTGGCCGGTGTGGCGCGGCTCCTTCATGCGGATGAAGGCCAACCCGATCAGAAACACCCAGGCGACCTGGAGCAGCAGGATGCCGCTTCCGACCTGATACAGGCGGATCACGTCCCCGCCTCCGAGCAATGCGATCAGCAGGAGGCACGCACCAAGGATGCCCGGTATCACTCCGAGAACGGTGGCCACCGCCCGATCTGGTCCCAACAAGCGAACGTTCACCGATCCCAGTGCGAACATCCCCACGCCGATCATTGTGAACGAGATCCCAAAGGAGACCAGGAGGGTGCCCTCTGTGGTGAACAACTCAGAAACCCCGGATGGCTGTTGCTCGCGGTCAAGATGCGTGGTCAAGAAGTGAGAGAAAGTCCACGAGATGGCCTCCGACACCAACCCCAGCACCAGTACCACCAGCCCCGCTTGCCTGAGATAGGCGACGCTCTGCCCGTCTCGGAGTACCCGCTCCATACCGATCATTCCCAGTAGAAAAGCAACAGAAACGAATATGCCGCCATCCGCTATCAGGTGAGACAATGCGGTATCCAAACCCTCATCGGGTTCCAGCGCAAGAACAACGAGGATACCAAGTGGGACACTTAGGACGGTCCCAATCACCAGTAACCAACCTACGGCTTTTGTGAAGGTTGGTCGGTCGGTGACCCCTGCCACCAAGGCCCCCTTTCAGAGACCCGCTTCCCCAGAGTCAACCCACATCTGGAGGCTGCGGTTCAAGACCCCTACCAACTCTGCCGACCGGTAAGTATAGCAACGGGCCACCGCACGCGCCCTGGCCAGTCCGGCTGCGGCGTCCTCGAACCGAGGTTTGGTGGAGTTACACGACCCTGGTGCCTGAACAGGACACCCGCGATCGCCGCATGGGCACCTTCCGGCTTGGCCATGGCCGGACATCGTGTAGATGGATCCACAACACCCGTAGTAACTGGACAAGCCATGTCCCTCCGCAAAGGTAGGGCGAGTGGTCTCTCCCGACCCCCCTCCGCCGGGAGGTAGGCGGAGGTCTGCAGCACTAAGGCCTGAGCACCTCCGCGAGCACGGCCCGCGCCTCGCTGAGCGTTACAGGTCGGTAGGGATCCTTGGCGATGAACTCCCGCAGTTGGGAAATGGTGAAGCCGTCGCCGCCGTAAGCCCGGTCGGCGTCGGTGAGCTCCTGGGGCTCCAGGACCGCTCCCGGGGTGTGGGTTGCCACGAACTCCATGGACTTGGTGCCCGGCGGGGCGTAACCGATCCACATCGAGCCGATGTCGGGCCTCGGCAGGTAGTAGGGCTCGACCTCCCCATAACCGGCCTCCCGGACGGCGTCGGAACAGCGTTCGGCCAGGTCATAAGGGTGGATCTCGGTCAGCAGGAAGTCATGGAAGTGCTCGATGTCCGGATCTCGCATCTTCCCGAGCATCTCCTGCCAGTGTTCCGAGGCGAAGTAGCGGTCGATGGCGTCGTGGTCGGAGTCGTTGATCCGCCTCGGGGCCACCTCTCCGAGGTAGGACCGCTCGCCGGCGTCGCCGAGCAGGACGGTGCTGCCGTCGGGATCGGGCCCGATGAGTGCGTCGTCCCCGTACGTCCACATCAGGAAGAAGGAGGGGCGGTCTGCGGTGTAGTACTTGACGAGTCCCCGGTTGCCCACCACGGCGTGGCCCACGTTGACCACATCCTTTCCCATGGCGGCCAGGTACCGGTCGAACAGGAACTCCAGGGTCACCGGGTGGACACTCGTGGAGAGCATCACCTCATGGAGGGTCAGGTCGGATCGGCGCATCAAATCGATGTTCTCCGCCCAGTAGTCGGAACGGAAGAAGGTGATCAGCTCCTCGACCGTGGATGTCATCTCAACTGCTCCTCGCGCGCCCGGTCACTGCCCGGACATCAGCCCGTCTAGGACGGCTTGTCCCGGATTGACGAGTTCCTCGCCGGGAACTCTGCCCGACAATACTTCGGGCCACTTCGGCCCGGCGCCCGTTATGCAGCAAACCACGAAGTCGCCGGGTTCGATCACTCCCTGGCGCGCCAACTCCCAGGCGCCGGCGAGGGCGGCGGCCGAGGCCGGCTCGGGGCTCACCCCCACCCTGGCAGCCCGATGGAGGGCCTCGAAGATGGCCGCGTCGGTGACTTCGACCGCGGTCCCGCCCGAGTCGCGGATCGCCTGGAGCGCGATCCGCCCGCCGGTGTCGTCAGCAATGGAGAGCGCCGCTGTGTCGGGACCAGGATGTACCGGAACGTCGTCCAACCCCTTCTCGATGGCCTCCACGATCGGGTTGGCGCCCGCCGCCTGCACCCCGTGCACCCGGGGAAGCGACTCGGTCAGACCGAGGCGGTATAGCTCCTGGAAGCCCTTCCAGGGGCCGTACAGGCCATCGCCGGCGGCCACGGGGAACAGGTAGTGATCCGGCGCCCGTCCCAGAGACAGCACCGCGTCATAGGCCATGGTCTTGTATCCCTCCACTCCGTACGGCGTCGATACGGGCATGGGGGTCATGTAGGTCGAGGGGTACCAGCCGTGTTCTTCTACGAAGGCCTGGAGCGGAGGCTTGCGGTTCATCTCCACGACCACGGTCGCCCCGAACAGGCGCATCCAGTCCCTTTGTGTCTTGGGTGCCCGAGGGTCGGCCAGTACCACGCAGCGCATTCCGGCCCGGGCCGCGTAGGCGGCGGCGCTCATGCCGTGGTTGCCGGTGGTGGAGCACACCACCCCTTCGAAGCCGAGCTGCCGGGCCATGGAAATCGAGACCGAATGGAAGCGGTCCTTGAATGCGTAGGTGGGGTTGACGGTCTCGTTCTGGAGGTAGAGGAAGGGCAGCGGGTTCGCGCCGCTACGGGGAACCCTGATCATGGGCGTGCCGCCCTCCCCGAGGGTGATCCTCTCGGCGCCAGCGGGGAGCGGGAGGAGTTCGGCGTAGCGCCACACTGACGCCGACCGCCGTGCCCACCTTTCCAGAGACACGACCGAGCGGACCGCCGCCTCGTTGTACATCACCTCGAGGGCCTCGCCACATGCCGGGCAGCCCCGGAAATAGGCGCCCAGGTCGTAGTCGACCGCGCACCTGATGCACCGCAGGCCTTTTGCGAACATCCTCAGCCCCCGTGACGAACGGCTACGGCGAGGATCGTGGGGCCCGGCGGCAGCGGAAACCTCAGCCCGAGGCGGTTGCCCACGGCTCGACGTTGATCTGGTCGTCCCCCAGCGTGAGCACCGCGTCGGAGGAAAAAGCGTCGATCGGGGTCTCCTGGGTGGAGTACCCGTCCAGCCACGAAGTCCGGTAGCCGTCCTCCGACCAGAGGACCGGGAAGAAGTTGTCGTCGAAGTCCTGCTGTCCGGGCGCGAAATAGCGGCTGTAGGCCCGGTGGCGGATCCGGGGGTGGTGACGCGAGCTGGCCGGAATCATATGGATGCTGTAGGACCGCCGGATGTTCCCGGGCCGGGTGTTGGGCCCGCTCCCGTGCCATATCCAGCCGGTGTGGAAAGCGGCCGACCCGGCCCCGAATACCAGCGACACCAGTTCGACCTCCTCCCCCTCGGGGGCGTACTGCTGGACGTAGTCGGTCCATCCCTCCATCGTGTCGCGGGCGATCTGGGTGGTGCCGGGCGCCGGCTGCGGACCCCACTTGTGGCTGCCCCGCACGTAAACGAGGGTCCCCCCGTCGGCGTAGGTGTCGTCGAGCGCGATCCAGCAGGTCCAGTTCCACACCGGATCGACCCAGCACATGAAGGCCGCGTCCTGGTGGATGTCGAAGGGCTTGCCACCCTCCGGCTTGTACATGGCGACATCGGCCCAGAGTCGGGCGCTCGACGCCCCCTCCAGCTGGCAGGCCAGCTTGCCGAACGGCCCCCCGAAGGTGTGCTTGGCCACCACCGGATCGGCCCGCCATAGACCGGCCAGCACGCGATGGGCGTCCACGGGGTCCCGGCCCTTCTGCCAGTAGTACTCGTCCGGCCAGTTGACCAGGTCATGCTGCCCGTCGAAGATGCGGTCGTACCTCTCCCGCAGCTCCATCACCGCGTCCATGTCTATCAGGTTCTCCACGATCAGGAACCCGTCGTCGCGATATTGCTGTATCTGCGCTTCGGTGAACTGCTCGATCACTACCAATCCTCCCCGGGACCGCCGCCGCTCGCGACTATACCCAGCCGGGCTGGGCGAAGTACCTGGAAAACGCCTGGTCTGCTGTGGAGAGCAAATGTACGGCTCTCTCCGGCTCGGCCGCCAGGTTCAGCCGGCCACCTGGAAGATGACCAAGGGGTTGTTCTCGGGGTCGGTCAGCTCCACGTAGCGGCCCCACTTCCTGTTCACGAGCTCGCCCACCTCGACGCCGCGGGCGACGAGGCCGTCACGGGCGGCTTCGAGGTCGTCCACGTGGAAGCCGGCTGCGACCGATCCGCCGACGGCCATGGGCAACTCGGTGGGATGGACCGAGCGGTCGAAGATCTCGACTCCGGGCCCGCCGGCGTCGAGGTACACGAAGTCCACCCCCTCTTCGTACTCGGGGCCGGGGCTGATCTCGACCACCTTCAACCCGAGGACGTCCCGGTAGAAGGCCAGCATCGCCTCGAAATCATCCGCGTAGAGCAGTACCGCTCCCAGATTCATATCCCCTCCTTGGTCAGCAAGCCATCCTGGCTCAGACTGCGAAGATCCGCCGAGGGTTCTTCACCAGCATGTCGTCGACCTGGTCCTCGGTAACCCCCAGTTCGCGCAGCTGCGGCACGATCTCGTTGAGGATGTAGGCGTAGCCCTTGCCGCCGTACTCCACGAAGTGGATCTTGAGGCAGTTGTCGTGGGCCAGCATGATCTGGTTGCTGTAGCCGTCGGCGCACATGCGGGCGAGGGTCTCCACCCGCTCCCGGTCGGAGACCCAGTGGTCGCCGCCGAACAGCAGGTGGGAGTCGTTCCAAGGAGTCCCCCGGAACAGGTCGTAGTCGATTGAGACGCCCCGGTCCATCACCGACTCGTGATACTCGTAGTCA
>WTGI01000052.1:0-7200 GCA_011523635.1 Acidimicrobiia bacterium
ATATATATTCCGCCTACACATCTATATATATGCGGAGGAACCGCTATATATATGCGGAGGAACCGCTACCCCCGCCGACCCCGTGGCCCGGCAGCGAGCCATCGATCACCAACCCCCGACCACCAACTACCGAACGGGTTCCCGGCTCGTCCCTTCCTCGTGAGCCCCACGGCTCCCGCCACCTATACATCTATATATACGCACAGGAACCGCCCCGCCGGGCGCGTCCCTAGACGGCCGCCGGCCCCGATCCGTAACCGAACGGGTTCCGGCCACCCGGAGACCCCCCGATCCGGCCGGGATTCTTTCGAAAACGCGAAAAAACGCCGTCTGACCCGACAGGGCCGGAAGCTGTCCGGCTTGGCTGGTTTACGACCTTCCGGTAGCTGTGAGTTCACCGATCCAGGCCGTTCGGGGACGATCTGGCTGCAGGAGCTGGCGCCCGGCCCATCGCGGCGCTCGACTGGGCCGGGTTCCTCGCCGACCGCACCGTGCCGGCCCATGCGTGATCCTCGAAGATGCCGAAATCGACAGCTGCCGAGCGCAACACTCATGTGGTCCACTACCGGTCCAACAACATGAAGCTGGCCAAAGGGTGATGAAGCTGGCCAAAGGGCGATGTCCACCTCCAGGTATACGTTGATTACGGCGGCCGGCAGGTCCAGCACCCGGGTGACCGCGCGCCCATGGTGCGCCATGTACTGGTGGACGCCGCCTGGCTCGACCGCCTGGGCCTGCCCGGAGCCCCTGCTGGGGCATGGTTCGCGCCTCGCGCGAGCGCCCTGCTGACGTACTCGGACAGACCGGAGCGATTCCATGCGCGGCTCCCGAGCGCTACGTTGTCGGCCATGGCGAACGGTTGCCCTGCGCCGCTGGTGCTGTTACGGTGACATGACGTGAACGACGGGTGTCGGAGGTTCCGCTCCTGTTGGTCAACACAGCGTTACGTTACGCATCTGGAATGGGATGGCCATGAATGAACGTGCTTCTCAACGTGCCGTGTTACACTCTGTGTTCGGCATGGGCCCTGCCACCGTGGTAAGGTTCCCCGTACGTTCCGGGTCAGCGATCCAGAGGGGAGTGGCCGATGGTTGACGCAGGTAGCGTTATCCGGGTGCATCCGCGAGGGGTTTGCATGTGCGAGTTGTGCGGTCCCGGACGGACAGAACTTCGCCAAGGTGGAAACGAAAGGAGGGGCCGATGCCCCGTTTGAGAGGGCATGCGCCCCCGTTACAAGCAAAGGAGGGGCCGATGCCCCAGCTAGTGAACAAGCGGCGCTCGCGTTTGGCAGTGCTTGTCGTGAGTGCCTTGGTCGCTTCGATGCTCGCTGTCACTGGGGCTTCCCCGGTGGTAGCGGCACCGCAGCAGGCCGATGCCCAGGCTACGTGGACGGCCTGCCTCGGCCCGGCTCTGGAGAGCCGTGGCTTCAGCGATGTGGGTATGGACAGCGTCCACTACGACGATATCAACTGCCTGGCCTACTACGGGATCACCACCGGCACGACCGCCGACACCTACGATCCCGGCAGCCATGTGACTCGTTGGCAGATGGCGCTGTTCCTGACTCGGGCAGCGAAGGCCGCCGGCATTGATCTCGGCGACGCCATGGACATGGGCTTCACCGACTTAGGCACGGCTGGAGCCGATGTTGTGATGGCGATCAATACGCTCGCGTCCAAGGAGATCATGCCGGGGCGCACGGCCACATCCTTCGATCCCCACGACCTCGTGACCAGGGCCGACATGGCACTGCACATATTCAGGTTCTTGGACCTGGCGCTGGACTCGGTGCTGATCGACATGCAGCCCGACTCGGTGGAGGGCAACACCGACGGGGTCGGCCGTATCGAGTTGAACGACGGCGTCGGCACAGATGTCCTCGACGGCGCGGGCATGCGTGTCGACGACTACTTCGGCGATGTGCGCAGAACCCTTCCGGCCCATATGGACGACATCATCGGCGCTATCTATGAGTTGGGTGTCACCGTCGGCACCAACAACATGGTCGGCGAGCATGGCACCTTCGAGCCGAGCGGGCTGGTAACACGCGCGCAGATGGCGTCATTCATCATGCGGGCCATGAACCACACCAACCTGCGCCCGGAGGGCCTCACTGCGCAGCAGACATTCAGCGAGACCCAGGTGTCGGTGCGCGACGCTGACTTCGCGCCGATCGTCAACGAGCGTGTCGAGGTCTTCTGGTCGAGCTTCGCCCGTGACGCCTTCGACAGGAGCGGAAGGTGCATCGGCCGCTTCGTCAACGACAAGAGTTCTGCGCACATGAATCCGAGCTTCAGACCGTGCGAGATCGATGCTGGCGATGCCCGCACCGATGTCGACGGCAACGCCATGTTCGAGCCCGGGTTCGGTGGCGGCCACGCCACGGTCAGTTGCGCGGCGGGTACCCCATACGCCGGCGAGACCACTGCCACGTACAGGCTCGAGGCTGCCGGCCTCGCCGATCCCGATGCCGAATACAGGCTGTGGGCGTGGCGTGGTGACTTCGGCGACACCGTCGGCTCCAACACAGAGCTGTTCGAGGCTGTTTCTGCGAACCAGATGAGCAGCCGGACCCCAGCGGTGTCGGCGGTCTTCAGCGGCGGCTCGAACTATCAGCTCAGGATGGGCAGCGCTCTGGTCTATGAGATCCAACTCGTCGACAGCATGGGACGCCCAGTGGGCCCGAACCCGACCGGGAACCAGGACTACACCGTGACCGTGCGCAAGCGTGCGTACACCGGCGACCCGGAGGTAGCAGGCACCGTGGTCACCGTCACAACCGTTGAGAGGCGGTCACCTGACAGCAACGGAAACATCAGGATCGTTGTCACCCAACCCGATCCCGTGATCGGAAGCAACAATCCCGACTTTGATGTCGCTGTCGAAGTGCGGCGCTACGAGGCGTCCGGTGTTCCGACCAACTCGCTCCGCTTTGTCGACACCACAGGCGCCACAGGCACTACGGGCGGCGGGTTCGACGCCGATGGCTTTGTGATTGTCGAAGCGGCCGGGACTGGGACGGGCCCCAACGGTGGGCTGCGTGACATCGGTGCTCAAGCGCCGCCGGAGCGGTTCTCCGACAACCCGCCTGCCGCAACCTCCATCTCGGTCTCTCCGAGTAGTGCTGGGCGAGTGTTGTTAGGCGCGAACCAGAACTCCGTCTCGGTGACGGTGCTGGATCAGTACGGCAACCCGTACAGGGCTGGAGCCTCGTTCACCGCCACGAACAGTGGTGCCGGTGACGGGAGCCAGTACCCGGGCAATGCCGATGCCCTCAACTCGGGAGCCCTCACCTCGAACAGTGGTGGACGTATCTACTTCAACTACAACCACCCTGCTACCGGTGTAGGCACCGAGGCGATCGCCATCACTGGTGGTGGAACCCCGGAGATTACCGGTTCGGCTTCGGTGATCTGGGCTAACGTGCCGACTGGCGCATCCTCCCAGGCAACCATCGTGAACCTGTTGTTGGCCGACCCGGCGAGCCGCCGCCTGTTCGCAGGTGATGCAGCTGCGCCTAACGCCTTGCCGTACGGTGATGACGACAGCTTCTTCGTAGGCTCCGTCCCGACGGCCCTGTCGTATGCGCAGTTCCAGGAGGTGCTGACGGTGGCAGTGTCGCCTAGCACCCGGATCACTCTCAACTCCACTACTCCTGCTCAGCAGAGTTCCCTGACTTGGGAAGGGTTCAACAACAACCGGCCCAACGACAGGGCGACGTGGACTCTGACGGGTCTCACCTGCACGCCGCCTCCGGGCGCTGACGCGGAGACCTACGGATAGGTTCACGTAGCTAGCAAGAACCACCAACCCCGAGGAGGCCCCCGCAATTGTGCGGGGGCCTCCTTGCGTCTCTGACTAAATAGGCCAGGGAATGACTGGTGGGAGCTTAAACCGCCGACGATCGGCCGGTCGCAGCGCTGCGGCTCGGTTCGCGGCCGTGGCTGTGGTGGCCGCGGTCTTGGCGGTGGCCTGGGCTACGATGGCGTCGGCTCAGGACCGCTACAACCGATGTCGGTCGGAGTTCGGTACACGGCGCCAACATCTATGCGCTCGAGGGGTTGGGCGTGTTCGACGGCACCGAGTGCGGGGCGCGGAAGTTCTGTCCCGACGAGCCGGCCAAGCGCTGGGCGGTGGCGGTCTGGATCGTGCGGGTCATCGACGGCCGCGACCGGTCCCGGTCGAGGAGTCGAGATTCGCCGACGTGAACGACAACGAGTGGTGGATGCCGGACGTCGAGCGGCTGGCGGACCTGCAGATCACGGCCGGATGCAAGACCGACCCGGTCCGGTTCTGTCCCTACGAGACCGTGACCCGGGGCCACATGGCGTCGTTCCTGGTACGGGCCTTCCGGCTCCAGCGGGCCGAGACGGCCAGGTTCACCGACACGCGGGGCAACGTCCACGAGACCGACATCGACGCCTTATTCGCGGCCGGCCTCACCTTCGGCTGCGACCAGCACCCGCTCCGCTACTGCCCCGGCAGTCCGGTGACGCGGGCCCAGATGGCCAGCTTCTTGAATCGCGGCCTGAGCGGGTCGACCAGCCTAGGCACCGGTGGACCGACAGGACCGACCGTAACGCCGGTCGCGGGCACGATCGTGAACAGCCAGGGGGAGCGCAGCGGCGACACCCAGATCGCGGCCGTGCGGGGGCGCAGCTGTTCGATCCGCGCCGACGAGACCGTCACCTGCTGGGGGGCGACGACGGCTACCGGGAGCACCTGAGCGCTTCGGGACTCGTCGACGTGGCCGCGATCAGCACCAGCGACCACCCGTCTGACGCGCAGCATTCGTGTGCCGTGCACGACACGGTGATCTCTCCTGCTGGGGCGCGGGATCGGAGGGCCAGCTCGGGCAGGGCAACGTGAGTAGCTATTACCTGCCGGCGAGGGTCCTCGACATCAGGGACGCGGTGGGGGTGGCCGCGGGGTCGGGCTTCGCCTGTGCCCTCCACCGCAACGGCGAGGTCTCCTGCTGGGGCGCCAACGACCTGGGGCAGTTGGGCAACGGCACCACCGGGGTGGGCCGCTACTGGCCGCAGCGCATCGGCCGCCTGTACGACGCGGTGGCGATCTCGTCCGGCAAGGACCACAGCTGCGCCATACGTCGGGGTGGCTCTCTGTCGTGCTGGGGCTGGGTATACGGCACCAGGCCGACCACGGTGGCCGTCCCCGGCGACGTGACGTCGGTGTCGATGGGCGGGGTCGAGACCTGCATAACCCGCCGCCACGCGCCGGTGCGGCTCACCACGATCATCGATGCCGTGGACATCACCGCCGACTCGCCGGCCGCCGACATTGACTTCATGTGGGCGGCGGATCCTCCTTCCGATCTCGAGCGAACAACCAGGGGCGGGACATACGAGGTGCTGGCGGCCGACCCTCAGCGCAATGAGGTCGTTGTCGATCTGAGCGTCGGTTTCGGGACCCCGACAGTGGTCGTCTACGACGGCAACGACCGGTTCCGTCTCGACGGCAGGGTTGTGTCGCTGAGCGTCTTCGAGAGCGTGCTCGCCAACGAGGTGGACGATGAGGTCAGCATCCTGCTGCTCGGCTGGTCGTCACGCGATCCCGACAACCAAGCCGATCGCACCGACTGGTTCCTAGTCACCTAGACCCCGGATCGCCGCCCGGCCATCGTCCGGGCCGGCCGGCGCCGGTGGTGATGCCGAGGTCGTAGGCGGCGCTGATGGCCGCGTCCCGCGCTAGTCGGCCTCCGTCACGGCCGGTCGGCCGCTCCAACCCGGGAAGGCGCTCAGGACCGCTTCTCTGTCAGGATGATGCCCCAGGAGAAGTCGTACCTGGTGGTCCGGTCGGGGTCGCTGTCGGCGTCCTCGGGGGTGATGGCGTTGTCGGCCATGTAGGCGCTGACCCTGATCTGGCCGCTCGTGGGCAGGCGTCCGGGCACGTTCGCGATCTCGACGTCGACGGTCCCTTTCGCGGGTGCTTGCTGGAACAGATCGGCTGCGGTCGGCAGGGTGCCACCGTCAGTCCCTCCCAAGTTCAGCGTGCTGACCGCGAAGGTTTTCCACGCGCCGCCCGACTCCCGGTACTCGACCTGGATCAGTGTCACCGGCTCGAGGTCGGTGTCGGTGTCCTGATTGTGGTCTGCTGCCGCCTTGGTGGCCTCCAGCGTGAACACGGCTTCGTAGACGCCTGCCGGGAGGTTGAACGAGCGGACCTGGTGTTGGGTGCCTCTGGTGGTGAACGCCTGCAGCGGCACTGTCGTGGATGTCGGCTCGTTCCCGAACCCGGTGTTCGGGTTTGGCCCTTGGACGGACCCGCTCTCCAGCGCTCGGATCCGATTCTCGAGCTGTCTGATCACGTTGTTGTGGTAGCGGTGCAGGAACGTGACCGATTCGGCTCTGTTGACCGTGTTCTCGGGGCAGAAGTACGTGCCGTCGAGACATCCAAACGTGATCCTGTTCTGAATGGCCCACTCCACCGCGTCGCGGGCGTAATGGTTGTTAGGCACGTCACGGAACTGGCCGGTCCCCTGTGCGAGCGCCACGGCTGCCGCCGTCAACGCAACAGCCGCGGCGACCATGCCAACGGTCAGCCGAGACGCGCGCCGTTGCCACACACGCCGCAGGCGCCCATTCGAGCCGTGCGCCTCGGGTTCCCCGGAGGGGGGAGTCGTGGTCATGGTCATTGTCCTCTCCTGTCCTCTCCTTATGGTGCAGCCTATGGCCGGTGATCCAACAGATCAAGGATTGGAACAACCAGCCGGAGTCCAGGGAGCCCATGCTGGCCGGCGGGCTGCCCGAAAGGACCGGAGCGGTCGCCGCGGCCAAGATCGCGGTGGTGATCCATGCCTGTGCAGGCGCGGCGGCCACCCGCTGCCGGAGTGGGTACTGTCGGCCCGATCCCCGGTCGACGTCGCGCTGGACCTGGCGTCGGCCTTCGGGCAGCGGCTGCGCCAGAACGCCCCAGAGGTCCGCCGCCTCCATGCGGTCTACTTCTCAGCGTGCGTGGGCCCGGCCCTCGAGGACGCCGGCCCAGACTCACGCCACCCCCGTTCCTCAGGATCAGAGCGTCATGGGTGACGCCCTGTGCCTCAAGTTCGCGGACCTCACCGTTCTCGATGCACAGGACGTCACCGGTGGTGCCCGGTTCCTCAGGTTTAGGGCGTCTTGGGTGGTGTTCTGTGCCTCAAGTTCGCGGACCTCACCGTTCTCGATGCACAGGACGTCACCGGTG
>WTGI01000052.1:7300-9103 GCA_011523635.1 Acidimicrobiia bacterium
GTGCCCGGTTCCTCAGGTTCAGGGCGTCATCGGGGTCCAGGTCGGACGTCAGGCGACCTGATCAAGTTCCCTGGTTGGCCGGGTCAGCAAATTGACCATGGCTGGACGATGTTGCGGCGATGGAGGGGCGTCGGGCTTTGCTCCTTCTCGCTAACCCTGAACGTACCTTACCCCGAGGAGATTTCGAGGGGTGTGTCGCCGTCCTGCCGCCAGGCCGGTCAAGAACGCGAAAACCGTGGAGGCGTCCCGCCGGACCAACATGTCGAGTATGAACACTGCAATGACTGCTGCCACAGTTTCCATCCGCTGTGCTGGGATTCGCTCCCGGACATCTATACCTGCCCCCCGTTTGGCACGCCGATCGTGAAGAACTCATTGAAGAACCAGTCGACTGCCTGTATGAGCAGGAGAAGGAGAACAGCGAGGAACAGCATGGGAGTGATCCCCGAAATGATCGTCCCGGCTCGGGCTAGTTTGTGGTGTTTTGGTGCTCTGTTCTTGGCCCGCAGCGACAGGACAAGACCTGATACCCACAGCGCCGCCCCGGCCAGCATCAGGAGAACGAAGATGCCACCTGCGACGTCGCTGGTCGAGGGCATGTTCGCGACCGGGATGATCAGCAGCGTGACCGGGACGACGCTAAGGGAACAGACGAACCCGGCCATCGCCATACGATCCCCGCTGGTCCTCACGGGCTGGGCTCCGGACCTTATGCCGGGCCGAGCAGAGCCGGACTCCTCATGGCTGTCCGGCTCCGAGGTTTCCCGGGGTTCAGACACGAGACCTCATCCCTCGGCGGATGGTTGTGTCGGATTGTCGGCCACTATGGCTCTCCTGCCGTGTACGTGCCGGCGACTCGCGCATGGCCGTAAGGTCCGGTGCCGCGCGTTGGTCATCTGCGGATCATCCTTCGAGGGACTCGATCCCAAGGAAGTAGCTCCCGCCGGTGCTACCGATCAGACCCTGGACAGCGACTATGTACTGTCCGGTTGTCGGAGCCGTGTAGACGAGTTCAGCGTTGAGCGACCCGACGACAGCGTGGTACCGCTGTCGTCGTCGTGGGCGATGTCGTCGATGGTGGATCCGGGATAGTCGACAAACACTGCGGTGTCGGTCGCGATGGCATCTGTCCAGATCACAATTGTGTCTCCCTCCTCCAGATCGATGGTGTACCAATCGATGTCGGAAAAGTAATCGATCACTGCCGCGACGATGTCACCGACCACAAGATGTTGACCGTCGTCGGGGTCTTCGAATGGCTGTAGCCGGCTGCTGCTCGCAACCATGTAGGTGACCGGGCCGTCGAACGGGAGCTCATCGAGCAGGGTCCACACCTCCAGGTAGTGGACCCCTTCGGTCAGTATCTCCACCGTTCCCACCTCGACACCGGAGTACGAATCATCGGCCAGGAGGTGAACACCCAACGGGCTAGAGATCCTGAACACCCCGTCTGCCGTCCCGTCGATCACTTCTGGGTCGACTTCGATCCCCAGAATCTGGATGAGGATGTTGTCGGCGTCGTCCATTACGACGCGGATGCGGAGACCTTGGTGATCGAAGTCCCCGACACAAGTGATGACGAGGGTCTGTACGCCATCGCCATCGATTCCTCCGACCACTTCTGGGAAATAGACGAAACACCGTTCGGCAACCGATCAGTTTCGAGCCTTCAAGGACACGCTCGCCAGCTACGTGAACGATGATGGAACCTTTAGAGGACCCGTCACCCCTTGACGTGGAAATACAGAGCAACGCCGCTAGAGACGTGAACATCTTCACGCTCCCATAGGCACACCTCCCCGC
>WTGI01000054.1 GCA_011523635.1 Acidimicrobiia bacterium
GCCCATCTGATCAACCTCTCCGCTTGCCCCCCTGGACCACCCCCCGGGAAAGGGGGTGAGAGGAGCAACGAAACTGTACGTAGCGACGACGTTGGCAGCACTGATACTCCCGGCGGTCCCTGCCCACGCCCAGGACCCACCCACCAAACACCAACACCAAGGCACCTTCATTACCTCGCCGTGCGTTCCCAACCCCAACGGCGTCGGCGAGACCCGCGACCGGGTCAACACCACACGGCGAAAGCCACAGCCACAGCAGCGACCACGGCCACCATCACCAAGAAACCACCAACCAGCCCCACCCACTCCCTACCGTATCCCGTTCCAGGCCCGAACAGGCACCGCCACATGCCAGTTCTCACTGACCCCCACCGAGGACAGCATTAAGCCCGTCAGACACCGCGTCCAGCTCAACGACACTTCCAGCCCACCGGTCATAGCCACCAAGCCATGGTGGCTCCCCTACCACGTAGAAGAGTTCAACAAAGCCGAGACAACCAAGCCGATCGGCCCGTTCCAAAGTCGTCGATCCCCAACCCGCACCGCAACTAGGCGCACCACGGACCAGGACATATGTCCCCAACCCATGGGGACATATGTCCTCATTTTAATGAAAACTTGGCTTGCCCCCAGACGCCTCCTGACCAGCCCACGTTGGGACATACGTCCCCTCCCCCTTGGGACATACGTCCCGACACCCGGATCCCTGGGCGTTCGTTACCCCAATCGCCAGCTCCAGCTCTCGGGCACGTTCCCCACTACCACGCTTCGCTGCCCTCCCCCGACCTACACCTCCACACCTCTCCTCGCCGCCCGGATGTGTACAAGACCCCAGGTAGACGGCCCTAAGCGCCTCCCCGATCCGGACGGTCTCCGCTAGCAGGCCTCCCACCACCGTGCGTCGGGTGCTTGTCCGCGGCCCACCCGCACCGGTCTGGGGCCGCGGTGCGCCTCGAGGCTGGCGGGGACATGTGTCCCCTCGGGTGCTGTGCGACTGGACAGGCGTCCCGCCGCCAACACCGGTCTGCCGCTCCCGAGAGTCCGGCTGTGCGCCGGCGCTGCCGCCACAGCCTTTTGCCGCCTTTGAGCCGCCTGAAGAGGCCCAGGTCACAAGGATGCGCGACCGGATGCGCGACCGGTCGCGGTTAAGCGCGACCGCGACCAGTCCTACCACGCCCTCAGCGACACCCCGTTCGCCCACCGGGACATCTGTGCCTCCCCCCGGATGACGTAGTACGGGGACAGCTGTCCCACTGCCCACAACCACCCGAGGGCGAATCCCCGGATGGCTCCAAGGCCCCGCCGCTGGCGGGAAGGCTCCGCCTTGTTGAGCCGCCGACGGCGGCCTAGATGAGGGGATGCGCGACCGGTCGCGGTTGAGCGCGACCCCAAGGGGGTGGAACCGCGACCGGGTTCCGGATCCACCTCGGTACCTTCGATGACGAAACAAAGCCCTTACCGTCCCCATCGGTTGAGGTACCACAGACTGAGGGCCGGCACAAGACCCCCGACTATGGGCGGGAGATAGGGAGAGCGGATGAGGAACCAAACCGTCAACAGCAGGAAGCCGAGTGTCAGCCGTCGACGCTCGGTGGCGGAGCCTACCGGGAGTGGGCGGGTGGTGAGACTGCCCGAAGTCATACGAATCACCGGGTTGAGCAGAACCACGATCTGGCGTCGGGAGCGGGACGGGTCGTTCCCTCCGCCGAGCCGTCTCGGCGGCGAACGTACCCGGGCGGTGGGCTGGCGGGAACAGGACATTCACGACTGGATCGACGGTCTGTCCTCGGCAGCATGACACCCACCCCACCACAACTCAGAAACCGCATGACCCGGTCGCTTGAACAGCGTGTCCATCTCGCCGGAATCCACCAGCCGTCCGCCAGCGACCACACATCTTGCCGCGACCTGCTTCATGCCTCTCAAGACGCCGCGGGGCTAAGGGGCTAGCGCCGCCCCACTCCATAGGTCGGTGTGAGCATCCCAGAGGGTATTGCTCGTCGCCCACCAGCCTTGGAGGCAGCCCCTTGGTGGTGGCGCGGCCTCCTGGCAGGTGGCTAACGAGGAGGGGATTGTAGTTCTGGGGCCGCCGATATGGTTGGTAGTAGTAGTCCTGCCAACAGTTCCTCGGCCCTGCTGGTGCTGAACGGGGTCGGGCGGTCGCCAACTCTGTTTCCTAGCTGGTCGAGCAGCCAGAACTGGGACCAGGATCTGATCCCGTAATGCCTTGTCACCCATGGGTAGCGGTCCCGTAGGTTGGTGAAGGTGATCCCGAAGTGTGCCATGAAGGCCCTGACGTCTGTGGCGGTGCCCACACCGTTGATGCCTATTACGTTGACCCGGTGGCTGTTCTGTCGAGCGAACTGCTCGATAGCCGGCGCGTCCGCCGAGCAGGTCGGTCAGTAGGGCGACCAGAACCACAGGAGTAGGGCTTTGTCGCCGGTCACGAATGAGCGGAGGTTCACCGACACCCCGGATGACACGTCGACCAAGTTCATATCGGGTACGTCGTCGCTGATCACGATGGAATCGGCCTCGACTGTTTGTTCATTCTGGCGGAGTAGGGCCCGGTGGAGGAAGGTGGCCATCTGGGCCCGGGTAACCGGATCGTCGGGGCAGTAGCGGAGCGGGTCAGTCCCGCATCCGACGGTGAGCCCCGCCGCGGCGAGGGCATCAATGTTGGTCCGGTGGGCGTCGTTGCCCTCGGTATCGGTGAATCCCGCCGGCGGGGCGCTGTCGAGACCGAATGCTCGAAAGAGGAAGGTGGCCATCTGGGCCCGGGTTACCGGATCGTCGGGGCAGTAGCGGAGCGGGCCCGTCTCACATCCGACGCTGATGTTGCGGTCGGCTAGTTCCTCCGCGTAGGGCGACCACCATTCCGTGGCTTCCACGTCGGCGAACCGAGACGTTCCCGGCGCTTTGACCTCATGGCCAAGGACCCGGATCAGCCACACCGCCATCACCCACCGGTTGACCGGCTGGTCAGGACAAAAGAGACCGTCCCCGCATTCGGTGCCCGTGAACACGCCCAGATCAGCCAAGGCCTCGATGGCAGCTCCGTGTGTACCTCCCACCCTCACATCAGAGAACACAGACCCCTGGGCGGGAGCCGGCATGACTGCTGTTGCGAGAAGCACTACGACAGCAAGCGCAACAAGCCCCACCCGCCGACCCCGTCCCCGCTGTTGGCTGCCGAACACAAGGAGGGAAAGCCCCTGACGACCACCGAAACCACCCGGCCGGAGACCACCACCACACCGACCGACGTACTTACCCCAACCACCCGTTCGCCCGCCTCTGTCGATCACCGGCCAAACCATACCCTCCGGGAGGGTCAACCATCCGAATCGGTGGCCCGTCCCACATGTGCTGGGAACCACTTACGGAGGAGGAACGGGACGACGCACGTCAACGATTGTTCCTACCACGACCGCTCCCGCCACTTCAACGACCGTCCTTACCACGACCGTTCCCGTCACCACGACGACAGCGCTGGCCGGTTACCAACACCCGTGGATGCTGCATCCCTAGTGGGGAAGCTGTGAAGTGGTGCTGCCGTCGGGTTGAGCAGGTTCGCACCGCGAGAAACTCCGGAAGGGGCATCCTCTAGCCGGTTGTAGTGTGAAATGATTCCCGGCGTCGATCATGCCGGGGATGTCAGGAGGAGTCGATCACCCTACGCACCCTGCCGACGAGTTCGTTCAACGATCCCGAATCGGGTGCCTCGGCGTTGAGACGGAGCAACGGTTCGGTGTTGGCGGGCCGGACGTTGAACCAACTGTCGCCCAGGTCGACCGTGAGTCCGTCGAGATGGTCCACGAGAGGCACCGGAGAAGGTGGAAGCCACGGCCCGGATCGCTGTGCCCGTGTCGGTTACGACGGGGTTCATCTCCCCCGACATGGCGTACGGCTCGTAATCCCGCCGCAACTCCGACAGGGGCACACCGGCCTCGGTCAGGACGGTCAGCAACACCAGCATGCCCAGGTCGCGCTGTCCGCCCAATAATTGCCGCCGAAATGGCCCGAGTGCTTGCCCCCGAATGCCGCGTCCTCTTCCGCCACGACCGCCTTGATGAACGAATGGCCCACCTAGGTACGGACGGGAACTCCTCCTCCCGACCTGATGGCCTCGGCCACGCTCCTCGAGCAGATGAGGTTGTGCACGATCCGAGCGCCCGGTCGCCGGGCTAGGAACCAGGCGGCGACGATGGCCGTGGTGGTGCTCCACGGGAGAGGCACTCCCTGCTCGTCCACGAACACCACCCGATCAGCATCCCCGTCGAAGGCCACTCCGCGCCGGCCTCCTAGGTCGGAGCTGGCTGTAGGAGGGATTGCGGGGGACCAGGAAAGGGCGATCCTGCGGGCCTCTAGGCAGGAGGCATGGCGGAGGCCGGTGACAACGCGGATGGCGGAGGTGATAGCGTCTTGGTAGCCCTCCTGCCAGTAGCGGCGGAGGGCGTGGAGCTTGAGTGGGTGGATGCGGGTCGGGGTTAGGGCGGCGTCGATCCGGCGGCGGGCATCCTCGAGGGGGTGAACCATCAACACTACGAAGCGTACGATGAAGCCCCTTGCCCAGAGCGGTACCTGTCTACAGGTCTGCTGCGCTCGAATCCGCTGACTCTTCATCACCGCAACTCGGCATCCACACAGACCTTCGATGAGAACCAGCGCATGCGTTAGCGACCGGTCGAAAGCTGACCAGCCGTAATCCTGTTGGCCCTGGGGATTATGGCGATGACACCGTTGAGGCCACGGACTCACAGGAGCGCCCACCGGAGGAACAGAGCGGATCGGCAGTCCGCTTTGTGTGACACTCCAAAAGGGTTGCTATCGCAGCTTCGCTCTCCACTCGCCAACCTAATCGTCACCTCGATATTCCAAGTCGGACTCGCGTGTGTGCCACCCGCGATAGTCCGGAATCACGACGGTCGATGCCGATGTGTGCGCGAGACCGGGTCTAGACACAGCGTGCTAATGCCCCACCGGGCAACACCGGCCTCAACCCGGACCCGGAGCCATTCACCCCCCAAGGGATCAGGCTCCGCGGTGGCTGTCGCTGGCTGGTTGGTCTTGCCCTATCGGTTTGGTTATGGCGCAGAAGCAGGAGCCTGGCTGTGGAGGTAGTTGGCCCAGTCCTCCATGAGTTGGCGGCGCCGGTCGAAGAGGTCGCTTCGTTGGTAGGCGGCTTCGACCCGGTCGTTGTTGATGTGGGCGAGGGCGAGTTCGCAGATCTCGCGTGGGGTGTCGGTTAGTTCGGCTGCCCAGTCCCGGAAGCTGGATCGGTAGCCGTGGGGTACTGCGGGGATGTTGTGTTCCCGCAGCAGTTTGGGCAGGGTCGCGTCGGACAACTCCCTTCCGGTGGCCGAGGGGAACACCAGCCCACTTTGGTCCCGGTAGCGCTGCGCTTCTGTCAACAGTTCGACAGCGCGGGTGGGGAGGGGCACGCGGTGTTGGCGGGCGGTTTTCATCCGGGATGGCGGGATCGTCCACGTCGCTTCGTCCAAGTCCACCTCGTCCCATCGGGCGCCCCGTACTTCGCCTGAGCGGCAAGCAGTGAGGACTAGGAACTCGAACGCCAGGATCGTGGTCGGATGTGCCCCAGAGGCTCGCACGGTGGCGACACTCGCCGCCACAGCCCCATGTGGCAACGCCCGGTGGTGTTGGCGCCGTCCCATGTTGGAGGGAAGCGCGGCGGTGATAGCGTCCCCGGCCGGGTTGTCTGTCCGGTATCCGTGCGCGATGGCCCAACGCATCACCGCGCCGACGCGCTGCCGTACCCGCCTCGCGGTTTCGGGGCGGGTGTGCCAGATCGGCAACAGACAAGCCATCACATCCGCGGTGGTGATCCGATCCACCCCCCGGCGTCCCAGACGCGGATACGCATAAGTAGTGAGCGACGACCTCCACTGTGCTTCTGACTTGCCGCCCCGTTTCCAACCGGCGGCGTGGATAGCGATCACCTCCTCGGTGGCGTCCGCGAAGGTGGGTACACGGCTGCCTCTGGGGTCGAGGCCCGCTTCGATCACCCGCCGGTTCGCGACGGCCTTTTGGCGGGCTTCGGCCAAAGACACGATCGGGTAGGCGCCTAGGCCGATGTTGGTGACCCGCCCATGGAAACGGACCCGCTGGCTCCACGTCTTGGATAGGCGCCCGTTCGCGGTTGGTTTCACCAAAAGGCTGAGCCCGTAGCCGCCGCGTCCGTCGCCGTAACGGCCCGGTTGGGTGACGGTACGCACGAACGCGGCTGATAAGATCCGTGGACGCTTCACCCGCCTGATCCCCTCATTTTGGTTATCACCTGTGGTTATCACTTTACCGGTGGGATTAGACGATACCTCCCTGGAACCACAAGAAGCAACAAACACCCCACAACCAGGCTATTCACAACACCAACGGAATGGTAAGAAACCATACGAGACCAACAAACGGCGGTCACTCCCTCCGCCTATGGCCGCATATTTCCCCAGCTGAGTAGCCTTCCAAACTCGGTCATTACCTTCCGTGTCACTTCGTGCCGGTGGTGTGATTAGGGCAATCGTCGGTAACGGGACTCCTCGCTGGACAGCCTTGGCCGCGGGTGCCGGCAAACGTCCCCCTTTGCCGACTTGGCCGTCGATACGGTCTGGCCCGGAGCCATATCTTGTCCGGTTGATCGAGGAGCACAACGTGGAGATTGATACAGACGTCCTTGCGGCGCCGTTCGAACTCCCGTGTGGAGTCGTGCTGAAGAACCGGCTGGCGAAGGCTGCCATGTCCGATTCCCTGGGGGACGGTGCCGGTCGTCCGACTGATGAACAGGTCGAGCTCTATCGGAGGTGGTCGAACGGCGGCGCGGCCCTGTCGCTGATCGGTGAGGTTCAGGTCGACTACCGCTATCCGGAGAGACCCGGAAACCTCGTGCTGTGGCCGGGCGCCGACAATGCTCGTCTTGCTCGGCTCGCAGATGTCGGATCCACCGATGGCGCCCGGATCTGGCCGCAGCTGGGCCATGCCGGCGCGCTCGCTTATGGTCCGGTTTCCCGACCGGCCGGGCCATCGGCGCTCAACGTCGAGGGCCTCCAGTGCGATGCGCTCACACCGTCCGCTGTCGACGCGTTGCCTGGCATCTACGCCAGGGCGGCTGCACGTGCCCGAGGTGTCGGTTTCAGTGGCGTCCAGATACACGCCGGCCACGGTTTCTTGTTGAGCCAGTTCCTGTCGCCGTTGTTCAACCGTCGCTCCGATCGCTACGGCGGGTCGATCGAAGCGCGATGCCAACTCCTGCTCGCCGTCGTGCGGGAGGTTCGTGCGGAGGTGGGTTCCGAGTTCGCTATCGCCGTGAAGATCAACTCGAGCGATCAGCTGGAAGGTGGGCTGGATGAGGACGATGCCCTGGTGGCCATGTCGCTTCTGGGAGACGAGGGATTGGATCTGATCGACATCAGCGGTGGGACCTACTTCCCGGGCGCTCCGGCAAGTTCTGACCGACGATCTTCGGGGCCGTACTTCGTCGAGTTCGCCCGCCGGGCACGGACTGTCACGGACACACCATTGATGGTCACGGGCGGATTCAAGACGCGACGCGAGGCCGTCGACGCCGTCGCGACCGGGGCGACCGACATCGTCGGGCTCGCGAGGGCGATGGCGCTGGACCCCGATGTCGCTACGAAGTGGCTCGGCCAGGGTGGAGCCGATCCGCAGTTCCCCAGCTTCGAGTCGCCCCCCGCCGGAGGAATCACAGCATGGTTCACCATGCGGCTGGCAGCCCTCGCGAACGGCGACGAGGATGACTTCAAGCCTTCGCTCAGCGAGGCGATCGAAACCTATGAGGCTCGCGATGCCGGCCGCATCGCAACATGGGAAGGAACCTTCGGCGTCCGCTCACGACCCGCAACCATCGAGTGAGATGAGGTCGGCCCGGTATCCGGGGCGACCGCGCAACGCCGCACCGCGCGGGTCCGTCGCCCGCATCCGACATACGGTTTCTGGCTCTGGCTGGGTAGGCAAGATCGGCAACGGACAGCCGTCATGCCCCCTCCTGACCCGGAAGACCGGTTTCGGTGCCCAAGAGGGAATGCAGATAGTCCGGACACCTCCCAGCTCGGGCCACAAGCTCCGGAATCGTGGCGGTGCTACCGGTACGAGTCGGATCCGTGGGTGCGGCCGGGTGGGTCACGTCCCAGGAGGTCGAGCATGGCGGCGCCGGCGTCCTTGAACCAGTCGAACAGGATCCGCACGTCCGTTCCGACGCAGAAGTGCTTGACGCCCATGTCCAGATACCGCTCGGCGCCTTCCCGATCCCGTAGCTCGGCCCTCGGAGCGACTCCCATCCGGAGCGCGGTGGAGATCACGTGTTCCTCCGCCTCCCTTACCCGCGGGTGGCTCAACTGTCCTGCCAGGCCGATGCTCATCGCGTAGTCCGCGGGGCCGAACTGGACCATGTCCACCCCGTCCACTGAGAGGAGATCCTCCAGGTTCTCCACCGCCGCGTCCTTCTCGATCATCAGCGCGATGACGGCCTGGTCGAGGGCATCCACGAAGGCCGGGGTTCCCGCCTCGAGCACCAGCCCGACATCGCGGCGGAGTCCGACGCCGTGGCGTCCGCCCGAGTCCGGGGTCTCGGCCCGGACCGCGCTGACGCACTCCTCGACGTCTTCGACGGTGCGGGGGTCGGAGAACAGGACGTTCTGGATGCCCGAGCCGATCGCCCGGACCGCCAGGTAGGTCCGCGGCTCCTGCTCGATCTTCATCATGGCCGACATGTGGTCGAACAGCTCGACCGCCCGGCCCAGGTTCTCCAGGGCGTAGAGGTCGTACGGTCCGTACTCGGCCACGAACTCCACGTAGTCGAACATCCCCGACAGGCCCACCAACTCCACGACCGATGGCCACGAACTGATGAGATGGGTGCCCAGGGTGGCCTGATCGGCATCCAGCAGTTCCCGCAGCCGGTTACGTCGCAACTAGGTCATCTCCCGGATGGTCGGACTTGTCGGAGCGTAGGACCCGACTGGACGGACGGGGCGGCCGATGAGGCCCGCACCCGAGCCGGCGCCGACCGCATGTGTGGCGGAGAGGGAGGGATTTGAACCCTCGAGGGGGGTTTGCCCCCTACTCGCTTAGCAGGCGAGCGCCTTCGACCGCTCGGCCACCTCTCCGTGCGAGACCCTGGCTCCTCGCGAATCGGAGGAGGCCCTGAGTCACCGTATAGGACCGCCCATGATACCTTCGGCGCGAATTTGACGCTCTGGCGGCCAGGCGGCTTCCGGTACAGGATCAACCGCGACTATCGTTAGAGGGCAGCATCCGGTGTCGTCCTCTACCGCGGCGCCGAGTTTCCGGCATACAACCCGTGCGGCCGTAGCTCAAATGGACAGAGCGTCTGACTACGGATCAGAAGGTTGGGGGTTCGAGTCCTCCCGGCCGCGCCATCGGGAAGAGTTCCCTCCGCCTCCTCGTTGACGCTAGCGGGGAGATCGCATATACTGACGACCGTGCACGAGCACGTCCGTATACCCGTGTCCTGACGGGCTACCCGGTGTGACCCCATGCCGGCTTTGAGCCTCGGTCCGGCATGGAGCAGACACAAGTAAGGGTTCGGTGAGCCGAGAGCCGCGCGGCGGCTTCTGACGGCGAGCGCGAGCCGGTAGTAAGGGACGCTTCCCCACTCGGTCGCCCCCTGAACTGAAGAGCGAGCGACCGCGCGGTCACTCGCCTCCTGTAGGAGCGTAATTTGCCCACCATCCAGCAGTTGGTGCGCCAGGGCCGGAAGCCCAAGGCGCGCAAGGAGAAGACTCCGGGTCTGGCCGGGTCGCCGCAGCGGCGCGGTGTCTGCACCCGCGTCTACACCATCACGCCGAAGAAGCCCAACTCCGCGATGCGCAAGGTGTGCCGGGTTCGCCTGACCTCGGGGATCGAGGTCACCGCCTACATCCCCGGAGAGGGACACAACCTCCAGGAGCACTCGATCGTCCTGGTGCGCGGGGGAAGGGTCAAGGACCTGCCGGGAGTTCGCTACAAGGTCATCCGGGGCACGCTCGACGCGGCCGGGGTGGATGACCGCCGCCAGGCCCGGTCCCGCTACGGAACCAAGAAGGGCCGCTGATGCGACGAGCACCGGCCGAGAAACGGACCATCGAGCCCGATCCGGTATTCAGGGACGTCCTGGTGAGCCAGATCATCAACCAGGTCCTGCTCAAGGGCAAGAAGGAGAAGGCCCGCAAGATCGTCTACCAGGCGATGGAGATCGTCTCGCGGCGGAGCGGGCAGGACTCGCTGGTGGTGCTCAAGCGAGCGGTGGACAACCTCCGTCCCCAGGTCGAGGTGCGATCCCGGCGGGTCGGGGGGAGCTCCTATCAGGTGCCGGTCGACGTCCGGCCCCGGCGGGCCTCCACGCTGGCGGTGCGCTGGCTGGTGGGCTTCGCCAGGCGGCGGAGAGAGCACACCATGGCCCAGCGGCTGGCCAACGAGATCCTCGACGCCTCCAGGCACACCGGCCTGGCGATCAAGCGCAAGGAAGACCTCCACAAGATGGCGGAATCCAACAAGGCCTTCGCCCACTACCGCTGGTAGAGGCGAGAGGCGGAGTAAGGGACAGAGAACGATCGGTTGCGAGAGAAGAAATCGTGAGCAGTCCGGACGCGTTGATCCATCTTCGCCAGTACCCGCTGAGCCGCACGCGGAACATCGGGATCATGGCGCATATCGACGCGGGCAAGACCACCCTCACCGAGCGCATCCTGTACTACACCGGTCGCACCTACAAGCTGGGTGAGGTCCACGAGGGCGCAGCCGTCATGGACTGGATGGAGCAGGAGCAGGAGCGCGGCATCACGATCACGTCCGCCGCTACCACCTGCGAGTGGCATGAGCACTGGATCAACATCATCGACACGCCGGGTCACGTGGACTTCACGGTCGAGGTGGAGCGATCCCTCCGGGTCCTGGACGGTGCGGTAGCCGTATTCGACGGGGTGGCCGGAGTGGAGCCGCAGACCGAGACGGTATGGCGCCAGGCGGACAGGTACCACGTGCCCCGGATCTGTTTCATCAACAAGATGGACAGGGTCGGGGCCGATTTCTTTCTGGCGGTCGACTCGATCGAGGAGCGGTTGGGGGCGGTCCCGCTGGTGATGCAGATCCCGATCGGCGAGGAGGGCGACTTCACAGGGGTGGTCGACCTCGTCGAGATGGAAGCCCACATGTGGTCCGGCGACGACGGTCGTACCTGGACCACAGGGCCGATCCCGGCCGAGTACGAGGCTTCGGCCGAGGAATACCGCGGCCGGATGCTGGAGCAGGTGGCCGATATAGACGAGAAGCTGCTGGAGAAGTACCTCGAGGATGTGGTCATCTCGCCCGGTGAGATAACCACGGCGGTCCGCACCGGGACCCTTCAACACCTCTTCACGCCCGTGTTCTGCGGGTCGGCCTTCCGCAACAAGGGAGTCCAGCTCCTGCTGGATGCGGTGGTGGACTACCTTCCGAGCCCGACCGATATGCCTGCCGTGCAAGGGTTTCTCCCCGGTTCGGAGATGCGCTCCTCGCGCGCCCCGGAGGACGCCGAGCCTTTCGCCGCGCTGGCCTTCAAGATCGTCAGCGACCCTCACGTCGGCAAGCTCACCTACTTCCGGGTGTACTCGGGCCACGCCGCCAAGGGCGGTGCGGTCCTCAACAGCACCAAGGGACGCAAGGAACGCCTGGGACGGTTGCTGCGGATGCATGCCAACCATCGCGAGGATCGCGACGACGTCTTTACCGGGGACATCGTGGCGGCGGTGGGCCTGAAGCACACCGCCACGGGCGACACCCTCACCGCGGCCGGGCACCCGCTCCTGCTGGAGGCGATGTCGTTCCCGGCTCCGGTGATCTCGGTTGCCATCGAGCCGCGGTCCAAGGCGGACCAGGAGAAGCTGACCGACTCCTTGGGCCGGCTTGCCGAGGAGGATCCCACCTTCCTCGTGCGGACCGATCAGGAGACCGGGCAGCGGATCATCTCGGGGATGGGCGAGCTCCACCTCGACATCCTGGTGGACCGGCTGGTGCGGGAGTTCGGCGTGGACGCCAACGTGGGCCGTCCCCAGGTGGCCTACCGCGAGACGATCAAGGGCCCCGTGACCGGCGTCGAGCTGCGCTACATCAAGCAGACCGGCGGTCGGGGGCAGTATGCGGTGGTGAAGATCGACCTGGAGCCGACCGGACCCGGCGGCGGCTACGAGTTCATCGACGAGATCAAGGGTGGCAGGGTCCCCCGCGAGTTCATCCCGTCGGTGGACGCCGGCATCGAGGGCGCCCTCGAGCAGGGTGTCCTGGCCGGCTACCCGCTGGTGGATGTGCGGGCCCGCCTTGTGGATGGGCAGTCGCACGACACGGACTCCTCGGAGATGGCCTTCCGCATCGCAGGTTCGATGGCCTTCCAGAAGGCGGCCCGGAGGGCGGGGATCAAACTGCTCGAGCCCTTGATGGAGGTCGAGATTGTCACCCCCGAGGAGTACCTGGGCGAGGTGATGGGCGATCTGTCGTCACGCCGGGGCCGTATCGAGGAGGCCGGGCAGCGTGGCCGGTCCCGGGTGGTAATGGCCCGGGTCCCCTTGTCGGAGATGTTCGGTTACGTGACCGACCTCCGGTCCAAGACACAGGGTCGCGCCACCTCAACCATGCAGTTCCACTCTTATGGAGACGTACCCGAAAACATCGCCCGCCGGATTGTCGGTGCGGCGCGTGGAGAACTAGTAGGAGGTTATTGAGTATGGCCAAGGAGCGTTTTGTGCGGGATAAGCCGCATGTGAATGTTGGGACTATGGGTCATATTGATCATGGTAAGACGACTTTGACTGCGGCGATTACTCGGGTGTTGGCTGAGCGGGTTGAGGGTAATGTGTTTACGGTGTTTGATGATATTGATAAGGCGCCTGAGGAGCGTGAGCGTGGTATTACTATTGCTATTGCTCATGTGGAGTATGAGTCCGAGGCGCGGCATTACGCGCATGTGGATATGCCGGGTCATGCTGATTACATCAAGAACATGATCACGGGTGCGGCGCAGGTGGATGGGGCTGTTTTGGTGGTGTCTGCTGCGGATGGTCCTATGCCCCAGACGCGCGAGCATGTTCTCTTGGCCCGCCAGGTGGGGGTTCCTTGTGTGGTGGTGGCTTTGAACAAGGTTGATTTGGTTGACGACGAAGAGTTGTTGGAGTTGGTGGAGTTGGAGGTTCGGGAGCTGTTGGATGATTATGGGTTCCCTGGTGATGATGTGCCCGTGGTTCAGGTCTCCGCGCTAGCGGCCCTAGAAGGTGATGAGGAGGCTGCGGCTGGGGTGTTGGAGCTGGTGGGGGCTGTGGATGATTATGTGCCGGTTCCTGACCGGCCGGTGGATCGCCCGTTTCTGATGCCTATAGAGGATGTGTTCTCTATTACGGGTCGTGGAACGGTGGTTACGGGCAAGGTCGAGGCCGGCATCGTGCGAGTGGGGGATCCTGTTGAGGTGGTGGGTATTCGGGAGACGCGCCGGACGGTGGCTACCGGGGTGGAGATGTTCCGAAAGTTGTTGGACGAGGGCATGGCCGGCGACAACGTCGGTGTGCTACTGCGGGGGGTTGGGAAGACCGAGGTTGAGCGGGGCCAAGTGCTGGCTACTCCTGGGTCGATCACTCCCCATACGGGCTTCGAAGCGCAGGTGTATGTGTTGACTAAGGACGAGGGGGGGCGGCATAACCCGTTCTTTTCGGGTTACCAACCCCAGTTCTACTTCCGTACCACCGACGTCACGGGCACCGTAACGTTGCCATCCGGGGTGGAGATGGTCATGCCAGGCGACAACACCACCATGTCGGTGCGGTTGGGCTCCGCTATTGCTATGGACGAAGGACTCCGCTTCGCCATAAGAGAAGGCGGACGCACCGTAGGAGCAGGCACCGTCACCAAAATCATCGAATAACGGGAACGCAGGAAGAACTACTGGCCGACGAATCGGAATGGGAACCGGCAGGAAGACAGCATGAAAGAACAGAGAATCCGCATCAAGCTGAAGGCTTACGACCACCAGGTGGTCGATGAGTCGGCGCGCAAGATCGCGGAGACGGTCATCCGTACCCATGCCATCGTTCATGGGCCGGTCCCGCTCCCGACCAAGGTCCACCGGTACTGCGTCATCCGGTCGCCGCATGTGTACAAGGACTCGCGTGAACACTTCGAGATCCGCACCCACAAGCGCCTGATCGACATCCTCCGGCCGACCCACAACACGATCGAATCCCTCATGAGGCTGGACCTTCCGGCCGGAGTGGAAGTTGAGATCGAGACATGAGCCTGTCGGCAATTCTCGGAGAGAAGATCGGCATGACCCGGATCTTCGACGATCACGCCCGCGCCATCCCGGTGACGGTGATCAAGGCCGGGCCCTGTCACGTCACCCAGATCTGCACCGAGGAGAACGAAGGCTACTCGGCGGTGCAGATCTCCTACGGCGAGATGCCCGCCAGGAAGGTCAACAAGCCGCAGGCCGGCCATTTCGCCAATGCCGGCGTCGCCCCGGCCCGCCACCTGGTGGAGGTGCGGGTCGATGACGGCTCGGAGTTCGAGTTGGGCCAGGTGCTGCGGGTCGAGGACGTGTTCGAGCCCGGAACCAAGGCCGACGTGACCGGGGTCTCCAAGGGGAAGGGCTACCAGGGCGTGATGAAGCGCCACAACTTCCATGGACAGGGCGCCAGCCACGGCGTCCACAAGGTGCACCGCTCGCCGGGCGCTATCGGCGCCTGCGCCACCCCGGCCCGGGTGATGAAGGGCACCAAGCTACCCGGACGGATGGGCGGTGAGCAGACCACGGTCCTCAACCTGGCCGTGGTCGGTGTGGATCCCGAGCGCAACCTGCTGGTGCTGCAGGGCGCGGTCCCCGGTCCCAGAGGCGGGCTGGTCTTCGTCCGCGAAGCAGTCAAGAACGGTTGATGGCGATGGCTGATCTCGTTGCTCCCAGGTACGACTCCGCCGGCGTTCAGCAGGGCGAGGTCCTGCTCGACCCGGCAGTCTTCGGTATCACGCCCAACCGCGACGTGATGCATCAGGTAGTGGTGGCCCACCTGGCCGCCCGGCGCTCCGGCACGGCCCGCACCAAGACAAGGGCCGAGGTGAGGGGCGGTGGGCGCAAGCCATGGCGCCAGAAGGGCCTGGGACGGGCCCGCCACGGCTCTATCCGTTCTCCCATCTGGGTGGGCGGCGGCAAGGCGCACGGTCCCCGCGACCGCAACTACGTCCAGCGGGCCCCCAAGAAGATGAAGGCGCTGGCCCTGCGGAGCGCCCTGTCGGCCAGGGCGTCGGAGGGTGCCATCAAGATCATCGGCGGGTTCGATTGGGAGGTGCCCAGAACCAGCCTGGCGGTCTCCCTGCTCAGCGATATCGGGGCCACCGGCAAGGCACTGGTGGTGGTCGACCGCTCGGAGGAGATCGCGGTCCGGTCCTTCCGTAACCTGCCCCAGGTCATCCTCGGGCGGCCCGGGATGCTGAACACCTACGACGTTCTATGGGCCGGCACGGTCGTCTTCTCCGGATTGGCCCTCGGGCAGGCTTCCACCGGGCCGGACGGATCCCCATCGGGTCGCTTCGACGTCTCGGACGAGGACTTCGTCATGGAGAACGGCGCGGCACCGGCCGGGCTGGGACGGGAGGCGTCATGAAGGACCCGCGTGATGTGATCATCCAGCCGGTTGTCTCGGAGAAGTCGTACGACCTCATCGAGCGTGGCAACACCTACACCTTCGTGGTGGACCGCCGGGCCCGCAAGGAGGAGATTCGCCGGGCGGTGGAGGTCCTGTTCGACGTCCGGGTGTTGAAGGTCAACACGCTGAACCGCAAGGGGAAGCGCAAGAGGACCCGGTTCACGGTCGGCAAGCGTGCCGACACCAAGCGCGCCATGGTCACGTTGCCCATCGGGCAGACCGTGGACATCTTCGGAATCTGAGGCAGGTGAGTTCGAGATGGCAGTAAGGAAGAGAAAGCCCACCTCACCGGGGCGCCGGTTCCAGACGGTGTCCGACTTCGCGACGATCAGCAAGTCCAAACCCGAGAAGTCGCTGCTGGCCAAGAAGAAGCGCTCCTCGGGGCGTAATAACCAGGGCCGGATCACATCGCGCCACCGGGGCGGCGGCCACAAGCGCCGGTACCGCATCGTTGACTTCCGCCGTACCAAGGACGGGGTGCCCGCTCGGGTGGCGGCCGTGGAGTACGACCCCAACCGCAATGCCCGGCTGGCCCTGCTGCACTACGTGGACGGCGAGAAGCGCTACATCCTGCACCCGGTGGGAGTGTCGGTGGGAGACATGCTGGAGTCGGGCCCCAAAGCCGAGATCCGGCCCGGCAACGCCCTTCCGCTGCGGAACATTCCGGCGGGAACGGTGGTTCATGCCATCGAGCTCAAGCCGGGGGGCGGCGCCAGGATGGCCAGAGCAGCCGGAACGGGTGTGCAGTTGATGTCCAAGGAGGGGAACAGGGCGCTGCTGCGACTGCCCTCGGGCGAGGTTCGCTACGTGCTCCTGGACTGCCGGGCCACCATCGGTCAGGTCGGCAACACCGAGGCCGAGCTCACCAAGCTCGGCAAGGCGGGCAGGAACCGCTGGAAGGGGGTACGTCCCCAGACCCGCGGCGTGGCGATGAACCCGGTGGATCACCCGCTGGGTGGTGGCGAGGGACGCTCGTCGGGAGGCCGCCATCCGGTGTCCCCGTGGGGCAAGCCGGAGGGCCGGACCCGGAATCGCAACAAGGCGAGCAACCGGGATATCGTGCGCCGCCGCAACAAGAAAGGCCGGAGGTAGCAGATGGCTCGGAGCCGCAAGAAGGGCCCGTTCGTGGACGAGCACCTGCTGAGGAAGGTTGAGGCCGCCAACAGCGCCGGCCACAAGCGGATGATCCGCACCTGGAGCCGCCGGAGCACCATCATCCCCGAGATGGTGGGCCTGACGATCGCCGTGCATGACGGCCGCCGCCACGTCCCCATCTATATCACCGAGCAGATGGTCGACCACAAGCTGGGCGAGTTCGCTCCCACCAGGACCTTCAGGGGGCACGCCGGCTCCAAGCGGGAAAAGGCGACGAGGCGGTAGGGGTAGAGATGAAAGCCGTCGCCCGCGCCCGCCATATCCGCCAGTCGCCCTACAAGGTGCGGGTGGTGCTGGACCAGGTCCGGGGCATGTCGGTGGCCGATGCCGAAGTGTCCCTCAGGTTCTCCAACCGGAGAGCGGCGGAGCCCATCCTCAAGTGTCTCCGCTCGGCGGTCGCCAACATGAACTCGAAGTTCGAGCTCGGCGAGGACCTCGACACGCTGGCCGCCGAGGTCCGCGTGGTCGAGGCCTACGCCGACGAGGGCGTGACCATCAAGCGTTTCCGGCCCCGGGCCCGCGGCCGCGCCACCAGGATCCGCAAGCGCACCTGCCACATCACCATCGTGGTTTCCGACGGCCGGGAGGAGGTCGACTGATGGGCCAGAAGACACATCCCTACGGGTTCCGCCTCGGAATCGTCACCGACTGGAAGTCGCGCTGGTACTCCGATAAGGATTACACCTTCCTCGCCAACGAGGACCACCAGATTCGCGACTACCTGCGGCGGGAACTCAAGAGGGGAGCGGTATCACGGGTCGACATCGAACGCACCCGCGAGCGCCTCCAGGTGGACGTTCACACCGCCCGTCCCGGCGCCGTGATCGGGCGCAAGGGCGCCGAGGCGGAGCGGATCCGGTCCGGCATGGAGAGGATGACCTCGCGCCGGGTGAAGCTGAACGTGATCGAGGTCAAGGACCCCGAGACCGACGCCCAGTTGCTGGCCCGCGGCGTCGCCGACCAGTTGGAGAACAGGGTGGCCTTCCGGCGCGCCATGCGGCGTACCGTCCAGACCGCCCTCAAGGCCGGCGCCGAAGGGGTCAGGGTGGAGTGCTCCGGCCGCCTGGGCGGCGCCGACATGAGCCGCCGCGAGTGGTACCGGGAGGGTCGCGTGCCCCTGCACACCCTCCGGGCGGACATCGACTACGGCCAGGCCACGGCCGCCACCAGCGTGGGGAGCATCGGGGTCAAGGTCTGGGTCTACAAGGGCGATGTGGTCGCCTCGCTCAAGACCACCCGCGAGCAGATGGCGCGCGAGGCCGCGCTGGCGGCCGGGCGGCCGTCGGGCCGGATGACGCCGGCCAAGAGCCGGGCCGAGCAGCGAGCCGGCGGGCGCACCTCCTCACGGGTGATCGAAGCCGGCGGCGGCAAGAGGATCATCGAGGCCGGCGGCGGCCGCAAGGTCACCAAGGCCGAGGCCAAGTCGGCCTACGACAGCGCCCGGGCCGAGGCCGGTGATCCGTCCGAGCCGGCCGGTGACGAGAGCGGGCCCGCCGCCCAGCCCGAGAACGACTCCGGCGCCGATCAGGCCGGGAAGTAGTAGATCATGTTGATGCCCAAGCGAACTAAGTACCGCAAGGTCCATAGGGGGCGGATGAAGGGTTACGCGAAGGGCGGCACGGCGGTGTCGTTCGGCGACTACGGCATCCAGGCGCTGGAGCCGGGCCAGATAACCGCCCGCCAGATCGAATCCGCCCGTGTCGCCATCACCCGTACGGTCCGGCGGGGCGGGAAGGTCTGGATCAACATCTTCCCCGACAAGCCGATCACGGCCAAGCCTGCCGAGACCCGGATGGGCTCGGGGAAGGGGAATCCCGAGTTCTGGGTGGCCGTCGTCAAGCCCGGGCGGGTGATGATGGAACTGTCGGGTGTGGGCGAGCAGATGGCGCGCGAGGCGATGCGCCGGGCCGGCCACAAGCTGCCGATCAAGACCCGGTTCGTAACCAGGGAACCGTTGGGCTAGCCCGGGGGAGGACTGACGATGGAGGTAGCGGAATGAAGGCCTTGGAGTTGAGGGAACTCACCCCGGCCGAGCTGTCCGAGAAGCTGGACGAGACCAAGGAGGAGCTGTTCAACCTCCGGTTCCAACTGGCGGTCAGCCAGTCGGAGGACACGGCCTCGCTGGGCCGCCTGAGACAGCTCATCGCGCGGATCAAGACCGTGATGCACGAGAACGAGGTGATCGATCATGCCTGATCGGGCGCGGCGCAAGACGCGTGTGGGCGTGGTGGTTTCCGATGCCCGGGCCCGCACCATCACGGTGGAGCTCGAGCGGCGCACCCGCCATCCCCGCTACGGGAAGATCGTGCGCAGCGCTACCAAGGTCCATGCGCACGACGAGGACAACACCGCCCGCAACGGCGATCGGGTGATGATCATGGAGACCAGGCCCCTGTCGAAGACCAAGCGGTGGCGGCTGGTTGAGGTGCTGGGACGGGCGAGATGATCCAGCAGGAGTCCCGGCTCAAGGTGGCCGACAACAGCGGCGCCCGCGAGGTGTTATGCATCCGCGTCCTCGGAGGGTCGCGCCGCCGGTATGCTCGGATCGGCGACATCATCGTGGCCACGGTCAAGCACGCCGCGCCCGGAGCGGCGCTCAAGAAGGGCGAGGTGGTCCGGGCCGTGGTGGTGCGGACCGCCAAGGAGCAGCGCCGCAGGGACGGCACCTACATCCGGTTCGACGACAACGCATGCGTGGTCATCAACGACAACCGGCTCCCTCGGGGCACCCGTATATTCGGGCCGGTGGCCCGCGAGCTGCGGGACCGGAAGTTCATGCGGATCGTCTCGCTGGCGCCGGAGGTGATCTGATGGCCATCCGCGAAGGCGACCGGGTGATGGTGATCTCCGGCAAGGACGTGGGCCGCGAGTCGAGAGTGGCGCGGGTCCTGCCCCGCCAGGGCCGCGTGATCGTGGAGGGTGTCAACACCGCCAAGCGGCACCAGAAGGCCCGGGGCCGCGAGCTGCAAGCGGGCATCGTCGACAAGGACATGCCCATCGACATCTCCAACGTGATGCTGGTGTGCGGCGACTGCGGGCCGGTCAGGACCGGAGTCGGCAGGAGCGACACGGGCCGCAAGTTCCGCCGCTGCGTCAAATGCGACGGGGAGGTGTAGGCGATCATGGCCGCCGAGACGAAGTCCGCTCCTGGGGGTGACGTGCCCCGCCTGAAGCGCCAGTACGAGGAGACCGTTCGGTCCCGGATCATGGAGGATCTGGGTCTGGTCAACCCGATGCTGATCCCCAACCTCGACAAGATCGTGGTGAACATGGGCATCGGCGAGGCGGTGGGCGATCGTAAGCAGACCGCCTCGGCGATGGACGACCTGGCCACCATCACCGGCCAGAAGCCCCGCCTGAATCGGGCTCGCCGGTCCATCGCCGGGTTCAAGCTGCGGACCGGGATGCCGGTGGGCTGTTCGGTGACGATCCGGGGGCATCGGGCCTGGGAGTTTCTCGATCGGCTGATTACCATCGCCATCCCGCGCATCCGGGACTTCCGAGGCCTGAACCCGTCATCGTTCGACGGGCGTGGCAACTACAGCTTCGGGGTGAGCGAGCAGCTCATCTTTCCCGAGATCGACTACGACAAGGTGACGGCGGTCCGCGGTATGGACATAACCATCTGCACGACCTCCTCCGACGATGGGGGCGCCAGGGCTCTGCTGGAGGCCTTCGGCTTCCCCTTCCGGCGTCGGGCTGTTGCGACCAACTGAGATGTGAGGAAACGATATGGCCAAGAAGTCGATGATCGCCAAGAACAAGCGGAGGGCCGAGCTGGTCGAGCGCTACCGGGAGCGCCGGGCCGAGCTCATCAGCGTCATCAAGGACCCCGATGCCACCTATGACGCCAAGCGCGACGCCTACGCAAGCCTGGCGAAGATGCCTCGCGACGCCAGCCCGACCCGGTACCGGAACCGTTGCGGGATCACCGGACGGCCCCGTGGGTACCTGCGCAAGTTCGGGATGTCCCGGATCGCGGTCCGGGAGCTCGCGCATCGCGGCGAGTTGCCCGGCGTACAGAAGTCCTCCTGGTAAGGGAGCGAGATCACAATGATGACCGACCCCATCGCCGACATGCTGACCCGGATCCGCAACGCCAACATCGCCTTGCATCCCAGGGTGAGCATGCCCTCCTCGAAGCTGAAGGAGCAGGTCGCCAGGGTGCTGGCGTCGGAGGGTTACGTCGACGGCTACGACGTGAATCCGGCGGCCCAGGGGAACACCCTGACCATCCGCCTGAAGTTCGCCGGCAAGGGCAATCAGGAACGCATCATCCAGGGGTTGCGTCGCGTCTCCCGGCCGGGCCGGCGCGTGTACAAGGGCGCCGACGACCTGCCGCGTTCCCAGGGCGGCCTGGGCACGGTGATCGTGTCCACCTCCCAGGGCCTGCTTCCCGATCGGGAGGCCCGGCGGCGGCGTCTGGGCGGTGAGCTCATGTGTGAGGTCTGGTAGTCATGAGTCGGGTTGGCAAGGTTCCGATTCCGGTGCCCGGAGGGGTGGAGGTCACCGTCTCCGGCCAGAAGGTGACCGTCAAGGGCCCGCGGGGTTCCCTGGAGCGGACCTTCGAGGACCGGGTGGGCGTCGAGGTGGCTGACGGCCGGTGCGTGGTCACCAGGATCAACGACGAACGCCGCAGCCGAGCGCTCCACGGGCTGACCCGGGCCCTGGTCAACAACATGGTGATCGGGGTCACCGATGGATACCGCAAGACCCTCAAGATCGTCGGGGTCGGTTACCGGGCCCTGAGCCGGGGCGACGGCTTGGAGCTACAGGTCGGCTACAGCCACAACGTGGCGGTTCCGCCCACCGAAGGCATCTCCTTCACCGTTCCGGACGCCACCACCATCGTGGTGGAGGGCATCGACAAGGAGAAGGTAGGCCAGGTAGCGGCCGAGATACGCCGCGTCCGGCCGCCCGAGCCCTACAAGGGCAAGGGCATCCGCTACGAGGACGAGCACGTGGTTCGTAAGAGCGGCAAGACCGGAGTGACAGTGCGATGAGCGGGGCACGATCACGGGCTCGGCTCCGCCGTCACCGGCGGGTACGGAAGCGGTTGGCCGGCACGGCGGCCCGCCCTCGCCTGGCGGTGTTCCGGAGCAACCGGTACATCTATGCACAGGTCATCGATGACGGCCCCGGCCGGACGCTGGCCGCGGCTTCCTCGCAGGAGCCGGGGCTCAGGTCGAAGCCCTTGACCACCGGGACCGCCACCGAGGTGGGCCGTCTGGTCGCTTCCCGGGCTGCGGGTGCCGGCGTTACCAAGGTGGTTTTCGATCGGGGCGGGCATCCGTTCCATGGACGTGTGAAGGCTCTGGCCGACGCGGCGAGGGAGGCTGGACTTGACTTCTAGAAGAAGACGGCGCGACGGGGGCATGGACTCCGGACCGCAATTCGATGAGCGGGTCATAGAGATCAACCGGGTCTCCAAGGTCAGCAAGGGAGGACGCCGGTTCTCCTTCACCGCCCTGGTGGCGTTGGGCGACGGGGCCGGCCGGGTCGGGATCGGCTACGGGAAGGCCAAGGAGGTTCCGACCGCCATCCAGAAGGCGATCGAGTCGGCTCGCAAGTCGATGTTCACCGTTCCGATGGCGGGCACCACGCTGATCCACCGGGTCATCGGCCAGCAGGGCGCCTCGAAGGTGCTCCTCCAGCCGGCCGCGCCGGGCACGGGTGTGATCGCCGGTGGCGCCGTCCGCCAGATCCTGGAGGCGGCCGGGATCCGCGACGCGCTGGCCAAGTCCCTGGGAGCGCCCACCCACCTCAACGTCGCCAAGGCCACCATCGACGGCTTGAAGGGACAGCGGCGTCCCGAGGACGTGGCGAGGGCAAGGGGCAAGACCGCCGAGGAGATCACGCCTCCGGGACTGCTGGCCGCCTACCGCTCCACCGAGATGATGCGGGCGGCGGGCGGAGGAAGTAGCCGGCCATGAGCGGCGAGATGCTCCGGATCACGCTGCGCCGGAGCCTGATCGGCGAGAAGCACAAGGCCCGGGCTACCGTCCGGAGCCTTGGTCTGAAGAAGTTGAACGCCTCGGTGGAGCGTCCGGATAGTCCGGAGCTGCGGGGTATGTTGCATCGGGTGCGCCATCTGGTGGAAGTCCGGGAGGCGCGACCGCAGGGAACGAAGTAAGAACGAGGGCTCACCGACGGGTCAGGGTCGGGCATGGGGTTCGCCGGCTGAGGCAGGCTAGGGCGAACCGCAGTCCGGGGTCCGGAGGACGAGCCGGTTATCCGGGAGGGTGGCGTCCGTGGCTACCAAGACAAACCAACTGAAACTCCACCACCTCAAGCCGGCGGAAGGTTCGAAGCGGAAGAAGATCCGGGTCGGGCGCGGCGAGGCGGGAAGGCGCGGCAAGACGGCCGGTAGGGGAACGAAGGGTCTCAAGGCCCGCCGTAGCCTGCGACCCGGCTTCGAGGGTGGCCAGACCCCCTTGCAGGCCCGGCTCCCGAAGCTGCGGGGCTTCAAGCCCCACAACAGGCAGGAGTTCACGGTGGTCAACGTGGATGCCCTGGACGGGTTCCGGGACGGCACCACCGTCTCGCCGGACCACCTTCGCGACCAGGGACTGGCGCGCAAGCGGGGCAGGATCAAGGTGCTGGGCAGGGGCGAGATCAGCAAGGCCCTGACCGTTGAGGCGCATGCCTTCAGCCGCACGGCCCGCACCAAGATAGAAGCCGCCGGTGGATCGTGCGTGATCGTCAGTTGACGACGGCGCCCGCGGTGGCGCGCTCCCCGGGCTATGGCCCGGGATCGGCCTGCCGGGCTGACCGCGCCGGCGATCGGCTCGGAGGGAGCATCGGCCGATGCTGAACGTCTACCGCTACATGTTCAAGATCCCGGACCTCCGGGGCAAGATCCTGTTCACGCTGGGCATCTTCGCCCTGTACCGGCTGGGGGCCACCATTCCGGTGCCGGGCATCGAACTGGACCGGTTGGACGCGATGGCCGGCCAGCAACCCGGTGGCGCCTTCGGTCTGCTGAACCTCTTCTCGGGCAACGCCCTCGAGAACCTGTCCGTATTCAGCCTGGGAATCCTTCCGTACATCACGGCCAGCATCATCATGCAGCTTCTGTCGGTGGTCATACCGCGCCTGCAGAAGTTGCAGGACGAGGGGGAGTCGGGCCGGGCCGTCATCACCAAGTGGACCCGGTACCTGACCGTGATCCTGGCGCTGCTCCAGTCGACCGGCATCACCTACCTCTTCAGCCGGGGGAGCAGCTTCACCGGCGGGATCGTCCTGATCGAGGACTACACGCCCACCCGGGTGGTGCTGATGGTCGTGACCATGACGGCGGGCACGGCCTTCGTGATGTGGCTGGGCGAGTTGATCACCCAGCGCGGGGTCGGCAACGGGATGTCGTTGCTGATCTTCATCAGCATCGTGGCCGCCCTGCCCAGCCAGTTCACCCTGATCTGGCAGTACACGATTCCCACCGGCCGGGCGCCCATATTCGTGTTGATCATTTGCCTGTTCATCCTGATGGTGGTGGGCATCCTGTTCGTGGAGCAGGGCCAGCGGCGGATCCCCATCCAGTTCGCCAAGCGGATCCGGGGCCGCCGGGTGATGGGTGGCCAGAGCACCTACATCCCGCTGAAGATCAACATGGCCGGGGTGATCCCGGTCATCTTCGCCACCTCCATCCTGTTCTTCCCGGTGCTGATCTCCACCTCCATTCCCAGCACGGAGGGGTTCTTCTCATCGGTGAGGGACTTCATCAACGTCCACCTGGCGCCGTCCGGCTACGCGAGCGGCGCCACCAGTTGGTTCTACATAGGCGTGCTGTTCTTCCTGATCGTGTTCTTCACCTACTTCTACACAGCCATCCAGTTCGATCCGGCACGCCAGTCCGAGATGATCCAGCGCCAGGGTGGTTTCATCCCCGGCCAGCGGCCCGGCCAGCAGACCTCTCACTATCTGGGCCGGATTCTCAACCGGATCACCCTGCCCGGCTCTGTCTTCCTGGGGCTCATCGCCATCCTGCCGGCCGTGGCCTCGGCCATATGGGCGATCCCGGTCGGGTTCTCGGGCGTATCGATCCTCATCGTGGTCGGCGTGGCCCTGGAGACGATGAAGCAGATCGAGAGCCAGCTCACCATGAGGAACTACGAGGGATTCTTGACGTGAGAATCCTCTTCCTGGGAGCCCCTGGCGTCGGCAAGGGCACTCAGGCCGAGCGGGTCGGTGAGGCTTTGGGCATCCCGCACATCTCGACAGGTGAGATGTTCCGCCGCCACGTGGGGTCGAGGACGCCTCTGGGTCTGCGCGTCGAGGAGATCCTGGCCCGCGGCGACCTGGTTCCCGACGTCCTGACGGTGGAGATGATGCTGGAACGTATGCGTGAGCCCGACACGGTCGACGGCTACATACTGGACGGATTCCCCCGCAACCTCGCCCAGGTCCACGCGCTCGACGGGGCCATCGGGGACTACGCGCTGGACGCGGTGGTGGTCCTGGAGGCGTCGAACGATGTGCTGACGGAGCGGATACTGTCCCGTGGCAGGACGGATGACACCGGGGCTTCTGTGAGCAACCGGCTGGACGTGTACGAGCGGGAGACGGCGCCCTTGATCCACGTGTACCGGGAGCGGGGCCTCGTCCTGAGCGTGGACGGAGTCGGCGAGATCGAGGCGATCACCGCCAAGATCCTGACGGCCCTGGCCGCGCTTTAGGCCGGTCTACCGCGTTGCCGGAAGTGTCTTCCCCGTCACGGATCGCGGCGAGGAGCATGCTGAAAAGGACGGGGGTGGTTGGCCCGCGACTCCTCGACCTGGGGTTTCGTTGGGGACCATCGGGCCAAGTGGACACTTTTCAGCACACTCCTAGCACCCGGTACGGCCGATGATCACGATCAAGAACAAGCGCCAGTTCGCCAAGATGGCCGAGGCCGGAAGGTGTGTGGCCGCCGTTCACGAGGCCGTCGTCGAGGCGGCCGAGGTGGGCGTGACCCTGAGGCACCTGGACCAGGTCGCGGCCGAGGTAATACGCGGTTGGGGATGCAAGCCCTCGTTCCTCGGCTACCAGGGGTTTCCGGCCCACATATGCGCATCGCCCAACGAAGTGATCGTGCATGGAATCCCGGGGGACGATCGCCTCGCCGAGGGTGACATCCTCTCGATCGATGCGGGTGCGATCTACGAGGGGTACCACGCCGATGCCGCCCTCACCTTCCCGATCGGCGAGGTGGACGAGGAGGCCGCCCGGCTGATCGAGGTCACGCGCCGCGCCCTCTGGGCGGGCATCGATCAGGTCCACCCCGGTAAGAAGGTGGGCGACATCGGTCATGCGGTGGAGATGGCGGCGGAGCCCTACGGATACGGCGTGGTGAGCCAGTACGTGGGGCATGGCATCGGCCGTTCCATGCATGAGGGCCCGCAGGTACCGAACTACGGGCCTCCTGGAAAGGGGTACCGGTTGAGGACCGGCATGGCCGTCTGCGTGGAGCCCATGTTCAACCTGGGGACCCCGGATACCGTTACCGCCGACGACGGGTGGACCGTGCTCACGGCCGACGGCCGGCGATCCGCTCACTTCGAACACACGGTGGCGCTGACCGCCGACGGACCCGCGGTTCTCACCGTCAGTGACTTGCTCACAGCCCGTCCGGTCGGGTAGAATCGTCTGTCGGTCATGCGTCGCCGGCCGGTCTGGCGCGGGCACCCCAACTCTGGCGGTGATGGTTGCGCATGCGGTTCAGCTCCGTGTCTGAGCCGGCGCCGGACGATCGCATTAAGTCGACAGGATCAACTCCGAAGGGCGAACGGTGAAGGTACGTCCCTCCACAAAGAAGATGTGCGACAACTGTCGCCTGATCAAGCGCCGCCGGCGGGTGTGGGTGGTGTGTTCCAATCCGCGCCACAAGCAGCGGCAGGGTTGAAGGGGGTAATGGTCTCATGGCGCGCATAGCCGGAGTCGACCTTCCGCGGCAGAAGCGGCTAGAGATCGGCCTGACCTACATATACGGCATCGGCGTCAACACCGCTCGGGATATGTGCCACCGTCTGCGGATCGATCCCGACACCAAGGTGCACGAGCTCAACGACGACGAGGTGAGCCGGATCCGCACCTACATCCAGTCCAACCTCCGGGTCGAGGGGGATCTGCGCCGGGTGGTGGCCCAGAACATCAAGCGCAAGATGGAGATCGGCTGCTACCAGGGACTCCGGCATCGGCGAGGCCTTCCGGTGCGTGGCCAGCGGACCCACACCAACGGGCGGACCCGCAAGGGCCGGCGGATGGCGGTCGCCGGCAAGAAGAAGGTGAAGAAGTGACATGGCCCGGGCTGGTTGTGTGATGAACTGCGGAGGTCCAGTTGGCTAGAAGGCAAGGGAAGCGGGTAAGGCGGCGCGAGCGCAAGAACATCGCGTTCGGTCAGGCGCACATCAGGGCCAGCTTCAACAACACCATCATCAACATCACCGACGTGAACGGCAACACGATCGTGTGGACGTCCGGCGGGTCGGTGGGCTTCAAAGGCTCCCGCAAGTCGACGCCGTATGCGGCCCAGGTGGCTGCCGAGGAAGCCTCCCGCCGGGCCGGGGAGCACGGCATCAGGAAGTTGGAAGTCATCGTCAGCGGGAACGGATCGGGACGGGATACCGCGGTCCGCACGCTCACGAACATGGGCCTCGAAGTATCGAGCGTCCGGGATGTCACGCCGTTGCCGCACAACGGATGCCGTCCCAAGAAGCGCCGGAGGGGATGAGTCGTGGCGCGTTACCTCGGTCCCCGCACCCGCAAGAGCCGCCGGCTCGGCCAGCTGCTCGACGACAACAAGTCGAAGTACTTCGATCGGCGCCCCTACCCGCCGGGCGAGCACGGCCGGCGCCGGGGCAGGCGGAGCAACGACTCCGACTACCTGCACCAGCTCAGGGAAAAGCAGAAGATGCGCCAGATCTACGGCGTTCTCGAACGGCAGTTCCGCCGGTACTACCAGGAGGCGGCCCGGCTGAAGGGGATCACCGGGGACAACCTCCTGCAGATTCTGGAATGCCGGCTCGACAACGTGGTGTACCGGTCCGGTCTGGCGAGGACACGTCCCCAGGCCCGCCAGCTCGTCAACCACGGCCATTTCCAGGTCAACGGCCACAAGGTGGACATTCCCTCGTACCGGGTGCGGGCCGGAGACACGGTGATGGTGAAGCCCAAGTCCAGGGAGATAATCGTGATTCGCCATGCCGCGGATACGGCCGGCGACCGCCGGGTTCCGGAGTGGTTGGAGGTCAGCCTCGACGAGCGGCGCATCCAGGTGATCGACGTCCCGAGCCGAACCCAGATCGACACGGCGGTGCGGGAGCAGTTGGTTGTCGAGCTGTACTCCAGGTAAGGCTTGTCCGGTAGCTGTGCCCTTCGCCATCCCATTCTCTACCCGATACGCATTCTCCGACAAGACGTGACCCTCGAGACCTAGGGGAAGAAACTTTGCAAGCGTTGGTTGTTCAACGTCCACAGATCGAGATGACGCCGGTCAACGAGACCCGTGCCCGGTTCGTGATCGAGCCTTTGGAGCCGGGTTTCGGCTACACGCTCGGCAACACTCTCAGGCGGACGCTGCTCTCTCGGATTCCCGGTGCCGCGGTGTCCTCGATCCGGATGGACGACATCTACCACGAGTTCACCACCGTTCCGGGCGTCAAGGAGGATGTGGTCGACATCATCCTCAACGTGAAGCGCCTGGTGGTCCGGATGACCGACCCCGAGCCTCTCACGGTTCGGTTGTCGGCCACGGGTCCGGGCACGGTGACGGCGGCCGATCTCGAGGCCCCGACCGGGGTGGAGATCGTCAGCCAGGACCTGCACCTCGCCACTCTGGAGGAGGGTGTCCACCTCGAGGCCGAGATGGTCGTGGAGCAGGGAGTGGGTTATCGCACCGCGGTCTCGGACCGCAACGACGCCATCGGCATGATCCCGATCGATGCGATCTTCTCCCCGGTGCGCAACGTCTCGTACCGGGTCGACAACACGCAGGTCGGCCAGATGACCAACTTCGATCGGCTGGAGATCGATATCGAGACCGACGGCTCGCTGGAGCCGAGTGAGGCGCTCTCGTCGGCTGGCAAGACCCTGCGCGAGCTGCTCAGCCTGTTCGCCGACGTGGGCGAGGGCATCGGTCTTGAGTTGGGTGACGTGGCGGTGGTCGAGACCGTATCGCAGGATCTCGACCTGCCGGTCGAGGCCCTCGATCTCTCGGAGCGCCCACGCAACTGCCTGCGGCGCGCGCAGATCAACACCGTCGGTGAGCTCACCAAGCAGACCCGCGAAGACCTCCTCGACATGACCAACTTCGGGCAGAAGAGCCTCGAGGAAGTGATCGCCAAGCTCGACGAACTGGGGCTCGGCATCGCTCCCTCCCGGGACAGGAACAGCTAGCCCATGCCCAGACCGAGGAAGGGCAAGCGCCTGGGCGGCGATCCCGCCCACCAGAAGGCCATGCTGGCGAACCTCGCCCAGTCCCTGATCTGGGACGAGCAGATCACCACCACCCTGACCAGGGCCAAGGTGCTCCGCCCCTATGTCGAGAAGATCATCACCAAGGCCCGCCGCGGCGATCTCCATTCCCGCCGCCTGGTGCTCAAGGACCTGTCGGACCTGGAGGTGGTCACCAAGCTGTTCGACGAGGTCGCCCCGAGGTACCAGGGACGGCCCGGCGGCTACACCCGGATAGTCAAGATCGGCCCCCGCCGCGGCGACAACGCAGAGATGGCGGTCATAGAACTCGTCTAGGCCGCGAGCCGCCGGAAGAACGCGAAAATCGCGCCGCCAAACCGGTGCTCCGCACCGGGCCCTCCCCCACCACCACCTTTCCTGGTTCGGAGCGTGTTCGGCCATACCCGGCCGGCTGCCGGATTGCTCTGCCCCCGCTCCATGAGCCCTCGTATGTTCCCGCCGTCCGGCCGAACCGATCGGCAGGTGCCCTCGGCCGGTGTAGGTGCTTGGCGATAGACAACATATAGAAAGCCTGTGACACGTTTCAACCTTCTCGTCCGGGCAGCCGGGGTCGGCTGTTAGCTTGGCCGTATGTCGACCGCGCTAGCAGGGCGATCCCGTACCCGGGTGCTACCCCTCAGCCGGGCGCTGGATCTCCGCGGAACCCTGGTGGTGAAGGGGCTGAAGGGTCCGTCGCTGCGGGCCGGGGCGGATGGCCTGTGGAGGGCCACCCGCACCGCTTCGGGGCCGGCCACGGTTCGGCTGCGGATCGAGGACCGGAAGCTGGTCGCCCATGCGTGGGGCGAGGGGGCCGAACTCGCCTTGGAGCACGTACCGGAGTGGGTGGGCGAGCACGACGACCCTGGGGCGCTCGTACCGGTCCATCCTGCCGTGGCGCGCGCGGCGAGGCGCGGGCGAGGGGTGCGTCTGCCGGCCGTGGGCGGGCTGGTCGAGGTCCTGATCCCGACCATCCTGGCGCAGAAGGTGACCGGGATCGAGGCCGGGCGCAGCTACCGGCGGATGGCGGCACGCTGCGGTGAGCCGGCGCCGGGGCCTACCACCTTGCTCCTGCCTCCGGACCCGGGCAGCCTGGCCGGGCTCCGGTACTACGACTTCCACCCGCTCGGGGTGGAGCGCCGCCGGGCCGAGATCATCCTCCGGGTGTGCCGGGACGCCGACCGTATCACCGCCATCGGCGAGGGCAGCCTGGCCGGCGCCTACGAGTACCTCCACCGGATCCCCGGCATCGGTCCCTGGACCAGCGCCTCGGCCCTGGGGGTGGTGCGAGGCGATCCGGATGCGGTTCCCGTGGGGGATTTCCATCTGCCCAACACGGTTGCGTGGGCGCTGGCGCGGGAACCGCGCGGGACGGATGAGAGGATGCTGGAACTCTTGGCGCCCTACGAAGGGCAGCGGGGCCGGGTGGTGCGGCTGCTGGAACGCTACGCCGGTCGTGCCCCCGCCTACGGACCCCGGCTACCGCCCAGGGACATCCGGCGCCACTAGCCCTGGTTCTCCGCGTCTCCCGCCGTGGAACTGGGCTAGCGGGCGTGTTCCTCCGCCCAACGTTCGAGCAGCAGGTGGACCGCCCAGTTGCCCCCGTCGCCCCACGACTCGACGGCCGCTCGTACGTCCGGCTCGGGTAGGACCTCGCCCTTCTCGGCGCCTATCACGTAACGGGAGACCACCTTGCGGACCCCGAGATCGCCGGCGGGGACCACGTCGGGCCGGGCCAGGCAGCGGGCCAGGAACCACTCCGCCGTCCACCTGCCCACGCCGCGCAACTCCACCAGCCGGCGGATGACCGCCTCGTTGCCGTCCTCCTCGAGTCCGGTCAGCCGGTCCGCCGCGACAGCCCCCGCAACCCCGACGATGTATCCGGACTTCCGGGTGGTGAACTGCATGGCCCGTATGTCGGCCGGGTCGGCCCCGGCCAGCTTCTCGGCGCCGGGGAAGCGCCACCACCCAACCCCGTCCATCTCCACCTCGGTGCCGTAGCGCCGGATCAGGCGGCTCATGGTGGTGTTGGCCCAGCGCAGGTTGACCTGCTGGGCGCTGATCGAGGAGACGAGAACCTCGAGGCCTGCCGGGTTGAGGGGGATGCGGTAGCCGGGCATGCGCCGGAGTTGGTCGGCTACCGCCGGGACCCGGCCCGCCACCTCCTCCAGAGGCGCTCGCGGCAGCGTCTCGCCCAGCCGGAACCGGGACTCCTCCACCGCTGCCTCCAAGTCCCGGTCCGCGCCGGTCTCGACCTCGATGCTGCCGTCCTCAGCCTGGCGGATGCGGTAGGGAAGGCCGTCGGCGGTGGTCCGGTACAGGTAGCCGTTCGAGACGGCGCCCAGCAGGTCCGCTCCGTACCGGACGAAGCGGGCGATCGAAGCCTCCAGGTCGATCGGGTTCCGGGGCGTCCAGCGGGCGACGCTCATGGCAGGTCGAGCCCGGCCGCGGCGGCCCGATCGACCAACCAGGAGACGGGCGCCCCGCCCTCCATGAGCCGGCGGGCCGGAAGCGGGTGGTCGCCGGTGGGCTGGAGCACCTCCGCCAGGGCAGGGGCCTTGGATTCGCCCGACACCAGCACGTAGACGGCGGCGGCCCGGTACGCCAGCGGGTAGGTGGCGGTGAGGCGCCATGGCTGCGCGGCGGACACCTCCGTGGCGATATACCAACGATCGGTGATGTCCAGCGCATCGCTGCCGGGGAAGAGGGACAGGGTGTGGCCGTCCCCTCCCATGCCGGCCAGGATCAGGTCGGGGCGGGGCCCGCGGGCGTCCCCTCCCATCGAGGCGAGAAGCTCGGCTTCGTAGAGCGCGGCGGCGTCGGGGGCGGACCGGTCGTCGGCCCATGGCACCTGGAGGAACCGGGCCCCGGTACCGTCCAGCAGCGACCGGCCGATCATGGCGCCGTTGCTGTCCTCGTCGTCGAGCGGTACGTAGCGCTCGTCGCCCACCCACGCGCAGACACCCGACCATGGGATGTCCATCGTGGCAAGATGCCGGTAAGTGGCCACCGGGGTCGATCCGCCCGCCATGGCCACCGACACCAGGCGTCCGCCCGCCGCCCTGGCCTTGGTAACTTCCCGCCTGATGAATGAGGCGATCATGGAAGCGGCCCCGGCGGCAAGGGTGGCCCCGTCCTCGAACACCCGCACATCCGCCCGGCCGATCCTCACGCGATGTTGTGTTATCTGTTGTTGTGTTCCGTCCATGACCGGAACCCTAACGGCGGGTGGCGACACGAAGGAGATCCTGAGTTGACGCGGCAGGTCACCATTGAAGTGGGCGAAGGCTCTGTGACCGGGCGCTGGCGGACTCCCGAGGGATCGGCGCGCACCGCGGTGCTGCTCGCCCACGGCGCCGGGGCCGGGCAGGACCATCCGGGGATCACGACCATCGCGGAAGGGTTGGTCGGACAGGGCCATCCGGTGCTGACGTTCGACTATCCCTACATGGAGGCGGGACGAAGGTTCCCCGACCGGCGGGAGACGTTGCTGCGATGCCACCGGGCGGCGGCGGCCTGGCTGGGGCAGCGATGCGATCGGTTCGTGATGGCGGGCCGCTCGATGGGCGGTCGTATGGCCTCCTACCTGGCTGTCGAGGGCCAGCCCTGCGCCGGCCTGGTGCTGTACGCGTACCCGCTGCATCCGGCGGGCAAGCCCGACCGGTTGCGAGCCGACCACCTACCCCGCGTGCCGGTTCCGATGCTGTTCTTCACCGGCCAGAAGGACCGTCTCGCGCTCCCGCATCTGGTTGAGGAGTATCTCTTGGGCCTGGAGCGGTCGGTGGTGGAGATCATCCCCGATGCCGACCACAGCTTCCGGGTGCCGAAACGGAGTGGCACCACCCAGCGAGAGGTCCTGCGCACGATGGCGGAACGCACGGCCCGCTGGCTCGAAGGCCTCGGGTAAGGAAGGCAGGCCTCGAGAGGAGTCGGCTAGCGGCCGTCCTCCAGCTGAGCGATCTTGTCCAGCCGGCGGCGATGGCGCTCCTCCCCTGAGAAGGTGGCGCCGAGGAAGGCCTCAACCAACTCCTCCGCTACGTTCGATCCGACCACCCGGCCGCCCAGGCACAGGACGTTGGCGTCGTCGTGCTCGACCCCTTGGTGGGCCGAGTAGTGATCGTGGGCGAGCGCAGCCCGTACGCCGGCCACCTTGTTGGCGGCGATGGCGGCGCCGACCCCCGACCCGCACACGATTATGCCCCGGTCGGCTTCCCCGCGCCTCACCGCCTCCGCCACCGCGATCGCCAGGTCGGGGTAGTCGACCGGGTCGGTGGAGTGGGTGCCCAGGTCGATCACGTCGTGGTCGCCTCGCAGGATCGAAGCGAGGTGCTCCTTAAGGGGGTAGCCGGCGTGGTCAGCGCCGATCGCGACTCTCAACTCACTCCTAGAACGCCAGGATCGGAGGATACCGGCTCGGGGTCACTCCGGCGGTCCCAACGGAGTAGGGAGGAGGTTGCGACCTTCGGTGGGGGTTGTCCGGCAGACCTTGAGTTAGCCGGGACTCGAACCGGGAGCGCACATTACGTGCTTACTCTAATATGCTGACTATATGCGTAAGCGACGTGTCACGGTCACGGTGGACGAAGACCTTCTCGAAGAGGCCAATGCGGCTGTGGGTGACGGCCGGGCCCGATCGGTGAGTGAGTGGGTGGCGGGTGCTATGGCACAGCGGCGGATCAGGGAGCGGCGCCTCAGGGTGCTCGGCGAGTTGATCCGCGACTACGAGGCGACCCACGGGGTTATCACCGAGGACGAGATGGCCGAACAGGCGCAGCGGGATAGGGATGCCGCCGCGGTGGCACGGATGGCGGTCCGCCAAGCCGGATGAGCATCATCTTGGATGCAGGCGCGTTCGTAGCGCTCGAGCGTGGCGATCGTGCGACGTGGCGCCGCCTCAAAGCAGCCCTCCTGTCGGGGAGTCCGCCGATGACCCACGGTGGTGTGATCGCCCAGGTATGGCGCGGCGGAACCGGTCACCAGACTCCCCTCGCCCGCTCTTTACAGGCTGTCGAGACCGTTCCCCTCGACGAAGAGTTGGGCCGTCGTGCCGGTGTACTGCTCGCTCGTTCCGGGCTGAGCGACGCAGTCGACGCAGCACTGGCAGCCATAGCCGCTCACGGTGATCGCATCATCACTTCCGATCCCCATGACCTCGCCGCACTCGTCGCCGTTACCAACCGCCGGGTCGATGTCGTTCCGGTCTCATAACTGGACTGTTCCCTGTCAGAGCTTCTCCGGGGAGAAGCAAACCCGGCATCTCTGAGAACTCGCTGAGTGTTTGGCGGGGGTGTGGTGGGTGGTGCGTGAACCTTAGGCTGCGGGCGTACCGGGGCGCGTTGTGAGCCTTAGGTGTGGGCGTGCTGGGGCGCGTTGTGAGCCTTAGGTTTAGGCTGCTCCGGACAGTGCGGATCGGCCACTACCCGGCCGCCGGGATTCCGCGTGGTCGCCCACTCCTAGAATCGGCGCATGGCAGAGTTCCAGCTCCGACCCCTGGACACGGGCGGGGTGTTCAAACAGTCCATCGCCGCCTACCGTCACCGCTTCGGCACCCTGATGGCTACGGCCGCGGTGCTCGACCTTCCCTACGCAGTGCTCTACTACGTGCTGGCGGACGATCCTCCTCCGCTCTCTGCCATACCCACCAACGAGGAACTTTCGACGTTCGTCGGAGCCCTGGGACCCTGGCTGGCGATACGCCTGCTGATCACGAGCATCCTGTTCGCGGCGGTCATCCGGACGGTCGGCGAGACCTATGCGGGAGTCGAGTCGTCATGGCGCGATACCACCGCCGCCGCGATCAGCCGGATGGTGTCCCTGGCCGTGGTGACGGTCCTGTTCTGGTCGGGGGTCACGCTCGGTTCCGCCCTGTTCGTGTTTCCGGGGTTGTTTCTCGTGGTGGCCTGGTGCGCCACGCTGAGCGCCGTCATCATCGAAGGGGCCGGGCCGCTCACCGCCTTCGCCCGCTCCTGGGTGATCACCTTCGGGCGCCGGATGACCATCTTCGGCGTCCTGGCCGTCACCTCCGCACTGGTGATCGTGGCCAACCTGGTACTGGTGATTGTTCTCGGAGGAGTGCTCGGCTCCGTTCTCGGTGACGCCGGCGCGTTGCTGGCGTCGGAGATCGCCTGGGTCATCACCCAGCCCTTCATCGCCGTGGTGCTGGCGGTTCTCTATCTCGACCTGCGGGTTCGCAAGGAGGAGTTGGACACCGACTGGCTCTCGCTGCAGATCTCGGCGACCTCCTTCGACAGCTGAGGGACGTCCCGAAATGGGCGCACGGCCGGCCTAACGTCACTGATCCGGCGATCCGCCGCGAGCCGGCGGGCTGAAAAGGACGTTTCCCGGTACCCTCCCGGCGGGGTATCCTGACGGGTGGGCCGGTTCACCTCCGTTCCGCAAGCCCGCTCCGTTCGCAAGCCCGCAACCTCGCAAGGATGCATCCGACCCATGAGCGCTACCGAGACCGCGGTTACCCTCCGCCCGCCCGTACGTGAGGAACGGGTCGAGGTCGACCGCGACCTGCTCGATTCCACCCTGGAGTACATCCGTCCGGCCCTCCAGTACGACGGCGGCGACCTGATCCTCGATGGAGTGGACGAGGACGGGACCGTGAACCTGAACCTGGTCGGGGCTTGCAGTGGCTGTCCGATGTCGATGATGACGCTTACGGCGGGTATCGAACGGATCCTCAAGGATCGGGTCCCCGGCGTTACCGCCGTCAACGCCATCTGAGCCCGAGCCTGCCTTCCGGTGCCGCATCGGGGCGTGTAGCGATGCCGACCGGGGTCAGCCGCACCACCCCTGAGCCCCTGGTGGTGGGCGAATGGGTGGATCGGGTTCGTAACGGCGACCGGCGGGCCCTCGCCCAGGCCATTTCCGCCGTGGAGGAGGACCCGGCAGCGGCGGGCGATCTCCTGGAGGCATTCGCAGCGCTCGCCGGCGGCGCGATGAGGATCGGCATCACCGGCGCGCCCGGAGTCGGCAAGAGCACCCTCATCTCTACCCTGATTTCCACCATCAGGACCGAGGAGCGGACAGTGGGCGTGGTCGCCGTCGATCCCTCCAGCCCGCTCACCTCCGGGGCTCTCCTGGGCGACCGGATCCGCCTGCAGGACCATGTGGACGATCCGGGCGTGTACGTGCGGTCGGTGGCCGGACGGGGCCACTTGGGCGGCCTGTCGGCGGCGGTTCCTCGCATCGCTACGGTGCTGGAAGGGGCCGGCTTCGACATCCTGCTGGTCGAGACGATCGGCGTGGGCCAGTCCGAGGTCGAGGTGATGCACCATGTGGACACCACGGTGGTGGTGGTGACGCCGGGGTGGGGCGACAGCGTCCAGACCGCCAAGGCCGGCGTGCTCGAGATCGGGGACGTATACGTGGTCAACAAGGCCGACCTGGCGGGCAGCGCGTCGGCGCGCCGGGACCTCGAGGTGATGCTCGCCATGGGCCCGGCGCGGTCCTGGAAGCCCCCGGTCCTGGAAACGGTGGCCACCAAGGGTGTCGGCATAGACGAGCTATGGCGAGCTGTCGAGGCACACCAGGCCCACCTCCGGGGATGAGGTTGCCTCTTCGCAGGCACGGACGTTCCGGTCCGGAGCGCCAGATGAGATGCGGTGAGCCGGGACTGGTCGGCGCGGACATACCGGGCCCGCCTGCCTAGCGAGTCCGCCCATCTAACCTGTCGGAACCCACAGCGAGGAGCGGTCTTGGAATACACGTCGTTCACCACCCATGATGCGGTAGGGCTCATCGAGCTGACCCGCCCTCCGGTCAACGCCATCTCCGCCGACGTCGTCCGCGATCTGGACCACGCGCTCGATCAGGCGTCCGATCCCGGCATCCGGGCTGTGGTGATCACCGGGCGGCCCCACTTTGCGGCGGGTGCCGATATCAACAGGTTCAAGGAGGCGCACGAGGAAGGCGCCGACGCCCGGTCTCTGGAGGCAGACCGGCTGGGAGCCTTGGTCCGTCGCATGGAGTTGATGACCAAACCGATCATCGCGGCCGTGTTCGGCTACGCGCTGGGCGGAGGGCTGGAGCTGGCGATGGGGGCCGACTTCCGCTACCTGGCCGAGGACGCCCGGGTCGGCCAGCCCGAGATACTGCTGGGGATCATCCCCGGTGCGGGGGGAACCCAGCGCCTCACCCGCCTGGTGGGGTCCAACCGGGGCCGGGAGATCATCTACTCGGGCCGCCACCTGGATGCCGAGGAAGCGCTCGCCATCGGGCTGGCCGACAGGGTGTTCCCGTCCGAGGTCCTGCTGGAATCGGCGTTGGAGTATGCGGCCACCCTGGCCGCCGGTCCGGCTGTGGCGCTGGGAATGGCGAAGCGTGCCATCAACGAAGGTTGGGGGCGCCCGATGGATGAGGCCCTCGCGGTGGAGGCGGAAGCCTTCGACGCGACCTTTGCCAGCGATGACGCCCGGGAAGGGGTGCTGGCCTTCCTGGAGAAGCGAACGGCGGAGTTCAGGGGCACGTGAACCGAGCGTTCCGGGCCGCCGGAGGGCCGGTGGTGGCGCTCGCCGTGCTGGCGTGCCTCGTGGTGCCGGCCTGCGGCGGGGAGGAGGATCCCGACGGCTACGACGGGGCGATCGACTGCGGGTCTCCGGCTTGGTCGTGGGAGACCGAGTACGACCGCACCTACGAGGCGGAGCCGACCCCCTACGACGCCATGGTGGGCTTCGCGTCCGCCTATGACGACCGGTCCCCCTACGTGCACGTGGAGAGCGCCCGCACCGCCACCGTGGTGATCGACGGTGCCGAGGTCGTGTTCGTGCGCGTGCTGGAACTGGCCACCGAGACCTTCGCCGCGGTGGAGGCCCACGGGTGCGCCGGCTTCGAACCAAGCTAGTTGCTAGTTTATATTAAGTACCACTGACCACTAATAGGTCTCGATCCTCCGTTTCAGCGTGGCCAGGTTCTTGGCCCACACCCGCCTTAGCACCAACCGGCCCACCAGGGCTGCGCCCGGGCCTCCGAAGAGCCACGGGAACCGGATCCGCTCGCGCCACACCAGCCGGGTCCGTCCGGGGCTGGGCGAGGAGAGTTCGAAGCGGCCCTCGCCCCGGAAGAGGCCCGTGTGCCGGCCGGCTACCGTGCTCATGGGCTCGATCTCGGTGATCTCGAAGCGGTCCATGGTGCGGAGCGGACCGACCCGGGTGTCGATCAGCAACACCGTGCCGGGTCCCTCCCTCTGGTCGGTCCCGAAGCGGATGGCGTGGGCGTCCTCCATCCATTCGGTGTGGGCGGCGAAGTCGGTCACCTCTGCCCAGACCTGATCCACCGGCGCGTCGATCTCCACCGAGACGCCGGTGCGGACCTCCGGCAACTCGGCTATCCATCCACACAGGCGGCAGGACCTGTCCGTCAACCGCACAGCTCCCGGGCCAGCGGGGTCGGGTTGACGGGTCCCCCGCGGTCGGGGTGGTACTCCCAATGCAGGTGGGGGATGTGGGCAGGGGCGTTGCCGGTGGTTCCGACGGTCCCGAGGGTTTCCCCGCGGGAGACCATCTGGCCGACCGCCAATCCGGGGGCCCAGGCGTCGAGGTGGGCGTAGTAGTAGCGGTCTCCGCCGATGCCATCCAGCCAGACGGCGATGCCGCCCCGACTGGTATTGGACATCCGGTGGATCGTCCCGTCCTCCACCGCCACCACCGGGGTGCCCCGGTCGGCCAGCATGTCCACGCCCTGGTGCCTCCGACCGCCCGAACGGGGCGCCCCCCAGGTGTCGGTGAAGCTGTGGAACCCGTCCACCGGGCAGGCCATGGCGCCGGAGGGAGGGTCGCCCGTCACCGGGCCGTCGGCAGGAACGGTGGTGGGCGGTGCGAGGGTCGTGTCGGTGACGGAGATCGAAGTGGTGGTCGTGGCCTCGGTGGTGGGAGCGGTGGTCACGGCGACCGTGGTGGTAGTGGACGAGGTGGTACTGGTGGCCTGGCGCGCTGCCTCCGCCTCAGCCTCGGCCTGGGCTCGGGCCTCAGCCTCGGCCTGGGCTCGGGCTTCCGCTTCCGCCTGGGCTCGGGCCTCCGCTTCCGCCTGGGCTCGGGCCTCCGCCTCGGCCTGGGCTCGGGCTTCGGCCTCCGCCTGGGCGATCTCCTGCGCCCTGCGTTCCTCGAGGCGGAGATGGGCCTCCTGGCCGGCGGCGAGGCGCTCGCTCAGACCGACCGACACTTCCTCCAGGCGATCCAGCAGCTCTTGCTGCTCCTGGCGGTCGCGGCGCAGCATGTCGGCGGCCTCGTTCAGCTGGCGGGTCAGCACCTCCAACGCGTTGAATAGCACCTGGTCCTGCTCCCGGGCATCGTCGAGGTACTCGGTCCTGATGTCGAAGTCGGAGAGCGAAGCGGCGATCATCAGGGCCGCCAGGTCGTTCCCGGCCGCGCCGCTCATGTAGAGGTCCACGGCTCGCTCCCGGATCTGGTCCTGGAGTCGCCTCTGCTCCACCCCGTAGGCGGCGATCGACGACTCCAGGCCGGAAATACGGAACGCGAGGTCGGCTTCCGCCGCCCAGGCTGCCTGGTAATCGTCGGTCAGCTGCTGGACCTCGGCCTGGATGCGGGCCAGTTCCGCCTCGACGCGGGCCAGTTCCTCCTCGGTGGTCTGTGCCGGCGCCGGAATCGCCGCGGCGGACACCACCAGCACCAGCGCTGTGATCGCCAGGAGCGACCTTCGCCGGGGGTGGGCCCTGGTCACGAGACAGCCGCCTCCCGGACGGCCGCGATCTCCCAGGGTTCATCCCCGGTTCCCTCCCCGTATTCGAGGGAGATCTTTCCCTGGTCGGCCAGGTGTCGGAGGTGGGCGAGAGCGGAGCCCGCCGCGGCGAAACGCAGCCGCGGATCGACCTCTTCGTACACCGCCTCGACCACCCCAGCGACCGTGCGGGCGCCATCACCGACCGCTCGGAGGATCTGGGCTTCCCGCTCCCGCCGGTGGGCGATGTAGGCGGCGATGGCCTCGGCGGCGTTGTCCATCCGGCTGCCATGGCCTGGGAGCAGGCGCCCGGGCCGGAGGGCCCGGATCCGGTCCAGCGACCGGAAGTACTCGCCCATGTCCTCGACCAGCACGGTCGATCCGCCGATGATGTGATCTCCCGTGAACACGGTGCCACCCATCCGGTAACAGAGGTGGTCGGCAGTGTGGCCGGGAGTGTGGACGGCGGTCAGGACGGCCTCGCCGAAACGGAGCCGGTCGCCATCCCGGAGACGCCGGCTCGGGCTGAACCCCGGTCCGGGTGCGTAGCCGTAGGTATGGACACCGAACTCGGCGGCGAGCGGATCGGCCAGAGGAGCATGGTCGGGATGGGTGTGGGTCACCACCACGCCCCGGAGTCGGAGATTTCCGATGGCGGCGATGATGGCCCGGCGGTGGGACTCCTCCGGCGGTCCGGGGTCGAGGACCACGCAATCGCGGCCCGATGCGATCAGGTATGTGTTGGTTCCCGGTCCGGTCATCGGTCCGGGGTTGGGGGCGAGCAGCCGATGGACTCCTGTCACTCGATAATGACCACGCGCGGCTGTAGTACGCGAACCCCCAGACGCCGGATCCCCTCGCGGACGAAGGGAACCATCAGGGCGAAACCCACCGCGTCGGTCAGGAAGCCGGGCGTGAGGAGTAGCGCCCCTCCCACCAGCACCAGGGCGCCGTGGACCAGCTGCCGGCCCGGTAGGGCGCCCGACACCAGGTCGGTCTGGAGGCGGCGCCAGACCGAGAAGCCCTGCTGCCGCACCAGGAAAGCGCCCGCGATAGCCGTGATGATGATTCCCACCACCAGCCAGCCCAGCCCGATCCGCCGCTCCACGTAGACGAACAGCACCAGCTCGAGGATCGGCACCACGATGAAGGCTGCGCCCAGAATGACTCCCATGGGGCCAGCTTATCCCCCGGACCCCATTATCCGATGTCCAATCCGGGGATGCCCCCGAGCCCAGACCTGCCGCACCGCCCAGGCCCGGCTTCCGGCGCCCTCCCGGCCTCGGGTCCGGCCACCGGTATCATTGTTGGATGCCCGACCTGCGCCGCCTTCCCTCGGTTGGTGCGCTGGCGCATGATCTGGTCGCCCGGGTCGAGGACGGCCTGCCGGTGGCCCTGGCTACCGAGATCGCCCGGCGCAGCATCGAAGAAGCCCGCGCCAGCGCCCTGGAAGGCCGCTCCGTCGACCCGGCGGTGACCGCCCTTCGCGAAGCCGCGCGCCTGTCCAGGACCCGTCTGCGACGGGTCATCAACGCCACCGGTGTGATCCTCCATACCAATCTGGGTCGAGCCCCGCTCCATCCGTCCGCGGCCGGGGAGGCCCGCGGGGCGGCCACCGGCTACGGCAACCTCGAGTTCGACCTGGACGGGGGGCGCCGCGGTTCACGGGCTGCCTACCTGTCCCGGCTTATGGCCCATCTGACCGGCGCCGAGGCTGCGCTGGTGGTGAACAACAACGCCGCCGCCCTGTTCCTGGTTCTCAACACGCTGGCGGCGGGCCGCTCGGTGCCGGTCTCTCGGGGCGAGTTGATCGAGATCGGAGGCTCCTGCCGGCTGCCCCGGCTGATGGCGGCCTCGGGAGCGCACCTGGTGGAGGTCGGCACCACCAACCGGACCCGTATCGCCGACTACGAGGAGGCGGCCGGCGACGGGGCCGCCATGCTGCTCAAGGTCCATCCGTCCAACTACCGGGTGGTGGGGTTCGCTGAGGAGGCCACCATCGCGCAGTTGGTCGGCCTGGGTAGGGGCCTCGGCCTGCCGGTGGTCTACGACGTGGGGAGCGGGCTCCTGGATGCCGAGGTTCCATGGCTGCCAGGGCCGCCTCCCGCCTGGATCGGCGACGAGCCGGGAGTGAGGCAGGTCCTCGCCGATGGCGCCGACCTGGTGACCTTCTCGGGCGACAAGCTGTTCGGGGGATGCCAGGCGGGGATCATCGCGGGTCGGGCCGATCTGGTGGCCGGACTCAAGGCCCACCCCGTGGCCAGGGCGGTACGGGTGGACGGCTCCGCCATCGCCGCGCTGACCCGCACCGCCGAGTTATACGCCGAGGGGAGGGGAAGCGAGGTCCCGTTCTGGGAGATGGCCGGCCGTTCCGTTACGACCCTGACCGAGCGCCTCGAGCGCCTCGCCGCCCTCGCGGAGGTAGCCGCCGATGTGCGGATGTCGGAGGCGGTGCCGGGCGCCGGGTCGGTTCCCGGCATGGCCGTTCCCTCGCCGGTGCTGGTGCTGGAAGGCCGGGGCGAGGATCTCTGGCCGGCCCTGGTCGGATCGGATCCGCCCGTGGTGGCCCGCCGGGCGGCCGGTGACCTTCTCATCGACCTGAGGGCCGTCGGCACGGACGACGACGCCACCGTCGCGGCCGCTCTGCGGGCTCTATGCCGGTCGTAGGTACCGGCGGTCACGTCGATCACGGCAAGTCCACCCTCGTCCAGGCCCTGACCGGACGCGATCCGGATCGCTGGCGCGAGGAGAAGGAGCGGGGGCTCACCATCGACCTCGGGTTCGCCTGGGCGAGGATCGGCGGCCTGGAGGTCTCCTTCGTGGATGTTCCGGGCCACGAGCGGTTCATGAAGAACATGCTCGCGGGCAGCGGGGGATTCGATGTGGCGCTGCTGGTGGTGGCCGCCGATGAGGGATGGATGCCCCAATCGGAGGAGCACCTGGCCGTCCTCGACCTGCTCGACATCCGCCACGGGCTGGTCGCGCTGACCAAGACCGATCGGGCCGACGCCGATCTGATCGAGCTGGCCACGCTGGAGGTGGAGGAGCGGCTGTCGGGCACCTCCCTGGAGGGTTGCCCCATCGTCGGCGTGTCGGCGGTGACCGGGGACGGCCTGGACGATCTCCGGACCGCGCTGGCCGAGACGATCGCATCGATGCCCGCCCACCGCAGCGACCGCACCCGGCTGTGGATCGACCGGGTGTTCCCGATGGCGGGTGCCGGAACGGTGGTGACCGGCACCCTCGTCGGCGGATCCATCGCGGTGGGCGACGAGGTGGAAGTCCTCCCCGGCGCCGTCACGGGAAGGGTGCGCTCCCTTCAGGCTCACGAGGCGGAGCGGGACCGGGTCGGAGCCGGGACCCGGACCGCGGCCGGAGTGGCCGGGCTCGACCGGAGGAGGGTGGCGCGGGGGTGGATGCTGGGGCGGCCCGGCGAGTGGGTGCCGAGCGATCGGTTCCTGGTGACACTCCGCACCGCCCGATACGTGGACCATCCCCTGTCGAGGCGGGGGGCCTACCAGATGCACCTGGGTAGCGGGGCCTGGCCGGTGCGCCTTTTCTCGGTGGGCGAAGTCGATGACCGGACCGTGGGCGTGCTCCGTACCGAACAGCCGGTGCCGGTCCGGATGGGTGACCGCTTCGTGCTGCGCGACGTGGGAAGGCGCCTGATCGTGGCCGGAGGGCAGATCGTGGAGCCGGTGGCGCCGCGCAAGGGACGCGACGCCCGTCTCGCCGCCGCCGCGCTCCAACCCGTCCTCGGGCTGGAGCCCGACCGGCAGGCCGGCGCGTTGCTCGGATGGCGGGGCGCCGAAAGCCCCGCGGTGCTGGCCGCCCATTCGGGAGGAGGCAGGCCCGATAGGGGGGTGGTGGCGGGCCGGTCGCTGCTGAGCGAGGACCATGCCGGCCGGCTGGCCCGGCGAGCCGGGACCATCGTGGCCCGGTTCCACGAGGACAATCCCCTGCGTCCGGGGATGCCCAAGGCGAGCCTGGCCAGCGCGCTGGGGGTCGACATCGACACTCTCGCCGCCGTGCTGCCGTTCGACGGCCGGCTCGTCCAGCGGAAGTCCGTGGTGGTGCTGGCGGGATTCCTGCCCGAACTGGGTCGGTCCGAGGAGGAGGAGTGGGAGCGGATCCGTACCGATCTCGAATCGGCGGGCCCGATGGTGCCCAGGCTGAAGGAGATGGCGGTCGATCCCGAGCTCCTGCACGCCCTCCTCAGGGAGGGGCGCCTGGTCAGGATCTCCGAGGAGCTGGTCTACCTGCCCGGCCAGGCGGACGAGCTGGTCGCTCGGCTGGCTGACCTTCCCGACCGCTTCACGGTGGCGCAGTTCCGGGACGCCACCGGGCTGACCCGCAAGTACGCGGTGCCGTTCCTTGAGTGGGCCGACCGGCGCGACATAACCACCCGCTACGGCAACGAGCGTTCCGTCAACCGCTAGTGGTCTGTCTGTGGAGCGGCGGTGTGGTATGGCGTCGGCAGCGGTGTTCCTCGCAAGGCCCGCTGACGAAGGCGTACCCGCAGCGGTACGTTGAGGAGGCGGAACGCAGCGACGGGACGCCGATGCCGCCAGACCACGCTTAGCTGTTTCGCAGACAGGCCACTCCACTGGCCGGATCAGACCGTGAGCAGCTCCCGCCGCTCCGCCTCGGTGTATCCGCCCCAGATCCCGTACGGTTCTCGGATGCTGAGGGCGTAGTCGAGGCACTCCTGCTTTACCGAGCATGCGTTGCACACTGCCCGGGCCCTGACTTCTCTCCGCTCCCGGTCGTCCTTCCTCTCGAAGGTGCTGGGAGGGAAGAAGAGGTGCGAGTAGTTATTACGACATCGCGCGTGGAGATGCCATGAGTCGTCGTAGTCCATACGGTGGACCGCCTCCTACTCCGCCTGAGTTGTTCTTGGAAAGTACCAGTGGATTCACCCGCCTGGAAGGGGTGTTTTTCGCGTTCTGCCCCCCGAGCACTAGCTCCAAGGAAGGAACGGAGCGATGTGTTATCGTTCTTGTCCGATATTGACCAGCAACTAACGACTAGAAACTAGACCGGATCCACCTCGAGAACCGGGCCGTCAACCGCTCGCACCACCACCGGATCACCCGGTGCGAGGCCGGCCTCCCGATGGGCGGTGGCCTGCCACCGGGCGCCCTCCACCTCCACGACCCCATCGGGGTCGAAGCGGGTGATGGCCACGCCCGCCCGGCCGATCAGGTGGCGGCGGCCCATGGTCGGGGTCGAGAAGCGAGCCCGGGCTACGGTCCTGATCCCTATCACGTAGAAGGCGGTCACCGATACCGTGATCACGGTCACGACCCACCACGACGGTTGGATCTGCGGAGCGGCGTCGGTGAAGTAGAGGCCGCCCACCAGCATCGCCACGGCGCCCAGGGCGGTCAGCGGCCCGGCCCGGCCGCGCTGGAAGTCGGCTGTCAGGAACCAGATCCCGGCCAGGGCCAACCCGACCGCCCATCCCCGGAGCGGGAGGACAGCCAGGCCGTAGCCGCTGATCAGCAGCATGAGGGCCGCCACGCCTGCGGCGATGCCGGGCCCCAGGGCGTAGAACTCGAACACCACGACCGCCAGCCCGGCCACCAGGAAGAAGAAAGCAGCCTCCGCCCCGGTGGCCAGCTGCAGCAGCCTCACCCCGATGGAGGGTTCGTAGAAGACCGTCTCGATGGCGGCGGCGCCGTCGGCGGTGGAGCGCAGCGTTCGGAGGGTGACGAACTCGCCGCGGACCTCCACGGCGCGGCCCTCCAGTTCCACCAGCAGGTTGCTGATCGATGGCGCCACGATGTCCACGAGGCCCGCGGTGGGCTCGGCGACCGTGAAGGCCGACCCGGCGAGCCCGTCGAGCGGTCCGGACCCGACCGGACGGCTCACGGCATCGCCGGCCACGACAGGCTGCGCGTACCCGATCCGCACTCCGGGAGCAGCCGCCTTGATCGGGGCAGAGGCCAGCAGGTGAGCGGCGCCGCCGAACGCCGAGGCGGGCGCCGGCCCCACCCAGACCACCAGCGGGAGCGGCGGGTCGGCGATCCGGGCCGCCAGCTGGAGCAGGCCGCCGGAGAGGGTAGCGCGGGAGTCGAGCTGGATGACGGCGGCGGTGGCGCCTCCCCGGGCGGCGGCCTCCACCCGGTCCGAGACGAAGTCGAGGGCAGGCCGGTCCAGGTTGCCGCCGACCTCGATGATCTCTATGTAACCGCCCGGCTCGTCCGCGACGGCCGGTTTACCGAGGACCAGGAGGAACGCGATGATGAGAAGGAGGGGGATGATGCGGGAGACCACGGGCCGCGATGTTAGAGGGTGCTCGGGTTGCCCTCGCCGGATGCCGCCGTCGGTGGAGGGGCCTCCGGAGAGCGATGCGCGGAATCTGAACCTGGTGATGCGATCCGCGCCAGGGCAGACGGCCCGGTCGGGGCTCAGCCCGTATCGGTCCAAGCACGGACTCGCTACAGTGATGATGTGAGAGTTCTACTGGTGTCCGACGCCTCCTGGGTGCGGAATCAGGTGCGCGCCGCCCTGAGCGGATCGGCCGAGATCGTGGAGGTCACCGACCCCTACCAGGTCGAGACCACCGCGGCGGGCACTGATCTGTCCATCGTGGACATGCAGGTCGGCTCCATGGGGGGGATGGCGATCACCCGCGCTCTCAAGGCCATCACGCCCGCCACCGGGCCGATCGTGTTGCTCCTAGACCGTCAGGCAGATGCCTTCATCGCCAAGCGGTCCGGCGCCGACGGATGGCTGGCCAAGCCCTTCAGCGCCCAGGATCTGCGGAGGACGCTGGCGGAAGTGGCTCCTGTGGGAGCACATTGAAAGCAGTCCCGGTGGCCCGTAACGGGCGCCAGAACCCCAGGCCGAGGCGTGGCGGGCCGACCCATCCCCGTCCTTTTCAGCATGCTCCTAAAGACGACCGGCCTGCCGGACGGCCGCCGCTCCCGGTGACCGGATGACCGACACCTACCAACTGATCCTGTGGGCCATATTCTCCCTGTGTCTCCTGGCGTCCGGGTTCCTGTCGGGCAGCGAGACGGCGCTGACAGCCGTGGCGCGGGAGCGCGTCCAGCAGCTGGCGGCCACGGGCAGGCGGGGGAGGCGGCTGGAAGGACTGGTCGACGACCTGGAAGGCTCGATCGGCACCATCCTCGTGGCCAACAACTTCGTCAACATCCTGGCGACTTCGGTGGCCACCGCGCTGGCGTTCCAGCTGGTGGGCGAGACATGGGGCACGATCCTGTCGACTGTGGTGGTGACCATCCTGGTGCTGGTGATCGGGGAGGTGACTCCCAAGACGCTGGCGGCGCGCTTCCCGGAGCGGTACGGGATGACGGTGGCGGTGGCGGTGTGGGCCCTAGCGGTCGCGCTCAGGCCGATCGCCGGGGTGTTCATCGGCCTCGGCCAGGGAATCCTCCGGTTACTCCGCCTTCCTGCCCGAAACGATGTGGGCGTCACGCCGGCCGACGTGCGGGCGCTGGCCGTGCTCGGGGAGCGCGGCGGCGAGATCGAGCCGGGCGAGCGGGAGATCATCGAGCGGCTGTTCGAGAAGGCCGACCAGCCGGTCCGCGACGTGATGACGCCGCGGGTCGACATCGTGTCGCTGACGCTACCGGTCACCTCATCCGACGTTCGGGAAGCGGTGGCCAGGACGGCCCACTCCCGCTTTCCGGTGGTCAGCGGGGAAGGGAATCCGGACTCCATCCGGGGGATCCTCTACGCCAAGGACGTGCTGAGCCATAACGAGGAGTTGGACAACTACCGGATCTCGCTCCTGCTCAGGACCCCCTACTACGCGCCGGAGAGCGCCTCGGTGATGCGGGTGTTGGAGGATCTGCGTGTCCGGCGCATCGGGTTCGCCATCGTCACCGATGAGTACGGAGGGGTGGACGGGCTGGTGACGATCAAGGACCTGGTCGGGGAGCTGGTGGGCGAACTCCAGGATGAGTACGACCCGCGGGTGCCCACGATCCTGCCGATCGGGCGGCAGGTATGGCTGGCGGATGGCCGGACCCCGATAGACGAGCTGGCGGAGGCAACCGGCGCAGAGGTCGAGGACGGGCCCTACTCCACCGTGGCCGGGCTGTTCCTGAGCCTGTTCGGGAACATCCCGGCAGAGGGTGACAGCATCGGCCACGAGGGATTCCGGCTGACGGTGCTGACCATGGACCGGCGCCGCGTCTCGAGAATCAGGGTGGACGCCACCGAGAGGGCACGCCCTCCTGCGTAGGCGGGGGACCGGGTATGCTTGTCGCACACACGGGCAGTGGCGCAGCTTGGTAGCGCGCTTCGTTCGGGACGAAGAGGTCGTGGGTTCAAATCCCGCCTGCCCGACCAGTCGATCTCAGCCGCTCAACCCTCGGCGTCCAGCGGGCCGTAGACAGCTCCGAAGACATGTGGCGTCTCGTACAGCCCCGAACCGGCTCCCCGTGACCCGGCTTAGTAAAGTTTCGGGGGATTCCTTTACTAACGCCGGGCTCTTGTAAAGCGGCCTCTACTCCGCGCTCCGATTACGGAAGGTTCACCCGGACTGCTGTCAGGAACAGGTCGGCTAGCGCCGCCTGTTGCCAGGCCCGTGCTACCCGACAGGTTCGGGCGGCAGCTTGGACGCGGCCGCGTACTCGAACGCGGCGAGGGCGCTTGACACATGGCCGATCTCTCGCGCCGCGATCGTGGCTGCCTCTTCGCTGATCGGACGAGCATCGGGGGCCTTGACGTGGACCTCTGCCACCCGCTCCAGCAGCAGGAACCATCCGATCGCCTCCTCGACCGAGCCGCCCACGGTGACCGGACCGTGATTGCGCAACAGCACCGCTTTGGCCTCACCCAGCGTGGCGGCGATCTTCTTGCCGGTGTCGAAGTCCGAGACCTGGACCTCCTCGCCTTCGTACACCTCGTGGTCGTCCAGGAAGGCGGTGGCCTCCTGGCAGATCATCCGGAAGGGCTCCACGTTGGCCGCCCAGGG